>CABVBU010000009.1 GCA_902496665.1 uncultured Clostridium sp. | reverse complement strand
GAGAATAATATACAGTAAATGGCAATTCTCTAAGCATTACAAATAATTGATTACTTATACTTTCCTCTCTCTCCGTTATAATTTTTTTATCAAAATTGTAAAGTCCATTAAACACAGAAAATAATGCTTTTCCAACCGTACTTTTTCCTGTATCGTTTTCACCTGCAATGACCGTAATGCCGTTAATTTCTACCGTGGCATTCTGCACTTTTCCAATATTTTTCAATACCAGTTTCATTTACTCCTCCTGATTTGAAATCATGCTTACAACCATTCAAAAATCTGTGCCTTTCCTACTCTAATCATAAAAATATAATCTGACTCATCATTAAAAGCTGATTCGGCATAGCTTTTGCTTATATCTGTGAATATATTGAACAAATATTTATGCTCTATACCAATAATTATATGCCCCCTACCGCTTTTCATACATCTCCGGCGTATAATGGATCACTCTCGTACCACTGTTCTCAAACTCAAACGGAACGTATAAGAGTTCTTCCATCGCCTTGTGAACTGCTTCCTGCTTATCCGGCTCCACATAGAAGAGCAGGAATCCGCCGCCGCCGGCGCCGAGAAGCTTTCCGCCGAGAGCACCTGCTGCCATTCCCTTTGCGTAAAGCCCATCGATGGAATCCGTGGAAATTCTATTTGAAATTCCCCGTTTCAACTTCCATGTATAATCGAGAAGTCTTCCGAATTCATTGAGGTCTGTCTTGGATGTGAGAACTTTTTCCGCGTCATCCACCAGGGACAACATCTCGAGGAGCTGCTTCTGCCTATCCACCAGCGCTTTTTCCGTTGTCTGCTGGATATCGGAAGAAAATCTGGAAAATCCCGTGAAAAACAGCATCAGGTTCTGGTTTAACTGTGCCTTTCTCTCCGGGGAGATAATAACCGGATTTACCTCATATCCGTCGGCATTAAAGTTGATCCTGTTTAATCCACCAAACGCCGCCGCGATCTGATCCTGAACGCCGCCGCTCTCGTTGCAGAGAACTCGCTCCAGATAGATCGCATCATCCGCAAGCTTTCTCTTATCCGCGTATTTTCCCTTCAACGCATAGAACGCGTTCAACATTCCAACCGCAAAGGAACTGCTCGTTCCAAGTCCGGATCTTGCCGGAAGGTCTGCCTCGTAGGTAAGGCGGATCTCCTGCATATCCAGGTATTTCATCGCTTCGCGGATCGCCGGATGATTGATATCGTTGACATCCGTCACACGCTCGATCTTTGAGTAGGAAAGCTCTGTGGAATAATCGAAAAAGCGCGGTAAATGGCGCACATTTACATAGCAGTATTTATCAAATGTTGTTGAGATTACGGCTCCGCCGTGTTCCTTATAAAAGTCCGGGAAGTCAGTTCCGCCTCCGAAGAAGGACATTCTAAAAGGGGTCTGTGTGATGATCATAGTTAACTCCTAATTACTTGATAAGTTATGCATCTATGGAACCATCTGTCGCTTCCTGGCACATAAATGTTTACTCATTTACGTTTAGATGATCCTGTATTGATGCTCTAATTCTTTGCAACAGTTCAATATCATGATACTTACTGGTTTATAAACCAGTCTTGTCTTTATCGTTTCAGTAAACCAGTCTGGTATTCTCAGTTCTCAAATGAGTTTTACCATCCTCAATCCATCTGCAAAATTTTCTCTACAGCATCCAGAAGGTCCCTGCAGACAAGATCCGGCTTCACAGCATATTTCTTATCGTTTCCAGCCTCACCGGTCAGTACCAGCGCCGTACGCATTCCTGCGTTGATCCCGGTCTGGATATCCATCGTCGTATCGCCGATCATCCAGGAGCCCGCGAGATCAATATTATACCGCGCCGCCGCCTTCTGGATCATACCGGTCTTCGGCTTTCTGCACTCGCACGGGATCTTGTAAGCCGGATTTTCCTCCGGGTATCCCTTATCCGGGTGATGCGGGCAGTAGAATACATCATCCAGGAACACTCCCTCTTTTCCAAGAAGTGTTTCCATTTTTTTATGGATATTCTCTACATCTTCGATCTCACAGAGTCCCCGCGCAACCACCGGCTGGTTTGTGATAACGATTCCAAGTCTTCCGGACTGGTTGATCTTCCGGATCGCGTCGACTGCGCAGTCTTCCAACGTGAAGTCTTCTTCTTTGTATACAAGACCTTTATACTGGTTGATCGTGCCGTCCCGGTCCATAAAGATACAACGCTGCTTATTTCTAAGGCATTTTCCCGCAATTACACCGCGCTCAATATCCGCCAGCGTCTGGTTTACTCGGTCCACAGTTCCGACATCTTTCACATACTCCGGAGAGCAATATCCATAGATCGGCTCCCCCGCCTCTAACATTCCCTTGATCACATCATTCTCAAGGTTCCGCTTCACCGGCTCCGGGACATAATCACAGATCTTCTTTTCAAATACAAAGATACCTGCGTTTACGCAGTTCTTATACCAATAATCCCGCACATTATGCTTGGAATCAAACGCTGTGATCTTGTCATCTTTGTCGAGCACAAGAAGATCCGAATCAAACGGATGCCCATTCGGATGTACAAACAGCGTCGCCACCGCACCTTTTTCTTCATGGAAGCGGATCATCCGCTGAAAATCGATATCAAAGAACAGATCACCGGACATCATGACAAACCGTTCGCCGTGGATCATATCCTTTAAATAATAGAAAGATCCAGCCGTTCCGAGCGGCTCCGTCTCCTCATAATACCGGATCGCAACGCCAAATTTCTCGCCGTCACCGAAATATTCCTTGATCTTATCTCCAAGGTGTCCGATCACCATGATAATATCTGTGATTCCGTTCTCCTTCAGCCGCTCCACCTGCCATAAAAGCAGCGGTTTTCCGGCTACCGGGACCATCGGTTTCGGAATCTCATCCTTTGTAAGTGCTGCCAGTCTCGTTCCCTTTCCACCGGCCATGATGACTGCCTGCATCATAATATTTCCTCCCATGGGGCAGAAATCTGCCCGCCCCATTATTGTCTCATATGTTTTATTCACTTATAATTGTCTTTCCGGCAAGCAGCGTTTCTACTCTGGCTGTCGTTATTTGTTACTACAGCTTATTGTCGCGAAAAGTACCGTTTTCCACTCATGACATTTACGCTCACGCAATGTCATACTTACTTATTCAGTCTTTCTTCTCTTCACTGACTGCCTTTTTCCTGCATCCAACACCCATCGCAAGCAGCTGCAGAATAATCGGCATAGCGATCGGCAGATTGATGTTAACGGTTGCCTGGATCATATATGCTAAAACAGCCAGCATAACCGCCGCAACGACCGGCTGCTCTTTCATTCGCTTTGCCATAGCCACAACAGAAGACACCATAAATACAATATAAGATGCCATACCGGCGAATCCAATGGTAACTAAATAATGCAAATACTCGTTATGAGCGCTGTCAAAGATAACCATCTTTCCATTCTGCATGTCCGCCGGGAAATAGTACTGCATGAGAAGCGCAAATGTATCTGCGCCGTATCCGAATACCTTCTGAAGCGGAGTCAGCTTCTTCGTAAAGAGCTCGATCGCGCATTTCCATACGTATCCACGCTGTGTTCCCCAGTTATCATCAAAAACAACATAAGAACTGATCGCGCCGTATTTGTCCGCATGTCCCGCTGTATTTGCGTCATAGAGTACGAAAACTACCACAAGGCACACAACAACAATGATGCCAAGCCAGATATAAACCGCGATCTTATTCATCTCATCAGAGCTCGTTCTGTTCATCAGCGCCTGCGGCTTTCTGCTCATGGCAACAAGCGCCGCGCTCACGATCCAGAGAAGTGCCGCAATAACCGGAAGGAATTTCTGCTTCGCGATAAGGCCAAATGCACTGTCGATTCCAAGTACGGAAGACGCATATGCCTGATTGATCCAGTTGATGCAAAGGATCACCGTAACAAATGTGGCTGCAGAAATCACATATCTGCGGAGTCCTGTCTTTGTCTTGAATAACCATAACGGAGCCAGACCAAAGATTGCTGCTAAGGACAGGTACGCGTTATCACTGGTACCCATGATCAGCGCAAAGCTTGATAATACCATATTTCCGAAGTACCAGAGCATTCTCTTCTGGTTCTTCTCCTGTGTGAACAGAACCATCGAAACAGCTAAGAGTGCCGCCACATAAATCGTGTAAGTATTGATGTTGCCAAATGTGGATGTGTAGATTGCTTTCTGTTCATCCATCATGTTTACCTTAAATCCCAGAATATCCATCTGGAAATAATCCGTGATTCCAAATATGCATACAAAAATACCGACTGCGAGGAATGCATCCAGATACCATTGTTTTAATTTAAAGAATCTGGTTACAAGAAAGTAGGAAGCCATGTAAACGGTCATAAGGAACACACCGTTATAACGTCCGGATGTTCCCCAGAATGCCTCCCATTTCCAGTCTTTACAGAATACCCAGGAGAGCACATTGCAGAGCCAGAATGCCAGCATCGCCCAGTCGCACACATTCATGCTCTTTCTCCATGTCTGGAAATTAAACTTTGAGAACCACTCGATCATCTTCCCGCTCGCCAGCCCATATCCGCCCATGATTACAAGCGCCGCGATCGCAGCTACACTATAAAACTGATATTTGGTTTCCAGGATATCAAAATAGAAATCATGGAACACTAACGGAAGCACGCAAAGAACGATCAGTGTGAACACTCCCATAATTAAAGCAACATTATCCTGATAGCTGCTTTTCGTCTCCTCTTTCTTCTTTATTCTGTTTGCCATGAATTTACTTCCTTTCGTCACGTCATAAAAAATCTATTATATTATAACATCCTTCGACTTTTATAGCAACTTACGCCGATGGGAATTTACTTCCTTTTTGTGAAATTATTCTTAATTTTCTCCCCGCACTCCCCTCTCCATCCCTCTTTTCTCTCCATTTTCAGCCGTTCCTGCAACTTGCGATAATTTTACTTATCGGAAGTATAATGGCTTCGTAATGCAATTAGGAATTTCAAAAAGCGTTTCAAAAAAACAAAAGGAGAGTGCATTAATTATGAGAAAGCAGACTAAAATTGCTGCAGTAGTATCCGCAGCAGCTCTGTTAGCATTAGGCGCTTCCATGACATCTTTCGCAGCTTCCAAGGGAACCTGGATGATGGTTGATGGCGAGTGGTATTGCTACGACAAAAACGGTGACGCATACACAAACGTATTCTGCTCCAGCAATGGTAAAGAGTACTACGTAGGAGATGACGGACAGCTCGTTCGTTCCGAGTGGGTTGACTACGATGGTTCCTACTATTTTGTAAACAGCAGCGGTGCTAAGATCACAAACGACTGGAGATTAACAACTCCGTACGATGATGATTCCGCTGATGAGGAGTGGTACTACTTCAAGTCCAACGGTAAGAGAGCCGAAGGCGAGAAGGTTACTTACAAAGGAAAAACATACTACTTCGATACAGACGGAAAGATGCTCACGGGTTGGGTAACAACAACAAGTGACAAGAAAGAGAACGTCAACGAAGCAACAGATTTCGAAGATGGTCATACATTCTACTGTGACGAGACAGGTGCTCGTGTAGAGGGTGCATGGATTAAGGATACAGCTCCGGGCGTATCTGATGACGATGCAG
Organism: uncultured Clostridium sp.; assembly: GCA_902496665.1. Lineage (GTDB taxonomy): Bacteria > Bacillota > Clostridia > Lachnospirales > Lachnospiraceae > Pilosibacter. The sequence goes on along the minus strand of CABVBU010000009.1, from coordinate 82,010 downwards.
ACGAAGATGAGTACTGGTACTACTTAAAGAAAACAACCGGTAAACCGGCAACAGGCAAGCAGTCCAATATCAACGGTCAGATCTACCTCTTCAACAAATACGGCCAGATGCAGTATGGTTGGGTAGCGCAGGCAACTGATTCTGATGTTAAGTACCTTCGTCTTGATGAGGACGGCGAAGAGATCGCTATGGAAGATGCAACAGGCTATGTTTACTACTGCGGCGATGAGGATGACGGACACGCTAAGAAGAATAGATGGGCAAAGACATGGCTTCCGGACAACACATCTGAAGAGGAAGATGACAAAGAGTGGTTCTGGTTCGATAAGGACGGTAAGCTCTTCAGAGCCGGCGAAAAGAATGGTTCTGCAACAGCATCTGACGCATGGAAGTACAAACTCGATGAGGGCACTCTTAAGAAAGACGCTGACGAATCCACAGGCGTTATCTCCAAGAAGAAAGTTAACTCCAAGGATTACTGGTTCAGAAAAGATGGCGTAATGCTTTCTAAGTTCTACTTAATCAACGATGCTATGTACTACTTCGGTGGATCTGATGATGGTTCCATGAAGACTGGTTCCCAGTCCATCAAGGACAATGCTGGTGACACATACAAGTTCTACTTCTATACAAAAGATCAGGCTGCATCCTACAAGACTCCGGATGGCGAGCACGGTCTTAGTAAGGGCGCTGGTGTAGTTGGTAACCAGGGTAATAAGCTTTACTGGTATGGTCTCCAGATTCAGGCCGATGATTACAAGTATCAGGTAGCTACAATCAAGATTAACAAGACAGATTACAGCTTCATTGTTAACTCCAATGGTACAATTCAGCACTCTGCAAACACAGAGTACAAGGAAGATGGCGATGTATTAGTTAAGACTGGCGCTACAACAGAGAAAGACAAAGATGGTAAGGACGTTGTTGTTCCGACAACATATGTAAAAGATGGTCAGGCTAAATATGCTATCGTAGATACAGATACTATCAAGAAAGATGTTATCGATGTAGATCTCGGAAAGTTCTTCCAGTAATATATTCAATAATATCTTGAATTAGAAATTCTAATTGCAAAACGATTTCAGGCAGGGATTATTTCCCTGCCTGATTTTGCTATATGAGTGCTAATTACATAATTCAGGCGAAGATTTTTCTCCGTCTGTTTACGTTTATACAAATAATTACGCAAAAAATGGGCAGGAAGTGATTCCTGCCCATCATGTTTGCAATTAGAATTTCTAATTTTAATTAATCGCTTGGATTACTTACCCTGAACGAAACCGCTCATATCAATGTCATTAACATTCTTAGATACAGTATCCCAGTTGTTAGCTTCATTGCTGATTGCATACTTGAACTGACCGTTCTCTATAAACTTAGTTTCTGTAGATTTTCCTGCAATCTTAATACCTGTTGCGATTAATACATCGCCATCCTCTTTATACTCAGTGCTCTTGGAGTGCTGAATTGTACCATTGGAATTAACAATGAAGCTGTAGTCTACGCCATCTTTTGTAATTGTAGCTAACTGATATTTGTAATCGTCAGCCTGGATAAGCATACCATAGTAGTAAAGCTTGTTGCTCTGGTTACCAACTACACCAGCACCCTTCTTGTATCCATAAGTATCCTTTGTATAGAAGTAGAACTTATAGGAATCACCAGTGTTGTCTTTTACTGTCTGAGAACCAGTCTTCATGGAACCGTCATCAGATCCACCGAAGTAGTACATATTGTCACCAATCATGTAGAACTTAGCAAGCATAACACCATCCGGTCTGAACCAGTAATCCTTGGAGTTAACTTTCTTCTTTTCTACACCAGTAATGCTACCACCATCATAAACGAGGTCACCCTCTTCGAGTTTATACTTCTGAGCCGTTACAGTAGCGTCAGAACCAGATGCTCTGTAGAGTTTACCGTTCTTGTCGAACCAGAACCACTCTTTGTCATCTTCCTCTTCTTCTGTATCATTCGGAAGCCATGTCTTTAACCATTTATTCTTCTTTGCGTGTCCATCATCCTCATCACCACAGTAGTAAACTTCGCTGTCTGCATACTCGCTTAAGAGGATCATATCCTGCTCTTCATCTTCCTTATCTAACTGAACAAAGTTCTTTGTGGAAGAATCAGAACGAGCCACCCAACCATACTGCATCTGACCTTCCTCGTTGAAGAGGTAAATCTGACCATTGATGTTGGACTGCTTGCCTGTTGCCGGCTTACCGGTAGCTTTCTTTAAGTAGTACCAGTACTCGTCTGCATCTGCATCGTCATCGTCTGTGCCCGGCTCTGTGTCTTTAACCCATGCACCCTCTACACGAGCACCTGTCTCGTCGCAGTAGAATGTGTGGTCTTTCTCATAACCGGTAGCTTCGTTAACGGATGTTGCGCCGTCACCAGTTGTTACCCAACCTGTGAGCATCTTTCCGTCTGTATCGAAGTAGTATGTTTTTCCCTTGTAAGTGATCTTCTCGTTCTCGGCTCTCTTACCGTTGGACTTGAAGTAGTACCACTCCTCGTCAGCTGTGTCATCATCGTACGGAGTTGTTAATCTCCAGTCGTTTGTGATCTTAGCACCGCTGCTGTTTACAAAATAGTAGGAACCATCGTAGTCAACCCACTCGGAACGAACGAGCTGTCCGTCATCTCCTACGTAGTACTCTTTACCATTGCTGGAGCAGAATACGTTTGTGTATGCGTCACCGTTTTTGTCGTAGCAATACCACTCGCCATCAACCATCATCCAGGTTCCCTTGGAAGCTGCGAAAGATGTCATGGAAGCGCCTAATGCTAACAGAGCTGCTGCGGATACTACTGCAGCAATTTTAGTCTGCTTTCTCATAATTAATGCACTCTCCTTTTGTTTTTTTGAAACGCTTTTTGAAATTCCTAATTGCATTACGAAGCCATTATACTTCCGATAAGTAAAATTATCAATAGTTTTTTTACAAAAAATGAAGATTTTTTAATAAAGGGAACTATCTTACTTCGCTTCCAGAAATACTCTGTACCTCGAATACACTGGTATTATAGTATATTTTCTTAAGAATTTCCATATCTTTTTTGTTTTTATTTTCTTACGAAATCCTTACGTGAATGCCGTTTTCAGCTGATATTGTACAGATATTAGTACAATATGCCCACTTTCCCACTTTGTGGCAGCTTTGTGGCAAGGATGTGTCATTACAGAATGTTCATTTCAATATAATTTTTAAGATATTTTGAACATAATAATTCCATGTTCAAAATAACATCTTGTATTATCAGAAGTACGTGTTATAATGTTCATATATATCTATTTATTTTTTCGTTTTGAACATGTTCATTTTTAACAGTTTCTTCCTTATTATTAAACAGCAATAATAAGCGATGCAAACATCTTTGATTCGGAGGACGACTATGGATCGTTTGGGATTACTCTGCAGGAATATTTATGAGAACAACAAGATGACACAGCGGGAGCTGGCGGCGGCGATGGATATTTCCCTTGGGACCTGCAACCATCTCGTGAAGGAAGGTCTGGACCAGGAGCTTTTTTCTTTTGATCCGGTGGACGGATCTTATTCCTTATTAAAGGGCGGTGTGGATCTTTTAAGAAATTACCGGATGGACAGCGCCGTGATCCTCGCGGCGGGATTCGGGTCCAGGTTTGTGCCGCTGACCTTTGAGACGCCGAAGGGACTTCTTGAGGTCTACGGCGAGCGTATGATCGAGCGGCAGATCAAGCAGCTGCATGAAGCGGGTGTCACGGATATCACCATCGTTGTGGGATATCTGAAGGAGAAGTTCGAGTATCTGATCGACAAGTTCGGCGTGAAGCTTCTCTACAATCCGGAATATCACAATAAGAATACGCTGACGACGCTCTACCGCGCCCGGGAGTGTTTTATCGGAAGGAACACTTATCTTCTCTCTTCCGACAACTGGATGCGCAACAATATGTACCACACCTATGAGTGCGGCGCATGGTACTCTTCTGTATATATGAAGGGAGAGACTTCCGAGTGGTGTCTTGAGACGAGCAAAAAGGGGCTGCTCACCGGCGTGAAGGTCGGCGGCGAGGACTCCTGGGTCATGTACGGACCGGTATTCTTCTCGAAGGAATTTTCGGAAAAGTTCTTCCCGGTCCTCGAGGAATATTATCATACTCCTGGAACGGAGCAGATGTACTGGGAACAGGTTCTGGCGGACCTCTTAAACGGCGAAGTCGACAGCCATCTTCCCGGAAAGCACCATTTCCCGGTTCCGGAGATGTATATCAACAGGCAGCCGGACAACCAGGTATACGAGTTCGAGAATCTTGAGGAGCTCCGCCTCTTCGATGAGCGCTACCAGAACCATTCCGACAATATCGCCATGGAGCTGATCTCTGAGGTGCTGCAGGTTCCGGAGTCTGAGATCACGGGCATTAAATGCCTGAAGACCGGCATGACGAACAAATCTTTTCTGTTTAAGGTTCACGACAAGTCTTATATCTGCCGCATCCCTGGTCCGGGGACCGAGCTTCTGATCAACCGGAAGCAGGAAAAAGCGGTCTATGACGCAGTAAAGGATTGCGGGATCACCGAACACGTTGTATACATGAACGGGGAGACCGGCTACAAGATCTCCGAGTATTATGAGGGAGCGCGCAACAGCGATCCGCGCGACTGGAATGATGTGGCGCGGTGCATGGCGCTGGTGGAGAAGCTCCATGATTCGAAGCTCCATGTAGATCATTCTTTTGATATCCGGGAGCGGATCGGATTCTATGAGGCGCTGTGCCGCGGGTATGAGAAGAAGCTTTTTGAGGATTATCCGGAAGTGAAGTCCCATATGACCACGCTGCTTGACCGCCTCAACCGTCTGAACCGGCCGAAGGTCCTGTCCCATATCGACAGCGTGTGCGACAACTTCCTGTTCCTGCCGGACGGAGATCTCCGCCTGATCGACTGGGAGTACTCCGGCATGTGCGATCCGCTGATCGATGTGAGCATGTGCGCGATCTATTCTTATTATAATGATTTTGAGGTCGAGAAGCTGATCAAACTCTATCTGCACCGGGAGCCGACGTCCGAGGAGCGGTTCGTTTACTACGCTTATATTGCCCTCGGCGGATTCTTGTGGTGTTTGTGGGCGGTGTATAAGAGCAGTGTCGGCGAGGAGTTTGGCGATTATACGATCGTGATGTACCGGTATGCGAAGCGGTTTTACAAGAAGATCATTACGGCACCGGAGTTTCTTGGAATCGGAGACGGCGGGACGCTGAGATAACCGCACTGACGGTCTGCGGCTTTCCTGGGGCGGTATTCGGAAGAACGCAGGTCCGGGAACTGGTCCGGAAAAGCCGAATAATCGCCACATTTTCAATTGAATTTTTGCAAGACGTATGTGTGTTTTTATGCTATACTGAAAATACGCAGATAACGTCCATAGAGTCCCGGGATGGAGCTGTGACAGAAATACAGTTATCCCGGGATCTTTTTTATAGCTGATCGACGGTTTCGGAAGTACAGCGCTGCCTGGTACCGGCAGCTACATCCGGCATCAGGTCTGTCAGCTTGCAAGATAAGAATTTTAATGTACAGCTTTTAAAGGGGGATTTCCATGAGACAAAAGAAACGGGCGGCGGCGGTTCTTTTAAGTGCCGTCATGGCTTTTTCCGCAGTGAGTCCGGCGGTTCCGGCGTGGGCGGCTTCCTGGCAGAAGAACGCATCCGGCTCCTATAATATTGGAAGTGACGGTTCCGTGCTTACCGGTATCCTGTCCCGGGGCGTCGATGTTTCCCAATGGCAGCAGAATATCAACTGGTCCGCAGTCGCCGCTGATGATATCCAGTTCGCGATGATCGGAACGCGGTACAACAACGCGGTGGATCCGTATTTTGAAACGAATGTGCGCGGGGCGTCCGCAGCGGGTCTCCGGGTCGGCGTTTACCTTTATTCCTACGCGACGACTACCGCGATGGCGGAATCCGACGCGGATTTTGTCCTGAACCTTATCAAGGACTATCCAATCTCCTACCCGGTAGTTCTCGATGTGGAGGCGCAGGAGATGAACAGCCTGACTCCGGCACAGGTCTCCGATATTATCAACGCATTCTGTAAGAAGGTGGAGACGGCTGGATATTATCCGATGGTCTACACGAATGATTACTGGATCAGCAATAAGATCGACATGACGAAGGTCCACTATGACGTGTGGGTTGCCCGTTATGACTCGAAGCCAACCTACCAGGGTGCGGCAATGTGGCAGGCGTCGAACCAGGGAACGGTAAACGGGATCAGCGGAAATGTGGATATCAACTTTACCTTTAAGGACTTGAGCAGCAAGCTTCCGGCGAACCGGTGGCGGCTGATCGGGGATAAATGGTATTATTATAAGAATTATGTAAAGCAGACAGGCTGGATCAATGACGGGCAGAGCTGGTATTATCTGAACGCGGACGGAACCCAGTTTAAGGGATGGCTGCTTCTCGACAACCAGTACTACTACCTTCTCCCTACTACCGGACAGATGAAAACCGGATGGCTGAAGGCGGAGGACGCGTGGTATTATCTCAAGTCCGATGGCACGATGGCAAAAGACTGGATCCAGGTTGACGGAACGTACTATTATCTGTTGAACGGCGCGATGGTGATCGGATGGCTGCGGATCGGAAACGATTATTACTATATGCGCGGCAACGGCTCTATGGTGACCGGATGGCGAAAGATGGACGGGAAATATTACTACTTTAACAGTGACGGTAAGCTTGTCCGCGGATGGGCGGATATTGATGGAAAGCGGTATTTCCTCCAGCAGGATGGAACGATGCTGACGGGTTGGCAGACGATCGACGGCCTGCTGTACTACTTTGACGCAAACGGCGCGATGGCGGCTGGCTGGACGAAGCTTGACGGTTACTGGTATTACTTCAATAATGAAGGAAAGCTGATGACCGGATGGATGCAGCTTGACGGAAAGTTCTACTATCTCCACACCGATGGGCGGATGGTCATCGGATGGCAGAGTGACGGAACGAACAAATATTATATGGACACCGTATCCGGTGTGATGGCGGTGGGCTGGAAGCAGATCGACAAGAGCTGGTATTACTTCAATCAGGCCGGGCATATGATCACGGGCTGGCTGAATGACGGCGGAAGGTATTATTATCTGAATCCGGCGGATGGCAAGATGATCGCGAACGGATCATTTGTTGTGAATAATGTGAATTATACGTTTAACCAGAGCGGTGTATGCCTGAGTGAGACGTCCGCGATCGATGGCGGCTCGGCGGGAAGTGTTTATACGCCGGGAACAGCCGGGACTGTGACGAACGGAAATTATACGGGTACTCCGGCGGCGGGTAATGCGCAGAATGGGATTACTACAGGTAATAGTGGAAGCGGAAACGCGGCGGCCGGATCTGCTCCTGGTGGTTCAATGACCACTACAACTGGAGCCACGACTGCCGGAGCCTCCCAGACGAATACGGGTATGTCGGCAGGGAATTACCAGACAGGGGGACCGGGAAGTTCAAGTGGTACCTCTGCTTCCACTTCCAGCAGTGGAACAAGCACCTCCGGCAGTTACCAGACCGGCGGTCCGGGATACTCCAACAGCAACAGCTCAGGTTCCGGAAGCTCTAACTCTGGCTCTGCATCAACTACAGCTCCGGGCAGCAACGCGACAGGCAGCAATAATAATTATTATACCGACACCGGCAGCGTGACCGGACCGGGAAGCGCCAATGCGTACTATAACTATGGTTCCGGTTCTTCCAGTACGACCGTGCCGGGAAGTTCAAATTCTTCTTCTACTTCTTCGAATCTGTCTGAGTATCAGACTGCTGGACCGAAGTAAAACTGTAATATCAGATCTGTGTCAGTAAAAAACACGCCGCCCCGCAGGATCTTCTCCCGCAGGGCGGCGCTTTTATTCTCATACTATGTATTCTTATCTATTCTCTCTTACACCTCAAAGATCATATCCCCATAGCTCGGAATCGGCCAGTATTCCTTATCTACGATCATTTCAAGATGATCTGCCGGGTCACGCAGAGCCTGCATGGCCGGGATGATCTCGTCGTAGCAGAAGTGGGCGCGTTTTTCCATGCTGTCGATATGCTGGTACTCTTCTACCAGATCTTCGAGTTTCGCGCGGGCAACCTTCATGTCGGAGAGGAGGTCGGAAACTTCGATGAGAAGTTCTGTCTGGACGCTGTTGTCAGCTTCCGGGCATGCAGCCTTCACAGCGCTCAAGGACTGGGCGAGGACGGTCGTGTAGCGGACAACAGCCGGGATCAGCTGCTTTCCTGCGATGTTGATCATCGCCTTCGCCTCGATATTTACGGATTTCGCATAAGACTCATACTCAATCTCCGCTCTTGCCACCAGCTCTTCCTTCGTGTATACGCCGAAGTCTCCAAACAGCTTGAACGCTTTGTCGGTAACGAGGGACGGGATCGCGTCTACCATGCACTTTAAGTTCGGGAGTCCGCGGCGCTCTGCCTCTTCTACCCATGCCTCGCTGTAGCCGTTGCCGTTGAAGATGATACGGCGGTGGTCAGCGAGAAGCTTCTTGATCATATCATGGACAGCGAGATCGAAATCTTCTGCCTTTTCAAGCTCGTCAGCCGCCTCTTTGAATGCCTCAGCGACGATGGTATTTAATACAACATTTGCGGAGGAAACGGAGTCGGAGGAGCCGACCATACGGAACTCGAACTTATTTCCTGTGAACGCGAACGGTGATGTACGGTTTCTGTCGGTTGCGTCCTTATCAAAGTCCGGGAGAGTGGTAACACCGGTCTTTAAGGTACCGCCGGTCTTGGAGTGGGTCGCGGAACCTGTGGAGATCAGCTGGTCGATCACGTCCTCAAGCTGCTCGCCGACGAAGATGGAGATGATCGCAGGCGGTGCCTCCTGAGCGCCAAGGCGGAAGTCATTTCCCGGAACAGCCGCGGACTGACGGAGCAGATCCGCATGGCGGTCAACTGCTTTCATAATGCAGGCAAGAACCAGAAGGAACTGGATATTCTCATGCGGGGTTACGCCCGGATCCAGCATGTTGATGCCGGTGTCGGAAGCCAGGGACCAGTTGTTATGTTTACCGGAGCCGTTGACACCCTGGAACGGTTTCTCGTGGAGCAGGCATGCCATACCGTGACGGTTTGCGACCTTTTTCATTGTCTCCATAACGATCTGGTTGTGGTCAACGGCAAGGTTTGCCTTTGTGTAGATCGTTGCCAGCTCGTGCTGTGCCGGAGCGACCTCGTTGTGCTGGGTCTTTGCGGTAACGCCCAGCTTCCAGAGCTCTTCATTTAACTCTTTCATATAGGAACCGATCCGCTCGCGGATAACGCCGTAGTAGTGGTCATCCATCTCCTGGCCCTTAGGCGGCATTGCGCCGAACAGGGTGCGTCCGGTGTAGATCAGGTCTTTTCTCTTTAAATATTTGTCGCGGTCGATCAGGAAATACTCCTGCTCCGGTCCTACGGACGGGGTGACACGCTTTACTTCTGCGTGGCCGAAGAGGTGGAAGATTCTTGTCGCCTCTTTATCGATGGCCTGCATGGAACGGAGAAGCGGGGTCTTTTTATCGAGCGCTTCACCTCTGTAGGAGCAGAACGCGGTCGGGATACAGAGTGTAACGCCGGTTGCGTCTTTCTTTAAGAATGCCGGGGAAGTGCAGTCCCAGGCAGTATAGCCGCGGGCCTCGAAGGTGGCGCGCAGGCCGCCGGACGGGAAGGAAGAACCGTCGGTCTCGCCCTTGATCAGCTCTTTTCCTGAGAGATCCATTAAGACTTTGCCCTGGGAATCGAAGTTTCCGATAAAGGAATCGTGTTTCTCAGCGGTTACGCCGGTAAGGGGCTGGAACCAGTGGGTATAGTGGGTCGCGCCATTGTCGACTGCCCAGTCCTTCATCGCGTGGGCAACCACGTCAGCGATCGTCGGGTCCAGTTCGCTGCCATCCTCGATGGTCTGCTTTAATTTCTTGTAGACGCTTTTCGGAAGGCGTTCTTTCATCACGGAGTCGTTAAAGACGTTCTCTCCGAAGATTGCCTCCACATTGATAGTTTCGCTCATAGTTTTCCTCCTCAATTCTGTATAATCCGCCCGTTATGGCATGGGGTGAAATCGTACTTTAAAAAGGTATAAGAATTACCTGTAAATATTCAGCCTGTTCCAATCATGGTCTGCCAGGGTATTTCGGCTGAATTCCAATTTTAGCTTGAAAAAATGTTCTCCCTGATACGAGGGAGAACATTTTTAACTGCATGATAATGCAAGCTAAACGGCTTAGTCAGCTTTGCCGACAGAACCGAATAACTCCATTTTTGTCTTTACGGTCGCTTTGATCGCTTCTGCACCCGGTGCAAGAAGTTTTCTCGGGTCGAATCCCTTTCCTTCGAGATCCTTGCCTGCTTCGATGTACTTTCTTGTAGCGTCTGCGAACGCGAGCTGACACTCGGTGTTAACGTTGATCTTTGCTACGCCGAGGGAGATCGCTTTCTTGATCATATCTTCCGGAATACCGGTACCGCCGTGGAGAACGAGCGGCATATCGCCTACAGCCTCTTTGACAGCTGCAAGTGTCTCAAAGCTTAAGCCCTTCCAGTTTGCCGGATATTTTCCGTGGATGTTGCCGATACCTGCTGCTAACATATCAACGCCAAGGTCAGCGATCATCTTGCACTCGTTCGGATCTGCGCACTCGCCCATACCGATCACGCCATCTTCCTCACCGCCGATCGCGCCGACCTCTGCCTCGAGGGACATTCCCTTTTCACGGCAGATACGGATCAGTTCTTTTGTCTTCTCAACGTTCTCTTCGATCGGATAGTGAGAACCGTCGAACATGATGGAGGAGAATCCAGCATCGATGCACTTTAAGCATCCCTCGTAAGTACCATGGTCTAAGTGAAGAGCTACCGGAACAGTGATCTTCATCTCTTCTAACATACCGTTTACCATACCTACTACGGTCTTAAAGCCTGTCATGTATTTTCCTGCGCCCTCTGAAACACCCAGGATAACCGGGGATCTCAGTTCCTCTGCTGTCTGCAGGATCGCTTTTGTCCACTCAAGGTTGTTGATGTTGAAATGTCCTACTGCGTACTTGCCGTCTCTTGCTTTCTCAAGCATTTCTTTCGCTGTTACTAACATATAGGCCTCCATTTGAATCGTTATTTTGACAGAACAACCTGTCCCGCCGGATCTGCCGTCTGTTTCCATTTATATGCGGAGCAGACACCATCTATTCCCAACAGGTACTGTTGTCATGATAATTTTATTATAACCGATTTACCCTACTTTGAAAAGGTTTGTTTCACAGTTTCTTCCATTTCCTCCGGCTTGCACTGGCGGTTGTGGAGGATCTTCGCATCGCGGATCTCCTCGATGGCCTGCGGGATCTTCACACCGGAAATGCGCTCCATCTCGTCGATCAGGGCGAACTCATCGGCATCTTCTTTCTTTCCGAGGACTGCCTCCATAACACTTCTGGAGAACTTGTACGGGCTTGCTGTGGACGCGATCACAGTCTTTGTGGTATCGCCGGTCTTCGCCTTATACTGCTCGTAAACGGCTGCTGCGACGCCTGTGTGTGTGTCGATCAGATATCCGGTATCGTCGAATACTTTCCGGATCTCCTTCGCATTCTCTTCCATATCCGCATATCCGGCACAGAAGTCCTTCATGAATTCCTTCATGTCCGCTGTGATCTCGTATTTTCCATTCGTAGAAAGCTGCTCCATCATCGCTTTTGTCTTTGCGGCATCTCTTCCGCAGCTTAAGTAGAGCAAGCGCTCTAAGTTGCTGGAAACGAGGATGTCCATGGACGGAGATGTGGTCAGGATAAACTCACGGTTCTTATCGTATGTGCCTGTCTGGAAGAAGTCGTACAGGACCTTATTGTCGTTGGATGCGCAGATCAGCTTGCCGAACGGTACGCCCATCTGTTTTGCGAAGTATGCTGCCAGGATATTTCCGAAGTTTCCGGTCGGAACTACGACGTTGACCTTCTCGTCTTTTTCGATCTCACCGTTTGCGAGAAGCTTCGCGTATGCGTATACATAGTAAACGACCTGCGGAACAAGGCGTCCGATGTTGATGGAGTTTGCGGAGGAAAGCTGGAATCCCATAGCATCCAGTTCTTTCGCGAATTCTTTGTTGCCAAAGATCTTCTTTACGCCAGTCTGGGCATCGTCAAAGTTTCCTTCGATTCCGACTACGGATGTGTTTGCGCCTTTCTGGGTCAGCATCTGGAGTTCCTGAACGCGGCTTACGCCGTTCTTCGGGTAGAAAACGATGATCCTTGTTCCCGGAACATCGGCAAATCCGGCCATAGCTGCCTTTCCGGTATCTCCGGATGTAGCGGTCAGGATCACGATCTCATTTTTTGCGTGGTTTTTCTTTGCAGCTGTCGTCATAAGGTACGGCAGAATGGAGAGTGCCATATCCTTGAAGGCGATGGTCTTCCCGTGGAACAGCTCCAGGAAATACATGCCATCCGCTTTTGCTAACGGTGCGATCTCCTCTGTGTCGAATTTCTCGTCATATGCGTGGGAAATACAGTATTTCAGCTCTTCTTCCGTGTAATCGGTCAGAAACTGCTTCATAACTGCGTATGCTGTCTCCTGATATGTCATTCCGGCAAGCTCGTCCATTGTCACATCCAGTGTCGGGATGCGCTCCGGGACATAGAGTCCACCATCATTTGCAAGTCCTTTTAAAACCGCCTGGGATGCTGTCCCCGCCGCGGGTACTTCCATATAATAATTCTGCCATCGTTTTCCTTCCTCTCTCTTTAAACAGGTACAGTGGTAAACTTTAGGGCAAGTGTAGCATAAATTTTGGGGGGTTGCAAGATAATTTCTGTTGAAAAAAGTATTATGAAATGTCTGTTTTATACTGGACACACTATAGTTTCTCAAACCTTTATGTTATACTTTTTCTATTACCCTTTTTACACTGGTAATAGGGAGGAGGTGATTTATTTGAATTATATCTTCTCCTTTATAGTAGCTGTCATGGCTGGTGTAGTGTGTCATTACATCATCAAATGGTTAGACAGTAAGCTGGAAAAATAACCTGTAGATGCCCAACTACATAAAATGGGAAGAACCCCCTCAGAGCTAGCACCTCTGAGGGGGTTCGTTTTATTCCCTGAACTATATCTTCTCTTTTCAAAATAATTATAACATACTATTTTTTCAAATTCAATGATATCTTAGTTCACTACTTCGCCCATTTTCACGCCGCCGCCGCTTTTTTCTTCTGCATCATCTGCAGTGCCGCGGAGATACCGACAAGAACGATACCGACAATGTCTGTCACGGTTCCCGGAATGATCAGGCAGAGACCTCCGACGATGGATAAGAGTCTCTCGATCACATTCAGGTTCGCGAACATGTAGCCTTCAAGGCCGGCTGCAACGCCGAACAGACCGATCAGGGATGTTATGATGATCGTTACAACACCAATAACGCCTGTATCGATAAATAACATTGCCGGGTTAAACGCGAAGATATACGGTACGATGAACGCTGCGATCGCAAGACGGGATGCGTTTAACGCGGTCTTCATCGGGTTGGATTTCGCGATCGCGGATCCTGCGTAAGCCGCAAGAGCAACCGGCGGTGTGATATCTGCTACGATACCGAAGTAGAATACGAACATGTTGGCAGCGATCTTGTTGATTCCCATACCGTTTACAAGGATCGGTGCACATGTGGTAGCCATAATGATGTAGTTTGCAGTTGTCGGAACGCCCATACCAAGAACGATACAGGTTAACATAGTAAGGAACAGGGCTACGATCACGCGGTCACCGGCAACGCCGACGATTGCGGAGATCAGAAGCTGTCCAAGACCGGTCATTGTTACGACACCGGCGATGATTCCGGCAACGCCGCAGGCAACAGCTACGGAAAGTGTATTCTTACCGCCTGCCTCCAACGCGTTGATGAATCTTGTCAGGTTCATTCTTGTTTCTTTATTCGGCATGCTGACAAGGATTGCAAGGGCGGTAGCGATGATCGCTGCACGGGACATCGTGTAGCCCATCATAACCATTGCAACAAGGGCAACCAGCGGAATAAGAAGATAACCCTGACGGACAAATAACGGTCCGAATTTCGGAAGCTCATCCTTCGGGATACCCTTTAAGCCAAGTCTCTTTGCCTCAAGATGTACAGTAATGAAGATACCTGTGAAATAGAGGAGTGCCGGGAAGATCGCTCTCATCGCGATCTCGCCGTACTGAACGCCTACCATCTCAGCCATTAAGAATGCGGCGGCGCCCATGATCGGCGGCATGATCTGTCCACCGGTGGAGGAAGCTGCCTCAACGGCACCTGCGAATTCGCCCTGATAACCGGTCTTCTTCATTAACGGGATCGTTACGGAACCAGTTGTTACTGTGTTACCAACAGAGCTTCCGGATACCATACCGCAAAGGGCAGAGGAGATAACCGCTACCTTTGCCGGGCCGCCTGTGGAAGCGCCTGCCAAGGAGTTTGCTAACTGAATGAAGAATTCAGAAATACCGGTCGCCTCAAGGAAAGCGCCGAACAGGATAAACAGTGCGATATATGTGGAGCAGACACCGATCGGAGTACCGATGACACCACTCGTCGTATAGAACAGGTTGTAAACGATGGACTTTAAGACTACCGCAAAGGCTCTGCCCTGTCCAAGTCCGTTATAAAACGCGTAACCCACAAAGAATGTCGCCACACAGAGGATCGGAATACCTACAACGCGGCGGCATGTTTCTGCTAAGATCAGGATACCGATCACGCCAACGATAACCTCTGTCTGGCTGATTCGTGTCGCGTGGCCGATAATTGTTTTAAAGTTAAATACGAAATAGAAGTAAGCACCAGCTCCGAGTACCATAAGGATAATATCGTAGATCGGAACGGAATTCTTTTTTGAGCTTCCCTTTTTCATCGGATATACCAGGAATGAAAGGATAATTACAAAACCGACAAACAGGGAACGTCTTACACGCTCATCCCAGTTTGCAAACAAGTTCATATAGAGCATTAAAACTGAAAACGCTGCCAGAAGGAAACGAATGACCTGCTTCGGGGTGCCTTCCCAGATCCGGGTATTCGATTCACGGTCGTACTTTTTCATGATGGCTTCGACGTCTTCGGCGGTACCTGTCTCTACATCAGCCACAGGAGATGTGTTGACTTTCATGTTGTCTTTCTCTGCCATACCAATCCCTCCTTTATATTTCGTTTCCGGCACTGCCCCTGTATACCCCCTATACAAACAGGCGCCGGATATGTCCGAAACTCTTTTAACGCTTAGAATCCTTTATGTTCACAGGAGAACTCTACTTTGCTGTTGCGTCCGCAGAGATCCCTCAAACTGATTTCTTTTCCGTGAAGTGTGAGTGTGTGGTCCGAGACCGTACCCACGATATATGAGAGATACGGCATTTCCTTATTAAACCCGGAAACGACCATCTCCCCGTTTTCATCATACGTAAGCGTCTGCCCATCCTCGATCTCCGTCTGCACTCCCGCGCCGAAATTATTGTAGATCGTGCGGATCACGTAGATCTTGTGGTCACGGATCTCATAAACGTCCGTCAGCGGATACTTATTTACCGAGTGGATGAACATTACGGAAAATTCATCCCCCTCTTTTACCCGGAAGCGGGCATATTCTGCGTTTGTGTCTCCGTTCCTCAGGACCAGATAGTCTCCGCTTCGTAAAGTATAGGCAAGAGTGGCAGCAATAATTGCCGTGATTATTGCTGCCACTGTAAAGAATCTTACTTTCCTGTTTTTCAAGGTAATTACTTGATTGCTCCTACTTCCTTGAAGTACTTCTCAGCACCCGGATGGAACGGAACAGAAATACCGGAAACCGCATATTCGAGATCAAGCTCTTCGCCCTTTGCATGTGTGGAAGCGATCTCATCTTTGTTATCGAAAATAGCCTTTGTGAGGTTATAAACTGTTTCTTCGGAAAGCTTCGGTGATGCGATCAGAGTAGCTTTGATAGCAACTGTCTGTACGTCATCGTCAACGCCCTTATAGGAGCCGCCCGGGATTGCGTATGTTGTGTAGAACGGATGTGCATCCGCAAGCTTCTTCGCATGCTCGTCATCGATCTCAAGAAGGTTGATCGCATTTGTTGTAGCGAGCTCTACGATCGCTGTTGTCGGTGCGCCTGCTGTACAGAAGAAAGCATCGATCTTGCCGTCTTTTAATGCATCTGCGGAATCACCGAATCCGAGGTTGTTGACCTGGATATCATCGAAGGAGATGTCATAAGCCTCGAGGATCTGACGTGCGTTGAACTCAACACCGGAGCCTGCGTCACCAACGGATACTCTCTTGCCCTTTAAGTCAGCGACAGATTTGATATCGCCGGAGGATACGATCTGGCAAACCTCAGCGTAAAGGGCTGCAACTGTTGTGAAATCTTTTGCTGCGCCTTCTTCTGCGAAGAGGTCAGTTCCGTTGTAAGCATAGTCCATAACGTCGTTCTGTACGATCGCGAGGTCTGCTTCACCGTCGTTTACAAGGTAGATATTTGCTTTGGAAGCACCGGTAGACTGAACGTTAATGTTCACTCCGATGTCTTTGCTGTTTAATACATTCGCGATTACGCCACCGAATGCATAATATGTACCGGTGGTTCCGCCAGTACCCATTGTTAACTTCTGGGCATCACCACTCGGGGCGGCTGCGGCGGCGGCTGTTGTTTCAGCTGCGGCTGCAGTAGTGTCAGCTGCGGCGGCTGTGGTCTCTGCCGGTTTGCTGCCGCCGGAACAAGCGGTCAGTACCATTGCACAGGATAATGCGAGTGCCATTGCTGCGGAAAATCTCTTTCTCATATCTTTCTACCTCCTTTTTCTATTCCTTTGCACAACGTTTCAGCAAAGGAAACTTACGAACATATTATACATCTCCATTGTTACTTTTGCAACAAATATTAGTATTTTTTGTAAACGTCTGAAATCTTTCAGCCATTCGTTGCTTTTCTCATAATTGCAGTTGTTCACTTCCGCGATGTAAAGTTTTGGCACACAATTTCTTGAAATTCAAAAATTGTATCAGCTATTTTGTGTCTCTTTTATCAGTATATGCGTCATTTTTTCGCTAAATTCCTTGATCCTGTCCTCGATACCCGGAAGCTTCATGGCAGCACCGGCATTGTTGGCTGTCTCCATCATGCAGAAATTGCCCGGAAGGTAGAAGGTCTTGTTCATGTTCAGGGCCGTAACAAGCTGTCCAGCGAGAAGGTCGCTGCCGGAATAGCCTGACACGATAATTCCGAACAGGGCTTTGTCGTAGAATCTCGTGGTCCGGAACAGGGCGGTCAGGCGGTTGATGAACGCTGTCATATTCGCGGACAGGGCATCATTGTAGTTTGGACAGAGGAGCAGGATCGCATCGGCCCATTTGACCGCCGGGTAGATGTTCTCCACCATGGCTCCGCCGTAGAAGCATTTTCCCTGCTCGCCAAAGTGCAGGCACATTTGGTATGGACATCCCGAACAGTCCACGAGAGTTCCGTTTCGCAGGTTGATCTCCTGGATCCTGATCCGGTCATCCAGGCGCTCCTTTACTTTCTGCCAGATTGCCAGGGTATTGGAGGTCCGGTGGTTTGAGGCGTGAAGGACCAGAAGGTGCGATTCTTCTTTCGGCTTCCATGTTTCTTCCAGAATTTGATGTGCCAGGATCGCAGCGCTCTTTTTATAAGCGCCGAACCGGTCCGTGTTCATGTTGGCGGCCTGGATCAGGTAGTTATCGAGGGAGGCGGTTCCTTCCACCAGCGGGCGGCCGACAAAGGCACATCCGGCGCAGTTTGCCGCCACCGCAAGCTCTCTTGCCGTCGCTTTCGTGTAGAATTCGCTCTCCGCGTCGATGATCATGCCCGCAGTCGCGCCCGCGAGAACCTGGTCACCGCCCCGCAGCCAGGCGAGAACTTCGTAGTAGCCGCGGTTGATGCCGTTTTTGCCTAACGGAACTACGAACAGGAGACGGCGGCCACGATACCGGTATGGATCCTGTTCCAGGAAATCCATGTCTTCCACGATCTCAGCATTGATTCCGTCGAGCGCCTCCTTCAAAACCTCGTCCACCCGCGCCCGTGCTTTCTCCGGGCCGCGTTTTTGCGGATATAGAACTAACAATCTGTCACTCTCCATGATGTATCACTCTCCCTGATAAATCTGCTTCACTCAATATACATGATCACTGATATTTTTATAACAATGGCTTTCCATCCTCAACACGGCACGTATAAAAATCCCGGCAGTTCTCCCCGACACACGGGAAACCTGCCGGGACAAATCAGATCAGCATTTTTCTATATTTTAGCCTTCGCCGCAGAAACAGCCTCTACACGATCTTCGCAAGATTTTCAGCCGCGAACACGATCCTCTCATACAAAGCATCCGGCAGCGCCAGCGCCTCCGTCTCGAGACCATGTTCTGTATAGCGGTTCTTCACACCCATGTAAATGCCGCCGAGGAACACGGAACCGCAGTGCCACTGCTTTCTGAGCGTCATCAGGATCGAGATCGCGCCGGATGAGAACGCCGGGGCAACGAACGGTTTGTAGCCGATGGCGCGCATGTGGAGGTTTGCGGTGACGGTGAGGTTTGTCAGTTCTTTTGAGAGCTCATCGTTGTAGTTTTCGATGGAATCCGCGATAACGAGATCCTGTCCGTGAGGTCCGAAAGAGCGGCCTTCCGTCAAAAACTGCTTAAACCTCGGATCACGTTTTGCATAATATGCAGCTCTCGCGTTCATAACACCGAGGCCGAATCCCTGTATCTGCTCCGGGAGAAGCCCCATCCAGTCATACTCCCCTGCCTCATTCTTGTTGCTCTCAAGGAACGCGGTCTTCGCAAGCGGATCTACCGGATCGGAAACGGCGCAGAATAAGCCCTTAAAGTTCTTTTCTCTTGCCATCTTCGCGTAATGTCCGATGATCTTTGAGTTATTCTCGAACTGGTACATGCGGACATCTTTGACACCGGAACCTACCGGCGGGATTCCCTTTGAGGCCACGAATACGAACACATCGCAGTCAAAGAGGTGGTCCTGGTCCACAACATCCACTTCAGGCATCGCGCCATAGTCCCATGGATAGGCGATCTGGTTCTCCTCGAACTCCCAGCGCGCAGTCACCTTGTCGGAGATATCGCAGATTCCGATGGAGGAGATCACGTCACCGCCGAGAAGATGGAGTCCCGTTAAAAGCATGCTGCCCACATCGCCAATTGCCAGGACATGGACTCGCTTTTTTCCCTCTTTCGGCTCGTATGCCAGGATCTCCTCAAATTTCGGATGGAACGCGTTTACCGCGCGGAGTGTTCCGGCATCGATCTGGCCTGTGATCTCCGCCGGGAGCTCCTTGATCTGTCCGTCACATGCGGACGCATTTAATCTGTTTGTGTTTAGCCAGCTGACATCCTCTTTCTCCTCGAAGAGCTCTGCCGGATGGTTTACAAGAAATGAGGCGCGGCGGCTGCCAGGTTCGCCGGTAAAAAGCCAGGTGAGCTTTGTTCCTGCTGCCGGTTTCTCCGTTTTCTCATATGGCAAATCGCTATACGCGGATGCGCAGAACGCGTCTCCAATTTTATAATAGGTTATCATAATTGTATTCCCCCTGATTTTCTATTATCCCTTGATCATAAACTCTTTCATCCTCCACAGCGTCTCCAGATCATTCTCCAGATATACAGACGCCGCCAGGTTCTCATCATACTCCATACAGCTTCCCTTATCCGGGCAGAGCGGCAGGATGACGGCCTCGGAGAGTCGTGAAAGGGTAAGGTTTTTCGCGTACATTTTCCGGTATTCCGCCTCGAGGACCTGGAAAAGATCCCTGGAATTCTCGATACAGCAGGCCGAGAACTCCACAAGTGCCTCCCGGCTGCAGCCGGAAAGTCTCGGTGTCGCGTAGGGCAGGATCATATTGATGGACGGCTGAAGTCCCGCAACCTTCATCTCCTCACGGCGCACGGTATCGCCGCCGATAAACGGATACAGTGTGGACTCTACGAACCACTGGCGCAGGTTCGGCATCGAGTAGATGCTCTCCACCGGCACCTTTAAGCACTGCATCAGGTCGCGGCCGTAGCCGGACAGGACGCCCACAACGACCTTCTTGATCGGGATCCCGTCTTCCCTGAGCTGCGGAACGAGCACCTGAAGCCTGTTCGCCGTGTGGACGAGGTCATCCACCAGGATCACAGGCCGGTCGAAGGACTTGATGGTCTCGATCTGGCTTTTCAACGGTGAGTAGTACGGGAACGGCTCGATCGTAAAGCTGCTCAGATCCGGCTCATAGACCTTATCGGTATGCAGCGTCTTTGTCACCGTGTTCGGCACAACCTTTCCACGCAGGATCTTACCGAACGGAACGCACATGTTCTTTCCGAGTCTTCTCGGCACCAGCGGCTCTCTCGGAACATCGTTGAGCGCCGTGATCCGGTCTACAAGGCGGTGATACATGATGCCGGATGATAAGGACAGTACCAGATTTCCCGGATACAGCTTCGTCATGGCGATCTGAAGCTTCCTGTGGTTTTTCTCCACAGCATCCAGAACCGCCGGATTGCTGGCAAATGGCTCCTTGATCGTAGTATCCAGGTTATGCAGGAACATTAACGGCTCATGCATATCGACCATGTATATCGTCCGTTTGTCGCTCTCGTCCGCCATATGCGGACGGATAAAGCCCTGTCTCTCCAGCACGTACACGACTTCCTTCGTTGCTGTGCCGCGCTCCGCAACGAACAGCGCGAAACTGTAGTTTTTCTCCAACTCTTTCGCCAGAACTTCAACGAGAAGCTGCTGCGGGGCATCGCGGATCACCCCGCCGTCCCCGGTGCCGTCCTCTCTCGCATAGATGCCTGTGATCAGAAGAATCTCCCGGCTGCTCTTTCCGCGGACCAGGTTTGCCAGCTCCATGTCCTTTAAGACGCCGAACAGATCCTCGTTTCCGATCTCCCGGTAGCTCACAAAGCCCGCCGGGCGCTCACCTTCCACGGTATTTCTTAAGATCAGCAGGCGGTCATTCTCCACCTGGATCTTTGTCAGGATCGCCTGAGCGTCCGGATGTCCGTAGAGAACGGTGTTTCCAAGCTCGTCCAGCACTTCACGGTCCCTGCCCGCCGCGTTCTCGAAGGCGATAGCTTTCGCCCGTAAGATCGGCTTGAATTCCGGCTCGCGAAGGTACATACCCTTGTGGTAAATGTATTCCTGGACTACCGGGTCGATGAGGCTGGAAATATCGCGGTGGTTATCAATATTTTCACGGATCTTCGTGGAGCTGATGTCCTCCAGTTCCTGCGGGAGCTCCAGCTGCACGACTTTTCCGGTGATCTGCTCATAAACTTCCGTCGGGTGTGCCTCACCAGGGCGTCGGAAGACGATGTGGTTGAAGGAATGGATGGAATTCTCCTCCGGATCCTTTTTATAGGAGCTCGCGTTGTAGATCACGTCGGACCCCACAACGATATAGAGTTCTTCCGTCGGGAACATCTCCCTCAGGCGGCGCAGATCCGCCGGGTTCGCGATGTTGACCGGCGTGTTGTCCGGGAACAGCTGGACATAAAACTCATCCGCGATGGACATGTTTACGATCTGGCGGCGTACCAGGTGCGGCTGGGTCTTCTTCGACCAGGAGAACTCATCGATGGCGAGAAATACGGTAAAGCCGAGTTCCTGGATCTTCTTTGCGATCTCCTTGTGGGATAAGGTAAACGGGTCGAAGGTTCCCGGGAAGAACGCAACTTTATTCCGCGTCATGGTCTCCACAGCGCCGCCGAACAGCTGGTAGCGGGAGATAAAGCGGTCGATATGGGACAAAGTCGCCGCGCGGTAGTAGAGGCTCAGCTCGCCGCCCTTATTCTCATTTAACAGGAACAGAAGTTTCTTTGCGCAAAGGGAGAACATCCTGCTCTTGTCTCTCTCTGCAAGGATCTGTGAACCGAAAATATGCTGTCCGATGACAAGCAGCGCCTCCTGGCGAACCTGCTCCCGATAGTTTGCAAGACAGCTTAAGATCAGGCCGAGAAGCTTCATGCGGCGCTCCTCGGATACTTCCTCGGATTCCTGGAAGCGGACCGTGTATCTTGAGTAGCATTCCAGAAGGATCCCCAGTGTATCCAGGGCAACCGACACGATCCGCTCGTTTCCGTTTGCCAGCAGGATATGTAACCTCTCGATCAGGTCGTCAAGCTGTTCCGGCGGCAGCCATAAGGCGAATTCGCCGAGGTATTCCGGGATGTATTTGGAGAACTCGTACTCTCCCACTTCCAGGCCCTTTAAGAGCTCCACCGCGATCTCGTTTCTCTGGTCTGTTGTCAGTAAATGGGCAAGGCGTAAGAGTGCCCGGCCCGCGTCGTGGCGGACACCGACCTGCTCGCTGACCTTGATCAGGTTGGAAAAATGGGCACAGATATGGAGAAGGTGATCCCGTTTTCCGTGATCTACCTGATCTGCCAGAAGCTTGATATTTACGGATTTCAAGATCCACGGGGTCGCGGACTTTAAGTTTTCAAGGAAGATATCGCTGACCACATCGTGTCCGTATAAGACTTCCCGCTGGGCGGTGGTGTCCAGACGCAGGTTCGTATAGATCCGGTACTGTAAGAATAACAGCGTGATCGTCCTCGGATTGATCCGGTGTGCCGCGTCGCAGGCGATCTCGTAGCAGGCGCTTTCCGGCGGCACCGCCTGAGTCAGGATCTTTAAAACACGGACGGCTGCGATCTGTACCTTCTCATCCGGGTCATCCATATGGCTGATGGCAAAACGGATCAGCCGTTCCAGACGGCTGCCCTTGCTGCAAAGGTCCAGGGGCAGGGAGAAGATACAGTCTAATAAGTAGAATACCGGATCGCCCACAAGGCGGTGATGTTCGTCAAACCACTTCATGAAGACCTCGAACAGCTCTTCCCGGACCTTCTCCGAGCTCCGGTCCATGGCGGATACCATGACAAATTTCAGAGAATTCTGAATTCGGTTCTTCTGCTGCAGGGTCAGGCGGTAATCCGGGCATACGAGCTGTCCCAGATACTCTTCCCAGAGCGTCAGCGCCGTCTTGTCGTCCGGATCCGGCATATTTTTCGGCAATTCTTTCCGGTATCCGGCGTTGAAATCCGCGAACATTTTTCCGATCAGCGCCGCCGCCTGTCTCCGGATGTCGCCCTCGCGGTTTAAGAGGAGCTCATACAGGAAGCTGATGGTCTGCTCTTTCTGGCGGTGGTTCAGGTGGATCGAATATTCGTTGAACATATTTAAGTACGCGCGGACATTCTTCCAGTCTTTTTCGCTTCTCGCCGCCTCCAGGATATTTCCGAACTGGCGCTCGGTTCCGAGGCGGTGCATCACGTCGATGTTATGCTCGATTCCCCAAAATACGAAGGAGCGGACGATCTGTTTTCCGGACTGCAGAACGATATCCACCGGTTTTTCCGCCGGGTCCGGATTCCCTGTGAGGTCCACATCCACGCCTTTGGAGCGCATGTAACGCTCAAATTCGTAAAGGCGGGAATAAACGACGCGGTAGCGGTTCCGTTTCGCCTCATCCACATTGTCGAGTTTTGAGAGGATGACATCAAAGGAATCTTTTAAGGTGTAGATCTTCGTGATCTCCCGGCCGTCCTCACCGCGCATCTGTTTTACACGGAAGTCGGCGTAGATCAGCACCAGGGACTCCACGGAGATATTGTCCAGCTCCAGGTCCCAGGTAGAGTGGTTCGCGGCGATGTGGCCGATTCCTTCCATATGGTAGGCGGTGAACCACTGGTTCGTGTAGTAATAGTGAAGATACGGGACCCGCTCGTTTGGCTTGCAGCCGAATTTTCCAAGGTCATGTCCCGCCGCCGCGCCGGATGCCAGCGCCAGATCGATGGGAACGCCTGCCTTATAAAGGCCCTGGGCCACCACCATCGCAACGTAGTGGACGCCGGCGATGTGTCCCAGTGTCTCGAATGGGGTCGCCTCACGGTTTAAGCGCATCATTTCATATACATACTGGTCGCGGAATTCACGGATAAAGTGGGCGTACTCACCTGCCCGCTCGAAATTCGCGTACTCTTCTTCGGTTAGAAACTGAAAATCATCGTAAGGATCGAACGGCATGACTTTCCGTTCTTCGTCAAAGAAATACTGGAGTACGTTTAAGAAATAGAGCGCAGACGGCGCATAGGGACCTGCGGACGCAGAGAAATCCCCATCAGGGTACAGAATGTGGGTCGAATATTTATAGGTGAAGGAGAGCCAGCCTTCTTCCGGTTCATTTGCGAGCTTTTCCATATCTTCGCGGCAGAATTCCAGAATTTCTGCGCAGGAAAAGCGTCTTGTCACCGGGAATGCTTTCTCGAATATTGCTTCCCAGTGGTCTTTATTGAAGAGCTGCTGCATGCTGCGGCGGCTGAGGCCGATCTTTTTTAAGAATTCTTTATCCGACAGACGGTTTCCAAGCTCTGTCACAAGGTGGCGGATGTGTCTGTTATACATGGAAATACCTCCGTTTCGTGGGGTTTTGAGGACGGATCGTGCAGAAATTCCGGTCCTGCTGCCGCATGGACTCCCGTGCCAGACCGGGAATGTGAGCAGCTTTGAAGAGCAGTTTTCTGGCTGTCTTCAATTATAAGAACAGTATAAACACTTCTTAAGGTGTTTTCAAGGAATTTTCTTACAGATTGTACGCAGTTAAATACATATGTTTTGGCGATGAGATCAGCTGTTGTGAACCTCACATGGCTAAAGCCACGTGCTTCTCAGCCGTTTCAATGAATTTGATTTCATGTATGGTCTGGTTACTGTTCACGCCTTGCGCAAACAGTAACTGATTTTGCCGATGCTTCGCATTCCAAATCGGCAAAATCCACTACCACCACTGTACTGTACGGAATTTTCAGTTCAGAAAATTCCTACCCGTGTACAGTAACATGGTCTGAGCAGTTTAAAAAATTTTATCACTTTATGCTTGACAGTGAATATCTCTGATGATATTATATTAGTAACAATTATCATTATTATTGTTGTTTGGTCTTTACAAATCCAGAAAGGAGGTTCACCATGAAAGCATTAAAATTCAGCCGCCAGCGCGAATCTATCCGGGAGTGCCTGAAAAACCGCAAGGATCATCCGACCGCAGATGCCGTCTATGTGACGATCAGCAAAGAATACCCGAAGATCAGCCTGGGAACTGTATACCGCAATTTAAATCTTCTGGCGAATATGGGCGAGATCCAGCGTTTTTCCAGCGGAGACGGATCGGAGCATTTTGATTACAACACAGATCCGCATTATCACTTTGTGTGCAAGACTTGCGGGGCGATCATCGATATGCCTCTGGAGCTGGTTCGTGACACTTCGGATCTTCTCAACGCTCCGTTTCCGGGACGGGTCGATTCCCACACTGTTTTCTTTTACGGCGAATGTGAGGACTGCCTGAAAAAGAAAGACTAAAAAAATAAAAATTCTATTGACAATCAGTGTCAGTTAGAATATAATATCAGTAACAGTTACTATTATTGATTTCAAAACACAATATTTTATAAATGAAAAGGAGAAAACGCTATGAAGAAATTTGTCTGTTCCGTATGTGGTTATGTATATGAGGGTGAGGCTGCTCCGGAGAAATGTCCGGTATGTAATGCACCTGCTTCCAAGTTCATTGAGCAGAGCGACGAGATGAGCTGGGCTTCTGAGCACGTAGTTGGTGTTGCTCAGGGCGTAAGCGAAGATATCCTTGAGGACTTAAGAGCAAACTTCAACGGTGAGTGCTCTGAGGTTGGTATGTACCTCGCTATGGCTAGAGTTGCTCACAGAGAAGGTTATCCAGAGATCGGTCTTTACTGGGAGAAGGCAGCTTACGAAGAGGCTGAGCACGCTGCTAAATTTGCAGAGCTCCTCGGCGAAGTTGTTACAGACAGCACAAAGAAAAACCTCGAGATGAGAGTTGAGGCTGAGAACGGCGCTACTGCTGGTAAGACAGATCTCGCTAAGAGAGCAAAGGCCGCTGGTCTTGACGCGATCCATGACACCGTTCACGAGATGGCAAGAGATGAGGCTAGACATGGCAAGGCATTTGCTGGTCTCTTAAAGAGATATTTTGGCTAATTTCTGAATAAAATAGTTAAAATTAAACTGGAGCGGCTTGTTTTTTCAGGCCGCTCCAGTTATAATGAAGACAGAAAGGTACTCGGATATACGTCCGATGCCCTCAGTATGTTATAGTATAAAAAGAACTAGCAAGTTACTGTGGTAGGTAGGATGCTAGTTCTTTTTGTCTCTATGGTTATCGATGTATGACAATGCTGAAAATATAACTAGTAATAATGTTAGGACTTCCATTGTATTCATACGCCTTCACCCCCTTTACACTCAGAGGGCACCGGACATCAGAAACGCATCCACGCAATTCTGCTCCATTACAATATGATTTTATCATAGAAATCGAAGTATGTCGATTGAACTATTTGGTTAATGCCTTTACCTCTTCTAACGACATCCCCTGCTCTCTCGCGATCTTTGCAAGGTCTTCATATTCCAGCTTTCCACGAACTACACCGTAGCCTTCAGAAACCTTCTCGCGGACCACGCCATACGGGGTCTCGTGTTCTTTCATGGTTCTGGTCAGAGTGTAGCGGCGGCTGATGGACTCGCGGATGCCGAGTGTTGTTGTGTGTTTGAAGATCAGGGAAACCATCTTTTCTTTGTCATTGCAGCGGCACATGCAGGTCAGGAGAGTACCCGGACGGCTCTTTTTCATGCCGATCGGAATCGTGTAAACTTCCAGGGCGCCCGCGGCGAAGAGGATCTCCTGGACGAAGCCGAGAGCTTCCGGTGTCATATCGTCGAGGTTGCAGGAAAGCTCTGTCACTTCACTTCCTGTCTCCTCCGTTTCACCAAGGAGAACACGGACACAGTTGGCACGTTCAAAGTCTTTCTTTCCCATACCGTAACCGATCGCTGAGGTCCGCATGACCGGCATTTCCTTAAATTCTGTCACAAAGTGCTTTAACAGTGCCGCTCCGGTCGGGGTGCAGAGCTCGCCTTTGATGACTCCGCTGTAGATCGGAAGTCCCTGTAAAATAAAGGCTGTCGCAGGTGCCGGAACCGGAAGAATTCCGTGGGCACAATGGACATTTCCGCTTCCGACATGGATCGGGGATGCGATGACCTTCTGCGGAGCGATCATGTGCATTAAGAGGCAGACTCCGGCGATGTCCGCGATCGCGTCGGCGGTGCCGACCTCGTGGAAGTGGATCTCCTCGACAGTCTTTCCATGGACGTGGGATTCCGCCTCGGCGATCAGGCGGTAGACTGCCACGATATCTGTTTTTACCTCTTCCGGAAGGTCTAAGTGCCCGATAATGTGAGAGATGCCCGCCATGCTG
The DNA here is from genome assembly GCA_902496665.1 of uncultured Clostridium sp. Taxonomy (GTDB): domain Bacteria; phylum Bacillota; class Clostridia; order Lachnospirales; family Lachnospiraceae; genus Pilosibacter. Next base: position 54,635 of record CABVBU010000009.1, on the reverse strand, counting down.
GCGTGATGGTGGTGGGTGTGACCATGATCGTGGGTATGGTCATGTCCGCAATCATGATCGTGGTCATGGGTGTGCTCGTGAATGGTCTGCTCTGCTGCTAATTCTGCCTGTTCATGGGAATGGTGATGTTCTTCATGGCTATTGTCATGATGGTCACCTTCATGATCGTGGTGATGATCATGAGTATGATGACTATCTTCATGGTCATGAGTATGATGGTGATCTTCATCATGATCGTGATGGTGCTCATGCCCCTGCAGATCAACATCCACACTCTCCTCTTCTTCCCCATGGATCGCCACTTTCATATGCGTCCCGGTAATCCCGCACTTTACTGACGGTTCTGCTTCGACAGAAAGCCCCGGCAGGCCCATCCCATTCATCATCTTTAAAAACTTCTCTTTATCCGGGCAGATTTCGTAGAGAGATGCCATCAGCATATCTCCGGCAGCGCCCATTCCACAGTCAAGATATAATGTCTTCATATTATTTCCACCTCGTTTTAAAAATTACGCAAATTATTTTTTCATTGCACCTGCCGCCGGCATCTTTCTCCAGACGCACAGCGATTCGGACTGATTTTCAGGCTTTTATCCACGCATATGGTTCATCATGCTCGCCAGATATCCAGCGCCGAATCCGTTATCGATATTCACCACGCTGACACCGCTGGCGCAGGAATTCAGCATGGAGAGAAGCGCGGACACGCCGCCGAAGGACACGCCGTATCCGATGCTGGTGGGCACCGCGATCACCGGGCAGTCGGCGAGGCCGCCGATGACACTGGCAAGAGCGCCTTCCATACCTGCGATCGCGATGATCACGCGGGCGTTCATGATGGAGTCCATGTGGGAGATCAGGCGGTGAAGTCCCGCAACCCCCACATCATAGAGGCGTTCCACCTGGTTTCCAAGTGCCTCCGCCGTGAGTGCCGCCTCCTCCGCGACCGGAATATCACTGGTTCCGCCGGTCGCCACAACGATCGTCCCAACACCGTCTTTTTCCGGGAAGCTTCCACAGATCGCGACTTTTGCGTCCTTAAAATATGTGTATCCGCTTCCTTCCGGGTACTTTTCCGCGAGAAGTTTCTCTGTCTCCTGGCTCTTTTCCTCGTCCACACGGGTGATCAGGATCGTATCCTGTCCGCGCTTTTTCATTGCTTCCACGATTCCGGCGATCTGCTCCGGTGTTTTTCCCGCTCCGTAGATTACCTCCGCCGCGCCCTGGCGCAGTTTCCGGTGGGTGTCGAGCTTCGCAAAGCCCAGGTCATCGTATCCTGCTGCTGTAAACGGCTCTTTCTTCAGTTCCAGGACGGCGTTATCCACAGACAGCTCGCCCGCCGCCACTTTTTTCAACATTTCACGTATATCTTCCATGTATAAGTTCTCCTCTTTCAAGAAAATGCCGCTGTTCATGTCCACGCCAATGCAAACATCTGCCACCATCTAATTTTTTGCGCAGATGCACCTGCCAAATCAGACCCTGACAGCTTCTCCAACTAACGGGGGTACGGCACACAGCAACAAAAAAGCCATGAAAAGAGCAGCCCGTCATCCTGACCGGCTTCCTGCTCCCTTCATGGCAACGATTCTGATCTTATCTTATTTTTGCGGCACGGATCTTCCATGTCTATATCCTGTATCGCATACCGTCCGATTATTTATTCACCGACCGTATTTCTAAGCGTACCGATTCCTTCAATAATACACTCCACAACATCCCCGGTCTCAAGGAATTTCGGCGGAACGAATCCCATGCCGACTCCTGCCGGCGTTCCTGTCGCGATGATCGTTCCTGCTTTTAAGGTCATTCCTTTTGTTAGTTCACAGATCACTTCCTCGATTCCATGGATAAAGAGTCCTGTATTAGAATCCTGGCGGAGTTCTCCGTTTACCTTTGACTGGATCTTTAATACCGGCGGAAATGCGGTGGAATCTGCGGTCATGATGCACGGTCCGAGCGGTGTAAATCCATCCAGGCTCTTTCCGAAATACCACTGTTTATGTTCCGTCTGCACCTCTCTGGCGCTGACATCGTTCATGATCGTGTAACCGAAAATGTAATCCTTTACTTCTCCCGGCTTTACGTCCTTTGCGTCTTTCTTGATGATAACGGCAAGCTCCGCCTCATAATCCAGCTGGTTTGTCAGGTTTTTATGTGCCGGAATGATTCCGTCCGAATCATTTGTGCGATTTACGCGCTTGGAAAAGTAAATTGCTTTCTCCGGCTTTGAGAATTCCTCTTTTTTGAATCTCGCAGACTCTTTCGCATGATCCATATAGTTGATTCCCAGGCAGATAATGTCCTGATCCGGCTCCGCGATCGGAGATACGACCTTGATCTCTTCCACCGGTGCCGCACCGATTACATCTCCCGGCATCTTCTTTGAAATATAGTCCAGCATCTCCATCTCTGACGGTCCCGCTTCCCGGATCAGATCCTTCATGGACCGATATTCCATTCCCGCTGCGGTAACTGGATAAACCCAGGTTTCATCCTCATTTAATACACCTAAAAAAGATCTTTTGTCTACTTCATATGCCAGTAATTTCATAGCCACTCCTTATGGGATATGTTTCAGTTCAAAAATCCCGTTACACGTTATTATAGTACAAATCAGAAAGTGAGACAAGAATAAATTGACAATTGAAGAGGGCTGATCTGCTGAACAGGTACTTACAATTTACAAATTCTGTCTTGTAACCACACGGTATCCCCTTTATAATAAAAGTTGATACAGTCAGACGGCATCTGCCTCTGTATTGTACAGAATTTTCAATTCGGAAAATTCCAACCTGTGTACAACAGCAAAACTCACGAAAGGGTGTATCTGATTATGGAAAAGATCACAAGCTTCACAGTCAATCATCTGAAACTGATTCCGGGCGTTTACGTTTCCCGCAGGGATGTCGCCGGAGACAGCCATGTTACGACCTTCGATATCCGTATGACCCGTCCGAACTTTGAGCCGGTTATGAACACTGCCGAGGTCCATACGATCGAACATCTCGGCGCAACCTTCTTAAGAAATCATCGTCTTTACAAAGATAAAGTTCTCTACTTCGGCCCGATGGGATGCCGCACCGGATTCTACCTGCTTCTCGCCGGCGATTATGAGTCTGCGGACATTATCCCGCTGCTTCAGGAGATGTTCCTCTTTATCCGCGATTACGAGGGCGAAGTTCCGGGGGCCGCTGCCCGTGACTGCGGAAACTACCTCGACATGAACCTCCCGATGGCAAAATATCTTGCCGGAAAGTTCTATGATGAGGTGCTTGAGGATATCCGCGAGGAACAGCTTGTTTATCCGGAATAATCCTTCACCTCAAATACTCTGAAAATACGTCCCATGTCTTCTCGCTGCGGCATCTGGCATTGTTCTCTTTGTTAAAATGATCTGGCAGATTCCTCAGCTTATTGAAAACATGGGACTATTTTCATCTTCATTCATCGAAACCGCAAATATTTTTCACATAATCTTTAATTTGTCACCTTGTTTTTTTGTGCATTTTGACTGATAATGATGTCATTACACAAAAGAAGTGAGGGATTTCGTGAACAAAAAATATTCCCGTTATATCACCGGTGCCTTGATCCTGATCATGGTATTTGCAGTCGCCATCCGTATGCAGAATGCAACATCCGTCGGGATCGATTTCAATGACACCCGGATTGTCATCACCGGTCCGTCAGGAACCGAACCTTTTTCCATTAACTACAAGGAAATCCAATCGATCACGCTTATTGATGACTACAACAGCGGCACAAAAGTTTCCGGCGTGCAAAACCGCCGTCTGCATTACGGAACTTTTCATAATGATGTATATGGTACATATGCTCTCTGTGCCGTCCCCTCGATTCGATCTGTAATCGAGATTCGGACTGAAAATGGTGTCATCCTTTTTAACTACGAATCTGAAAAAGTAACTGCTGCCCTAAGCACTTCCTTGACTGAATTTGTCAGCGAAAAACAGCAGTGATACGGAAAGGAGTTTTTATGCGATATCTGATCAATCCAGTGAAAGCTCTGCTTTCACTGTTTGCCTTTATTTTATTTCTATTCCTTTTTATCGTCTCATTTCAATCACACAAAATGATACCAATGGTTCTGTACGCCGTACTTTCCGTAGTCTATTTTCTTCTTTTATGTCATTTTACGAAATATCTTGAAATCGACGAAAGTGGTGTGCGAAATCGTTTTTTATGGAAATCCTACAATGAACTTTCCTGGGATAAGATTCAGGAGGTTGGAATCGCCAATATGAAGGTCATGAAAAATGCGGAAAGAACGAAAGTTGGAGAACTCTATCTTTACTTTTCTCCAGAGTCTATGACCGAAAAGGAACGTTTTCATATGTGTCTCAACTGGCCGCCAAAAGAAAAACGCTACATGCGGTATTCCGTAAAACGTCTGAAAGCTGTGCAGAAATACTGGGAAGAGAAACCGGTTTTCGCATGGCTGAAAGAAGAGGCTTATCTGGATCGCTATTTTAGACACTGATTTTAAAGAACCGTTATCCGGTGTGTTTTTCCTCCCACACGCCGGATAACGGTTCTTTTTTCATGTATAATCCACGCGTTTATACTCTGTGAATTCCTTCCGGATTAAACACAACCCAACTGATTCCATCCAGGGATGCGACCGTGATCGTCGGATCCGCGCCTTCTAGCTTCAGCGGATTATCGATCTGCATCAGATGCGGAGTTCCTGCTACCAGATCCTTGCAGCACTGAATCGCGTTCGGCATAACCGTCGGAGCTATCGGCCCTCCGACTGCCCGGTAATCATGATGGGAATTCATCACGATATCATAGCGGTCTTTCATACTCCAGATCCGTTCCAGATTCTCCCCGGCTTCCTCTGTGCTGATGAATCCCGGTTCTCCGGGGCCAAGTCTGAACAGCAGATGATTATTGCATGCATCCCCGCAGAATAAAATACGGTTTTTGTCATCAATCACCACCATCTCACCCGGTGTGTGGCCACCGCATTCATAGAACGTCAGCGTTCTTCCGCCGAGATCAAAGACCTGCCCATCTTCCAGCGGCTTTCTCTCCGGAATCTTCGGCCACTCCACAATATCCACTTCTTCCTTATATGGATAATACTTGTGTTCTCTCGTCCGGATCATCCTCGCGTAATCTCTTCTCTGCTCCACAGTTGGCGGAAACGGATATAATTCGTAGTCTTTTCTATTCAAATAGACTGTATCAAACCATCCAGCACCGCCTGTATGATCCCGATGTCCATGAGTCAGGACAACATCATACGGCTTATCCGTAATTTCTTCCACAAGACCTTTCAAATCTCCGATTCCGATCCCCGTGTCAAGTAAAAGGGCTCGTTCCGTTCCCACAAACAGGAAGATCGAAGCACAATCAAACTCATCGATCTCATATGTATCAGGAGCAAATTCAAACCACGGCATTTTTCTTGTTTTCACCTAAAATACCTCCTTTTTCGTTGAACACTACTTATTCAGCGCATCATCAAACATATCCAGCATTCCTCTTATGATCTTTCCGTCATTGTTTCCCGGCCGCACCTTTGCGAAACTCTGGAATACTTTATGGTCCGCAGACGCATCGTCGAGAATATATCCTGCTTTTCTTCCATCTGTATGGGTCACAACCACCGTGTTCTTAAACGGGGACGCTTCTTTACATTTCGCTCCGATCCTGCAGTATGGCTCCGCGGCTTCCCCCACAAAAGCGGCATCTCCAAGAATCGCAAGCTGCATATAAAGATCCACCGTTCCATCCGGCACCATCTTCACAAGTTTCTTTTCCGGATGTTTTCCGTTCTCAAACAGGTCCGGGCGATATCCCCGGAGAAAATTATCCACCAGAAGACGGTTGTACTGCATATCAGCGCCTTCCGGAGCTTTCTGCCCATCCAGCTTTACAATGGTAGACGCCGTTGTTATCTTCATCCGTTCTTTCATATCCCGGATCGACTCGATCACATGGATTGCGTCGATCCCGTGCTGGAATCCCCAATGTTTCTGGATCATGTACTGGGTCCCATCCGGTGTGTCTATACTCTCAGAATATCCATCCTTCTCATATGTTCTCGGAAATCCCTCAGAGGAAAACAACGGATTCTGATCCCCGGCTGCCCCTGATGACCAGATAATCACAGGAGTTCCGCCGTAACGTTCCTGCACATAATTGCAGGCATAACCCATGAATTCCGGCGAAGTCTTAATCTTTCCGTCAACGTCACGTCTTGTAAACGCGCACGTTCCGTGACAACAGTAATTCAAAAATGCCGCGATCAGGTTTCCATCGTAATCTTCCCATTTCATGACCGCTAAAGTCTTATCTGAAAAACCAGTATAATTCTGTCCCTGCATCCAGAAACCATCCTCAAAAAGCTGGTCTCTGTTTGTATTGATATAGCTCTCACCTGTTCCGAATCCATACCGGGCCGGACGCAATGAAGCGATCGCGCCTTCAATAGCTTTATGAATCCCCGCCATTACTGTTTTTTCATAGGCGATCTCCCGTTCGCTCTGATCCTGCGGCTTTTTGCCCCGCGGTGCCGGAACATGCCCCCAGAATGGAGCGGAATGATTATGTGTATTGAATGTAAGAATATGCTCATAGTCAAATCCGTACTTTTTCGTGATCTCCGCTTTCTGTTCTCCGTTCAATGTCTCCCCGACATCCATTCCAAGGATCAGAAATCTGGTCGCTCCATTGTCAAGAACGATCGCTTTTGCCTTTAATTCATCGAGGCATCCCTCCAAAAATGAATTTTCATATTTGCGGAACGGAAACAATTCTTCGGGCGGATTGATTCCGGCTTCACAGGCCCCTGCTTTCAACTCGTACATGGCAGTTCCTCCTATCAGTCAATCTCCTCGATCCGACAGCACTGGACAAAATGTCCACTCTCAATCTCACGCAGCTGCTGCGGTTCCTGACATTTTGCAGTCGCATAAGGACATCTGGCCGCAAAACGGCATCCCGGTTTCGGATTGATCGGGGACGTAAGCTCCCCCTTTAACTGAACACGCTGCATTTTCCGGTCAACGTCCGTGGACGGAATTGCGGAGAGAAGTGCCTGCGTGTAAGGATGAAGCGGTTTTTCAAACAACTTCTTTGAAGAACATGTCTCAACAAGCTGTCCGAGATACATAACGCAGATATTATCTGATATATGGCGGACAACAGAAAGATCATGCGTAACAAACATGTAGGTAAGCTGTTTCTGCTCCTGCAGATCCATTAAAAGATTTAATACCTGAGCCTGAATCGATACGTCCAAGGCTGATACCGGCTCATCGCACACAATAAACTTCGGATTTAAAGCCAGAGCGCGGCCGATTCCCACACGCTGTCTGCGCCCTCCGTCAAGTTCATGCGGATAAGATCCGCGGAGACGTTCCTCGATTCCGACAAGATCCATGATCCGGTCTGCCTCTCTGCGGATCTCTTCCTTTGATTTAAATCGTCCGGATATTTCCAACGGTTCCATAATGGTTCTTGCGATATTATACCGTGGATTCAGGGATGAATATGGGTCCTGAAAGATGATCTGGACATCCTCGCGGTATGTGCGAAGCTCCTTTTTATCCAGATGCGTCACGTCTCTGCCTTCGAATAGGATCTTTCCCCCTGTGCTCTCCTGAAGATGGATCAGGGTCGTTCCGAGTGTGGATTTTCCACATCCGGACTCACCAACGACCCCCATCGTCGTACCTTTTTCAATCTTAAAACTGACATCATCCACTGCGTGGAGAGTTCCATTCGGAACGTCAAAATATTTTTTTAAGTGTTGAACTTCAATTAATGCCATGTTCTAACGCTCCTTTCTGATCTCATCCAACCGGATACACTCGCAGAAGTGGCCTGGTTCCAGCTCAACCGCCGGGATCGTTCCCTGTCTGCACTTGTCTGTTGCATGCGGGCAGCGCGGTGCAAATGCACATCCTGCCGGGAGATTTGTCGGATCCGGAAGAAGCCCCTCAATCGGGCGCAGTCGGCTGGAGTTTAAGTTCATGTTCGGAAGTGCGCCGAACAGTCCATTCGTATACGGGTGTGCCGGGTGTTTAAAGATATCATATTTTTTTCCGGACTCAATGATCTTTCCGGCATACACAACTGCCACATTGTCACATGTCTCATTTACAACACCGAGATCATGTGTAATCAGAATCATGGAGGTATTCAATCGCTCCTTCAGATCGTTGATCAGCTCAAGAACCTGTGCCTGAATCGTTACATCCAGAGCGGTCGTCGGCTCATCAGCTAAGAGCAGTTCCGGGTTGCAGGCCAATGCAATTGCAATGACAACTCGCTGTTTCATTCCACCGGAGAACTGGTGCGGGAATTCATTGTAGCGTTCTGCCGGGATTCCTACCAATTCCAGCATCCTCTTGCCTTCTACTTCCGCCTCTTCTTTGGAAATATTTCGATGGGCGGATACAACTTCTGAAATCTGTCTTCCGATACGCATGGTCGGATTTAAGGCTGTCATCGGATCCTGGAAGATCATGGAGATCTTATGTCCGCGGATCTTCTGCATCTCTTTTTCCTTGAGTTTCATCATATCGGTTCCCTGGAAATAAACTTCTCCGCCGGATTTTGCGGAGATATCCGGCAGAATCCTTAAGATTGCCTTCGCAATCGATGTCTTTCCGGCGCCGGTCTCGCCTACAAGAGCAAGTGTTTCTCCTTTATTTAACCGGAATGAGATGCCATTTACTGCGTGGATCACACTGCCCATGGATGTATACTGAACTGTGAGATTTCTCACATCAAGAAACTCACCGATATCTGCCGCCTTCTTTTTTTCATCTGCACTCATTTTTTCACCTCCCTTTACTTTCTAAGTTTCGGATCCATCGCATCCCGGAGAGAATCACCAAGAAGTGTAAATCCGACAACAGAAAGTGCGATAAAAATTCCCGGGGATATCAACATGTACGGATATGTACGGATATATCCGCGTGCGCCCGCGAGCATTGCTCCCCACTCTGGCTCCGGCGGCTGTACGCCAAGACCGATAAAGCTTAAGGATGCACAGAATAATAATGCTGCTGCAAGACGTGATGTACAGTTAATGATCATTGGCATAACTGAATTCGGGATGATATGTGAAAATATGATTCGGAAGTTGGAACAGTTGGATGCCTTTGCCGCCTGTACATATTCTTTTTCACGGATGCTGAGGATCTGTGCCCTTAAGATTCGTGAAAGGGCCGCAACATTTCCGATTGCCATAGCGATAACGGTATCATGATATGCAGTACCGAGAGCTGCCGCAACGATAATGGAAAGCAGCATGCCGGGAATTGCGGAGAGCACATCCATCATACGCATTAAGAGGTTATCTACCCATCCACCGAAGTAACCGGCTATAGAACCGATCACCATAGCTACGATCGCTCCGAGGCCTACAGAAAGGAATCCGAGGGACATGGAGTAGCGTCCACCATACAGGATGCGGGATAAGATGTCGCGTCCAAGGTCATCTGTTCCAAAAATATGCGCAGCGCTCGGGCCCTGTTTTGCGATCGCCAGATTCATCTCCAGATAATTATACGGAGAAATCCACGGAGCAAGAATTGCCAGAATAATCAAAACCGCCACGATCACAAATCCAATGATCGCATTCGGGTTATGAAGCAGAATATTTAATACTTCCTGCCATTGATTGACGCCTTTACGTTTTTCCTTTTTCATATCAGCCATTCTCCTCCTTTCTTTTTTTCTTCTTCGTTCCACCCTGTACAAACTGTGCGCGGATGATCGGATCAACAGCCGCATAGCCGAGGTCTGTTAAAAGTACGATCAATGAGAACAAAATCGATAAGAATACAACGCTAGACTGCGCCACCGGATAGTCACGGGTATTTACCGCATTGATCAGGTATAAGCCAATTCCGGGAATCGAGAATACCTGCTCGATAACAAGAGCACCGCCAAGCTGATTCGCAAGCTGCCCGCTTAAGACAGAGATGATCGGAAGCATTGCATTTGGAAGCGCATGTTCATAGATAACTTTTCTTTCAGAAAGTCCCTTGGAACGGGCCGTTGTCACGTAATCAGCACGGACAACCTCCAGCATCGCCGCACGGGCGGTACGGACCATTCCGGAGATTCCACCTAAGCTCTGTGCAACTACCGGAAGAACAAAGTATTTAGCTCCATCCATTCCCTGTGCCGGCAGAAGTTTCAATTTCAGTGCAAACAACAGAACAAACAGCATTGCCAGCCAGAACGTCGGCATCGAAACTCCGATTACACAAAGTAAAACTCCGATGCGGTCTGCGAATGTTCCTTCATGGATCGCGGTGAAAATACCCAACGGAATACCGATGATAACGGTAAACAACATTGCGAAACCGGCAATCGCCAGTGTGCGCGGGAAGCGGGCCATCAATTCTTCTGTAACAGATGTATTTGTCCAGTAAGAACGCCCAAAATCAAAGTCAACAAACGTCTGTTTTAAGAAATTTCCAAGACGGATCACATACGGCTGATCCAGCCCCAGTTCATGTTCTTTAATGAGAATCTGTTCCTCTGTGGCATCCGCGCCTAAAATCAGCGAGGCTGGATTTCCCGGAACAAATGTCATGATCGTAAAAATCAGAATCGCAACTGCCAAAATAACCGGAATCATCATCAAAAGACGTTTTATAATATATTTTCCCATATTTCTCCTTTCCCGCTGTCAGTAGTAGAAAAGCGGCACGCGGAGCGCTTGCCCGCGTGCCGCCCTGCAGCGCGTAGTTGTTATCCGTTAGTCGGCAACACCCTTATAATCAGGAGCAAAATCAAATGCCCACGGCTGTGCATAGGAGAGGTACTGAACCTTTAATCCTGTGATTCCATCTTTTGCTGCTACGTAGTTGATCGGTCCCCAGAGACCATAGATAATAGCGTTCTCTGTGTAGTAATCAAATACAGCGTCAACTGTTTCCTGGCTGTTTGTATCAACATTGTTTGCAACATCGCAAAGTTTGCTTAAGTCACCTTCCGGAAGACCATTGAAGCTTGTCGGAACTCCGTTGTAGCTTGTATGGGTAGCAGAAAGGAAGTTGGAGTAAAGAGCTGCGAGGGATACACGGTTTCCGTTGTTATCGATCTTAAGATCCCACTCAGAGAAGTCGTATTTATAGTTATCAAACAGAGCTGTATCAGCCGTCTTAACTTCCATGTTGATACCAATCTCTTTACAGTAGTTCTGGATCATCTGAGCTGCTTTTGTCTTAACTTCGTTGGACTCAGTCATGATAACGAGAGTCGGGGAACCGTTCTTTACATAATCAGACTCTGCGAGGTATGCTTTTGCCTTCTCGATGTCATAGCCATTGTCTTCTTTCTCCCATTCCGGATTATAGTCGCCGTAAAGAGGAGTTGCAAATCCGTAAGATACGCTTGCGGTCTTACCCATGATCGTGTTTGTGATACCTTCTTTATCGATTGCCCACTCAATTGCAAGTCTTAAATTCTTATCATTCGCAACTTTAGATCCAGCATCCGGGAACATGTTGAAGCTTACATTTACGCACAGGATGGAGTTGAATGGCTGGACTGTGTATCCATCAAGCGCATTTCCATTATCGTCCATGAAGAACTGGAGGTTATCTGCAGAAACATAGTTGACTGCGTCTACATCGCCTGTCTCAAGTGCCAGTGCAAGCTGTGCATCCTCAAGAATGATCTTAAAAATACATTTTTCAACATTCTGTTTCTTAGCGGATGCAAGAAGACTTTCATCTGTCTGCCAGTAATTCGGATCTCTTTCAATTGTAACGGATGCACCTGTTACAAATTCTGTTACTTTATACGGTCCGCAGCCAACAGGATTTGTTGCGTAGCTGTCTGCACTATAAGCATCCTTATCGTAAACGACACATCCACTCAATACAGATTTTACTGCAGATGTCTCTTTACATTTATCTTCTTTCATGTGAAATACAACATGAGTTGCATCCGTCGCTTCTGCAGAATCCAGATATTTTGCAAACTGTGTTGCATTTCCTGTTGCCAGATATGTATTATAAGACCATGCGACATCCTCTGCATCGATCTTATTTCCGGCCTGATCATGAACATAATCGTAAATTTCTACGGTTAAAGTTTTTCCATCATCGCTGACTTCATAACTCTTACCGATCTCATTTTCCAGTTCTTCACCCAGAGCCGGGATGCTGTATAATGCGTCGTGAAGTGCTTCTGTCAAATAAATTGTACCTGTGGACGCACCATTGAACGGATCCAGAGTAGAGATCTGTGTGTTCATGCCGAGAGTAACTGTTTTTGCACGTCCGCCAGCACTCTCTGCTGCTCCTGCTGCCTCTGTCGCTCCAGATTCTGCCGCTGCCGCTGTTGTCTCAGCCGGTTTGCTTCCGCCGCCACATGCACATAAACTCAGTGCCATGGACGCTGCCAATAACGCCGCTAAAGTTTTTTTCATAAGTGAATCCTCCTGATCTTTTTTTGCCCTCGGGCTTTTTTAGTTGTCTCTATTTTAGACGGGATTTTTTATTTTTGAAATGTGCTGTTTTATTGTTTTTGTGTAATATTTTTATTTTTTATATAAAAATCCCCTGCGTCTTGTGCATTATTTTTGCACTTCGCAGGGGATCACGCTTTTGTTTTGACTGATTTTTTTAATTTTTCTGCTTCTTCTCCTGATTTTTAGGTAAAAACGCAGGCAGTGTCGGTATTACCGAGTACAGGACAACCACACTCGTGATCACATACTGATAATATTGGATACTTCCTGAAAGCTGCATTCCATTCTCAATCACTGCAATCACCAGTATACCAAGATAAAAATTGCTGATAGGGACTCTCCGCTTCACTTCACTGTTTTTCAGGATCAGACTGGCTCCTCCGGCAATACACACAGCAAACATGCCGTCAACCTCCAGACCATTGCCCATGTTTGACACTGCCAGTCCCTGCCTCGAAATCAGTAACAGCGCCGCCACTGAAAAAAAGAAGCTTCCCAGAATGTAGGCACTCAGTTTATATTTCCCCACAGGAATTCCATTCTGGCGCAGGACCTGTTCGTCATATCCCATGGAAAGGATATTTTTTCCAAGTATCGTAAAGCAGAACATTCCCTCCAGGAAAAGAATACTGAGGATCATGATGATGTGCCCTGCAGGCATTGTCGAACCCTTCATTCCGGAAATGCTCATGATTGGCTCCGGGAAATCTGAGTATGTCATTCCCTTTGAAAGCAGGTACGAAATTCCCTGAAACAGTTTCTGGGTGATGAGCGTCACAATAACAGAGGACAAATTAAGCCCCGCTATCAGAAATCCATTTAAAAGTCCACAACAACATCCCGCCGCCAGTCCCATGAGAATACAGATTGGAACCGGAACATCCGCCGTCAGTAGTTTTCCGATCAAAATTCCCACCAGCGATATCTGGTATCCCAGAGACAAATCAATCTCTCCACCCAGCATGATGATCGCAAGACCTGTGATCATCACGATGCGGTACTCGTTCTGCATCAAAAAATTATAGAGATTAAAAGGAGAAAGAAAGTTTGGATTCAAGACCGTAAAAACTGCGACAAGAATCAATAGTATGACCTGTGTACTGTTGCATTTACGACGCATTTTCTTCCCCCCTTGCAAATATATCCATGTTCGAAATACCAGTATCATAAAACACAACAATACCATTCGCGTCCGATATCTCATTATATCCTGAATAATAACTGTAACACTGATATACACCTTTTTTCCGTACCAGAAGACTGCGGATGATGTTATCCGACTCCTTACTGATACTGTAATCACCTACAAAACCACGAAATATTCCGTTTCCTTTTGCCGCCTCGGAGACCAGTCTGCGATTCTGCTCCGTGTTGTCCACTCCAAATACAGCGATCTTGTCCGCCGAGTAGGACAGATCACCTCTGGAAAGACATTCTTCCAGACGACTCGCCGCACCTACGGCTGCTTCGCCGCTCGCCGCAACAACAATTCGAATATCCCTGTTCTCGCGGTCTCCCAGAAATGCGTCCATCGCCTGCTGGCCTTGAAGATTGGTCTGGATATTCATATACTTTTCAGCTGTGATCAACTCAATATCCGGCACATAGTACGGATTCAGGATCGCATCACCATTCTTATCGAGAATCAGCCCTCCTGTCGGCTCTTCCACCGCGCACCGGATCCCGTATCCATCGGTATATTCCACCTTTTTTCCATCTTCTCTGTAAAATTTCAGATGTTTCATATCATAATACCTCAGATATTTCTCACCGATCAGCTGATATCCCGCCATTGTCATAATATCTGCTTCCGTCGCTGCATTACCAAGCAGGAGAAGTTTTGCAGGTTTTTCTGTCGTCGCATCATTTGGTTTTTTCAGGAAACTCCGGATCAGATTTACAGCGCAGATTCCGCGGCCCAGACTCGAATTGACCATTTGGATGTCCGCATGTTCCAGTTTTCCGGAAGAGCTGAACACAACCACCTGCATATTGTCATCATGAACCCGTTCCAGAATTTTATCGTAGGCGGAACCGTCTCCTGTACACTGGATCACAAGAACCGCCGGATGCATCGCCACATAGTTCTCGATCTGATTAATCTGCTGGTTCATGTCGTTATCGCTGAAAGACACAAGAACCCTGTTTCCACATGTTTCCAGCTGTTTTTCCAGTTCCTGAGCAACAGACGCGACAAAACTGTCATCCGCAGATGTCATCGCCAGACAGGCTAATGGTTTCCCGTTCTCCCTGTTCCGGCAGAGGCAGAGCATTACAACGATCAAAAGCAAAAGAAATCCGGGCACGATCCGGATGAAAAATATGTTTTTTTCTTTCATCACTGATCCCTCCCCGGTACTTCATAAAATCTCTTATTTTCAACTTCCCTGAGCAGCGGTTTCACTTCTCCATAAGTCATACGCCCGGATCTTCCCTTTTGGGTCATCGAAATGTACCCATCAGCAGAATTCGGGCATTCTACCGGTGTGAAAATTCCGAGCAGCAAGGTTCCCTCATATAAAAGTTCCGAAAGGACTGAGAGAACTATCTGTCTGGAATCCTGATCCAACATGTGATAATGCCAGAACAGGATCACATCCGGCTTCTCCAGCTTCAGCCGGAACGCGGCGATTCGAATTCTTTCGCGGATTGTCAGAAATTCGCAGTCCGTCATATCAAAATATCTTTCATCCCTGGACCAATGCACAAATTCCTGTAACAGGTACTTTTTCAGATGTTTTTTTATGATCCCATGCTGACTTGTCTTATCTGACAGACCGAAGATCAGATTGTCCTCCGGGCTCATCCACTTTACAAGGTATCCAAAATTGGAGAAATCAATCTGGTGGATGCGGAGTGTATGCTTTTTTCCTGTTTTTGCATACAGCTCCGCTGTCAGATTCTGATTCAGCAGGAGTCCGCCAAGCGTATCTTCCTGATCGATCAGTGCTATAAATTCCCCACGATACCCGGAAAGGCTGAATTTTTGTCCCATGACGTGAATTTCTTCATCCCATTTTTTTGACTTTTTTTTCGTGATCGGCATCTTGCCAGCCTCAGAAACCGCACGGGATGGAATTCCTTTTCCCCAGATTTCCTCTTCCCACAGGATCTGTCCGTCATTGATCAGGCAGATCCTGTCCATCAATGTTCCAAGCCATCCGGCATCGATCCCGGAAAAAAGGACCGATGTCCCCTGTGCCTTTGCCGTTCCCAGAATTCTGTGCATCAGTTCAAAACCGGACATGGAATACTCCAGTTCTGATGTTTCCGCCATAATAAGATCCGCGCCTTCCAATTTCGCCTTGATGAGCGCTACTGCGAATTTCTGAACCGCACTCAACCGGTCCACCGAAATTCCAAGGGATACATCCACTCCATAGAGTTCCAGCTGTTCTCTTATAAAAGAACGCATCCTGTTAGGAACGAGAAAATGTCTCTGTTTTCCCTTTGCCCGAAATGTAGCGATGTTCTCCCACACCGTCATCTGTCCAATGAGGCCAAAGTTTTTCTTTAAATTGCGCACTTCAATATTGTCCGGTACTTTCTCCCAGCCGCACATCGTTCCGCGAATAAATCTGATACCCCGATCCGGGACACAATTTCCCTCAAGGATTTCCAAAAGGAGTGTTTTTCCGGAATGGAATCTTCCGACGACTCCCACCACCTCGCCTTTGTAGATTTTAAAATCCAGCCCCCGAAGCGCAGAATTATTCTTCTCTTCATAAATCGATCGCAGACGGATCAGTTCATTCTTCATCAAACGGCTCCGTTCTCATCGGAAGAAATACCTCGACAAAGGTTCCGATGCCAGAAAAACTTTTTACAGAAAGGCCATATTCCTTCCCAAACAGCAGTTGGATTCTTCTGTTGACATTGTGAAGACCGATTCCGTGTTCCTTTCCCTCTTCCACATGTTCCGCGTGGATTGATGCGTCCAGCTTTTTTAACTGTTCTGGTGACATTCCGGATCCATTATCCGCCACCACAATGCTTAAATTTCCATCTGTGCAGAATGCCTTCAATGTCACTCTCCCACCTGTCGTGATCTCATTGAACGCGTGCAGGATCGCATTTTCTACCAGTGGCTGAAGACACAATTTCGGAAGCCGGCAGGCCAGAATCTGCTTTTTTTCTTCCGGCTCGATATCCACGTGCATGGTAAATTTGTTCTTGAACCGATACTGTTGGATTGAAATATAATTTTCCAGATTCTTCAGCTCTTCCTCGAAAGAAACCACCGTTCCCTTTACGCTGATATTATAACGGAAAAAGAGTGCAAGCGCCTTTACCGTGTCCGCCAGATCATCCATTCCCTCATTTAACGCCTGTCCGCGGATACATTCCAGCGTGTTATACAGGAAATGGGGGTTGATCTGGTTCTGGAGGTATGTAATATCAGCCTGCTTCTGTGCCAGATCTTTTTCCAGACTCACATTCTGTACCATCATTTCCTGAGCTACACGATTCTTTACAAGCCGTTCAAATTTCGATGTTGTGAGGATCATGATCTTATCCATATGCATCACCCGTAAATTCTTCGATACTCCGTCGGTTTCAATCCCATTTTCTTTCGGAACAGTTTGCTGAAATAACGTGCATCAGTGAATCCGAGAGAATCCGCAATTTCATTGATATTCATATCACTGTCCGCAAGAAGCTCACAAGCCTTTTTCAGCTTGAACAATGTAACATATTCCGTGAAATTCTGACCGGTCTTGCGCGCGAACAGTGTTGAAAAATAGATTGGATTTAAATTTACAACTTTCGCGACGTCCTCAAGTTTTATAGGTTCATTATAGTGGGACTCCACGTAACTGCAAGCCAGTCGGATCGGTTTCAGGTTTTTCTTATCCGCCATTTCTGAACATTCCCTGATTTGCGCGCCGTAGAGTGAAATCAGGCTGTCTCTGTATTCTTCCATAGAATCCGAGTCATCCAACCGGGGATTCGGTGATACTTCTCTGTCTTCCGGCGCTTCCAGACCTGTTTTCTGGAAGAAACTTTCTTTCCCCTCTTCTGCGATTGCACCGATCTCGTGAACAAATTCCGCAAAATCCTTTGTTGTCTCTACCGCTCTCGGCACAGAGAAAATATCATAGATCGTATTCGCAAACATTTCCTCATCAAGAACATCCCAGGCATGCCGGATCTGCGTTTCCCATTCTTTTTTCTGGGCAGATATATCTACTCTCCTTAACTGCCCATACCAGATCAGACGATTTGTCCCGATTCCGAATCGACAGAACATCGTATACCATGCGCTGCGAGCTGCCGCCGGAATCTCTTTCGGGTCATTCATAGAATCTCCGATGCAGACTGTAATATTCATGCCGTTAAATAAGTCCGCCAGCCCCTGTGCTTCTTCGTACAATCTTTTCAGCTCGCTCTCTATCTCATCTTCCTGATCAGACGGGTAGTTCAGGAATATCTTCATGGATCTGGTCCTTGTACGGCATACATATTCAAAACAACAGTGAGACAGTTTCTTCTCCGCAAGATCTTTTAATTTCTCTATGACGGAATTCAACTGTTCATTTCCCTGCTTATCTTTTCGAAGGTCGTCCACACAGATGAACAGAAATCTAAAAATCCCCGGCTCTGCTTTCAGCATAAATTCCTGATTTACCATATCGACATTGTCGTAAACCGGCTTCTGTCCGTTCCTGTAGTAAGACACAGTTTTCATAAAATGCTCATGGAGCGACTGGATATAAGCAGAATTATCTTTTTTCTGTTCCCCTTCGCGGATTCCCTTTGCAATCCTCTCCAGAGTCTCGTTTAATTCGTCCTCGTTGAGAGGCTTTAAAAGATAGTCATTGACTTTGTATTTCAACGCATTATAAGCATATTCAAACTGATGATATCCACTGAGCACGATAAAATTCGTTTTGCATCCGTTTTCATTACACCATCGGATAACCTCCAGGCCGTCCATGACCGGCATATGGATATCTGTAATCACAATATCCGGCTTTTCTTTTACGATCACGTTTCTCAGATCTTCTCCATTGGAGACCATACCGATCAATTCGAGCCCAAGATCGTCAAAACGGATCAGACGTTTCAACATCTCGCAGATGTTCTGTTCGTCGTCTGCTATTACAATTCGAATTCTGTCGTCTCTCATAAACATCCCTCATTATCTATCCGGCAATCTCTTATTTTATGTTTATTTCAAATGATTTCTGTTCAAATTCTTTTTCGCGTCCTTCTCCCCATCCGGATCCGCAAAGCTCTCAAGGATCACGATCCCGCGCGGCGGTACCGCCAGCATCATCTGGTTTTTCGGAACTTCACCGGTTCCATCCGTTAGAAGGCCGGCCGCATCCGGGTTGCCCGTATTGCAGATCACGCGCCACTTTGCCCCCTTCGGGAGATGTGGAAGTCCGAACATATGCGGCTCCCAGTGCATGTTATAGGCTACATAGAAGTTCGCATCGTCGGTCCCGTCCGGGTGCTTTGCGTAGGCGCCCCAGTAGAGGATTCCGAACTGGCGGCGGAAATTTTCAAACTCCGGCTTCCAGGCGTTTTCCCCGTGGTAGGACACATCCGGTCTTCCACAGGACTTATAATCCATAATTCTCGGTTCCCGGTCCATATGGAACATCTTGTGGGCTTTCCGGAAGGCAATGAGACGTTTCACAAAGTCCACCTGATCCTTGTTAGTCTCCAGAAGCTTCCAGTTCAACCAGGAGACCGCATTGTCCTGACAGTAGGCGTTGTTGTTTCCGTCCTGACTGTTCCCGAACTCATCGCCCGCCATTAAAAGCGGGACACCCTGGCTTAGGAATAACAGCAGGTACGCGTTCTTTAAGAGCTGTTTCCTCAGCTCCATGATCTTTTTCTTTCTCGTCGGACCTTCCGCGCCGCAGTTCCAAGAATAATTGTAATCGCTTCCGTCCCGGTTCTCCTCGCCGTTCTTCTCGTTGTGCTTCCTGTCGTAAGAAGCAGCGTCCATCAGCGTAAATCCATTGGTGTTCGCCATGTAGTTGATCACAGCATACTCCGCCGGATTTCTGCGGTTCCGGAACTCAAAGGCCGATAACATTCCCTCATCACCCTTTAAGAACCGGCGCATGTCCTCCATGAACTGCATGTTGTACTCCGCGAGGTTCTTTTCCTCCACGGAAACCGCTCCGTCCCCCGGCGTGATATAGCCCTGCTTCGGGCGGCGGTTCATGACCTCATTCCAGTTTTCCGCAAAGAGTTTCGTCCGCTTTAAGAACGGGTCCTCCGCAGCCAGGGAGAGATCCGGGAATCCTGACAGGTGAAAGCCGTCCACATGGTACTCTTCCACCCAGTACCGGAGTACAGACAATATCTCCCCCGGAAGCTCTTTTCCGGTAAAATAGATCTCCGGGATGCACTCGATCCCGGCCTTATGTAATTCTTTTACCAGTGTCTTAAACTGACACTCCGCCGACATCTCCCCATTGGACGCATACGCCGACTTTACCGCATAGAGGTAAGACGGGCCATAACCCCAGTAGTTTAAATATCCGGTCGGTTCCGGCTTCGCGTCGTGGAATCCGTTCCCGGAGGCTGACATCATGATCTCATCAAACTCCGTCACCGGCATCAGCTCCACCGCTGTGATCCCGAGATCCTTTAAATATGGAATTTTCTCCACGACACCGGCGTACGTTCCCCTGGCAGATACGCCTGATGACGCGTGTGCCGTGAATCCCCGGACATGAAGCTTATAGAGGATCGTGTCGGCATAGGGCGTTTCCGGGTTCCCATCATCTTCCCAGTCAAACTCCTCCGACAGCACTCTACCACGCACTGGCTTTCCAGCGCGTTTCCGTTCCGCCCATTTCTCCCGGCCTGTGATGATCCGCGCATGAGGATCTGTCACAATTCTTCCATCTATCATGAAATTATATTCAAATGATGCAAAATCTGTCCGATCCAGAGACAGCTCCCACACGTCTCCCATCCGGTATTTCGGATCAAACGGGATCTCCTCGCATGGCTTTTTCTCGCCCGGTCTGTACAAGAGCAGACGAACCTCCCCGGCGCGTCCCTGTACCAGGATGCGGACACCGTTCTCTTCCTGCGTGACACCAAGTGGATACAGGATTCTGTTTCTGTTTCGATATTCTGCCATTCTAAAATCCCCCGTTTTCCCTGACGTATTCTTAATTTTACTGATTTCAGCAACGGTTACCCACGGTCCTAAGTTTCCCATGACCAATACCAGCAAAAATGTATTTTCGAACAACTGCCGCTCTGGCTTTTTCCTGCTGCCAGGTTTTCTCATAATTAGCACAGCAAATACACAAGTCCACTGACAGTTATCCTATTACTTATTCTTCTGCGCCTCGATCTGCTCCGCCAGATCGTTTAAGTAGACCCAACGGTCCATCTTCTCCTCGAGCTGCGCTTCCTTCTCTTCTTTTTCCTTCATCAGCTCATTGAGCTTTGTAAAGTTCGTCGCAGACGCCTCGATCTCCTTTTCCAGGTTCTCCACTGCCTCTTCCAGCTGCGCGATATCGTCCTCGATGGTGTCCCACTCTCTCTGCTCTTTGTAGCTGAATTTCAGCTTCTTTTCTCTCGGCTTCCCATTTCCGCGGGATGCGCTGTCTGTCTCAGCCGCGTCATTTCCCTTATCCGCGGACTTCTTCGCTGCCGCCGGATTCTCCGCCGCGCTCTCCGCAAGCTTCGCCTCCCGCTCCGCCTTCGCCGCCTGGTAATCCGTAAATCCGCCCTCGTACTGCTGAAGCTTTCCATCTCCCTCGAAGGCGAAAATCCTGCCGACCACGCGGTACAGGAAATACCGGTCATGGGATACCGTGATCACGATCCCCTGAAAACTGTCGAGATAGTCTTCCAGAATCATCAAAGTCTGGATATCAAGATCATTCGTCGGCTCGTCCAGGATCAGGACATTCGGTGCACTCATAAGGATCTTTAAAAGATAAAGACGTCTTCTCTCGCCGCCAGACAGCTTCTCGATCACGGTGTACTGGACAGACGGCGGGAATAAAAAACGCTCCAGCATCTGGGACGCGCTGATGCTTCCGTCCTTTGTCTTCACGTACTCCGCAACATTTTTGATATAGTCGATGACCTTGAGACTCGTGTCCATATCCTCGTTCTCCTGGGAGAAATATCCAAGCTTCACGGTCTGTCCAATCTCGATGGTACCAGAATCCGGCTTTACCCAGCCTGCGATCATCTTCATCAGCGTCGATTTTCCGCTCCCATTCGGTCCGATATAGCCGATGCGGTCATCTTTCAGGAAGAAGTAGGTGTAGTCTTTCACAAGCACCTTGTCCCCGTAGGATTTGCAGAGATCTGAGATCTCGATGGTAGTCCGTCCGAGGCGGCTGGAGATGGACTCCATCTCGACTTTTCCGTCCTCCACCGGTCCCTTTTTGTCCCGCAGTGCCTCGAAACGCTGGATCCGGCCTTTCTGCTTCGTGGAACGGGCTCTCGCGCCGCGCTGCATCCAGGCAAGCTCGGTCCGCAGAATGGACTGGCGCTTGCGCTCAGATGCCTTTTCCATGTCCATGCGCTCCGCCTTTAGCTCCAGGAATCCCTCGTAGTTTGCCTGATAGCTGTAGAGTTTTCCGTTATCCAGCTCCACGATCCGGTTCGTCACGCTGTCAAGGAAATACCGGTCATGGGTGATCATAAGGAGCGCACCCTTAAATTTCTTTAAATAATCTTCCAGCCAGTCCGCCATCTCACTGTCCAGATGGTTTGTCGGCTCGTCTAAGATCAGAAGCTCCGCCGTCGATAAAAGTACAGATGCCAGCGCCGCGCGCTTCTTCTGTCCGCCGGATAAATGTTCCACCTTCTCGTTGAAATCCGGAATTCCGAGGCGGTTTAACATGGATTTTGCCTGACTCTCCAGATCCCAGACATGTTCATGCCCCTCATTTTCCCTTAAAACGCTCTCCAGTACCGTCTCGCCCGGATGGAATACCGGATTCTGCGGAAGATAACGGATATCCAGATTCCGTCCCCGGACGATCCTGCCGGAGTCCGGCTCCTCAAGCCCTGCCACCAGCTTCAGCAAGGTCGATTTTCCTGTTCCGTTGATTCCGATGAGACCGATCTTATCACCTTCGTTGATGGAAAAGTCGGTGTCATCAAAGAGCAGCCGCTCCGTATATGATTTTGTCAGATGTTCTGCCGTCACTAAATTCATGTTATGTCAACCCACTATCACTTTCTAAATCAAAACTTTTTACAGCCATTTACAGCCACATTTCAATATCTGCACAAAATTCTTTAATCTGTAAATTGCGTATTCTTTCGCAGATACTTGTACATAGCTTTTATCGCTACATACCGCTATACCTTGAGTCAGGTACTGTACCAAATCTATTCTATTGAATATCCAGCTCCACCGGGCAGTGGTCACTTCCCATAATCTCTGTATGGATCTTCGCATCCACCAGCCTGTCCTTCAGACTTTCTGAGACACAGAAGTAGTCGATCCGCCACCCTGCGTTCTTCGCTCTTGCTGAGAACCGGTAAGACCACCAGGAGTAGATTCCTTCCTGATCCGGGTAAAAATACCGGAACGTATCAACAAATCCCGCCTCTAAAAGCTCCGTAAATTTCGCTCTCTCTTCATCCGAGAATCCCGCATTCTTCCGGTTTGTCTTAGGATTCTTTAAGTCGATCTCCTGATGCGCCACATTCAGATCGCCGCAGAAAATTACCGGTTTCTTCGTCTCCAGCGCTTTTAAGTACGCCCGGAACGCGTCCTCCCACTGCATCCGGTAATCGAGACGCTTTAAGCCGTCCTGGGAATTCGGGGTATAGCAGGTAACCACATAATACTCCGGGAATTCCGCCGTGATCACCCGACCCTCATGGTCATGTTCCTCGATTCCAAGACCGTAGGTCACTGAGACAGGTTCTTCCTTCGTAAACATCGCCGTTCCGGAATATCCCTTTTTCTCCGCGTAATTCCAGTACTGGTGATATCCCGGAAGCTCCAGCTCCACCTGCCCTTCCTGCAGCTTGCTTTCCTGAATACAGAAAATATCTGCATCCGATTCTTTTACATATTCTAAAAATCCCTTTCCCAGGCAGGCGCGAAGCCCGTTTACATTCCAGGAAATCATTTTTTTCATAGACAACTTCTCCGTTTCTATCGCACTTTCTCGGCCACGGGACTGCTCCGGATTTTCTTCGATAAATGTCGGAACATTCAGAAAATGTGTGGCCCGCATATAGATTCAGTATAACATTATTCCTAATGTTTTACCATCAAAAAAATAATTCCACATAGTATAAAAAAACAGGTCCCCACACAGCATACTGCCATATGGGAACCTGTCTATCTTCAGCCTACCACACTCTTATCGATCGCTTTCCAGTAAAGCGCCTTCTTCTCGATCAGCTCCGAGATCAGGTAAAGCGCCAGACCGATCACACTTAAAAGAATGACCGCATTTAAGATCATCTTGATATCGTATGTCTCACTGCCCAGCGTAAGCAGATATCCAAGACCTGCCTTCGCTCCGATCATCTCACCGATGACCGCGCCTGTCATCGCCTGCGTTAAGGCAAGCTTAATTCCGGATAACATCATCTCGATCGAATACGGAACCTCGATCTTGCAGAAGGTCTGCCATTTGCTGGCTTTTAATACCTTCATTAGATTGTATACATTATCCTCTATGGAGCGGATCGCCGATACCTCATTGATCATGATCGGGAAGGATACGACCAGAATAACTAACGCTGCCTTGGATTCGATCCCGAGTCCCATCCAGAGGATGAAAAGCGGTGCCAGAGAGATCTTCGGGGCTGTCTGGATAATGATGACGAATGGCATGATCAGACGCTCAATAAAACGGATCTTCGCCATAATATAGCCGAGGACCAGTCCGATCACGATACCGATCACCGTTCCCACCAGGATCTCTTCCATTGTGACGCGGATATGTTTCATCACATCACCGCTCACAAACAGCTTTACCATCGAGTTTGCCAGCTCTGCCGGACCGGGAAGCAGGTAGTTCGGTACATGAAAGATCCGGATATACAGTTCCCACACGATCAGAAACAGCGGCAGAAACAGTGCCGGAAGAATGGTTTTTCTATATTTTCTGTAAAACATCTCTCACCTCATAGCTCTTCCCGTCCGAAGCGGGGAAATTTTTTATTTTGCCGGTGTGTAAAGGAGTTCAGATGCATCGAAGGTCTCGTCGATATTGCCGATCTCCTTGGACTCATCGATCAGTGCCTGCCACTTCTCCGGGTTGGACGCGCCGATTCCGTTCTCCTTCGTGTAATCGCTCTGCCATAAGGTCTTTACGAATACATCGTTTAAGATCTGGACAACAACATCTCTCTTCTCAGCGAAGGTCGGTGCGTATTTCTCGATGGACATATCAACAGCTTCCTCAACGTGGCCGTCGATGATGTACTCGATCGCCTTGTTTAACGCGCGGCAGAATCCGTCAACAGTCTCCGGATCCTCTGCTACTAACTTGTCGCCTGCAACTAATACGTTGCCGAAGGACGGAAGGAACTGGTCGCATGTGATCTCGCTTGCTGCGTAACCGGAGTTGTTTAACTCGATGGTTCTGAGCTTTGAGAACACGATCGCGTCAACCTGACCCTCTGTGAGTGCTGTCAGAATTGCGCCTGTACCAACGATCTCGACCTGTACATCGTCGATCGTAAGGCCTGCAGACTCCATAGCGGCCTGAAGCTGGAAGTAGTTTGCACTTCCAAGGCTTGTAACTGCTACTTTTTTGCCCTTTAAGTCAGCCGGTGTGCTGATTCCGGAATCGCTTCCGAAGATGATCGCGCCAAGGCCTTCCTGATATGTTGTATGAACAACTTTAACCGGGATACCCTGTGCCTTTGCCGCTACAACTGCATCTGCGTTCGGGAAACCGAACTCAACATTTCCTGCTGCAACGTTCTTTACGATATCGGCTGCTGCTGCATAATAGAATTCAACATTCAGTCCCTCTTCCGCAAAATATCCGTTCTCCTGCGCAAGGTATAACGGTGCGTAATACGGAACTGCGGAACCATCGATCTGAATGGAAACTGTCTTTAAATCGCCTGTGTTCTTTGCTTCTGCCGCCGTTGTCTCCTCAGCCTTTGTCTCCTCTGCGGCTGTCGTTGCCTCTGCGGTCGTTGCTGCTGCTTCGCTTGCTTTGCCTGCGCTCTCAGAGCTGCATCCTGCGAGCATGGACACTGCCATTGCCGCTGTCAGTACGGTTGCAAGAATTTTTTTCTTCATGGTGCTCTCCTTCTCCTTTTTATAAATACATTGGTTCTTTGTCTTACCGGAACTGCATTTCCGGCATCTATAACTTCCCTCGCCGTTTTCGGCCGGGTCATTATCTTTCTATTTGATTGCGGTCAGCGCGGCGGGCGCGCAGATCTTACAATCCGTTACTTTCTGTGCAGATATTCCTTATAAAGCTTTTCTCCTGCGGCAAGAGCCGTTCTACACATCTCCTTCTGGGCCGGTTCAAAATCCACCAGCCACTGATCCGTGATCCGATTGCAGTGTACTGCACAGATGCTTCCGGAAAGAACATTGTTTAACGATGCCAGCGTAAAGATCGTCTCCGCCTCCATCTCCATGTTCAGAATGTTCCATTTTTCATACTGTTCCAGAACAGCATTTTCATCATATCCTGTCTCAAACGGCATCTGGCGTCCCTGTCCGTGGTAGAAGGAACCAACCGACATACAGATTCCCATGGAATACTCGTTCTTTCTCTCCTCACATGCCCGCTTTAAGCAGTCCAGCACTTCAAATGAGGCTAATGCCGGATATTCGGACGGAGCGTAGAAGCAGGAAGCACCGCCTTTCCGGACAGCACCTGTATTTAAGACCATCGCACCGCACGGTACGTCTTCCTTCAGCACGCCGGTCCCGCCGATGCGGATCAGTGCTTTCGCACCGAGGGCGATCAGCTGGAGCACAGCGATCTCCGTTGACGGACCGCCGATTCCTGTCGAGCACACCGTAACCTTGATTCCGTTGTAATATCCGGTTCCAACTACATATTCCCGGTAATCGCTGACGATCTTATAATCCTCTAAAAGATCCTCAAACATGGCAACGCGTCCCGGATCACCCGGAAGCAGTACGATCTCTCCGATCTCCTCAGCCGTACACTGGATATGCGGCATTTTTCCATTCATCGTCGGTGATGAAGCCGATGTAAAATTCACACTCATTTCCTCCCAAAATCTTTCTTTCTCTCATTCAGCACACCGCGCTTTTATCAGAGGCGGCGGGCTGAGCACTAATTTTTCGATTCGTGCCAGTACAGGAACTTATCCTCCAGCACACTGATCACCTGGTACGTTGCGATTCCCAGAATGATCGTGACGATGATGCCCGCCAGCAGCATCGGTGTGTCATAGGTCGATGACGCATAGGTCAGGATATATCCGAGACCTTGTTTTCCGGACATCCACTCCGCGACGATCGCACCGATAACTGCCTGAACAATACCGACCTTCAGACTTGCAAACAGCGCCGGTAATGAATACTGCATTTCAACCTGTGAAAACACCTGCCATTTCGACGCTTTTAAGATCTTCATCAGGTTTCTGACGTCCGGCGGAATTGATTCCAGACCCAGCATCATTCCCGACAGGACCGGAAACAGAACCATGGATATGATCAGAACGACCTTTGATACGAGTCCGATTCCGAACCATACGACAAATAACGGGACCAGCGCAATCTTCGGTGCCGTCTGAAGGAAGATCAGGTACGGCATCAGCATGGTCTTCAACGCATCGATCTTGATAAACACATATCCGAGAACAACACCCAGAAATGCCCCGATCACAAATCCGAGAATGACCTCATAAGTCGTTGTCCAGAGATGTGCATATACGGTTCCTTTTACAAACATTTTGACAAGGCTGCTCCAGACCTTCGGCGGTGACGGCAGGATGTAGGCCGGAACATGCTTTACCGCTACATAGATCCACCAGATTGCGATAAACACGCCGATAGAAAGTGCATATTCTCCGATGGTTCTCAGGATTCCCTGAAGTTTTCCGTTCTTTTTCATCCGATGATCCCCCTCAGATACTTATTGTATTCCGTGAACTTCGGATCATTTCTTGTTGCCTCTCCTCTCGGACGCGGCAGATCGATCTCCACCATCTCCTTGACTCTTCCCGGTCTCGCTGACATGACGAGAACGCGGTCTGAAAGGAAGGTTGCTTCCTCGATGCTGTGGGTAACGAAGATAACCGTCTTTTTTGTCTTCTGCCAGATCTTTAAAAGCTCCTCATTTAAGTGGTCGCGGGTCAGGGCATCCAAAGCTCCGAAGGGCTCATCCATCAGAAGTAACGGGGCATCATAGGAAAGCGCCCGGACGATGGACACACGCTGTTTCATACCGCCGGAAAGCTCTCTCGGAAGTGCGGTCTTAAACTCTGAAAGTCCTGCAAGCTCCAGGAGCTCGTCAAGCTTCTCTTCATTCTCTTTCGTCTGCTTTTTCTGGATCACCAGCGGAAATTCTGCATTCTGTCTCACATTCTTCCACGGGAGAAGAACGGAATCCTGAAATACGAATCCCATCTGCTGGTCTGCCCCATCGCGGTACTCGATCGTACCGGAGGTCGGTTTATCAAGGTTTCCAATGATCCGCAAAAGTGTCGATTTTCCACAGCCGGACGGGCCGATGATGGAAATAAACTCCCCCGGATGGATCTGGAGGTTGATATCCTTCAGTGCGATCGTATCCTCTTTTAAGAGGTTGCTGTACACCTTATTTAAGCCCTTTAACTCTACACTATACTCGCTCATAACAAATCTCCTTTTTTCTATCGGATCGCCTCGGAAATTTCCTTCGCACATTCCTTAAGCTGACAGATCCTCTGCAACATTTTTTCCGTATCTCCATCCTTCATGGACGTAAACGCGATCGCAGCCGCCAGCTCTCCGTTTCTGTCAAATACCGGGCACGCTGCGCCGAGGATGCCCATCTGTAATTCCTCGTCAATGACCGCATATCCCTGATTGTGAATGCGGTCCAGCTCTTCATATAGCTCCTTCAGATCCGTTTTCGTATTCGGCGTCGTTTTCGTGCGTTTCTCACGATCAAGAATATCCAATGCCTCGCTCCGGTTCATGTAAGCCATAAAAACACGACCGGCCGATGTGGAATAGAACGGGATCTCATGTCCGATCTTAACCATATACATATTGGAATCGCCACGTTCGCTGCATGCCACATTCATCACAGCTCCGTGCTCCATGATGCAGAGAACCACATTCCGGTCAATCTTTTCCGCCAGTCTGCGCATAGGCATCTGTGCCGCCTGCGTCAGCGCACTTCCCTTTACAACCCCGGTAGCGATTGCGCAGATCTTATATCCAAGACGATATTTTTTCGTATGTTCGTCCTGAACGACAAAATGATTTCCCTTTAAGCTTGAAAGGATCCTGTGAGTAGAGCTTGCCGGAATCCCAAGCTGCTCTGCCAGATCCGTTACCGACATCCCATTCATATTTTGGCTCAGTATTTCCAGGGCATTCAATGCCCGGTCGATCAATTGCATAGTCTCCTCCAATTTCTGTAATATACATTGCCATATAATCCATGGCTGTCTTATGTCTATGAGTTATCGTTTCTATGCTATTCCGTGTGGCGGAATACTGTTCCGTTTATCGAAATATTACAATTTCATTTTAGCATTATCTAATCTTCAATGCAAAGCTTTTGCTATGCTGATCCGGAGTTTTGGCATATGCTACAATTCCCCTATTTTTTTTCGTATAATTTCACGGAAACGGGTTCCGGTCAGCGGAAACGCAGTTTTTGTCATTCCGCGGTATGGAAAAAGGAGGCAGTACTCTGCCCCCTTGCATTCACACATTTCCATCTTATGATTCTTTGATACCGTATTGCTTTATGCTTTTCGCCCTGCTATCCTATTATTTTAAAAAGCGGGCTTCCCACGCGTATTCCTGCATCTTCTCGATCTCCTCATCTGTGAAACCAAGTTCCTCCTTCAGCACTTCCTTCTCTTTCTGAAGTGTCGTTCTGGAACATGTCCGGTTGTCGGAGTTTACCGTCACATGGACGCCTTTCTCGAGAAGCTTGTGGATCGGATGCATGTTGATCGCCGGAACTACTTTTGTGTGGTAATTGCTGGTGACGCATACCTCGAGAGTCACGTTCTCGTCGATGAGTCTCTGGATCAGTTCCGGATCATCGATGGCTGCAACGCCGTGTCCGATCCGCTTTGTTCCAAAGGAAAGCGCTGTCTTCATGCTGTCCGGACCTGCCGCCTCACCGGCGTGGATCGTCATCGGGAGTCCGTACTCGCGGACTTTCGCGAATACCGGGGCAAAATTCTCAGTCGGGAACAGGCCTTCCGCTCCTGCGATATCAACCGCACACACCGCATCGCCAATGTATTTCTTTGCAGTCTCCACAGTCTGCATATTTAATGCCTCATTGTCCGCGCCGCGCATACAGCAGAGGATCAGCCCCACTCGGATCTGTGGGTAAGCTTTCATTCCGTGCTCCGCGCCGCGGATCGCCGCCTCGACCACCTCGTCCTGAGTCAGGCCGCCGTTTACGGAGAGCTGCGGTGCAAAGCGGATCTCTGCGTAGTCCACACCCTCGTTTGCGAGGTCTTCCACAAGCTCGAAGGTCACACGCTCGATGGCATCCGCTCTCTGTAAGACGAGAAGTGGGAGGTCGAAGCGCTCTAAGTACTCCTCAAGCGTCTTGCAGTCCTCCGGGACTTCCATCTTATATTTTACTTCCTCCGCACTCTTCGCCGGAAGCTCTACGCCCTGCTCCTTCGCGAGTTCCCATACCGTCTCCGGGCGGAGAGATCCGTCCAGGTGTAAATGAAGTTCTACTACATGGCTCATATCTGACAATATTCTCCCTTCTAACTATTCAGTATCTTCTGTACTGTATTTTCATACAGCCAGCACAATCGCTGCACAAACCTTCTAAATTGCTACAAAGCAGCCCCTATGTCAGGAGCTGCTTTTAATTTTTTTCCGACCGCGTTCTGCCGCTGTTTTTCTTAATTAACAGACTTATTTCCCGGCTGCCGCCTTCATCTGCTTTTTCTTCTTATTATGCTCCACCATCGCGCAGTAAACCGTATACGCGATAATGATGATCAGATACGGCATCATCTGGATAAACTGCAGCGGGATCGAAGAGTTCTGGAGATAGTTCGCAAGACTCTGGCAGAATCCGAATAACAGGGATGCCAGCATGCCGATCACGGCGTTTCCTGCCGCGATTGCCTGTGTCGCCAGGGCGATATAACCACGACCCGCTGTCATTCCTGAGGAGAACAGTCCCACATATCCCATGGACAGGAACGCGCCTGCCATGCCGGTCAGCATTCCGCTCAGGCAGAGAGCGATGTACTTGATCTTCTTCACCGGAATTCCGACGGATTCCGCCGCATCCGGGGACTCACCGACCGCACGGATATGCATGCCGAGTCTCGTATACTTGAACATGTACCAGACAACTGCCACCAGGATCAGCGCCGCATATGTCAGGACATGATGTCCGGAGAGCACCGCGCCGATCACCGGAATATCCTTGACCACCGGGATCGTCACACTCGGGAGCTTTAAGGACGGCAGGGATGTGGACGCACCCTTTTCGCCTGTGATCAGATACAGGACAAAGATCGTTCCGCCGGAGGCGAAGGTGTTTAACGCGATACCGGAGATGACCGCGTTGGAGTTTAATTTCAGGATAAAGTAGGCGAGGATGTTGCTGACGATAAAGCCCGCAAGCACTGCACCCAAAAATCCGATCCAGGCGCTCTGGGAGAACGCACTGACAACAACGCCCACAAAGGCGGAGATCAGCATGGTTCCCTCAAGGGCGATATTGCTGGTTCCGGATCTCGAGGAGATCATAGCCCCCAGTGTCGTTAAAAGCACTGGTGTCGCGCTTCGAAACATTGCGAAATAAAACTCCGGGAGACTCAATGTTTTTAAAATTTCCTGTAAGATTCCCATCTGTTACGCCTCCCCTTTCAGTGCTTTTTTCGCTTCCTCGCGCTGTTTCCAGCCTGCCATGAACCGCTCGGCCGTCACAAACAGGATTAGAACCGCCTGGATGATGGACACCAGCTCGTTCTGGACATCGGAACGTCTGGACATCAGGTCCGCGCCGACACGGATGTATGCCAGGAAGAATGCCGCAAACGGCACCATCTTCGGGTTGTTGCCGGACAGGATCGCGATGATAACACCGTCCCATGCATAGGACGGAGAATCCTGCCAGTTGAAACGCTGGTACATTCCCATCTGCTCGACTGCGCCGCCGAGACCTGCAACGGCACCAGCAATGACCTGAGTCATGATGATGACACGGCTGGTACGGATTCCGGAATACTTCGCAAATTCCGGGTTACTTCCGGAGATGCGCACCTCATATCCGAATTTTGTCTTGTATACAAGAATATATAACAGGATCACTGCCGCGATGGCAATGAGATATCCCACATGGAAGTTCGTTCCGGAGATCAGCTTTCCGAGAGACGCTGTCGCCTGGTATTTCTTCGATGCAAAGGTTCCCGCCTCACGGTCCGCAAGGAACTTCGTCACGTTGTAGATCCCAAGGTAGAAGAACACATAGTTGAACATTAAGGAAGTTACCAGCTCATTCGTGTGGAAATACACCTTTAAGAGTGCTGGGATACTTCCGATGAGTCCGCCCACAGCCGCAGCCGCGATCATGATCACGATCGGGTGTACTGCGAACGGCAGGGATGTCTTGATGGCAAGAGCCGCTGTCACGACAGCGCCCGTGTAGAGACATGCGTCCGCGATCATGGAGAAGTTGCCGGACTTGAACACCAATCCCAGGGCAAGTCCTGTGAAGATCAACGGCACGCTGCTGGCAAACACTTCAAAAAAGTGACGTTTGGACTGCAGCGGTCCTAAAAACAGGTTGTAAATCGCGGTCACCGGCTCCTCGCTGACTGCAAAGATCACCGCCACCGACAAGGCGATGGCAATGCCGAACGCGCAGAGAAGTCTTACGATGGTAAATTTTTTATTCACAGTAAGCACCTCCGATCTGCTCTTTTGAGTCTTCTTTTACGCCCAGCATGTAGAGACCGAGCTCGTTCTCCGACGTCTTCTTCACATCGGAGATATGTCCAACGATGCGGCCCTCATGCATGACGAGGATCGTATCACTCAGGGAAAGGATCTCGCTCAGATCCGCAGATACAAGCAGGATCGCTTTCTTTCTGCTTCTCATGTCCACGATCTTCTTTCTGATAAACTCAATGGCGCCGACATCGATACCTCTGGTCGGCTGGTTCATGATCAGAAGATCCGGTTCATAATCGAACTCACGTCCCACAACGACCTTCTGGACGTTACCGCCGGAGAGCTCCGCGATGGACTGCTTGGAGTTATCGAATTTTACAAGGAACTCTTTTAAGATCCGGTTCGTAAACTCGCTGATTTTTTTACTGTCCAGGAGTCCGTGGGTCTTTAATTGATCGGTATAGTAGACCTTGGAGATCGCGTTGTCCTCCAGGGAAAGCTTCGGAGCCGTGCCGAATTTCATACGGTCCTCGGAAACATGGGAGATTCCCGCTTCCTGGCGCGCGAGCACCGGGGCATTGGAGATGTCCTTTCCGTTCATGGTGATGGTTCCCTGCTGCTGTTTTAAGGTTCCGACAATGGCTTCCACGAGCTCTGACTGGCCGTTTCCGTCGATTCCGGCGATTCCTAAGATCTGTCCTTCTTTGATAGAGAAGGAAACATGGTCCAGTCTCGTCTTTCCGAACTGGTCCACGTAGACCATATCTTTCACGGAGAATACGGTCTTTCCTGGCTCCATCTCTTCCTTTTCAATATCCAGGCTGACATCGCGGCCAACCATCAGGCGGGAGATCTCCTGTTCATCAAGATCGGAGATCTCGTATGTTCCCATGGTCTTTCCGTCCCGGAGGATCGTCATGCGGTTGCAGAGTGCCTTGACTTCGTTTAATTTGTGGGAGATAAAGATGATCGTGTGGCCGTTTTCTCTTAACAGTTTTAACTGTTCAAATAATTCTTCTGTTTCCTGTGGTGTCAGCACGGCTGTCGGCTCGTCCAGGATCAGAATATGGGCACCCCGGTAAAGTGCCTTTAAGATCTCAAGCTTCTGACGCATGGCAAGAGAAATGTCCTCGACTTTTTCCTTCGCCTCTACCTTCAGATTGTATTTGTCGGAAAGCTCCGTGGTGATCCTCACCGCCTCTTTCCGGTCTACTTTAAATACAGTTCCTGTCTCCGCGCCGAGAATCAGGTTCTCCGCAACAGTCATGGACGGAACCTGCATAAAATGCTGGTGTACCATGCCGAGTCCGGCCGCGATCGCATCGCTGGATGATGAGAAGTGTACTTCTTTTCCATCCACGAAGATCTGGCCTTCCGTCGGTGCCAGCATGCCAAACAGCATCTTCATCAAAGTGGATTTTCCCGCGCCGTTTTCGCCGACGAGGGCATGGATCTCACCCTTTTTGATCTGCAGATTGACATTATGGTTTGCCACAACGCCGCCCGGATAGACTTTTGTGATGTTCCGGGCCTCTAAAATGATCTCCTGCTCCATTGTTTCCTCCAAGTAAGGCATCTTTGTCTGCCTGTAAAACTGGTTTTTGTTCATAACTGCCTGAGTCGCAAATATATTGCAAATGCGGACATTGGACTGCGCCCGCGTAAATGTAAAAATCTCCTGCGATTCGCGAAGCTGCGATACGGCGTCCTGCCCGGCCCCAGATGTTCCGGGAACCGGGCAAAAACATCATATCACGGTTTTCTCCGCGTGAATACAGGAGACATATACTCGCTACCCCGACATGCCTCTTCTTGTTTTCATTGACATGAAAACAAGAAGCTATGGGCGTTGCCCATATACCAGATCGAACGTAAAAAGGCTTATGCAAGCAAGCTTGCAACACCTTTCTACGCCCGATCCGGTGCATGTCTCAACTGGAGATGGGGTTTACTGAGCTCCGTTGATGATTCCCTTCAGAGTTGCCTCATCCATACCATAAGCGGAATCAACGGTAACCTCGCCTGCGAGCAGCTTCTCTTTTGCATCCTCAACTGCCTTCTTCGCATCGTCGGATACAACAGACTGGTAAATATCGTTGTCAGCAAGGCCTACAACGCCGTCCTCAATGCCGAGGATCTGGTACTCACCGTACGGAAGTGTTCCGTCAACTGCCTTCTCTACCGCATTGTAGATGCTGTCGCCAACGCCCTTGATTGCGGAAGAGATGATGAAGTTTGCCTCGTCCTTGCCCTCATAAGCAAGTGCCTGGTCAGAGTCAACGCCGATGCAGTACTTCTTGCTTTCTGCGGCTGCCTCGATAACACCTACGGAAGCCGGACCTGCTGCTACGAATACAACATCAGCGCCGTTGGAGTACTGAGTGATCGCAAGCTCTTTTGCTGTTGCGGAGTCAACATAGGAACCAACATAGGAAACAAGTACCTTCACATCCGGATCTACGAACTGAGCGCCCTCAATGAAGCCTACTGCAGAGTCATTGATAACGGCTGCTGTGTCCTTTGCGCCTACGAAACCGATGACGTTATCCTCGTTTGCGTATTCCATATCAGATTTTGTCGCACTTGCTGCAAGAACGCCTGCAAGGAATGCGCCCTCGTTCTGCTTATAGCTCATGGAGTATACGTTGCTTAAGTCACCGATCGTGTAGTCAACATCTGTATCGAAGATGATAAACTTCTTCTCCGGGAACTCCTGAGCAACCTTCTCTGTGATCTCCTTCATGTCCCAGAGACCTGTGATGATAAGGTCTGCATCGGACTCACAAGCGTCTAACATGGAACCTTCGAACTTTGTCTTGTCGCTGCCCATCTCGACCATGTTTACTTCAACCTTGTCGCCAAGCTCAGCCTCAAGCTTTTCCATACCAGCCTGTGCGGAGTCGTTGAATGCCTTATCGCCAAAGGAACCGGTAACAAGAAGTGTTACTTTTAACTTCTCGCCATTTGTCTCAGCCTTTGCTGCCTCTGCAGTTGTCTCAGCTGCTGCTACGGTTGTCTCGCCTGCTGCTGCGGTTGTCTCGGTCTTGCTCTCGCTTGCGCATCCGAACAGCATGGAAGCTGCCATCGCCATTGCAAGTGTGCTGCATAAGAATTTCTTTTTCATAATTAGTTGTTCTCCTTTTCGTAAAAAGTTGATTTATTCAAACTATCCAGAGTTTCCAGATAATTTTTCTTGTTCATCACCGGCTTGAACGCCTCTTTAATCTTCCACGCGGACGCACCGCCGTCGGATAAGAGATCTTCCACGGTATCTGCAAAATAATGAGCCGGGACACAGTATGCCTGCTCCGGATCCGCCGTCTTAAAATCTTTTCCGTGGATGCTGCCCTCAAATCCGGCAACACCGATCTCAACGATCGGCCACATAAGGGATAAGTCTCCCATATCTCCGGAAGCGAAGCCGTGGGTTCCCTGGGCGATCATGCTCTCATCGATATAATCTAAAATGTGTTTCTTCACAAGCTCTGTCAGGTTCTCGTCCTGATGGAGCGGGAAATATCCCGGTGTATCCTGGATCTCAAGATCGCAGTTGATGGCAAGAGCGCCGGCACGGATCGCGCGGGTCACTTTTGCGTTTGTCTCAAAGATCGCCGGAACCGTCTTCGCCCGGACATACATCTCAAGCTGTGTTCTTCCCGGAACCGTATTGACGGACTGACCACCTTCCGGCACATAGAAATGAACGCGGATCGCATCATCTGCGCGGAAGGTCTCTCTCAGGAAATTGATTCCTGTCATGGCAAGGTTTACCGCGTTGAGCGCGTTCACACCGCCTTCCGGGTTTGCTCCTGCGTGGGACGCTTTACCAGTGAAGATCGCACGCTTCATGATAAAGCCGTTTAAGCTGGAACCGATCTCCGCATGATATTTCGTCATATCGATTCCCATAGCATGGCAGGATAACATGATGTCCACATCATCAAAGATGCCTGTTGCGATCATCTCCTGCTTTCCTGACGGGTGGGAGATCTTTCCTTCCTTAATAAGTTCCTTGCGGTAATCCATGTCGCAGAACTCCTCCGCCGGTGTCACGAGAAGTGTGACCTTTCCGCAGAGATCCTTTAACATACCGGAATCTTTAATTGCTAAGAATAAGCTCATCATAACGCCCAGCTGACCGTAGTGGCCGCAGGTATGGGCTGCGCAGCTGTCCTCACTGGCGTACGGATGTCCGAAGGTCGGAACCGCGTCGAATTCCGTGATCAGGCCGATATTCGGCCCCGGCTTTCCGGAATCTAAGACTGCCCGGATTCCCGTGTACGCGACATCCTCATGCGGGATCCCGGCCTTGTCGAGTGCCTCGATCGCCTTTTTTCTTGTTCTGAACTCCTTAAATCCAAGCTCTGGATGACAGTAAATGTCCTCGCTCATTGCGATGATCTCCGGAAGGATCTGATCTAATGCTTCATGAACTGATTTCATGGTGTTTCCTCCTCCACTATACCTATGCGGGCTGGATGCAGAGCCCTTCACGGCAGTCCGGTCAAAATCTCTCCGCCTTTTTGCTCAATAGGAAGTCTCTTTGAGCTTTCCTGGTTAAACAAAAAAGGTCTGCGGATGCAGACTTTTCTACGGGTTCCAGACAACTAACCTATCAGTATAGTGCAGACAATATCATAACGAGTTTTAGGGGCAAATGTCAAGATTTTTCTATGTTTTTTCGACAGTTTTAGGATTTTGTTCTGTCGGTCGGAATATATATTTGTGCTGCTTATAAATAATTTGTTCATACGCTAATAAATGCCAGCATACTATGCTTATATCAACTATAAGAAGCCGGCGTTGTACGTTTCTCAACATAAATAAAAATTCACAGCAGATCATTTTCTATGATCTTCGCTGTGAATCTTTATTTAGGATGTATGAATTTTTATGAAATACCTTATTCTATATGTTCCAGCTTACATAAATCTGGAAACCGTCTTGCGGATCTGCGGCCCCGCAATGATCGCAATGATGATCTTCGCTGTGTCACCCGGAAGATACGGGATAACACCGACGCCGAGAGCTGCCACGAAGCTCATTCCGAGCTGTCCCGCAAGCCATGCGGTTCCGAAGATATAGCAGATCACCATTCCGATGATCATTCCGACTACATGCATGTAGATCTTTGCCGGGAACTTCTCAACGAAGAAACCTGCGATCGCTGCCAGAAAGATAAATCCGATCAGGTAGCCGCCGGTCGGTCCGAGAAGCTTGCCGACACCGCCGGTAAATCCGGAGAATACCGGAAGTCCTACTGTTCCTAAGAGCAGGTATAATACATAGCTCGCTACGGAAAGCTTCATTCCGAGAATATACGCCATAAAGAAGATGACAAGGTTTGTCAGGCTGATCGGTACCGGGCTGATCGGAATCGGAAGCGCCATCGGTGCCAGGATACAGGTGATCGCTGTCATAAGTGCTGTCACCGTCATCTGTGCGGTGGACATATGTTTTGCTGTTGTCTTTTCCATCTTTGTTTTCCTCCCAACATCCATCATTTCTGCCGCCGGATCTTGAATTCCATCATTCTCAAATTCTGCATTCCGGTACGCATATCATAAAATGGAATTGTTCTGATCGATTCTTTTCCTATCATACGCAGATTCCACTTGTTTGTCAACCCATATTTATCATTCGGTTTACATTTTCTTTTCTTTTCGCCTATAATCTTCCTGTACGCCATTTACCCGTCCGAGAAAACATGCTATACTCTATATACTTGTCCCCTCACCATCAAAGTGGGGACTTTAGCATTTACCCGTTATCCGTACACAGCAGTGTCCGCATACATCACCGACGCGGTGCATTCGTTTGTATATACCGGGCATAAGGAGAGTTTTATTATGGCTGCAGAAAATGATCTCGGCCGTGACGACATAAAAAAGCTCGTCGTCCGGATCGCAATTCCCAGTATGCTGGCACAGTTTGTCAGCGTCCTTTACAGTATCGTAGACCGCATGTATATCGGAAATATCCCCGGCTCCGGCGATATGGCACTGGCGGGGGCCGGTGTCTGCGGTCCGGTAGTCACTATGGTCGGCTCCGTCGCTTTTCTCGTAGGAATCGGCGGTGCCCCGCTTATGAGCATGAAGATGGGACAAAGCGATAAAAAGGCCGCCGAGCGGATCCTTGCCAACTGTTTCCTCATGCTGGCAGTATGTTCCATCCTCATGGTGGCCTGCATCTACCCGATTCGAATTCCGATGCTGCGGTATTTCGGTGCCAGCGATATCACACTGCCCTACGCGAACGCCTATTTTTCAGTCTACCTGACAGGAACCGTGTTCGCCCTGATGTCCACAGGCATGAACCAGTTTATCATCTGTCAGGGATTCGCAAAGACCGGCATGTACTCCGTTATCATCGGCGCGGTGCTGAATATTGCTCTGGATCCTGTGTTTATCTTCGGATTCCATATGGGCGTCTCCGGTGCCGCCGCCGCAACCGTCATCTCCCAGATGGCGAGCTGCGCTTTCGTCCTAAAGACACTGTTCGGAAAAAATATGCCGGTGCGCATCACCTTCGGCGGTTACAGCTGGCGGCTGATCCGCAGAGTGCTCACCATCGGCTTTACCCCATTTATCATCATCGCCATGGATAACGTCATGATTATCACCATGAACGCGATCCTGCAAAAATACGGCGGTGCGGAGCGCGGAGACCTTCTGATCACCTGCGCGACCATTGCCCAGAGCTTCATGCTCGTAGTCACCATGCCTCTCGGCGGTATCACCAGCGGAACCCAGGCTGTTCTTGCCTACAATTTCGGAGCCGGAAAGACCGACCGCGTGAAAGGTGCCCAGAAGTATATCTTTATCCTGGCGGCAGCGTACACCACTTTGCTCTTTATCCTCGCCCGCACTGGCGGCAACCTGTTTGTCCGCCTTTTTACATCGGATCCGACGGTTGCCGCAGAAGCTCTCCGGGCGATCCGGATCTTCACTCTGGCGATCATCCCGCTGGCGTTCCAGTACGAGATCGTCGACGGTTTCACCGGCCTTGGTCAGGTACAGGTTGCCCTGCCGCTTTCCTTCTTCCGAAAAGGCGCATACTTCGTATCCCTGTTCCTGCTTCCCGCGATGTTCGAGGCTGAGGCGGCGTTCTACGCGGAACCGGTGTCCGACATTCTTGGACCGCTTGCTTCAGTGATCGTGTATGGAACTTCGATGAAGAAGATTCTGGCGAATGCCGGGGCAGACTAGCTGGTCCCACCAGGACTAACACTCCAGAGCTCATAAAACTCAACCAGAGACAGATTCTACCATTCTGTTCGGATTCCTCAGCGGCTGCCATGCGCCGAATGTTGCTGCTTAGGTCGGCTATTATTTCGTGTAAATACGAAATAACAGAGCATATATCTTCGCATACCAATGTTTTACATAGGATATGGTTGAATATATGCTCTGTTTTATTTATCTCTATAAGCGGCTTTCGCTACCGTCTTTTACCTTAAAATTCAGGCAGCAGAATCAGTCATCATTCTCTTCACTCTCAGTGATCGTATATGTGAATCTCTTTCTTGCCATCTCATCGCTCTCAAGGTACTCGTCGTAGGTTGTGATCTTATCGATCAGCTGGCCGTTGATGATCTCCATGATACGGTTTGCGGTCGTCTCTACGACCTGATGGTCACGGGAGGAGAA
Organism: uncultured Clostridium sp.; assembly: GCA_902496665.1. Taxonomy (GTDB): domain Bacteria; phylum Bacillota; class Clostridia; order Lachnospirales; family Lachnospiraceae; genus Pilosibacter. Next base: position 14,482 of record CABVBU010000009.1, on the reverse strand, counting down.
GATGATCACGCCCGGGAACTTCTTCATTCCGTTGTTCAGGGCTGTGATGGACTCCATGTCCAGATGGTCAGTCGGCTCATCGAACATCAGCACGTTCGCGCCGGAGATCATCATCTTGGAGAGCATGCAGCGCACTTTCTCACCACCGGAGAGAACCTTTACCTTCTTCACACCGTCTTCACCGGCAAACAGCATTCTTCCAAGGAATCCACGGACATATGTGACATCCTTTTCCGGGGAGTACTGGGTCAGCCAGTCTACAATCGTATCATCATTGTTGAACTCTGCGCTGTTGTCCTTCGGGAAGTACGCCTGAGTCGTTGTGAGACCCCATTTGTAGCTTCCGGAATCCGGCTCCATCTCACCAGAGAGGATCTTAAAGAGCGTGGTCTTCGCAAGCTCATTCGGTCCTACAAGGGCAACCTTGTCTTCTCTTCCGAGCGTAAAGGAAATATTATCGAGAACTTTTACGCCGTCGATGGTCTTTGTGAGTCCCTCAACGGAGAGGACTTCGTTTCCGATCTCACGGGCCGGGCGGAAGTCGATATACGGGTATTTTCTGCTGGACGGACGGATCTCGTCGAGCTCGATCTTCTCTAACGCACGTTTTCTGGAGGTTGCCTGCTTGGACTTGGAAGCGTTGGCGGAGAATCTCTGGATGAACTCCTGTAACTCTTTGATCTTCTCCTCTTTCTTTCTGTTTGCTTCCTTCATCTGCTTGATCATCAACTGGCTGGACTCGAACCAGAAATCATAGTTTCCGGCATAGAGCTGGATCTTTCCATAGTCGATATCAGCGATCTGTGTGCAGACTTTGTTTAAGAAATAACGGTCATGGGATACCACGATAACAGTATTCTCAAAGTTGATCAGGAATTCCTCAAGCCATGCGATCGCGTCGAGATCCAGATGGTTCGTCGGCTCGTCGAGGAGCAGGATATCCGGATTTCCGAATAATGCCTGCGCGAGGAGAACTTTTACCTTCTGTGGTCCGAGAAGGTCTTTCATTGTTTTATAGTGGAGGTCTGTCTCAATACCAAGACCGTTTAACAGGTTCTCAGCGTCGGACTCCGCTTCCCATCCGTTCATGGTCGCGAATTCACCCTCAAGCTCTGCAGCCTTGATTCCATCCTCGTCTGTGAACTCTTCCTTCATGTAGATTGCGTCTTTTTCCTTCATGATATCATAAAGGCGCTTATTTCCCATGATAACCGTGTCGAGAACTGTGTACTCGTCGTATTTAAAGTGGTCCTGCTGTAAGAAGGAAAGGCGCTGACCCGGAGTGATCGCAACTTCACCGTTTGTCGGCTCGAGCTGACCGGATAAGATCTTTAAAAATGTGGACTTTCCGGCACCGTTGGCACCGATAAGACCATAACAGTTTCCTTCTGTAAATTTAATGTTTACGTCTTCAAATAAAGCTTTTTTACCGACACGGAGTGTCACATTATTTGCACTAATCATTTTCTAAATCTCCTTTTAACTGACAAGGGGTACCTGTAAAATGCGCCTTAGCGCATCCCCCGCGCCGGGCACAAGCAGCCTGCCTCGGATCTAAACCCTGGCAGAACTTAAAACGATAACCTTCCGCAAATGTCTCCAGCCTGCCGGTCAGTTATCAAAGTCCTTCTTATTCTATTAAAGAACACAGGTTTTTGCAAGGCTTTTCGTGAAAAAAGCCCATTTTTCAAGGAAAAATCCTGCGAGACAAAAAAACTGCCGCCCCAAGTGCAACTCGGAACGGCAGTTCTTTTAATTCTTGTTTATTCGAATTAGAGTTTAACTACGTTAACAGCGCGAAGCTTCTTGCTATTCTTCGGATCCTGCTCTGTGTCGAAAGTAACCTTCTGGCCCTCTTCAAGAGTCTTGAAGCCGTCGCCTACGATTGCGGAAAAGTGTACGAATACGTCGTCGCCGCCGTTATCGTTGGAGATGAATCCGTAGCCTTTCTCAGAATTGAACCACTTAACTGTACCGTTGTTCATTTTGGTACCTCCATAAAAAATTGAATTTTTCCGTACTAAGACTATTGGAAATCCCCACACATCGCTGTTGGTCTTTATTTCAAAAAACTCACATGCTTTTGTAATTCATCGTATCGCGCAAATGACTTACAAAAACATGTGAGTTCAATAGTGCATCGGAATTAACTTAACAATATCACACTTCTGGTCTTGTGTCAATCGAATTTCCAAGAAACGGGCGGTCTGTTTTATCCTTACGAACCGCCCGTTTTTCCTTATTTCCCGGCACTGTACCGCGTACCGCAAACATCTGTTTTTCTCGACAAAAATCGTCTTTTCCGTTCGGTAATTCTGCCGTGATTTTAACTTTTTTTTCGATCTAAAACCGTCCGAATGTATCGACCAGCCATGAAAGATGGTTGATATGATCCTGCGTCAGCTCGCCCGGTTTCATTCTCCATCTCCAGTTATTCCCCACCGTGCCCGGTGTGTTCATTCTCGCCCAGTTATCGAGTTTTAAGATATCCTGCGCCTGGAAGATCACAACGCTGGCTACGGACGCGTAGGCGGTCTTTAAGACCCTGTCTACGACCTCATGCTGATGGGAGACACCCATGTAGTCCGCGATATACTGTAACTCCCACCACTGGCGCGCTTCCGGCTTAAAGTAGCCCACCAGGGTCTCGTTGTCATGGGTTCCGCCATAAACGACGGAATTCGGGGAGTACATATGCGGCAGGTGCTCGTTGAAGCGGTCGCCACTGAAGGCGAACTCGATGATCTTCATTCCCGGATATCCTGTCTCCTCAAGAAGCTCCTTGACCTCCGGAACAAAGATTCCAAGATCCTCCGCGATGATCTTCGTGTCGCCGATGACCATGTTGATGGCATCTGTGAGCTTTTTGCCCGGTCCCTTTAACCACTCGCCGTTCTTTCCGTCCTCGGAACCCGACGGGATCGCGTAATACTGGGTCACACCGATAAAGTGGTCGATGCGGACCACGTCATACAGGCGGGCAGACGCCTTCATGCGCTCTTTCCACCATGCAAAGTCCGTCTTTTCCTGGACATCCCAGCGGTAAAGCGGGTTGCCCCAGAGCTGTCCCGTCTCACTGAAGGCGTCCGGCGGAACTCCGGCAACCTTGAGTGGGGTCAGGTTCTCCTCATCCAAAAGGAATAACTCCGGATGGGTCCAGACATCCGCACTGTCAAGTGCCACGTAGATCGGAATATCACCGATGATGGAAATTCCCTGCTCATTCGCATATGCGCGGAGCTTTCCCCACTGCTGGTAGAATTTATACTGTAAAAACTTCCAGAAGTCGATCTCGTCCTTCAATTCCTCGCGGTAGGACTCCACCGCTTCTTTCTTCCGGTACCGGATATCTTCCGGCCATGTCAGCCATTCTTTATTATCAAAATGGAACTTTAACGCCATGTAAAATGCGTAATCATTCAGCCAGAACCAGCTGTCCATACAGAACTTCTCGTAGCCCTGTTCCTCGCGGTACTCACTTCTCGCGTACGCCTTTTTCAACAGTGGAAACCGGTACCAGAACACCGCGTCGTACGCCACCTGGGTCGGATTATCCCCCCAGTAACAGGCGTTGATCTCGTCCTGTGTAAGAAGTCCCTCTTTCACCAGGGTATCCAGATCGATAAAGTACGGATTTCCCGCAAAAGCGGAAAATGACTGGTACGGGCTGTCCCCGTAGCTTGTCGGTCCAACCGGCAGAACCTGCCAGTATTTCTGTCTTGCTTTCTTTAAGAAGTCCACGAAATCATAGGCCGCACTGCCAAATGTACCGATTCCGTATGGTGACGGCAGACTTGACACCGGCATCAGAATTCCGGCTCCGCGCTCCAGCATTGTCTTCATATGCATCCTCTTTTCTCCGGGTAATTTTATCTTGCCTGGATTTTTGCCGTATATAGCGGCTCACAGCCCAGCACATTATATGTGCAGGGCTGTTGCAGATATCCGCATCTGGGCAGATGCGGTTCATATTTAATTAATGAGTAACTGTTCAGTACCTTCACAGTTACTCGCAAAAATCCATTCCAGATCGGCTCCGCCGATGGGATTTTTGCCTTCAAGCCCAAGTTTTTTACGGTCAGCGCAGCAAGTGCGCAGACCTGCTGAACAGTTATATTAACGATTCCTTTTAATTTTTTCATCGTTCTCAAGGACTTTCTTCGCGATCATAATGAAATGAAGCTTGAAGTTGTCCTCGGTATCGTTTACGTCAAGTCCGGTGTTGATGCGGACCATATTTAAGCTTGTCTTTACATCATCCTCAGACATTCCGAGCTGTCTTGCAGTCTCAGCGATGTCCTCTTTGCATTTGTAGTATTTTGCGAGAACGCGCTTCTCAGTCTCACCGAGCTGTTTTAAAACGGTTCTGGTAAGGCGGTCACCGAAGTTGACAACCATCTGGTTGATGCTGCTGTAGATCTCCATGCCCATGTACTCAAGAATCACACGGTCTTTCTTGAAGATCTCGCCGGCTTTTACTGCATCCTGGGCATTGCTGTATGTATGCTTGATGCCCTTGATTCCGTTCTCGATGGTACCGATGCCGACACGGATCTTTCTGTCGGAGCTGATCTTCTCAACTTCCTGAAGAGCTGTCTCTTTGATCTGCGGGATCAGGTCGCGCATTGCGGATTTATCCTTCATGATCAGGATCACACAGTCACCGCTGTCGCAGGTGATGATCTGCTTTCCGCCGATCTTCTTGTTGATATCGGAGAGAGCGATGATCGCGTTTGCAGCGTCTGTGAGCTTCTCACGGTCTTCCGGTTTTACATTCATATCAGACGGATACTGGAATGATACCGCCATAAAGGTGTCCATATCCACGTCGAATCCAAGCTGTCTTCCAAACTGTTTTACCAGATCCTCGTCCTCGTAGTATCCGATTACGATGTCGTTAAAATAAGCTGATAATGTGATATCTGTCGTGTTCTTGTTCATGAAATACACCCCTCATTTCTATATATTCGCCGCCGCTCTTTCTGTCCTTTCACCGGATTCATATGCGGCGGACAATGCCTTCCGGGAAAGCTTAATTATAAGAAAAATCTTCGTATTTGTCAAGATGTCTGACAATATTTCTCATCAATGCTATGCCGTTTTTGCAATTTCGAGCGGTTTCAGCATTAAATCTACCTTTCAAAACGATTTCCCATGGATTTTTTCTCATTCCAGGTGCTTTTAATTTACATAAATTTGCTGTGGAAGTTCAACCACTGCTACCGTTCTGCAATCAGCTTAACATCTCACCGATCTTCTCCAGCGTATCCGCCTCATAATCCACATGCACCCCGGCTGTATTCTCCTGGTGGTGCGGATTGTACCAAAGCGTGTCGATTCCCGCGTTGTTTCCGCCACGGATATCGGAGGTAAGGGAGTCACCGATGATCAGCATGTTCTCCACATCGTTTCTTCCCATCTTTTTAAAGCAGTAATCAAAGTATTCCTGCTGCGGTTTCTGGAAACCGGATTCCTCGGAGACGTAGATTCCCTTAAACAACTTGTCCAGGCCTGCTGCCGCAAGGCGTTTATACTGGGTCTCCGCGACGCCGTTTGTGACGATATGGAGCTCATAACGGTCCTTTAAGCCGCCAAGAAGGTCCAAAACTCCGTCTAAAAGAAACGCGCTCTCATTTAATGTCTGACGATACAGACCGTCGACCTCAGCGCCATTTACCTTAATTCCGAAGTCACTGAAGAAATCTTCGAATCTCAGGCTTAAAACCTGCTCTCTCGTGATCTCCCCGCGCTCTAACTTCTGCCAGTAGCTTTTATTCAGATGGTGGTATTTCTGTATATTCTCCTCGGTGGCCGGCACGCCGAAGTGGGTAAGCACCCGCTCGATGCCGATCCTCTCCGCCTTGTCGAAATCCAGAAGTGTTCCATCTACATCAAAAAGAAGCACCTGGTATTTTTTCATGACTTATTTTCTCCTGTTCTCTATTTCTTGCAATTTTCAGTTCTATCTGCTCCCGCATACTGAAAATATCTGTACTGCCCGTCCATCGGACCAGTCCCGGCTACCTGAAACTTATTGGGCTGATACCGGGAAATTCTGCTGTATTCTTTTAATCCTTGTATACAATATTTCCGCCGCAGATCGTATACTTCACGCGGCCGAAAAGCGTTCTTCCGATAAACGGTGTGTTGTGGGACTTGGATGCGATCTCATCGTCTGTGACGGTCCACTCCTCGTCCTCGTTGAAGATTACGATATCGGCATCCCCGCCCTCTGCGAGGTATCCTTTATCAAAGTGATATAACTTCGCCGGGTTTACGCACATCTTCTCGACAAGCTGCATGGTGGTCAGATGGCCTTTCTTCACAAGCTCTGTCACAGCAAGTCCGAGAGCGGTCTCTAGACCGATGATTCCGCTCGGCGCTTTCCATACCGGGAGAACTGCCTTTTCCTCCATGCTGTGCGGTGCATGGTCTGTGGCGATCATGTCGATGGAGCCGTCCTTGATTCCCTCAATGATCCCCTCGCGGTCCTTCGCGGTCCTCAGCGGCGGGTTCATCTTCGCCATAGCGCCGTGTTCGAGCACTGCCGTCTCATCTAATGTAAAGTGATGCGGTGTAACCTCCGCTGTCACATCTGCTCCCAGCTCTTTTGCGAGCTTCACAGCCTTTACGGATGTAGCGGAGCTGATATGCTGGATATTGACTGACGCACCTGTGTGCAGGGCGATCATGCAGTCGCGGGCAACGAGGGAATCCTCAGCAAGCGCCGGGGAACCTGTAATTCCAAGCTCCTTTGCGACTGCACCGGCGTTGATCCCGTTCTCGGAGATGAATGCCGGGTCTTCCTCATGGAAGCTCAGCGGTACATTTAACTCTTTCGCCTTCTTCATGGCCTCGTAGACGAGTTTCTCGTTCATAAGCGGGATTCCATCGTCTGTAAATCCAACGGCTCCTGCTGCCTTTAAGGCGTCCATATCCGTGAGCTCCTGTCCCTTCATTCCAACAGAAACGCAGGCAGCCGGAAGAACATTGATGCCTGTCTTCTTTCCCTCTTCGATGACATATTTTACAGTCTCCACGTTGTCTACCGGCGGCTTTGTGTTCGCCATGGTGACAACGGTGGTGTAGCCGCCCTTTTTCGCCGCGGCGGAGCCTGTCTGGATATCTTCTTTGTATGTAAGACCCGGATCACGGAAATGGACATGGACATCGATGAGGCCCGGTGCTACGACACAGCCGTCTGCGTCGATCACCTGCTCATAACTTCCGTCATCTTCAACTTTTCCGATAGTCTTTATCTTTCCGCCATCAATAACAACGTCCAGGATCTCGTCTGTATTGCTCTTTGCGTCTACCACACGTCCGTTTTTAATCAGAATCATCTTAGTTCCTCCTGTTTTATCTGTTTCTATGTTTCCTACCTCTGACCAGCTGCTATTTTTCTTTCAGCGAGAACGATTTCCTTCATCTCCCTGATGTGTGAATTTTTATATATCTGGCTGTCGGACCTTTTATCACTTTCTTGTCGGAACGATCTCCAGCCAGTAATTATCCGGATCTGTGATAAAGTAGATTCCCATCTTCTCATTCTCAAAGCAGATACATCCCATCTCCTTGTGCTTCGCATGGGCCGCCTCAAAATCATCCACACGGAATGCCAGATGGAACTCATTATCTCCCAGATCATAATGATCTTTCTCCCAGTCCCTGAGCCATGTGAGCTCCAGCTGATGCGGTGTCACACCGTCTCCGAGGTAAACCAGGATAAAGCTCCCGTCCGCCGCTTCTTTTCTTCTTACTTCCTTTAATCCAAGAGCTTCCTCATAGAATTTTAAGGACTTGTCAAGGTCTGTGACATTAAAATTGTTGTGTGCAAATGTGAATTTCATAATGTGCTCCTCTCCATTCATTTTTTATATAATCAATAGCTTCCATATTTTCTGATTCTCCGACTCTTTTTGAGCCTCAAGCCCGGTCTCACCGCGTCCTGAGCTTTACACTTGCTTTTTTCAAAGAGAGCTTTTCCGGCACTCTGATCGCCGGTCAGATCTCCCAGCTTTCACTTTCTTCATGGATCTCCACAACTCTCTCGCGGTACCCCGCTGAACACGGCAGCTGTTTCAACCGCTCCGCCACATCATATTCTCCCCAGAAATGCATCGGGAAAATAAGTTTTGTATCGACTTCCCTCACGAAATCATCAATTCCCAGGTAAAAATACTCGCCGAGTCTCGGATCCAGCGGCAGGAACGCGATGTCCGCCGTCCGCCCGTGCATCTTCGCGATCTCTTCCCGGTACGCTTTCGTCATGTTCTTGTTCCATTCCGGGTCTTCCCCATCCCAGTACCAGTGGTTTAAATCTCCTGCATGGTAGATCTCCAGGCCATCCACACTGCACCAGAACGCGACGCCCTCATCCGTGGACTTAAATCCCTCGACCTTCAGCGTTCCGTCATCCAGTATCTGCCCCGGATTTAAAAATCTCGTTTTTTCCTTACATGACTCCGGAACACGCTTGCTCCAGATATCAAATGCCAGGATATAATGGACATCTGGATGTTTTTCCGCCAGTTCAAAGATCACCTTTGAAAAATGGTCCGGGTGTCTGTGGCTGGCGAACACGTAAAGCGGTTTTTCCTCCGAAAATTCCGGCAGCTTCCCCTGGAAATAGTCAAACAGCAGGTACGCCGACTCCGTCTCCACAAGAAACGCGCTGTGATGAATGTATGTGATCTTCATGTCTTAAAACCTCTTTCCGCACTTCGGGCAGTATTCAAAGTTTTCCTTCGTCTCATAACCGCAGTTCGAACACCGCTTCAACGGCATGTCCCAGGCCGGGGCATCATGTCCCTCAGAGACGAGCGTCAGATCTTCCTCACGGATCGAAACATCCTCTCCCGCAGCGATCCGCTTCCCGACCTCCTCATTCAGCTGGTACACCGTCCCGCAGCAGCTTGTCTTCACATAATATTTCCGATTCCACTTGAAGAGCGGAATAAAGAAAAAGGACAGGCACATATAGGTCATAAACACCTGATACCGTCCATATCTCCCGCAGCGGCCACAGATCATCGTCGCCGCATTATAAATCAGTTCTTTTGTTCCCTGAGTAATTCCGCCAATAAAAAACATTGGGTTCCTCCAGTAATTTCATTTTTAGTATCCTAAATTTTCCCCAACGATCACGACCTTGATCCGTCCGTCATATCGGGATCTTCTCGTAACAACGATCGAGCAGCACATACAGTCAGGAGACTGGCAATCCATACAGACTCCCTTTACACCGCAGGGCGTTTTCCGCCCAGTGGCATCCGCGATGATCGGGCAGACCTGGGTCTGGATCCGGTCGATCCCATCCTCGAGATTTCGGACCAGCTTATTCATGCCCGCAACAACGATCACATGTTTCGGACCATGGATCAGGCACGCCACACGGTTTCCGGCTCCGTCAATATTAATCAGTTCACCTTTCACAGTGATCGCGTTCGTTCCCATAAGGAAATAATCTGAACTGCATGAACCGAGATAAGACGGATTTCCCATAACTTCCTTATCCTTCATCGGATAATCCCGCATCTCATGTCCCGCTTTTTTCAGTTCATCCAAAACTCCCAGCTCCCGGACCGACGCAGATCCACCCCAGCCGATGGAAGATCCAGGTTCAATCAGTGAGAGGATCATCTTCGCCGCGTCTTTTTTATCCTGACAGTAAATTCCTTCTATGTTCCTCTTTTTGAGACCGCTGATGACATTTTCAGCCATCTTTCTCTTGGCATCTTCCAACATCGTACACCTCTCCTTTTATCCGCCCGATCAGCTATTTTCTCTTTGCGATAATTGTAGCATACAATTCCTACATCTTGCAATTCCTGAGCAAATATTTTATACTGGAATCCGTCAGTCTGGATATCGGCGCTGTGGTCCGCACACATGATGAACCCCAACCGCCTCTGCATCCTTACCCAGAACACTACTTCAAGAAAGAGGAAAATATTTTGAGCATAAACCCAATGATGTTTCTGCAGTTTAAGAACTCCTGGCAGACATTCACCAGAAACCACCCGAAATTTCCGGCATTCTGGCGGGCTGTCTATAAACATGGACTCCAGGAAAACATGATCATCGAATTTAAAGTCACCGAACCGGACGGAAAGGAACTCGCCTCCAACATCCGTGTGACGAAATCCGACCTGGAGCTCTTCGAGAATTTGAAAAAAATAATCACAGACCAGTAAGGCTTTTTCTTGCAATTCATGTTCGGTTAATTTATACTTTAATATGTACCGCAGGTTTAACAAAACTGATTCCTGCGATATTTTCCCGGTTTATATTTCAACATTCAGACCGGTTTCGGCTGATTTCTATGATCTATAAACCGCGGCATATTCATACTTTACTTATGGAGGATAAACTTATGCTGGAAGCTGGAATAAAAGGAAGACAGGAGGTTGTTGTCTCTGACGCAAACTCCGCAAAAACAATGGGAAGCGGCACACTCGACGTGTTCGCGACACCGGCTATGACCGCTTTAATGGAAAAAACCGCCTGGATGAGCGTTGCTGATCAGCTCGACGAGGGCTGCGGTACCGTAGGTACACTCTTAAACGTGACACATGACGCGCCAACACCGCTTGGAATGACCGTATGGTGCGAGACTGAACTTGTCGAGGTAGACGGACGCCGCCTCGTCTTCGATGTTGCCGCTTACGACGCTAAAGGAAAGATCGGCGGAGGCCGCCACGAGCGCTTCATTATCCAGAATGAGAAGTTCCAGGCGAAAGCAAACAAGAAAGCACTTGCTGAATAATTTTTTATCTCCCGCCATCTCTAAATTTGGCGGGAGATAACTTTCTTTTTTATTTCATAAATATTCTTCTGATGTTTAATTCGTTTTAATCTAATTCTTTTAATCGTTATCAAATCTTTTGATTCATGATTTATTAAGCTTTTTTATTTCCTAATTACAATTCTATTGATTTATTGAGATATATCTCATATTATATAAGGAGACACACAAAACTCCAACGAAAGAATTATTGACCGCACTTTTGAGAAAAAGAAACTATATTCAAAGGAGAGAACATGCATGACACTTCAGGAATATAAAAAACAGAAAATGCAAAATCCAGATTTTTCCGCCGCGCATGAAGAAATTCAACCGGAAATGGACATTATCCGGGCAATTATCGATGCCAGAATCAGTCAGAACATGACGCAAAAAGAACTTTCCGAAAGAACAGGAATCAACCAGACTGAGATCAGCCGCCTGGAAAATGGAAGTCGGAATCCATCCATCAAACTGCTACAGCGCCTTGCCGAAGGAATGGGAATGACTTTAAAAATTTCTTTTGTTCCTAGGCAGACCCGCTGACCAGCCAGGAGGTACTCTATGATTACAAAAAACTTAAAGAACTTTAACCTCCGCCAGATTGCCGACTCCGGTCAGTGTTTCCGTATGATTCCCTGTGCCCCGAATGATCCGCAGACGGCTTACCGGGTCATCAGCAGCGGACATTTTCTTATTGTGGAGCAGAATAGGGATGAGGTGATTTTTCACTGTCCCGATGACGAGTCTGCATTCTGGGATCATTATTTTGATCTTGGGACGGATTATGGTGCTTATATCCGCGCTGTCGACCCTGCGGATGAGTATCTTTCGAAGGCGGCGGCTTTCGGCAGCGGAATACGGATCCTGAACCAGGATCTCTGGGAGATGATCATCACCTTTATTATCTCACAGCAAAAGACAATTCCGGCGATCCGAGCGCTGGTGGAGGCGCTGAGTGAGAAATATGGAACGCGGTATGAGTTGTCTTCCGGATATTATTATGCGTTTCCAACTCCTGAAGAGTTAAACCACGCCTCTCTGGATGATCTCCTCGCCTTAAAGCTCGGTTACCGTGCCAAGTATATCAAGCGGACCTGCGAAGACGTCTGCTCCGGAAAGATGGACCTTGACCGTCTGCGGGGACTGAATTATTCCGACTCCATGGAAGCTCTTCTCTCCTGCTACGGCATAGGCGTTAAAGTCGCCAACTGTATCTGTCTCTTCGGACTGCACCACATTGATGCATTCCCGGTAGACACCTGGATCAAAAAGATCCTGCTGCGGGAGTACGCCCCGAAAAGCCACTGTACCGGCCATGTTCCTGAATCACGGCTCTGCGAGATGCTGATCGAAGAGAATTTCTCGAAGTATCCGGGATTTGCGGGTGTTTTGCAGCAGTATATCTTTTTTTACGAGAGAGAATTTTCGCGGAAAACACTGCAGGATACGAGCGGAATCAAATAATCTCATACAAAAGGATGTGCCTTGGCACATTCTCGCGTCTCGCGCGGTTGCTTGCGACAATTTGCATCTTCGCGCGAGTGCGCATCATTGGCACGTAGTGGCTCAACGATCGCTCTATTTACTCTTCTCAGTGTACTCTTTCCTCGCGATACCGATAATTTCTATCTCTTATTTGATCTCATCCGCAATATCATAGATCAGCTTCTCTGTATCATCCCATCCAAGACATGGATCCGTGATGGATTTTCCGTAAATATGCTCGCCGATCTTCTGACTGCCCGGCTCTAAGTAGCTCTCAACCATAACGCCCTTGATGAAGTTGTGGATCTCCTCCGAGTGACGGCGGCTGTGAAGAACTTCCTTCACGATACGGATCTGCTCCATGTAACGCTTGTTGGAGTTGGAGTGGTTAGCGTCAACAATGCAGGCCGGATTCAACAGCTCCCGCTCCTGATACAGGCTGTAGAGAAGCTCCAGATCCTCATAATGGTAGTTCGGCAGGCACTGACCGTGCTTGCTGACTGCGCCTCTTAAGATCGTGTGCGCCAGCGGATTACCCTTTGTCTCAACTTCCCATGTGCGGTAGATAAAATCATGACCATGCTGTGCAGCATAAACGGCATTTAACATAACACCGAGGTCGCCGCTGGTCGGGTTCTTCATTCCAACCGGAACGTCCATGCCGCTGGATACAAGACGATGCTGCTGATTCTCAACAGAACGTGCACCGATGGCAACATAGGAAAGTACATCGGAAAGGTAGCTGTAGTTTTCTGGATACAGCATCTCATCGGCTGTCGTGAATCCATAATCCGCAATCACGCGCATATGAAGCTTACGGATCGCTACAAGTCCTTCGTACATATTCGGCTTCTTCTCCGGATCCGGCTGATGAAGCATTCCCTTGTATCCGCCGCCTGTCGTACGCGGCTTATTTGTGTATACACGCGGTACGATAACCAGCTTATCCTTAACCTGCTCATTGACCTTCGCGAGACGGCTCATGTACTCACATACAGCGTCCTCGCGGTCCGCGGAACACGGTCCGATAATTACGAGGAATTTTTTGCTCTTTCCTGTGATAACATCCGCAACTTCTTTATCTCTTGCCGCTTTTAACTCCACACACTCCGGTGTCAGCGGAAATTCCGCCTTGATCTGCGCCGGTGTCGGAAGTAAACTTTTGTAATTGAATGACATAATTTTCTCCCCCAAAAATATTATTTTCATGTAGATCCAGCCATGCCTTTTATATTGAATATAAACCGCAAACCAGCAGTTCCAGGCTACATCATTCAATATCCAAATGCTGGCAAAACTAAATCATCACATTTTGAGCACGTATTTTATTTTTAAGCACTTTATCGCTTTTAACTGCTGATGTGTCTATTTCTAAAAATGTCCCGCGCTGCACACATGTCAGTGCGGGATATTTATTATTATAGTACACTTTTTTTAGGACTTCAAGTACTTATGTCTCTATATTTCTTTTTTCGATGCTCCTTTCTCATTCTGTTTGCGTTCCGCTTGCCTGCATATATTTTGCATACTTTTCCGGATAAAACAAAAACCCCAGAATCCTTATAAATAAAGGATTCTGAGGCTCTCATAAGAGAGGCGACAACCAGATTTGAACTGGTGATCAGGGTGTTGCAGACCCACGCCTTACCACTTGGCTATGTCGCCATATTTAGTTAAATGACCCCAACGAGGTTCGAACTCGTGTTACCGCCGTGAAAGGGCGATGTCTTAACCGCTTGACCATGGGGCCTTAAGTATATACTATCATATTTACTTGCCTCTGTCAACCAGCTAAATGCGGATTCCAATGATTACCAGATTTGAACTGGTGATCAGGGTGTTGCAGACCCACATCTCATCAGGTTCACCGAACACATCGGATAGTACTAAAAAAACTCCCCGAGTAGGACTCGAACCTACGACAGCGCGGTTAACAGCCGCGTGCTCTACCGACTGAGCTATCGAGGAATAGTGAAGGAACATACCTTCAAAACCACATATTGAAATCATCTTCACCGTTTCATCAACCAACCAGACCTTCCTGGATAAGCCCTCGACCGATTAGTAACAGTCAGCTCCACACATTACTGCACTTCCACCTCTGCCCTATCTACCTCGTCGTCTTCAAGGGGTCTTACTTCTTTCGAATGGGATATCTCATCTTGAGGGGGGCTTCACGCTTAGATGCCTTCAGCGTTTATCCCTTCC
>CABVBU010000008.1 GCA_902496665.1 uncultured Clostridium sp. | reverse complement strand
CCTATGTTTTCTTACGGTCAGCGCAGCAAGTGCGCAGACCTACTGAACAGTTACGGATAAATTACTTATTGGTATTTGCCAGAATGATACGGCAATATGCATTTTTGAATATGATCACTATATTTGTATAGAAATCGAGGACTTTTACCATGGAAAAAATGACAGGAAAGGTCTGGGTTCTGGGCGATGACATCGACACCGATATCATTATCCCGACCGAGTACCTTGCATTAAAGACCATTGACGATATGAAACAGTATGGATTTTCCCCGCTCCGCCCAGAGCTGGCTGCCCAGATCAAGCCCGGTGACATCATCGTTGCCGGAAAGAACTTTGGCTGCGGCTCTTCCAGGGAGCAGGCACCGGAGATCATCAAAGCGTTGGGAATCCAGTGTGTGATCGCGAAATCCTTTGCGAGGATTTTCTTCCGCAACTCCATCAACAACGGTCTGCTCCTCATCGAACAGCCGACACTCTACGATGACATCAAAGAGGGCGATACCGCATCCGTTGTGATGAACGAGCACATCGACTACAACGGAAAAGAGTACCCGATCGCGTCTCTTCCTGAGAACCTGATGGACATTATCCGCGCAGGCGGCCTTGTAAAAGCCATGCGTAAGCTGAATGGTTTGGACTGAACGGGAGGAAAACGAAATGGGAAAGACTGTAATTGAGAAGATCGTTGAACATAATACCGGCAGGTCCGTAAAGCCGGGCGATATCGTGACCGTAAATGTTGACCGCGTCATGATCCACGACATTTTTATTCCGTTCGTGGCGGAGAAATTTAAAGAGATGGGATTTGAGAAGCTGTGGGATCCGGATAAGGTCGTTCTGATCTACGACCACCTTGTTCCGGCAAGCCAGCTTGACGATACAAGACATTTCCATGTCGGCGATGCGTTTGCCGCAAAATACGGCATGACCCACGTCCACAGAAGCGACGGAATCTGCCACCAGTTAATGACAGAAGCCGGATATGTAAAACCGGGCGATATCGCATTCGGTACAGACAGCCACACAACGACCTACGGCTGTGTCGGCGCGTTCTCTTCCGGTATCGGATATACAGAAATGGCCAGCATCCTGGGAACAGGAACCATGTGGATCCGTGTGCCGGAGACCATCAAAGTTGTCATCAACGGAAAGCTGCCGGAGAATGTAATGTCCAAGGATGTGATCCTGCGCCTCATCGGTGATCTCGGCGCGGACGGCGCTACTTATAAGGCTCTTGAGTTCTCCGGAAGCGCAGTTGAGAGCATGACAGTCGCAAGCCGTATGACGATCTCCAATATGGCTATCGAGGCCGGCGCAAAGTGCGCTCTGTTCACACCGGACGAGAAGACGGCGGAATACTGCAATGTTACCTTAAATGACTACCAGAAGAGCCTCTTCGGCGATCCGGACGCAAATTACTGCCGCGTGATGGAATACAATGCCGAGGATTTTGTTCCGGTCATGGCATGTCCGTCCCAGGTTGACAAGATCCGCAATGTCAGCGTGCTTGAAGGCACAGAGATCGATCAGGTATTTATCGGTTCCTGCACAAACGGACGTCTTGAGGACCTGGCTGCCGCTGCCGAAGTCTTAAAGGGCAAGAAAGTAGCGAACTTCGTGAAGCTTATCGTGACCCCGGCAAGCCGCAAGATCTACAAACAGGCTGCTGATCTCGGAATTCTTGAGACCCTGGCCGAGGCAGGCGCTATGATCACCCACCCGGGCTGCGGCCTCTGCTGCGGACGCGCGGGCGGTATCCTGACAGACGGCGAGCGTGTTGTCGCTACCAACAACCGAAACTTCCTTGGACGTATGGGAACATCTAAGGTACAGATCTATCTCGCATCCCCGAGAACAGCTGCAGCATGTGCAGTGGCTGGTAAGATCGTTTGTCCGGAATAAACGGGTGTCTCTTATTCCGCTAGCCTGAATTTCAGGTCAGCGTAGGATAAATTAGATTTATATTCATAAAAAATTAAGGTCGAAAGTTTCAACTTCCAATACGGATTTGAAACTTTCGACCTTTTATATTGCTTAAATTATGTTTTTAGGAATTATCTTTTCCCATATCCCTTACGCCGCTGCTTTCTTTGTACCCTCAATGAGTCTCAGCGCTTTTCTGAACTGGATCGCAAAGATGATCGCCGTGAATGTTACCGCGATCGTGTCCGCGATCGGCTCCGCCATATAGACGCCCATGGTCTTATTGCTGACGAACATCGGAACGATGAAGATTAACGGAAGCAGAAGCACGAATTTACGCACAACCGCCACGATGATCGAGCATACCGCATATCCGATGGCAACGAAGGTCATCTGGCAGGCAAGCTGGATTCCAAAGAGGAACATCGCACCGCAGTAGATGCGGAGAGCGCCTGCAGTGAAGGAAACGAGTTCTGGGTCGGAGCTGAAGATTCCCGCGAAGGTTGCCGGGAAAAGCTGGACAAAGATCCAGAATAACGTGGAATAGATCAGGGAGATCACGAGATGGAGCTTGAATGTCTTCTTCATACGGTCGATATTTCTCGCTCCGTAATTATAGCTCATAATCGGCTGCGCACCCTGTCCGATTCCCTGAAGCGGCAGCATCGCGAATTGCATCGTGCTTGTGAGGATCGTCATGGCACCGACCGCCAGATCTCCGCCGTACTTTAACAGAGAAGAGTTAAAGCATACCGAGATAACACTCTCACTGGACTGCATCACAAACGTGGAAAGTCCCAGCGCAAGACACGGAAAAACGATAGACGGAACCGGCTTTAAGTTCTCCTTTTTGATCCGCAGGAATGTCTTCTTTCCGGTCAGGAACGTGAGAACCCAACTGCAGGACACCGCCTGGGAAATGATCGTTGCGAGAGCCGCGCCCTTTACGCCCATGCCGAGCCCGAAGATAAAGATCGGGTCCAGAATAATATTGCAGACAGCGCCAATGGTAACCGTCAGCATACTGGTCTTTGAAAATCCCTGGGCCGTGATGAACATGTTCATGCCCAGCGTCATCTGGACGAAAATCGTTCCGACAGCGTAGATACTCATGTAATCAACGGCATAGTCGATGGTGTTTTCACTGGCTCCAAAAGTCAAGAGCATAGAGCGGCCAAACAACAGCAAGACTGCTGTCAGGATCGCAGAAATGATGATCTGAACCGTAAAACAGCCGCTGAGAATCTTCTCCGCGGAATCCATATCATCTTTTCCCATAAAGATCGACGCTCTCGGCGCACCGCCGGAGCCGACGAGGGCCGCGAAGGCGGAGACCACCATAATGATCGGCAGGCAGACACCGACACCGGTCAGGGCGAGACTTCCGCTTCCCGGGATATGTCCAATATAGATCCGGTCAACAATGTTGTACAGCATGTTGACGATCTGTGCGATGACAGATGGAACGGCAAGCTTGAAAAGAAGCTTTCCGATCGGCTCTGTCCCAAGAAATTCTTTACTGTTATTCATGCAGCTTTCCTTCTTTCCTGTAATCTGAGATGTTTGAATTGATCCGGTTCATAAGTTCGAACAGCATCCGGTGTTCTTCCGGGGAGAATCCGCGGCAGATGATCTCGGCAGCCCGTTTCTGGACGTTTTTTCCGTCAGAGACCATCGGCGCAGCAGCGTCCGTGAGTTTCAGATGGATCGTC
This sequence comes from uncultured Clostridium sp., assembly GCA_902496665.1. GTDB lineage: Bacteria > Bacillota > Clostridia > Lachnospirales > Lachnospiraceae > Pilosibacter. The sequence continues at coordinate 84,699 of CABVBU010000008.1, read as the reverse complement.
CTCCGGTCCGTCCCATGATATTCCCCTGTGAGCAGTCCGCGCTCTTCTAATGAGCGGACAGACATGGAGACATGGGACTTTGTGAACGCCCGCTTCCTGGTGATCTGGGCGGCGGTGTCGCACTCCGGATTGTTGGCGAGAAACAGCAGAATATTGAATTCCATCTGGGTCATCCCATATTTTTTGCAGACCGGATCAATGAGCCCCGTATAGAAATCCCGGCTGTCCGCCATAAAATCAACAAATTTCATGTGTATCACCTCTGGTTCAAAAGTGAACTGTTCTATTTAGAACTATATTAGTATACGAGAATATTCTTCAAAAGTCAAGAGCGGCGGCAGCTCTAAGCCTATCCAGGTGCCATATCCAGATCTCATTTTTCACATGGTGTCCTTACCTGCACTACAGATTTTATAAAAAAAGAGGTGCCTTGGCACATTCGCGCGGTCGCTTGCGACAATCTACCTCTTCGCGCGAGTGCGCATCATTGGCACGTTAGTGCCTTTTGTGAGACAAGGAATTCCTCGGAATTTTCTATTACATCAAAAAAATCCGGCAGTCAAGTTGTCTTACAGAATCAAAAATCCCTGTAAAACACCCCAACTGCCGGATCTTTTCTATATATAGCTTTATATTCTAATTAAACTTCATCGAGATTCCCCGGCTCACCAGATCATGCCAGACGATCTCCCCTGTTTCCATGGACTTTTTCACATCGATGATCCTCTGGTTCTCCGAGCCTCGGAATGCCAGCGCCACGCTGTAGAGCTCCTGGACAAACTCGCCGTCCACGAGAACGTCGATCAGGCTCAGCATCTCATCCGTACACTCACATCTCGCCCGGCTCTCACCGAGAAGCTCTTTATCGAAAAGATAACCGGTATAGCACCAGATATTTTTCTTTGGGAATCTCTCGCGCACTTTCTTTAAGAACGGGAGAAGTGCCCGCTGGTTCTCCGGCTCAAAGGGCTCACCGCCGAGAAGCGAAAGTCCATCCACAAAATCCGGCTCCAGCGCCTTTAATAACATTTCTTCCGTCTCTTCCGTAAACGGCTTTCCGTATCCGAAATCCCACGCCACATCATTAAAGCAGTTCTTGCAGTGATGTGTGCAGCCAGACACGAAGAGCGACACACGGACGCCCTCGCCGTTTGCGATATCACATGTTTTGATCTCTCCGTAATTCATTACAGGTGCAGTACCCTTTCCTTAATTTCCTGTGTTCTGCCCTGATTCCAGAACTGTGTTCCGATGTATCCGCAAGTACGTCTCGCAACGTTGAGCTTGCTCTGGTCGCGGTTTCCGCAGTGTGGGCATTCCCATACGAGCTTTCCATCATCCTCGATGATCCTGATCTCGCCGTCGTAACCGCATACCTGGCAGTAATCGCTCTTCGTATTTAACTCCGCGTACATGATATTGTCATAGATGTAGCGGATGACCTGAAGAACAGCCGGGATATTATCCTGCATGTTCGGAACTTCCACGTAGCTGATCGCTCCGCCCGGGGACAGCGCCTGGAATTCAGACTCTAATTTTAACTTGCTGAATGCATCGATCGGCTCCGTTACATGTACATGGTAGCTGTTCGTGATGTAGTTTCTGTCGGTTACGCCCTTTACGATGCCGAAACGTCTCTGAAGGCTCTTCGCGAAGGAGTAAGTTGTGGACTCCAGCGGGGTTCCATAGATGCTATAGTCGATATTCTCCGCCTCTTTCCACTTCGTGCAGTAGTCGTTTAACTTCTGCATGATCTCAAGACCGAGTTTCTTTCCTTCCGGCTCAGTCAGTTTCTTCTCGATCAAGCTGTATACACACTCCCAGAGACCTGCGTAGCCAAGGGAAAGTGTGGAATATCCGTCATAGAGGAGTTTGTCGATGGTCTCGCCTTTCTTTAAGCGGGCAAGAGCGCCATACTGCCAGAGGATCGGAGCTGCGTCGGATAAGGTTCCTTTTAATCTCTCGTGGCGGCAGCGCATTGCACGGTGGCAGAGCTCCATTCTCTCATCGAAGATCTCCCAGAATCTCTTCATATCTTTTCTCGCGCTGAGTCCGATATCTACAAGGTTTACCGTCACAACGCCCTGGTTGAAGCGGCCGTAATATTTGTGCTCGCCCTCATGATAGTTTCCGGCATTCGCAAGGTTTCCTTTTACATAGGAACGGTCCGGTGTCAGGAAGGAACGGCAGCCCATGCATGTATACACATCACCCTTTAATTCCCGCATCTTCTTCGCGGAGATGTAGTCCGGAACCATGCGCTTTGCGGTACATTTGGCCGCAAGCTCTGTCAAATAGTAATACGGCGCATCCGGAGTGATATTGTCCTCATCGAGAACATAGATCAGCTTTGGGAATGCCGGTGTGATCCATACGCCGGCTTCATTCTTAACGCCGAGATATCTCTGTTTTAAGGTCTCCTCGATGATCATCGCCAGGTCTTTCTTCTCCTGCGGGTTCTTTGCCTCGTCGAGGTACATGTAAACGGTAACGAACGGTGCCTGTCCATTTGTGGTAAGGAGTGTTACGACCTGGTACTGGATCGTCTGGATTCCCTTTGTGATCTCTCTGCGGAGGCGCTCTTCTGTGAGCTTATCGATCTGATCCTCTGTCACTGCAATCCCAAGATCCTTCATCTCGCCAATCACTTCCTGACGGATCTTCACTCTCGATACCTGAACGAACGGAGCGAGATGCGCAAGGCTGATGCTCTGTCCGCCGTACTGGTTGCTGGCAACCTGAGCGATGATCTGGGTCGCGATGTTGCAGGCTGTGGAGAAGCTGTGCGGACGCTCGATCAATGTCTCGCTGATCACGGTGCCGTTCTGCAGCATATCCTCCAGGTTTACAAGATCGCAGTTGTGCATATGCTGTGCGAAATAGTCGGAGTCGTGGAAGTGGATGATTCCCTGTTTATCCGCCTCAACGATATCCTCCGGAAGAAGAAGTCTTCTCGTGAGATCCTTGCTGACCTCTCCAGCCATATAGTCACGCTGTACGCTGTTGACGGTCGGGTTCTTGTTGGAGTTCTCCTGCATAACCTCTTCGTTGTTGCACTCGATCAGGGACAGGATCCGGTTGTCCGTCGTATTTGCTTTCCGCACCAGAGAGCGGTCATAGCGGTAGCGCACATAATTTTTCGCAATCGCAAAAGCACCGATCGCCATTAACTGGTTCTCGACCATATCCTGGATCTCTTCTACAGACACCGCACGTCCCAGCTTATTGCACTTGTACTCTACATAATCTGCGATATCCGTAAGCTGTTCCGGTGCCAGATAGGCATTTTCTGTGGCATTGCATGCCTTCTGGACCGCGTTCACGATCTTGAGCGTGTCAAAACTTTCCTCCGCTCCGTTTCTTTTGATGATCTTCATCCCTGATTCCCCGTTTCATTTCATTGTGTTGGCAGAATTGTCCGCTTTACGCACAACTGCCGTTGCCTGTTTTTCTCTTCTGTCTATTCTGTTAAAAAACACAGCTGACCTACAGGTCCGCGCATTTACCGGCCGACCTCAGGCATGTACATTTCAATTGCTGATAGTTTTCTTGGTTGTATATACAGTTTGTTTTTTCAGAATTATACAGAAATTTTATCTGATTTAGATATTTTATGATTGATCTGTCGGACCTGCCGCCACGAGTCTCTTAAGGCGGTCATGTCATGTTCCCGCCGTGTTATTTTTAGTCACTCACGCGAGAACGATTCTATTATAACTGTATTGTTCCCGGATTGCAAGGAGTACTGCTATATAAATATGATATACCAAAACCATATATATGGTGAAAAATTCATGATTCAAAACTATATATTGTTGTTTTTTGGATACAATCTACAAGAAGAGTCCCCTCCGGGATCGTCCCGGAAAGCCCCTGAAAAGGCATATCCCGCGAGCCATTTTTCTGCCGTTTTAAGCGTCCAGAAAGCCCGCGGGACTGTTTTCTTTGTTCTTCTTACTTAAATATGTCTGCGCCACTCTTCAAGGCGGTAACGCTGTCTTTTCTTTGCGTCCTCCAGTTGTGCCAGCATTTTCGGAATATCTTCGTTAAAAGTTCCCGCAAGCACTACATAGTTGGACGCATGATTTGTCCGGAAGATCGTTCCGGGAGAATCAATGTGTGTTAAAAACAGCTCCATTTCCTCCACGATCTCGTCCGGGGTGATAAGCTCCATCTCCCCGCGCTTTACTTCCTCGTTCATCTGGGTTCCCTCGTAGAGGCGCAGGGTCAGGAAGGAGGCGTACTCCGGGTTCATCTGGTTGATCAGCTCCGCGGATTTGATGGCATGTTCCCGGATCCCTTTTCTTCCGCCGAGGCCGGAGATCAGCGTCACAGAGGTCTTGATGCCGCAGCGCTTCAATTTCTGTCCCGCCGCCGCGATCTGGGCCGCCGTCACATCCTTATGGATATGCTCCAGGACACGGTCATCGCCGGACTCCGCGCCGATGTAGATCATCTCGAGTCCTGCTGCTGCTAACGCCTTTAAGTCTTCCTCCGATTTTGCCAGGATATCCTTCGCGGTTCCGTAGGAGGTGATCCGCTCCACATACGGGAAATTTTTGTGGACGTAGGCCAGGAGTTCTAAAAGAAGCTCTGTCTTTACCACCAGTGCATCACCATCCGCAAAAAATACACGGCTGACATACGGTCCGTAATAATCGCGGCATTCGTCCAAATCTTTCATGATCTCTTCTTTTGTCCGCACTCGGAATTTTTTCACCCGGTACATGTTGCAGAAGGTGCACCGGTTATGGGCACAGCCCACGGTCACCTGGATAATTAAGCTTCTCGCCTCGCTCGGCGGGCGGTATACGGTTCCTTCGTATTCCATATGATCACTTTCCTTTCTAATTTCTCTTTAACACATGCTCACATGATTCTATAAGCACAACCCTATTCTATATACTTATTTTGCAAATCCTATCTTTAAGAATTTTTCAGACTCACATTTCTTTAAGAGAATGCTCCCAGTCTGTCCAACCGGCTCAGAATATCCGCCCGTTTTTCATCAAACAGCAGGTTTTTATTGTATTCATAATACCGTTCGCACTCATTCTCCTGTAAGAACCGCACTGCCGGGGCACTGGAATTCAGTTCTGTGATAAACACCACCATCTCCTGGCTGCTGCCGAAGGTTCCTTCCATGAAATCGAAGGCGTACTCCAGTGTCTGTCCAGCATGGGCGCACAGGTTCTCCAGTTCTGCCCGTTCTTCGCCGAACATCTCCCGGAACCGGTCGAAGATCTCGCCGCCATCAGATAACAGCTCCGCTTTCACGGTCTGTAGATACCGGTTCATAGCCGCTGTGATATCAGCACAGCGATACTTCTCCTGTCTTGTGAGGAGTCCGGCTTTCTGTTTCTGCTCGGATGCCGCGGCGAATACCTCGATCTGATGGGAGAAAATGTTGATCGGAGTCTGCGGCACTGTCTCCATCGTTTCTCCAGCCTCCATTTTACCTTCCAGGCTTCCCTTGAATGCTTTCAGCTCCCCAAACAGCACTTCCAGATCATCCTCTTTCTGCGCATAAGCCTTAAACTCCACATCGAGCTTCGCTAAAATCAGGCTGATGATCGAAAGTTTCTCATCAAACGGCGCCTTCGCCGCCTGTTCCATCAGGCGCTCGTCCCGCTTCCCTTCCAGGACCTCGTCGATCTGGTATCTCGCCTGATACTTCTTATATAATTCCAGATAGTTCGCGAAATCTTTCGCGATCCGCGGGTGCTCGATATACTGCACCACAACCTCACGGTCGCAGGTAAGTCCCACCTTCTCGCAGACCTTCAAAAATCCGGAGATGTCCTCCCATCCGCGAGGTGTCGCGAACACTTTTCCGTCCACGGTGGTCTCCACCTGGTAGAAATACTGCGGCTTCGCGGTGAGGAATGACAGGATCGCCGGATGGATATCCGCCTGTTTCGCGTATTCCTTCCAGACCTCAAAATCCGCCTCCACATCAATCTTTTTGATGCGGTCCAGGGTCGCGATATCAAATTCCCGCACGGATTTATTGTATTCCGGCGGGTTTCCTGCCGCCACGATGATCCAGCCGTCCGGGATCTTATGATTTCCGAAAGTCTTATACTGCAAAAACTGCAGCATGGCCGGGGCCAGCGTCTCGGAAACGCAGTTGATCTCATCGATGAAGAGAAGTCCCTCGGAGAGTCCTGTGTCCTCGATTTTATTGTAGATCGCCGCGACGATCTCGCTCATGGTATATTCCGTCACATGGACATTCTTCCCGCCGTAAGTCTTCTCCGAGATAAACGGGAGACCGATGGCGCTCTGTCTCGTGTGGTGCGTGATCGTGTAGGAGACGAGACCGATCCCGCACTCTCTCGCCACCTGCTCCATGATCTGGGTCTTTCCGATTCCCGGCGGTCCGATAAGCAGCACCGGGCGCTGCCGCATGGACGGGATCTCGTACTCTCCGTGTTCATTCTTCGTCAGATACACCTGTATCGTATTTTTAATTTCCTGTTTTGCACGCTTGATGTTCATTTTTTATCTCCCATCCAACACTTTTCCGACATTTTCCATCGACTCCGGGTCCAGAATCACCTTCATCGCCCAGGGTGGAACGTCCGCGTCGGTATAATTGTCCCGCATAAACACGAATGCCGTGTCGTAGGGCGGCATTTTCACCGGGAATGTCCCGTATCCGTCCGTAAAATAGAGGAGTCCCCGCAACCTGCTGAATTTTCCTGCCTTGATCATCTGGTCCACATGCAGGAATGCCGGGCGGAAATCCGTCCCGCCCATGCCATGGAGCTCCATGTGGTCCATGTAATTCCGAAGGTCCTCCTCGCTCTCGATCTTCACATCCTGCCGTACTTTATCGTCGCACTGCAAAATGTGGATATTGACCTTCTTAAAGAAGCTCTCCGACTGAGCCAGCACCCCGTAAGTCTCCTCCAGGAATTTCTTCACCAGCTCCCCGGAACATGACATCGAAGTGTCGATGACGACCACAAAATCCTCGATCCGCCGGACTTCCTTCGTCTCAAGGGGCTCGATCAACGGCATATTTCCGTATAACTGCATGCCATAATTGTAAAATACATAGTCGAACGCATCCGGATCGATCTGGACTGTCTCCTTCAGCACCGAAAATTTCTGCAAAAATTTCCGGTAATCGTACCGCTCCCGGTTCTCCACCGCCAGTTGGTCCATCAGCTCCTTGGAGTCATCCGCCGCCTCGTTGGAAAATGCCTCCATCTCCGCCTGCATCTTCTCCCGCTTGTCATCCCAGTCATTTTTTCGGTTCCGGTTGGGATTCGGGGACTTCTTCTCGTCCTCTTTCTCCCATCTGGAATGATCATCCCGGCAGAATTCCCGGCAGAGCCGCTCATATTCGATCTCAGAAAGCTCCATCCCCTGCATGGCGTGATAGATACTCTCCGCGTTCAATACCTTGATCTTTTTCTGCAGCCGTCCGTAGAATTCCGCCCGCACCGGGGACATTGGCAGATGGACGCAAGGCTTGTGGATCCCGTCGATCAGGGACTCTACGGCGATATCGCATGCCAGATTCCAGTATTCCTCCGTCCGCTTTTTTCTCGACCATGGGTGAACAAAGAGACAATGGAAGGTCTCGTGCAGGATCATGCGGTTTACATAAACAGGATTTCTCCGGTACCAGCCGCAGATGTATCCCGTCTCAAATGATAATAAAGTTCCGTCCGTTCCGATTCCCTTTATGCTGCTGTCCGCCACCGGGAACAGGCCATTTAAGGCCACGTCGAGAAACCGCATGGAAAGGTACAGCTCATTCCTCGCGTTCCGTATGATCTCAACGCCGATCGCCGCCAATTCTTCCAGCGCGCCCTGCTCTCTCAGGATCGGCGACCATGCCGCATCTTCTCTCATGACGATTTCTGACCTCCTCACAAATCAAAATCAAACTTTTTCTTCTTTACGCCAAACTTCTTCCTCTGGATCTCCATAAACATCCCCGAAAGCTCCGGCAGATGCTTTTTCGAGATCTCCGTGATCAGCCCCGACATCTTATCCGCCGTCAGCGGATTCTTTTCCGGTGTTAAATACTGTCCCGCAATCCATTTTATGGTCTCCAGGTCCTCAAGATTTCCGAGAAGTACCTCATAAAGATTCTCCATAAGAAACTTTTCATATTCCTTTTTCGCGCTCTCCCACAGTCCTTTCGGATACTGCAGCCGGGTCACCGCGATCTTCGATGCCATGAGAACCGATTCCTCTGCTTTTTCATACACAAACAGTTTATCATACCTGTCAAATCGGAATTTTCGTCCCTCAAAACAGTAGCGGTACTTCTGCCCTGCACCGTGGATATTGGATACCGTGATCCTGGCGGGCGTATTTTCCACCGCCTCGTCGTAGTATTCCGGGAAGATCACACGCGCAGTCTCTGTCTCCCCGTTCTCTTCCTCAAAAGCACTTAAAGTCAGCGCTGTTCGTTCAGAATCCGTATCTCTCTCGTTCTGCATTCGATTTTGTCCGCCCTGTATAAACACATGCACTGTGACTCTCTCATTGATCTCCGTCACGAAATCCCTGAGCGCCGACTCTTCATCCACCCCCATATGCACAGTCAGACTCCTGATATTCCGGCAGCCCGTAAACACACCGCCGCCGACTTCCCGGAGCGCCCCATAAAAATGGATCTCCTGAAGCTTCTCACATCCATAAAATTCATATCTTCCGATCCGGGTGAGTGTCCGCGGGAGATAGACTTTCTCCACCGTGCTCCCCGAAAATACCTTGTCTGCCAGCTCTGTCACCGGGAGTCCGCCCAGACTTTCCGGTACCACGCAGACGGCGCCTGGTGCCAAAAGCTTTGTCACACAAGCGCCCCCATTTTTCTCTTTAAATTCAAATTGAACATCCATATTTTAGTTACACTTATTATAATTATTCAGCAGGCCAGCACAATAAGTTCACAGACCTGCCGAACAGTTATGCCTATTCTTCAATCAGTTTATTTAACTTTCTCATCGCACTAAACCGGTAATAATATACCAGGAATGCCAGCGAAGTGATGCTCCAGCTTAACGGATAACTCGTCAGCGTTGTATACAGCCCCGGATGGACCGCGCCCGCGCCGAATACCCAGAGCACACGCAGGATACAGGTTCCGACACAGATGATCAGCATCGGCATCAGGGCATCGCCCACGCCGCGCAGCGTACACGGATATACGTTGACGCAGATGTAGCAGAACCAGAACGGCACTAGGAAGCGGATAATGCTCATGCTCTCCTCCATGACATCCACATCGTTGGTAAAGAGACTGATGAGTACCGGACCTGCCGTAAACATAAATACACCAAGTGCTGCCGTAATGATCGTCGACATGAAAAGCCCCACATAGGTGCCCTTTTTCAGACGTTTGATCTTTCCTGCACCGAAGTTCTGTCCCGCAAAAGTCGTCACAGAAATTCCCATGGCATCCATGGTCATCCAGAAGATACCGTCAATCTTTCCATAAACTGCCCAGGATGCAATCGTGTTCGTTCCATATCCGTTGATATTTGCCTGGATCAGGATGTTGGAAATCGAGTACATCATGGACTGCAGTCCTGCCGGGAGACCGATCTTTATAATCTTTTTTAAAAGCATCGGTTCCACCCGAAGTTCTTTCAGGCTAAACCGGTAAGACTCCTTCGTCCGGATCAACGTTACCATAACCAGCGCTGCCGATAAGAGCTGGGACATGATCGTTGCAAGCGCCGCACCGGCAACTTCCAGGTGCAGACAGACAACGAAGAGCAGGTCCAGGACAATATTCGTCAGGCAGCTCGCGATCAGGAAATACAGCGGCTTCTTCGAATCGCCCACCGCGCGCAGGATCGCTGCGCCCATGTTGTAGACCAGGTTTCCGATGATACCCAGAAAATAGATTCTGAGGTATGTCACAGAATATCCAAGGATCTCTTCGGGGGCACCCATGGCCCGGATCGCAGCCGGAGTGAAGATCTCACCGATCACTAAGAGTGCCACACCGCCGGCCAGTGCCAGACAGAACGCTGTGTGGACCGATTTGCGCACCTGCTGCTCTTCTTTCGCCCCGTAGAACTGGGATACAACGACAGCTGCGCCGGAGGACATTCCGACGAAGAAGCCAACCAGCAGGTTGATCAGTGTTCCCGTCGTACCGCCTACTGCAGAAAGTGCCTCTTTTCCCACAAACTTTCCAACAATCATGGCATCCGCCGTGTTGTAAAGCTGCTGGAAAAATGTTCCAAACAGGATTGGGAAGAAAAAGAGCAGGAGCTGCTGCCAGATCACGCCGTCCGTGATCCCGTTGTAGCCTGCCGGATGATTCTTCTTAAGTGTCATATCTTCACCCTCTACAAAATCCGCCATGCACCGGAGCCCGGTTGCAATCTTCTCTGAATGCATGGCGATTGATACTTCCGCCCTGCATCTGTCGGCTGCGGACACAGGGCGGAGGTATGATTGATCAAAGGCAGACTTTTTCGCCGCCTTTAAAGGTTCTTTTTATGATTACAGGAGATTCTTTCTGAGTTCCTCGCCGCTCTTTGCGGAAAGGTATGCCGGCGGAATATCAAGAATGGTCTTGCATCCGCTCATTCCCTCCTGCTTCATGCGGACTGCAGCGCGGGCACAGCAAACGATCACGGAAGAAGTGAACTCCGGGTTGGAATCCAGTTTCAGACGATACTCGATCACATGTGTGTTCTCCTGATTCCATCCGGTCTTTCCGTTTCTGATCACGAAACCGCCGTGCGGAAGCGTGGAATGGTCGCGCTTCATTTCTTCCTCGCTGATGAAATGAACTGTTGTATCATAGTCAGAGAAGTAGTTCGGCATCGTTACGATCTCTTTTTCGATGCGTGCAAGATCAGCACCCTCTTCGGCAACAACATAGCATTCTCTTGTGTGTTTCTCTCTTGTTGTGAGTTCCGGAGTCTCGCCGTTTCTGATTCTCTCCAGTACGCTCTCAATCGGGACTGTATACTGTCTTGCGTCCTTCACGCCATCAATGCGGCGGATCGCATCGGAATGTCCCTGGCTTACGCCCTTGCCCCAGAATGTATAGTCTTTACCATCCGGGAGAATCGCATTTGCGTATACACGATTTAAGGAGAACATACCCGGATCCCAGCCTGCGGAGATCACTGCTACATTTCCTGCTTCCTTTGCCGCTGCATCGACAGCTGCAAAATGCTCAGGAATTCTCGCGTGTGTGTCAAAGCTGTCCACTACGGTGAAATATTTCGCATACTCCGGTGTCTGCACCGGAAGATCTGTCGCACTTCCGCCGCAAAGGATCAGAACATCGATCTTATCTGTCATATGTTTCGCTTCATCCGCATGGTAAACCTTTGCGCCTTCGGTCAGGATCCTTACATTTTTCGGATCTCTTCTTGTAAATACTGCCGCAAGCTCCATATCCGGATTCTGTTTGATGGCGCACTCAACGCCGCATCCAAGATTTCCATAACCCATAATTCCGATTCTGATCGTCATATTGTTCTCCTCTTCTTTCTTTAATTTAGTGTCGCTGTCTTCATTTTACCAATAGGCTGTTATAGTGTCAATTGAAATAAGTTTAACGAATTTGTCTCCTGTTTCTTCCAGATACACCTGCAAAACCTGCCACCGGCAGGTTCTTCTGGGGCCGCGGCAGCGAAAAAAGAAACAACGGAATCCGAAATCCTTTTTCTCAAAGATCCCTGAGTCCGTTGTTTACATATTTTTTAATATATTAATGTTTTTCCCTTTTCATAAGCACAAACGCAACGCCCGCCGTGATAAATTCTGATACAGTCACCGTAAGCCAGATTCCGTCTACACCAAAGAGTGCCGGAAGAAGGAATACGAACACGCTGTTTAAGATCACGCCGCGGAGCAGTGTGATCGTTAAAGAGAACCGCGGTCTCACAGTAGACTGGAAATACATTCCGCTGATGATGTTCCACTCGCTGACTAAGAAGCAGATGAAATACAGCCGGATCGCCGGAACCGCCATTGTGAGGATCTCCGGTGTCGGGTCCAGAAACAGATAGGACAACTGTACCGGAATCAGCATGCCGATCACAGTGAATATGAAGCCTGCGGCAAATCCGGTCCGAACCCCCAGCTTTCTCGCTTCGCCGACTCTCTTCAGATTTCCCGCGCCAAAGTTCGCGGAGAGCAGCGGCTGTACTGCCTGAGCGATACCGTTGGAAATGGACGATGCCACAAGCGCGGTGTTCGTGATGATTCCATAGACCGTGATTCCCATCTCTCCCACGTAAGCGAGGAGCTGGCGATTAAACAACAGCATCACGAAGCCGTTGGAAATCTCCAGAATAAAGCTGGCGAGCCCATTTCCGAGTACCTCCGGCACCCGTCTCCACACATCGCTAAATTCCAGCTTCAAGTGGTTATCTTTCGAAAAAAAATGGCTTGCGAGGATCAGCACCGTGAGTGTAGTTCCGGTGGCCGTCGCCAACGCCGCACCTCCCATTCCCCATTTCATGATAAAAATGTATACATAATCCAGGATCACATTGGTGACACCTCCGCTGATCACGCCCGCCATGGCAAGCTTCGGCGCACCATCGTTTCGGACAAATGCCTGAAGGAATGAAGACAGGGCAAACATGGGGGCCGCTGTTGTGAGCACAGTTCCGTAAGGCACGGTGTATTCATTTAAGAGTGGGGTATTTCCCATAAAAGTAATCAGAGGGTTGAAAAAGATTCTTCCCAATATCAGAAAGACTGCTGCCAGAGCAAGCACCACACAGAGCGCCGCTGTAAAATAGCTTCTGGCGCGTTTTTCATCGCCGCGTCCTCTGGAAAACCCAAAGAGAACGCTGCCGCCGACTCCGCACATCATTCCGATCCCGAAATATGTGTTGTAGAGCGGCAGTAAAATATTCATCGCCGCAATACCGGAACCACCGACTCCGCGTCCAATCATCATCGTGTCCGCCAGAATATAGATGGACGTTACAAGTGTCGCACTGATCGACGGCACCAGATAATGAAAAAACACCTGGCGGACCGGCGATTCCAGCATGTTGATCTGTTTCATCGTATATAACCCCTCAAAATAGTTTTAATCGGCAACATTGAAATCGGTTCCCTCATACCTGTTCAATGTTTCAGCCATCCCGTTTCCATACTCTGCCGCAAAATCAGCAAGAACCTTTTCTGCGATCTGTTTCCCCTCTTCCCCGAAGATTGCCTCACAGACTTCCCGGTATGCCCAGTAGGAATGGGCGCAGTGGTACTCGAAAGATCTGAGGCCTGCCGGATTTTTTGCCATATTGGACTCCGGCGTCAGACCGGCGTTCCGGATCGTCTGTATACAATAATCATGGTCGTGAAGTGTCTGGGAGACCTCATAGCGAATCTCCGGGTTGAAACCTCGGGAAATGGACGCATCCAGGTCCTTACAATAGAGAAGCCCCGCTTCCGGGAGTCCCATATTCTTAAACTGGGTGTGCCACGGACAGACATGAATGTGGATCTGAAAGTCCGGGCTTAAGCTTGTCGTTTCGGACTGGTTTCCGAGTCCCTGTGCTTTCACCTCTTCCGTGTTGACCCACTCACCGTACTGGCAGTATGTCTCATAAGTCAGAGGTTTTCCTTCCCGGATCGCCCGCTGTGCCATCCGGCGTCCACGCTGTTCGCCGTAATACCGGGTGGCATGCAAAAATGCCGCCTCGCCGCGGTCACCGAAGATTTCCTTCAGGTAAACATAATATTTTGCCGCGATAAACGCGTGTGACAGTTCTGTAAATCCCATAATGCTTCCTCCCGTCCTATATTCTATTCTTCTGCTTCACCATAGCGCTCTGGCTTGTATACAAAGTCCATGCTGCGGACAGACTCGTTTTTCCGCATGACCAGATATTCGCGTGCTTCTTATTTCATCTCTCCAAGAATATCCGACAACTGCGCGAACTGTGCCAGACTCAGTGCCTCGCCGCGGATCGTCGGGGTAAGTCCCATCTCTGCGATGGCAGCCGCGATCTGTTCCTTTGTGTATGGGAGTTCGGACGCGTTTCCGAGACCGTTCTGCAGTGTTTTTCTTCTCTGGTTGAAGGACGCGCGGATGATCTTGAACATCAGGGCGGAGTCTTTTACCTGCACCAGCATCTCTTTATGTCTCGTGAGGCGGATCACAGCGGATCCCACATTCGGGCGTGGGATAAAGCAGTTCGGCGGCACATTCGCCACGATCTCAGGCTCCGCGTAGTACTGGACTGCCAGAGACAGGGCACCGTAATCCTTGGAACCCGGACCTTCCTTCATGCGGTCTGCCACTTCCTTCTGGACCATGACGGTAATATTGTCGATCGGCACGCCGCTCTCAAAAAGCCCCATGATGATCGGGGTCGTGATATAGTACGGCAGGTTCGCAACGACCTTGATCGGCTTTCCGCCATTGTATTCCTCTGCCAGTGCCTTGATATCGACTCTTAAGATATCCTCGTTGATGACGGTCACGTTGTTGTAATCTGCCAGTGTCTCCTTTAAGATGGGGATCAGGTTCCGGTCGATCTCAACAGCAACAACATGTCCGGCATTTTCTGCCAGATACTGGGTCATGGTTCCGATTCCCGGTCCGATCTCAAGGACGCAGTCATTCTTTGTGATTCCCGCCGCGGAGATGATCTTCTCCAGTACATGGGTGTCGATCAGGAAGTTCTGGCCGAACTTCTTCTGAAACATGAATTCATATTTCTGTATGATTTCTATGGTATTCTTTGGGTTTCCCAGATTCGCCATTTATTTCTCTCTTTCTATTTTTGGACTGCGCTTTTGCGCAGGTACTTTTGTTGCATGAGCTGCATCTTGTATACAAAATCCGGTAAATGCGTTCCGCTGCTGCGGTACTATTGTCCCGAAAATTCTACTCCGTGATCCGGTACATCTCTCTCGCGTTTTTCGCTGTCTCCCGGATGATCTCTTCCGCGGAAACGCCCTTGATTTCTGCCAGTTTTTCCACCACGTAGGGAAGATTTCCGGAGAAATTTCGTTTCCCCCGGTTCGGCACCGGAGCCAGATACGGACAGTCTGTTTCCAGAACGATCCGGTCCAGCGGCGCATATTCTGCCACTTCGATCAGTTTTTTCGCATTTTTAAAGGTCAGGACTCCGCCGATCCCGAGATAATATCCCATATTCAGATATTCCCTCGCCATCTCCACTCCATAGGAGAAGCAATGGATCACGCCGCCGGTGGAACCGTTATGTTCTGCCTTCATGATATCCAGCGTGTCCTTCGCCGCGTCCCTGCTGTGGATGATCACCGGGAGTCCCGTCTTCTTTGTCACCTCAAGCTGTGCCGAAAACCAGTGTTTCTGGATCTCCCGCTCCGGCTCGTCCCAGTAATAGTCAAGACCGATCTCGCCGATCGCCACAACCTTCGGGTTTTCTGCCAGGGATTCCAGCCATTTCATGTCCGCGTCCGTAAGCTCCGCCGTCTCGTTCGGATGAACACCCACCGCCGCATACATGAAGGAATGCGTCTCAGCTAATGCCAGAGTTGTTTTTGTCGATGCGATGCTCGCGCCGACATTCACAACGGTTCCGACTCCCTGATCTTTTAATCCCGCGAGGACCTCCTCCCGGTCCGCGTCAAATGCCTCATCGTCGTAATGGGCATGTGTGTCAAAAATATAGTCCATTCTTTCTGTCCTCAAGTCATATGTCGTTTTCTTTTTCATCTGTAGCCGGCATCTGTAAGACTTTTTTGCACCATCTCATTTTCTACAGTCCCACAGCCAGCTTGATTCCCCGGATCACCAGTAGATGCAGCGGATAAAACAGATAGAAAATCCTTCCGTTCCCACCGCCTTTTTCTCCATTGTAACGGTTTATCAGGAAAATTGCAACGCAAGCCGCAGCGCCATAGAAATCCATATACATACAAAATAAAAACACAGCGCAGACAGCCGTGCGAAGCTGTGGTTCTGTGCGCAATGTATACAATATAACGATCAGCAGCACGCCCATAAAGCCATAATCTGTTTTCAGATAATAAGCCACTAGTCCAAAAGGAACCGCCGCCAGAACCCGGATATGCCGCTCATATCCCACCGGGATCCGCCGACGCTCCGCTTCCGGCCTACTGCCGCTATTCCCTGTTTTTCCTCTGTCTCCGCGCCCGGATCCCGTCACGGTCCCGCAGATCAGATCGCCCGCCCAGATCGCCAGCAGCCCTAAAAGCAGCGTAAACACCGTATTCTGATCCGCCGGGAAAAACCATGTTCTACCTGCCACAAGGTTAAACGGAATCTCCGAAATGACCGCCAGCAAAAGCAGCCTCAGCGCATACTTTTTCCTATCTCTCGTATGCACCGCCCCCTCTGCGATCATAAACGCAAAGAGAGGAAAAGCCACACGCCCCACAAGGCGCATGGCTGTCCCACAGAGACTCCAGGCAGCGCCCGAAGCCAGTTCTGACTGTTCAATAAGCCCAACGGCCGCATGGTCGATGACCATGCTGACCAGGGCAATGTTTTTTAGCTGTTCCGCCGAAAAACGTACCTTCACTTAGCAGACCTCAGAACCGGACTTGATATCCTTTGCCGGTGTCATTAATGCGAGGTTGCCCTCATCATCCTCCGCGCAGAGGATCATGCCTTCCGATAACATGCCTGCGAGCTTCGCCGGTTTTAAGTTCGTAACGACCATAACCTTTCTGCCGACCATATCTTCCGGTTTATACCATGCCTTGATTCCGCTTAAGATCTGTCTTGTCTCAGAACCGATCTTAACCTGGGAGCAGAGTAATTTTTTGGACTTCGGAACCTCTTCACACTTCACGATCTCACCGATCTGGAACTGAAGCTTTGCGAAATCATCATATGTGATCTCCGGCTTCTTCTCAACGTCCATGCCCGGCTTCTCTTCTTCCTTCTTCTCTTCCTTGTTCTCTGCTGCGGCTGCTGCCTTCATGGCCTCAACTTTTTCCATAACATCCTTGATATCCATACGGGCAAACAGGATCTCCGGCTTCTCTGTAACCTTGTTTCCGTTCGGGTACAGACCGAAGGTATTCATGTCCTCGAGGGATCTCTTCTCTGTGTTTAACTGAGCGAGGATCTTCTCAGAAGTTTCCGGCATGAAGGAGAATAACAGGGACGCACCGATGGTGATCGCCTCTGTGAGATTGTAAAGAACGGTTGCAAGACGGTCCTTCTTTGCCTCGTCCTTTGCGAGTGTCCACGGAGTTGTCTCATCGATATATTTGTTGCTGCGGCGGAAGATATTGAAGATCTCTGTGATCGCGTCTGCAACGCGGAGCTTGTTCATCTTCTCGTCTACTTTCTTGACCGTCTCAAGAACGGTTGCCTTTAACTCTTCATCCACCGGCTCTGCAGCGCCCTTGTTCTCGACAATCCCGCCAAAATATTTATTTGTCATGGAAACGGTACGGTTTACAAGGTTTCCAAGGATGTTGGCAAGATCAGAGTTCATGCGCTCAACCATAAGATCCCAGGAGATCACGCCATCGTTCTCAAACGGCATCTCATGAAGTACGAAGTAGCGGACTGCATCTACACCGAAGAAGTCAACGAGCGTATCTGCATAGAGGACGTTTCCTTTGGACTTACTCATCTTGCCATCGCCCTGTAACAGCCACGGATGTCCGAATACCTGCTTCGGAAGCGGAAGACCGAGAGCCATTAAGAAGATCGGCCAGTAAATGGTATGGAAGCGGATAATATCTTTACCGATCAGGTGAAGGTCTGCCGGCCAGTATTTCTTAAACTTCTCGTCGCTGTTTCCGTCACAGTCATATCCGATTCCCGTGATATAGTTGGTCAGCGCGTCAAGCCATACATAGGTAACGTGCTTCGGATCAAAAGTGACCGGAATTCCCCACTTGAAGGAGGTTCTGGATACGCAGAGATCCTGAAGTCCCGGAAGCAGGAAGTTGTTCATCATCTCGTTCTTTCTGGATACCGGCTGGATAAACTCCGGATGCTCGTTGATATATTCGATGAGCTTCGGAGCATATTTACTCATACGGAAGAAATATGCCTCTTCCTTTGCCGGCTGTACCGGACGTCCGCAGTCCGGGCATTTTCCGTCTACGACCTGGGACGGAGTCCAGAAGGACTCACACGGTGTGCAGTAAAGTCCCTCATAATGTCCTTTGTAGATATCGCCCTGATCATATAATTTCTTGAAGATCTTCTGGACCTGTTTCTCATGGTAATCATCTGTGGTACGGATGAATTTATCATAGGAAGTGTTCATGAGGTCCCAGATCTCCTTGATCTGTCCTGCTACGTTGTCAACGAACTCCTTCGGAGTTACGCCTGCGTCCGCAGCCTTTAACTCGATCTTCTGACCGTGCTCGTCGGTTCCTGTCTGGAAGTAAACGTCATAGCCCTGTTCTCTCTTGTAGCGTGCGATCGCGTCTGCTAATACGATCTCATAAGTGTTTCCAATATGCGGTTTGCCGGATGTATAGGCGATCGCTGTGGAAATGTAATATGGTTTCTTACAGTTTGTACACATGGTTTGATTCCTCCTGTTTTTTATCTCTTTTTACGGCTCTTCTCCTGCCGGTTATCTGCTCACAAAATACAGCTTTTTTCTGTATCTTTCAGGCATAAATGGCACACAAAGCGCAGTTTGCACCAGGGGATTTCTGCTGATAAATGATTCGTCCTGGACTTATCGCAATGCATAAAAAAAGCCCGTCTTTATTTATTAAAGACGAGTCTCCCCGTGTTACCACTTTAAATTCGGCGGTGCCTCGCGGTCATCGCCCTCACCGGCTGTCACCAAACAGCCTGACGCGCTAACGGGCGCTTCCGGCACAGGCTAAACGTTTATTTCCTTTCACCTGCACAGCTCCGGGACCATCTTCCGCCGTCTCTCCACTCCCCTTTCGCACCAACCGGGGTCTCTGAAAGCTTCCTTTCGGCATACTCTTCCCTTCCAAGCTTTTTCCATATGATGTCTTTAGTCTATCCTGTTCAAATAAATTTGTCAAGATACCGTTTATTTTTCCGGAACTTTCCATTGACTTTACTTACTTTTCTTGATTTTTCCTATTGAAAAGACTACACTGTGTGTTATCATAGAATATTTGATGTTTTCTTACGGTCAGCGCAGCAAGTGCGCAGACCAGCTGAACAGTTACGAATATTTTTACTGCGCCGTCCTATAGCCTGTTTCCACGGCGGTTTTGCAATCATGTTTGAGTCTGGAGGAATAACTTATGGATGCGTTACTTAAAAATCAGGAGAGGGAGCGGCAGACCAGGATCCAGATTGAAAATATCACGATCGTGCTGCTCGCTGTTTTTTCCTTTTTCCTGTTCCTGTTGACCTTTTTCCCGTTTTCGAAGATCTCCCAGGCTATGCAGGGGTCCTTCGAGATGGGGCGCATGGTACAGCGCGCCTTTTCCATCGTTCTTTTTGTACTCTCCCTTCAGTTGTGGAAGAGGAAGCGGAACGCCTGGGCCATCGCCATGGGGATCTTTGTCCTGAACTTTCTGCGGGGGCTCATCGGCATGGGACATCCGCTGCACAACTGGATCATGATCTTCGATCTTCTTTTATTTGTGATCTTTTTCGTCCTGAGGAAGGATTTCTGCTGCCCGGCAGGGCGTGAAAACCGCAGGCAGACACTGATCCTGGCGCTCCTCGCTATCATCGGCGTCCTCATAAATGTGGGGATCACCTGGCACTACATGCGGGTCGGAGCCGCGGACGGGACTTCCGTCTCCCTCATGGAAAGTTTCACCCAAGGTGTCGGTATGATCTTTGGTCTGGGCACGCTCCCGGCATCCATGGCTGACCGCCACGGAACGGAATTTGTCCTGTTCTGGTTCAGCTGGGGCTGTATTCTCGCAGCGATCCTCTGCGCCCTGCGTCCATGGCTTCAGAAGCAGGTCCATGGCGCCCAGGAGATTCAGCACGCCAGAACCCTCTTAAACCTTTACAGCCAGAATCCATGTTCCTATCTCGCGCTGGAAGATGACAAGTGTCTGTATTTCGGTCATTCTGTCGACGGTGTTCTCCCTTACGGAACTGTCGGCGATACCATCGTCGTAAACGGTGATCCTGTGTGCAGGGATGAAGATTTTCCGGCACTTCTCGCGGAGTTTAAAGAATTCTGCCAGAACAGTGCCCACAATATTTTCTTTCTCGGACTGACAGACTACTACCTCTCCGAATACGAGAAACAGGGCTTCGGGCTCGTAAAGAGCGGGGAGGAAGCACGGTTTAAGCTCTCCGACTATGAGATCAGCGGCAAAAAGGGTGCGAAGATGCGCATGAACATCAACCACGCCACAAAGGCCGGCATCACGGTCCATGAATACAAGGTCCTGGAAAAGCGTGATCCGGCTCTCGACCAGGAATTCGACCGGATCACGGATGAATGGCTTCAGGGAAAGAAGAGCGGTATGCTCCAGTTCACTATGGGAACCGTTGGGCTCGATGATCCGATGGATAAACGGTATTTCTACGCGTTGGATTCAGATGGAAAGATGGTCGCCTTTATCGTTTTCGTTCCATTCCTTGGGAAAAACGGCTATATGGCGGATGTGACAAGACATGGAAAGGACGCGCCCAGCGGCGTTATGGAAACTATTATATATGAAGCGTTCCAGATATTCAAAGAAGAGGGGATCGGCTACGGCAGTCTCGGTGTTGCGCCGTTAGCGGGGCTGAACGCCGACAGCAGGAATCCGATGGAACGGCTGCTCCAGTTTATCTACGACCACCTGAACGCCTGCTACGGATTCCGCGACCTGTTCCGCGCAAAGGAGAAATACAGCCCGACAGAATGGGTTCCGTCCTATTACGCATACCTGCCGAAACATCCAACGCCAAGTATGCTCTACGCCGCCGTCGAGATCCAGAATCCCCACGGAATCCGCGGGTATATTCTGACGCTGCTTAAAGGAGAACTGCACAAATGGAAAAAATGATCTGCCATCAGGGCATGGCGGACACGCCTGAGACGTGGATCTATTATAAGGAAAGCGGACGCGGCACACCGATCCTGATGCTTCATGGGAATGCGGAGACGCATCTGATCTTTGATTTTTACGAAAAAGAGCTGTCCTTGAGATACCGCGTCATTCTCATGGACAGCCGCGCCCATGGGCGCTCACGGATCAAACCGGAATTTGCGGATTCAGAATTCACTACTGTGGATATGGCAAAAGATGTCGCTGCGCTTCTGGACGTTCTCCACATCCAGTCCTGCATCCTTTTCGGATTCAGCGACGGGGCAAATATTGCGCTGGAGTTCGCATCCCTGTTTCCAGAGCGGACCCAGGCCGTGATCGCCATCAGCGGAAATATCTCTCCCGACGGGCTGATCTTTCCTGTCCAGGCGTTCTGCACCGGGAAATATTATTGTCTGAGAGCAGCGGCGGGGCTTTTTCGGGGAGTCTGTGAGAAAACTCCTGTGGCCGCGCACATTTCCCCACACCTTTTCCGGCACCAACAGCTTGTTTCCCTGCTCTGCAATTCTCCCATGATGTCCCGGGAGCAGCTTGAAAAGATCCAGGCACCGGTCCTCCTGATCGCCGGGACAAGAGATCTCGTGAAGGTCTCCCACTCCCGCCTTATGGCACGGCTGATCCCCCGGGCGCAGTTAGTTTTGATCAAGGGGGCGACCCATACGTCCATGTTTGGGCGTAAAGCGTTTTATTTGAAAATCATCCATGATTTTCTGGACAAATCACGAACATAACAATGAGCACTTTTCTCTTTCTCAACAATAAGTCCCGGTACCTCCACCGGTCGGTCATTTTTTTATCGCTGTAAAGTTCTGTTTTTACCGGCAAAGCATATATTGAACCAAATGGCTGTTTCTTCCGCGACTGGTCAGCCAATATTTTTCGGAGGTCCGAATATCTATGGCTTTTAAAACATTCCGCCTTGCTGTTGCCGCTTTAGTTTTGACCGTTTTCATTATTGCCTGCCAGAGTGAACGGATCTCCCGGTCCATTTCCCCGGAGACCGGGGAATTTTATTCTTCTGACGCTCTTTTCTCTACCCGACCCGGTCATTCTGGAGCGGAGCGAAAGCTTCAGGCAGATTTCGAAGCCTTCTGCACGGAACTGTTTCGGAAAGAGATGACGTCTTCCGACACTCTGGATCTTCACTATACGCTTCTGCACCCAGAAAATTATGGAATTGATGCTGCGGATGCCACTCTTGGTACATACCGTCTGTCAGAACTCATAAACAGCAATCATGAGATTCATGATCTGAAAGAAAAGCTCTCCAAGTTTGATCCCCATCTGCTGTCCGGTGACCAGCATATCCTCTATGACGCCCTTTCCGAAAAGGCCGATACAGGGCTGATGGCGGAAGGCCTTGAACTTTATGAGCAGCCCCTGGCCCCCACGATCGGGATCCAAGCACAGCTTCCGATCCTGTTTGCAGAGTATTCTTTCCACTCGCTTCAGGATGTGGAAGACTATCTCGCCCTGCTCTCCCAGCTTGATTCCTACTACGAGGATATTCTTTTCTTCGAGGAGCAGAAGGCGGCTGCCGGGCTGGGCCTCTCTGATGCCTCCATCGACCGGATCATCGAATCCTGCCAGAGCTATCTCATCGATCCGGAAAACAATTTCCTCACAGATACCTTTGAAACGCGGTTAACGTCCCTGGCATCCAGTGTTTCTCTGTCCGAGCAGCAAAGAAGTAATCTCTGTTCCCGTCATCTCGATACCATAAAAAATTCATTTCTTCCCGCCTACCACCATCTGATCGACGGTCTTTCCGCATTAAAGGGGCGGGGAATCAATGAGGGTGGTCTCGCGGGATTCCGGGATGGGAAGCGGTACTATGAATATCTTTTAAGGTCCGGTCCCGGGCTCTCCTATAATATAGAAGAGCTGAAAACAGCTCTGTCTGCCAGGATGCAGAAAGATCTGGAAACAATCTCCTCTGTCTCAAAAAAAGCCGGAAACGATGTCTCTTTCCGGCTCACCGCCCCGTCAGAGATTCTCTCCGATCTCCAGCTTCAGATGGAAGCCGATTTTCCGGCTCTCCCTGAATCCTGCAGGCACTATGAGATCCGCTATGTCCCGGCGCAACTGGAGGACACTTTGAGTCCCGCGTTTTACCTTACAGCTCCCCTGGATGCTCCCGCACAGAACGTGATCTACATCAATAACGGCAGCACCAATGCAGACAGCGAACTATATCCCACTCTCGCCCATGAAGGTTTTCCGGGACACCTGTACCAGACCGTCTATTTCCGGAAACACGCGGAAAATCCTCTGGCGGCTCTGCTCACCTGTTCCGGGGCAAACGAGGGCTGGGCGACCTATGTGGAAAATCTATCCTATTTCTATGATAACGGGCTTTCCGAAGATAAAAGCGCCTATCAGGCCTCCATGCGGTCCTTTTCCCTCTGTTTTCACTCTCTTTTAGATATCGGGATCAACTATGACGGCTGGTCCAAAGACCAGGCTGCCGCCTTTATCCGCACCTGCTTTGATGCAGACGACACGCTGGTGGAAGAGCTCTGGCAGACCATGATCGACAATCCGACGAATTATCTGGAGTACGCGGGCGGGTATGTGGAGATCATGGAGATGCGTGAGGAAGCTGAAAACGCGCTGGGAGACCACTTTTCCGTGAAGGATTTTCATAAATTTCTTCTTGATCTCGGACCGGTACCATTTTCTGTTACACGGAAGTATTTCAAGATATGGCTTCATCAGTCATAGGCTGGAAAATTTCCATTGTTTTGTGCTATAATAAACCTAAAAGAAAAAACATAAAAACTGAATTACAAATTACAGGAGGATTTTTCAATGAATGAGACCATGAACACCATTCTTACAAGAAGAAGCATCCGCAAATTTACCGATAAACCGATTCCGAAGGAGATTCTGGAAGATATGGTAAAAGCTGCTCTCCATGCGCCGAGCGGTATGGGAAAACAGACCTGGAAATTCACAGTGATCACAAATAAAGATGCCATCAAACGCCTGGCCGACGCGATTCAGGTGACATTAAACCGCCCAGGATATAACATGTATTGTCCGTCCGCAGTCATCATGCCATCCAATCTCCGCGACAGCAACTGGGGAAAAGAAGATAATGCCTGCGCTCTCGAAAATATCTTTCTCGCAGCCCGCTCCTACGGCGTCGGCTCCGTATGGATCAACCAGATGCAGAATATCTGCGATACTCCGGCGATCCGCGAGATCTTAAACGATTTCGGCGTTCCGGCTGACCATGTAGTCTATGGAATGGCTGCTTTAGGCTACCCGGATCCGGATACAGCGATCCCGCCGAAAGAGCGGATCGGAAAAGTTGCCTATATCGAGTAATTTACAGGACAATCCGTCCGGCTGCTCATGAACGTTCACGTCCTCGCATATGCGCAGCTGCAGGCAAAAAAATAACTGGTCAGAGTGAAATGTGCGGTGCCCCAAAGGTCTGATCTTTCTGGGGCACCTCACTTATTCATCTCTGCCAGGTATTTTTATTCATGGTCTGCAGCTCCCAAAAACTTTTGCCGTCTCCATGATCTCAATATTTCCATCGATATCTGTATATGATCTACTCCACATATCCCGCATTCCAGAAATACAGTCCGCTGTAATTGTTCAATCCCTTCACATGATCATTCCACGCATAGTTCGCGATATAATGACCAAAGTTCAGAACTGCCAGATACTCCCAGGAATACTCCTGAACTTTTTCCCATGCCGCTTTCGCATCATCCATGTTGGTAGATGTGTTCATTTCGTCTAAAAGCCCCTGCAATGTCTCATCATCATTCCATCCTGCATAATTCGGTCCAAAGTAAAGCTTTAAGGACGGGATCGGGACCTGAGAGAATGTGCAGATATACATATCATAGGCTGTCGGATCTGTACTCTGCGCCTGAAGTGTTGGCCAGTCCACGATGTTGAGTTCCACCGGAATTCCGACTGCCTCCAGCTCTGACTGCATTGCTACTGCCATGTAATCCATCTTATTTAAAGTAGCTGCCATAAGTTTCATCGGAGTGCCATCGTATCCGTTCTCCTTCAGGATCTCCTTTGCCTTTTCCGGATCATGGACATTGTATTCCTCCGATCCGGCATCCGTATACCAGAACGGCTGCGCCTCATCCATATAGCAGGAACCTGTGGTAAATCCATTCGTTCCATATGTCGCTGTCATGACTTCCTCATAGTCCAGGGCATAGCTGACAGCCTGGCGGAACCACTGGTTCGAGCAAATCCCCTCTTTGTGGTTGATGATCGGTGCAATCGTGCCCTGCTGTGTGGAATAAACGGTAACCCCGTCCAGACCGGATATGCGCTCCACATCGTCCGCCGGAAGGTTAAATACGACATCGTACTGACCAGATTCTAATCCTGCATTCCTCGTGTTCGATTCCGGAACGATCCAGTAAATGATTGTTTTCGACGGCGCCGCCTTATAACCGGACCAGCCATCCATCGGTTCTCCTTCCGTTCCATACGGCACATAATCATCAAAGCGCTCCAGCTTTACATACTGATCCTGCGGCCATTCCACGAATTTATATGGACCTGTTCCGATGTATTCTGTCATGAAGCCGTTGCTGTCTTCCTTCTCACAGGCCTCAGCAGTCGTGATCGATGCCGGCTGAGCCGCGCCCGCGATCACACACGGGAAGAGCAGGATCGGCTTATCTGCCGCAATCTTTACAGTGTAGTCATCTACCTTTTCAAATCTCGCGTCACCGACCATCGCTGAGGCCGTGCTGAACGCATTGATCCAACGGTTCATGGATGCCACAACATCGTCCGCGGTCATCTCACTTCCATCATGGAACTTGACACCTTTTCTCAATATGAATGTGATCGTCTTCGCATCTTCACTGACCTCATAGGATTCACAAAGCTCCGGAACAGCTTCGCCGTTGGAATTCAGTGTGACAAGCTTCTCCCAGCATGTTCCGTCCATCATCTGACGGGCAATCAGGCTGGAGTTTTTGTGAAGATCCAGAGACGGTGCCTGCTGTGCAACTGCAATATTTAAGGTATCCTTATAGGATGCGTTCGGATCCGCAACAGAAATCGTCGCGCTGTCCGTTCCGGCAGCTGCAGTTGTTGCCTCCGCTCCTGAGCTTCCGGCAGATGCGGATTCCGCAGCAGCTGTTGTTGTCCCGCTGTCGGACGAAGTTGTTGAACCTCCACACGCAGTCAATGCCATACTCGCCGCCATAGCGGCAGCGATATATTTGATCGTTTTTCTTTTCATATCGTTGTCCTCCTCATGATGTCTGATCGCTTACTTACTCATACCCGTCTGAACAAGCGAAAACACGCTTCGCGAGTTTCCCCTTGTTATCGCGACAGTCGCCAAGGTCTCGCGCATGCGCGGACTTTGGCTCGTTGTTCGCGTAAATAAAATGGAGGAGTCCCGGTAACCGTCCCGGGGTACTCCTCCTTGAATCCCTTTATTTTTCCTTAATTCCCGCGTTCCAGAAATACAGACCGCTGTAATCATTTAATCCTTCAACATCAGAGTTCCATGCATAGTTTGCAATATAATGTCCGGCATTGATGAGCGGCAGGTACTCCCAGGAGTATGCCTGTAAGTCTTCCCACGCTGCCTTTGCATCATCGAGAGTCGTCGCGCTGTTCATTGCCGCAAACTTTTCTGCCAGTGTCGCATCATCGGACCAGCCCGGATAATTCGGTCCAAAGTAAAGCTTTAAGGACGGAACCGGTACCTGTGCGAAGGATGTGATATAAAGATCAAACTTATCCGGATCCTTTCGGTAATCAGTAAGCGTTGCCCAGTCAACGATCGTCAGCTCGGTCGGAATTCCGATTGCCTCTAACTCCTGCTCCATCGCTACACCGATATAGTTCATATTGTTCAGATTTGAGCAAAGAATCGTGAATGTTTCTCCATTATATCCATTTTCCTGTAAAATCTGTTTTGCCTTCTCCGGATCCTTGATGTTATAGTTTTCTGATCCGGCATCTGTATTCCAGAATTCCTGTGCCTCATCCATGTAGCAGGAGCCAAGGTCATATCCGCCCTCTCCATAGACTGCTGTGAGGATCTCATCCATATCCAGACATGTATTGACCGCCGTACGGAAATACTGGTTGGAGGCAATGCCCTTCTTGTGGTTAAATACAAGTGCCACAGTACCCTGCTGAGAAGATTTTACAGTGACATTGTCCATTCCTTCAACACGCGAAACATCATCATGCTGTAAGTTATAGATGACATCATACTGTCCTGTTTCAAGACCGGCAACACGTGTCGTCTCCTCCGGTACAATATCAAATTCCAGGATCTTTGTCGGAGCTGCCTTATAACCGGACCAGCCATCCATCGGCTCTCCCTCTGTTCCATACGGTACATAGTCATCAAATTTTTCAAGTTTTACATACTGGTCCTGAACCCATTCAGAGAACTTATACGGACCGGTTCCAATGTAATCGGTCATAAAACCGTTGGAATCTTCCTTCTCGCATGCAGCTGCTGTCGTGATGGAAGCTGGCTGTGCCGCACCTGCGATCATGGACGGTAAGAGAAGAATGGAATGATCCGCAGCGATCTTTACGGTATAATCATCTACTTTTTCAAATCTTGCATCTCCAACGGTACTCTTTGCGGAACTGAAGCCTTCGATCCAACGGTTCATGGATGCAACCACATCATCCGCTGTCATCTCACTTCCATCATGGAATTTGACTCCCTTTCTTAATGTAAAGGTGATCGTCTTCGCGTCCTCACTGACATCGTAGGACTCACAGAGCTCCGGAACTGCCTCGGCCTTGGAATTCAGAGTGACTAACTTCTCCCAGACGGTTCCATCCATCATCTGACGGGCAATCAGGCTGGAGTTTTTATGAAGATCCAGTGATGGTGCCTGCTGGGCAACCGCGATATGTAATTCTTCCTTGTATGTCGCATTCGCGTCTGCAGCCGCTGCCGCTGTCGATTCTGCTGCTGAAGTGTCGCTTCCTCCTGCCGCTGCTGTTGTTTCAGAACTTCCGGAACCGCCGCAAGCGCTGAGGACTGCTGCTGCTGCCAGAACTGCTGCCGTTATCTTTGCACTCTTTTTTCTCATAATCTTCTCCTCCTCGAATCTTACGAATCTATTTCACAGGATCCTGCCCGGCATGATGTCCTCCCTCTCCGATATCTCGTAAGAGGACCTGCTGTCTATCTTATCGTGTCTTCCCTGCTGTGTGTACTGCGGGCAGAAATCCTTTGAAACCATGCTCATCGGTTTCCCGGAATTCTATTCCTCTTCACTTTCCTTTTCGTGAAGAAGACATGCCGCCCGATGTCCCGGTGTGATCTCCTGCATTTTCGGTACTTTCCTGGAACAGAGCTCAGTCGCGTACGGACATCTGGTGTGGAAAACACATCCTGACGGCGGATCGATCGGCGACGGAAGCTCGCCTTTCAGCTGGATCCTCTCTTTTGTGACATGCGGGTTTGCATGGGGCACGGCCGAGAGAAGTGCCTGTGTATACGGATGAAGCGGGTTTGAGAACAATTCACTGGTCTCCGCTTCCTCCATCAGATGTCCGAGATACATGACTCCGATCCTGTCGGAAATATAACGGACAATGCTGATATCATGGGCAATAAAGAGATAGGAAATTCCCTCTTCCTCTCTGAGATCCTGCATCAGGTTTACGATCTGCGCCTGAATGGAAACATCAAGAGCGGATACCGGCTCATCACAGACAATCAGCTTCGGATCCAGGATCAACGCTCTCGCAATTCCGATTCGCTGTCTCTGGCCGCCGGAAAACTCATGGGGGAAACGGTAGAAATGTTCTGGTCTGAGTCCCACTTTGTGGAGCATATTCATGGCCAGTTCCATGCGCTCTTCCTTATTCTTTCCTATTTTATGGATCTCAAGGACCTCCATCAGGATATCCCCGACTCTTTTTCTTGGATTTAAGGATGTAAACGGATCCTGAAAGACCATCTGCACTTCTCTGCGGTATGGGATCAATTCCTTGTCGTTTAATTTTGTGATGTCATGTCCCATGACCTCCACGGTTCCTTCCGTCGGATCCAGCAGACGGATCAGCGTCCGTCCCAAAGTACTCTTTCCGCAGCCGGTCTCACCGACGAGACCATAAACTTCTCCTTCATATATGGAAATATCAACACCATCGACAGCTTTTACTACTTTTTTCATGCTGCCGCTGTTTCCTTTTACCGGGAAATACTGTTTGATTCCTGTTCCTTTTAAAACAACTTTTCTCTCGTCCATACTAAGCCCCCATTCCAGCCATATGGCATCTTACTTTCTGGGTCGCGCTTACTTCCCGGAGTTCCGGCATTTCTTTCCGGCATTTGTCTGTAGCATACGGACATCTCGGCGCGAACCTGCAGCCCTCCGGGATCTGATTCAGCAACGGCACCATGCCGTCGATCTGGTAAAGGCGTTCTCCCTTATCTCCGTCGATCTGCGGAATGGACCGGATCAGCCCCTGTGTGTACGGGTGCTGCGGATGATCGAAAATGGAATTTACATCTGCCTCCTCTACGACCTGGCCAAGATACATGACGATAACTCTCTGACATACCTCCGCAACCACAGCGAGATCGTGGGTGATCAGCATAACTCCCATATCCAGCTTGTGATTCAGGTCCACGATCAGATCCATGACCTGCGCCTGGATCGTAACATCCAGAGCTGTTGTCGGCTCATCGGCGATCAGGAGCCTCGGATGACAGGCTAACGCGATAGCGATCATGACACGCTGCCTCATGCCGCCGGATAACTGGTGCGGATACTGGGCGAAACGTTTTTCCGGCTCCGGAATTCCTACCAGGCGCAGCATCTCGATAGATTTCTCCACCGCCTCTTTCTTTGAGATCTTCTGATGGATCAAAAGTGCCTCCATGATCTGGGAACCTACTGTAAATACAGGATTTAAGGAACTTAACGCATCCTGAAATACCATGGATACCTTTTCTCCCCTGACTTTCTGCATTTCCCGTTCCGGAAGTTCGAACAGGTTCTGACCTTCCAGTTTTACAGTTCCCGAATATGCTGCTACCCGCTTTTCATCGTAAAGTCTCATGATGGACTGGGAAGTAACGCTCTTTCCGCATCCGGATTCTCCAACGATTCCAAGGATCTCACCTTTGTATACACAAAAGGAAACACCATCTATTGCTTTTAAATCTCCCCGCTCGGTATGGAACTTCGTGCAAAGTCCATCCACTTCAAGGATCTTCTCTCTCTCATTCTCCGGCATAACCGTCACCTCCTGGAATTTTTCACGGTCACAGCTGCTTTCCGGCAGCCGCCCGTTCTGTTATTTGCTGAGTGGATCAAGGACATCACGGATTCCGTCGCCTAAAAGGTTTAACCCCAGGACTGAAAGTGCGGTAAACGCGCCCGGAAATACGATCATCCACCATGCATTATAGATAACGTTCTTGCCTTCATTTAAAATATTTCCCCAGCTCGGTGCCGGTGCCGGAACACCTGCGCCCAGGAAGCTGAGTGCCGCCTCTGTGATAATGGAAGAGGCAAATACGAATGTCATCTGTACAATGATCGGGGACAGGATGTTCGGAGCGATGTGGTTCCAGAGGATCCTGGTCTTGCTCGCACCTAAGCATCTCATCGCTTCCACGTAGGTCTGCTCCCTCGCGACGAGAGCAGAACCTCTTGCAAGACGCGCCATGCTCGGCGTGTTTACAATCGTGAGAGCAATAATGACATTCTTGATGTCTGCGCCCAGGACGGTCATAAGGGTGATTGCAAGAAGAGTAGAGGGGATAGCCTTAAGACCGTCACAGAAACGCATCAGTATATTATCCAAATATTTGTTAGTTGTCGCATATAAGCCGAGCATCATTCCGAGAAATCCGGATGTGATGCCTACGGTAAATCCTACAAACATGGAAATTCTTGCTCCATAGAGGACTCTCGCAAAGAGATCTCTTCCCATGCTGTCTGTGCCGAACCAATGGGCTGCGCTCGGCCCCTTTAACCGGACTTTCATGTCCAGAGCTAACGGATCACACTGCGCCAGAACTGGTGCCAGGATCGCCAGGGTCAGCATTGCAACTACGATCACGAAACCGACCACCGATAATTTATTTCTAAGGAATTTATGTAACTGGAGTTCTCTCTGTTCTTTTAAGAGCCGGTCTCTTACTTCCTTTAAAGAGCCGTCCATCTCTTTTGTAAACGGAGTATCCATTCTCATTGTCTTTGTCATAGCTGTCATATTGATTCCTCCCAACTTCAAGTCGTACTGTCTTTTATCCAAGACGTACTCGCGGATCTGCAATTCCGTATAACAGGTCAACCAGCAGGTTGATAAACACGTTGATACATGCGATGATCAGGACGATCGCCTGGATCACGTAATAATCGCGGCGTCCAATGGAGTTTACCATGAGCTGTCCCATACCTGGGATCGCAAACATGTATTCCACAACAGCGGCTCCTGCAAGTGCTCCGACGATACTCTGACCGATCGTTGTGATGACCGGGATCAATGCGTTCCTGAACGCGTGCTTCGCGATCAGGAAGAATTCTCTTACGCCTTTTGCTTTCGCCATCTTGATGTAGTCACTGTTTAACACTTCTAACATCGACGCCTTTGTCATTCTCATTAAAAGTGCGGAGTGCATGAATCCTAAGGCAACTCCCGGAAGAATCAGGGAGCGGATATGTGGGATAAAACCGTCTGACATTGTTTTGTATCCGGAAACCGGAAGCCATTTTAACTTCACGGCAAATACCATCATAAGAAAAAGTCCAAGTAAAAAACTGGGAAGCGAAATTCCTGTGAGGGAGATCGCTGAGACCGTGGAATCAACGGCCGTTCCTTTCTTTCTGGCTGCGATGATACCTAACGGAATCGCAAGACAGAGGGCAACGATCGTAGAAAAGATCGTGAGGGAGATCGTTGGCTCCCAGTGACTTGAGATCATGCTGGCCACCGTCTCGTTGCCGGCAACACTCATACCGAAGTCTCCGTGGAAGATATTTCCTATCCAGATGAAATACTGCTCTACCACAGGTTTATCCAGACCCATCTTCGCCCGGAGCGCCGCGATATCTTCCACCGTGGCCTCATCGCCAAGAATAGAAGCTGCCGGATCACCAGGTGTCAGGTGCACTACTGAAAAGATAACGACGGATACGATGATCAATACTGGAATAATGGAAAGTACCCGTCCTACGATGAATTTTCTCATATTGTCCTCTCCCTTCTTGCTATCCAGAAAAAACAAATAAAAAAGCACACAATGCGTCTTTTGATACGCCATTGTATGCTCAACAATTATCTTTTTTCTTTTTGTTTTTTCTGCTCCTGTAATTGCGTTTTATTCTACTGTCCATAATTGGATTTGTCAATTAACGATTATGCATATATATTCAGACTATTTTGCCAGTTCATTTAGTTGTTTTTTACAATGTGGCTGGAAATTTTGTTCAGAGTGAACTATTGACCATCTTTAAATAAGTACTTGTTTTGTGGATTGTATTTAATATTGTAAAGTTATTTTTATATTTGCTTTACTTTTTTAAGTATTGTTATTCTACTCCTTCTCCATCTTCTTATCGGTATCCTTTTTTCTGGCGTGTGTCCGTGTCAGATGGACATCCGGCAGACTTACCTTCATTGCCATTCCCACTGCCTGCTCTATGATTTTCTGCATAAAAAAACAGATGTCCTTTAATTAAGAACATCTGCCTTTTACACCTCTTATTATGGGGCGGTATCTATCGTTCCTACACCCGATTTTTTTTATTCTCTTCCTCCTTATCCTTAAACCAGTTATCCAGTTTCGTGAGACCCCGGATCAGGATCTTTTTCTCATCATCATCAAATTCATCCATGATGGATGTGATCATCTCTTTGTGGAATCTTGCATGATGAACAAACGCCTTTTTGCCCTTATCTGAAAGCGAAATATATACGACCCGACGGTCTTCCTCACCGCGTTCTCTCTTCACATAGCCTTTTTTAACCAGGCTGTTCATTGCGATCGTCAGGGTTCCCACCGTGACGGAGAGTTTTTTCGCGATCGAGGACATATTTTTCGGCGTTCCTATGCCGATGGCCTCGATCACATGCATATCGTTATTTGTTATATCCTGGAATTCCTGGGTAATGACCGCTTTCTCCTCAACATCCATGATGCTGCGGAATAATCTCACCAGGATCTCATTCAGTTCCTTATAATCGTCCAACAGCGGAATCCTCTTTCTCCCTGGCTGTCTGATCTCTTCTGGCAGCCCGAATCTTTTGTCTTTTATGGGTTTTATTATAACCGATTCCAACTGACGGCACAACTGATTTCCAAGTTTTTCCGGGAAATTTCAGGACTTACAGCCTCTTCTCCTGCTATGTCCCCACTGCTGTTCTGCCGCTGAGAACGCCTGGCTTTTTACCTGACATCCTGGCGGTCTTACAGTAAATCCACCAGAAAGATACTTGCAGCTATCCCGGCCGCTGTCGCGACTAGAGCTCCCGGCAGTGTCCAACGGGTCCTTCGGATATGGGCAGACATAAAATATACACTCATGGTGTAAAATACCGTCTCCGTACACCCCATCATGATCGAGACCATATTTCCCACCAAGGAATCTGGACCGTATTCTTTAAAAATATCAAGGATCAGGCCGACAGCCGCGGAACTGGATATGATCCGCACCAGGATGATCGGAATTACCGGAACCGGGATATGGCAGAGTGCGGCTGGGAATTTCAAAAGTTCTGATAATTCCTCCAGAATTCCGGAAGCTCTCAAAACTCCCACCGCAGTCATCAGTCCGATCAATGTTGGAAGTACATCCGCCACCGTCCGCATTCCTTCCTTTGCACCATCCAGGAAATCGTCAAATACCGGTCGTTTTGCGAGGATTCCGGAACCAACGATATAAAATACCGTGAGCGGAACCATGAATTCTGAGAGGAAAATCAATATATCCATGTTTTTCTTCTATGCCCGCGATTGCCGTTTCTTTAGGACTTTCCACCATTAACACATGTTTTACAGAATGGCTTCTTCACGTCAGTCCTATCCTGGGAACCGCAGCAGTCTCCCTTCAATTCTTTTCCTTCTCATTGTATTCTCCGCGAAAATCCATTATACTAAGCCCATGGAGGTGTTTTTCACTATGAGTATTCTTTTTCTAGAATATCCGCCCTGTTCTACCTGTCAGAAGGCAAAGCGCTGGCTTGATGAGCATCATGTATCCTATACCAGCCGCCACATCAAGGAGAACAATCCCACTGCGGAGGAACTGAAAGAATGGTATAAAAAGAGCGGACTTCCGTTAAAAAAATTCTTTAACACCAGCGGACTTATCTATAAATCCATGGGATTGAAGGATAAACTCCCAACGATGAACGAAGAAGAGCAGATCGCCCTGCTCGCAACAGACGGAATGCTTGTAAAACGTCCGTTAGTTATCAGCGATTCCTTTGTTCTCACCGGTTTTAAGGAAAAAGACTGGCAGGAAAAGCTAGGGTGACTGACGCCCTGGCTTTTTTCCTGTCTTCACGAATAACCAGATTCCCGCTGCTAAAAAGAGCAGGATCCCGATACTGACCGTTATCGTTGTGACATGGCTCTCCAGCCATTCTATGATCCTCTCTGCCAGACTGGCTTTCAAAAGATCTGAGTGATCCATTTCTTCTTCCGCCAGGCTTGCGTTCTCTGTCTTATTTTCCGTTTCTGGAAGAACTTCCTCATAAATTCCAATATACTGCTTTCCTTCCAGATCCGGTGTTCGGATCTGGCCTCCATATTTGGCTTTTACATTTCGAATCAGCTTGCTTCCGCCTGCAGTTGCATTTCTGCACATCACCTCCCCGTCCATATAAGGTTCTCCGTCCCATTCCACCCGGTCCACCCGATAATATTCCAGGGACAGCCCTGCAAGTTCTAAAAATTTTTCTCCATAATCAGCAAGATCTGCATCGCCAGGAATCTCCATATCTCCCAAATAGAACGAATCTGCCCCGTATCCAGATACCGTCACAAAAAAGGAAAAGGTATCCGACCAGCTTCTCGATGTCTCTTCCACATCTATAAGAGAAAGTTCCCGCTCAAACTCTATGCCGGACTCCTCATCGATAAGCGGAACGTCTGCCGTCTCCGGCACTGTATCATCACCTTCCAGGTCATAGGGAATTGTCACCTGGGCATATGTTATTTCTCCGGCTTTTTTCGCATTTCTGATTCGTTTTGATACCAACCGGTATTCCTTTTCCCCTTCGATTCTTGTCTCTTCCGGTATGAATGCCTCACCTCCATCCGTAAATATCGGGCTTTCATAGGTCAGAGTCTCTTTTTCTTCTGATTTTTTATTTCCAGATGCTGCCTCCTCCGTGAAAAGTGTTTCCTCCGCAAATGCTTTTTCTTCTTCCAACTTCGTTTCCTCCGTCTGCGATATTTTCTCCGCTGATAGTGCCTCCTCTTCCAATGATATTTCCTCCTCTAGTATGGTTTCATCCTGCAACATTCTCTCTGCAAACGTAGGCAGCGGAAATGCCAGACATGACAGAAACATCACACTTCCTAAAAAACCGGAAATTTTTTTGACAGGAAGCCGGAATATTCGGCTCCCATCATTTTTTATCCTTACGTTCTTCTTTTCTCTCATTTTCCTCCTTCTTTATATGCAGATACCAAAGACCAAGGAATCCGATAAACAGACCAAATACCGCAATTTCCGGTCTCCGGGTATCTCCAGTCTCCGGGGTCCTGAGACTTGTCCTGTCCTTCTGACGGACTCCTCCCTCTGCACTGCCGGAAAATTCCCGCTCATAGCGTACCGTGATCCTGCCATACGTCTTTTCCCGGTCCCGTTCTGGTTTCGATTCCTCCTCTGATTCCGGTTCTGTCCACTCTGCCTCCACCGGTTTCTTCGGTTTGTCATGCGGAGTGGGCGCTGTTGGCTGTTCCGGCTCTGCCGGACTCTCAGGCGTCTCCGATTCCCCTGGTGCTGTCGGCGTCTTTTCCGGTTCCGTTGTCTCAGGTTCATCCGGCTCTGTCGGCAGCTCCGGTTTAGTAGGTCTTTCCGGCTCGTCCGGTGTTTTTCTATGGTCTGTCATCTCGATTTTTATAAAGCTTCCATCCATTGGCACTGTAAATTTGATGGATTCAGCGATCTCATACCCATCCGGCGCAGATATTTCCGTCAGGATATACGTCTCTCCTGCTGTCAGCGTTCCCTCCACAAAATGCGGAGTTTTCCCTGATATCCAGGAATCGATGACCGTTCCATCCGCCGTTTTTAACTCCAGGGACGCTCCAGGAAGTTCTTCCCCTGTCACCATATCTAACTTGCTGAACTGCGCTCTCGTCTTTTTATTCGTAATCGAAAGTTCATACAACTGGATCACCGATTCTTTTTCCCTGTCAAATACGACAGAAAATGTCTCTTCCGAACACCCATATCCGGGCGGGGACTGGATCTCCCGAACCTCATACTCGTACATGACCCAGGCACCATTTTTCAGATAACCGATCGGGAGCTTCGGTGACAGCGCAATTCCGTCCGCACCTGTCATAAATACCGTCTTTTCTCCCGTCTGTACGCAGACCGCCTCAAACCATGCCCCGGAAAGTTTCAATTCTTTATCCTCCGCATCTGTCTTTCGGATCCTGATCCTGCCACATGCCATCTTTTCTTCTGGTGTCCGTCTGTTTTCCACCTCATAACGGACGATATTCCCCGTCTGGTCTACCGTGATAAGGATCGGTTCCGCTCCCTGATAACCGTCCGGAACTCTCGTCTCAAGAAGCACATATTTTCCTTCCGGGATCCGGTCAATTCGGTGCAGACCGGATCTCACATCATAACTGGTCATTCCCGGATACCTCTCGGACGATCTGTCATGATAGCGGAACTGGTATTCAAACCGCGGTGACAGCTGACCGTCGGATGTTAATCTTTTCGGATCTCCATCAACTGTGACTGAGACCCGCATTCTGCTTCCATCCGATAATTCCCAGATCTGTGTGATAATTTTTCTGTTTTCCGTCGCCATATCCTCCAGAAGTCGGGCATTTCCTGAAGTGACTCTTCCTTCAGATTCCTTTTTCCACGAGAACTGCCGGAATTCATTTCCATACTGCCCAAACATCTTTTCATACACCTCTGGAATCGCCGGAACATATTCCGACAGATCATCCGCTTTCCAACTGTCCACAATTCGATCTTTCCGGTACAGATAAGCGCCGTTTTCCGTCTTTGCTTCCCCATTTTCATCCAGAGCTGCCTCACAGAGGACAAACTCTGCTGCGGCAGGCCAGGATAACGGTTCTTTCTCCCCGGATGCATTTCTCTCAAGCTTAAGGACCTCCAGCTTCGTATGATCGTCTTTCAAAACAAAGCTCTGCAGATTTCCTGTTTCCTCCACTGTAATCTCCATGGATGCAGGAATGTAGCCACCCGGTGTTTCTAGTTCCTCCAGAATATAATCACCTACAGGAATTCCTTCAAAATATTTCGGTTTTTCATCCGTTATCCACATTGCAGTGACTGAAACTTTGTGGTTATCCACAGGATCTTCCGAGTTCCACACAGCTGGTGTCTCCTCTGTCTTCACGAGATAATATCCTTTAGGATATTTATCATGATCGGCAGTATTTACCCGCTTTGCCTTAAAGAGCGCAAGCTTCGCCCCTGTTACAAAAGTCTGGCTGTATGTGCCCCGGATTTCTGTGCCTGTTTCACCTGTCTCCATATCTGTGCGGTTTTCTACCTTCTGGCGGTAATCTTCTGTTCCGTCGATTTTTGCGATCTCTACCTTTGTTTTTTCATCCGACAGGAGTACTCTCTGGATCTCATTCGTCTCCTTCACTTCCACTGCTGATGGGAACGTGCGGACATAACCATCCGGCGCTTCCAGTTCTTCCAGGATATAGCTGCCCGGGATCACCCGTCTTAAAAGGTCCGGCTGTCCGTCCGTCCTTTCATCCATCCGCCCATCCTGAATCGTTTTTTCGCCGCTGATCCACACATTTGGAATCAGATATGCCTCTCCTTTCCTGTGCTTTAGCGGCACATCATCCGCCTCATTCTCCGGATCTCCCACATCAAGCAGCTTTTCTCTCTCATTTAAATGATACGCAGCCCGGTTTTCCATCTCCAGAAGATCCTCATACCGGTATGTCACATAATCCCCATCCCGGTCATAGACCGGCTCACCCTTTTTATACAGAGCTCCGCTCTCCGGATAATATTTCACCAGGCCAAACTCATCGAGAACTGGTTCCATCCATTTTTCAAAAACCCCTGTTTCCGTGTTCCACGTTCCCGTAATATAGGCATTCTCACTTCCTTCCATGATTTCCGCCGGTCTTCCCGTCAGTATTTTTCTTCTTCCAGTCAGATTTCCCGCTGTGTCTGTTTCCTTTACCACCGGCCATACATAGAATACCTGCTGTTCTCTTCCATTCGATCCGATTTCTGTCTTCTTCACATATGCCAGGCCTGTGTAGGCATCGACCTCCGCATCCCTGCACAAAGATCCATCGAGATGAAACAGTATGGTCTCCGGATCCATTGCAGTAAATACCTTCGATTTCCGGTCATACACAAGTTTTGTAAAATCGCCTCCCGATATTTCAAATACCGGCTGTCCGTTTTTCAACGCATAGATCGATTCTGTATCAAAGGTGATCTTCTGCTGCCGTCCTTCCCGGTCATAGCCGTAGAAAGTCCCGTCTTTTCCCTTTTTTATCACATCAAGATTTCCAAGATCATAGAATAAGACTGATGTATCCCTTCGCTTCACTGTCTTGATTTCCCAGGTATCTTCTCCCCGCATCTCATCTACTGACGCTCTGTCTCGGGAAAATTCCAGCTTTTCTCCGGCATATCCCTCTTTTACGACAATATCTGTCACATTTCCGTTTCTGTCCCTTGTGACCTCAACACCTTCAAATGCATGATCCTGTGAATCCCCGGTCTGCTTGATCCGGATCGCGTCATAAAGTGCAAGCTTCGCTCCTGTTACATACGGATTCTGATGATCTGCCGTCTCCAGTTTTCTCGTCACATAACCGTAACCCTGAAAGATTCCATTCTCATAGACAATCTCCACCCGTTCTCCGTCGCGCTTCCTCTGCTCCAGCATCTCCAGAGTCCCCTTTTTCCAGCCAAATCCCTGGTATGTACCTGCATGATTGTAGGCAAGATCAAGATTCTCAAGTCCATACTGTGCACGAAGTTCCGATATCGTTCCTTCCACTCGCCCTGATACTTTCATTCCACGAGTTGAGTCTATTATCTTTGTTTTTGAAATTTCCAGAATTGTTGCGGTGTTTTCCGCATATATCCTGGCAGTATCCGTGACATTTTCCGGGTGGATTCCATCTGGATCCTGCTCGTACCCGTAAACTGCTGCCGCCGTTTTTCCTTCTGTCCTGCCGCCAGAATACAGGATCCGGTCACTGTATATCTCCACTGCCACAGGCCCTGATCGCACATACCCGGACGGCGGCTTCACCTCCGCCAGCACATAGACTCCCGCAGGAAGCGGATTCGGTGTTTTTGCGTATCCCACTGCCTGGAGAATCCCCTTTTCCTCGATATCCCGGATCGTCGGGATCGCCATGAGTGTTCCTGTCTGCAGCCCATTTTTATCTGTAAAGCTTACCAGATCACTCTCCTGGCAGATCGGTGTTCCGGCAGGAACCGTTCCATAGAAAAGCTCTCCGGCCCCAGCTGCCTTTCTCGCAAATGGCCGGATCTCCTTTGCCCTCATCGCCTCAAGAAAATACTGGCTTCCAAGGATCATCGTATCCGCCGTATAACATCGCACGGCACCATCCCCGTTATCCGCCTCATTTCTTTCCGCCCGATAGACCCCAAATACCGCGTCATCATGAAGGATCGGCTCGCCAGTTTCCGCGTCGAGTTTCTCAATTCTCAGATTTGAGAAATACTTTCGATTCAAAAATGTCTTTTCCCCATAACCGGCCCAGACTGTATCCTCGTTCTCCTCATTCGGATCCACAATACTCCATGGAACAAGCATCGGCGCATATTCCCCGTCATAGGCAGTCTTTACTCCTGTCATCATCTCCTTTCCATCTTTCTTCGCTCCATTTTCACTGTCCGACCGGTAATGATAGTACTGCTTTACCTTCTCATTCCTGTAAGGCTCGTAATGCACTGCTCTCTTTTTCTCAGAAAGTCCATACGGATAAACTTCAAAATCCCCATCATTGCTGTGGGCACATATCACATACTCCCGAAGTTCCTGTTTCTGGTTTTCCGCCGGTTCCTCGTTAAAGCGAATCAGATATTTTTTTGTAAGATCCCACGGAGAATCTGCAGTTCTGTACACATACTTCTCCTTCCAGTCATCTCCAGCCCCAGTCTGTCCGCCTGCCACCGGAAGAAATATCTCCTTCGGCGCATCGATCTCATAATGCCTGTTCTTAAAGTCAAGCAGCTCCGGCACATGGGGCTGTTCCTCCACGATTACATATTCTCCGTAAGGAAGATACTTCGATACTGCTGACGCTGCCTCTTCCTGTGCCTGTCCATTTTCCTTCCGGACCGCCAGAGTCGTCCTATCCCCGTCTAGTCCGCCATTCTCTTCGCTGTCCCAGGTGATCGCATAGATTTTTTCCAGATCATACTTGAAAAACGGCTGCAGATAGTCCTCCGCTTTCTGGATCGCAAGATAGAGCGCATGATCATACTGCTCATCCGAATATGCATTTTCTCCCTGTTTCATCTGTTCCTGCTCCGCTTTCAGATACCAGTCGATGGCAAACTGCCGGACTGCGTCCGAGCGCTTCGCATTCTCCTTCGCGTATTCCGAGGTATTGATCTCATTTTGCTTCCCGGTAATAAGACTGGCCGCAAACGATTTAAATGATGTATTCCACAGGAGTCCCCTTCTCTTCCAGCGATCCGCGTCCGCCGTCCGGATAGCTGCAAAGAATTTCTCATAGTTATACCCTTTAACCGTCCCGGCTTTCCCATGATCCGGATCTATCTTCCGCTCCACTGTCTCCAGTACCTGGCGGTCCGCCTTTTTCGTGTAGAGCTTCTGGACCAGCTCCGGGAAATTTTTCTGGTATTCTTCGATCTGTACCGTTTTCCCGTTTTTATCCACCCAGGAGATCTCCCCGTCTTTTGTGCAGAAGATCCGTTCCAGATTGGACTTCAGATAGATCTTAAACCGGAAATTTCCGATGTTTTTCCTGTCATCCGTCTTTTTCTCTACCCGCACCTTCTGCTTTACCGGCCGCTCCAGTACAAGAACAGGCGTGAGCCCCGTATCTCCATCCTCGCTGATCTTATCCTGACCGCGGTATACCAGCCGCTTCGCAGTGATGTAAGTGTCTGAAGGAGCCTGATTTTTTGAGACTGACACAGCAAGAGCTGCCCCCGAGAATTTTACAAGATATTCCGCATAACCGATCCGGTCTCCTGCCTGGTATCCCCAGACATTCGCGTTTCCGATCATCTGGATCTCCTTTTCCGTCAGAACATGATCTTTTTCCGGGAGTTTTACAATAAAGTTTAAGGTGAGGCTCGTCTTTCCATCGTTAAAGTCCTTTCCGAACGAGTCTTTTCCGGAAGTCCGAACCTGAATTCTGTATACTCCAGTCTTCTCCCTCACCACGCTTTGAAGCTCCACATCTTTTTCCACGAGCTCTTTTTCTGTTGTGACCTCGATCTTATCTTCCGTTCTTGTCAGAGGAACACGGTATCCATGTGCCGGATCTCCCGACAGATAATCGATCACCTCTTCTCCCTCTTTATGATAAACCATGACCTGATGCATGATCTCTGTCAGCTTTCCATCTGTTCCCGGCATCAGAGCCGGTGTCAAAGTCGCATCGAGATAATATCTTCTGTTTCCGGCGGACCCAATCACATACTGTCTGTCGATCTGGAACCGGAATTTTCCGCTATTTTTATATTCCTGATACACCCAGCGGAGATTTACCGGATCCTCGTACACCGCATAGACACTGTCCGTCGTCTTTTTCCCATTTTCCACTTTTGAGGTAAAAAATCTGCGGTTTCCAATAGAAGATGCACCTGCATACAGAGTTACCTGGTAACCAGCATCCTCTTTTCTGATCCCATCGATTCCGCAAAAGTTCCACTGGGGATGTTCCTGATACCAGCTGAAAATACTTCTCATAAGATCCAGAACACAGGAATTCTTTTCGGCTGGCACTGTAATTTCCTGCACCGCCGCACCATACACGGTCTTTTTTGCCGGCTCTCCCGGATCTGTTGTCATTCCCCAGAGATCTTTCTGGCCCTTTTTTACTCCCCGGCTATAAACCGGCACATCCTCCAGCGAGCGGATACCTCCGGCCGTAACCGGAACTTCATACCCGTTTTTTCCAAGGAGCTCCTCTGTCTGAGCCTTTAAGAAGAGAAAGCTCTCCGACGTTTCATCTGAAAGGTCACAGTCTTCCAGTTTCACCTGAAACCGCTCATCTTCCTCATTGACGGACAGATTTGAAAGGCTCATCGGTATCTTTTCCGGAATCTGTTCCGCCTTTAAGATCTGCGGTTCTATCCGGCTCACCGGTTCCTGTCCGGTAATATTTCCCGCCGCATCCAGCTCCGGCTGATAGAGAAGATCACTGGAACCACTCTCCGCCCGTTTCCATACGGTTCTCCCGGCCTCGTCTTTTACAATCACCTCTTCTGTTCCCGTCACATGAGGTCCTGTCACCAGCTCCTCCCCTGTATCAACGCGGTAGAATTTCGTTCCTTCCGGAAAACCATAGGCAAAGAT
Organism: uncultured Clostridium sp.; assembly: GCA_902496665.1. Taxonomy (GTDB): domain Bacteria; phylum Bacillota; class Clostridia; order Lachnospirales; family Lachnospiraceae; genus Pilosibacter. The sequence continues at coordinate 42,006 of CABVBU010000008.1, read as the reverse complement.
CTCATAACCTTCATCTCCATTTTCCCCTGCTGTCCCCACTGATGTGACCGCAAATGGAAGTTCATCATATCCTTTTCCACTTCCGTCATCGCCTTCCATTGCCGCTGCGAGTTCCGGCATCGTGACCACAGCCGTTCCATTTGCGTCCGTCACAGATCCTGGAGTTTCAAAACCTGCTCCCCGGTTGGTGATCTCCTGATCCATTCCGTTTACTGAAAGCTCGTATCCCTCACTTCTGGAAAGTTCTTTTATATAATATTTTCCCAGAATCAGCGGTCTTCCGATCCACCAGTTTCCGTTCTTCTCCATGTTCTCCTGATACAGGTTTCCTGGCCCGTTCCAGGAGATATCCGTCCTTTTTCTGATCTTTCCAGCCGTATAATCGTACTCCATTCCCGGCGCCTCCGTATAACACAGGAAATCCGCATTTCCATCCTGATCTGTTGCTGCCGCTGCCACAAGATCATTTTTCTTATAGACAACGCCAGTATTGGTCAGAATTCCGTTTCCTGTCACCTCCGCATCCGGATGAACGATGTCTTCCGCCGCAAAAAGGCCATAAACGGCCCCTTCAAGTGTTCCATCTCCTTCCGCATCCCCGTAGGACGAATAATCATCCGATTCTCCCCGAAAAAGATCTCTGTCTTTTTTCGTGATATGGATCCGCCCCTCAGTTCGATGGTCATACACATGCCAGGCATCCCCACAGTCCTCAGCGCCATTACAGTGCGAATACCTCTCAGAATCCCCGAGATCCAGATGCCGGATTCCGTCCTCCTCTGCATCCGCCAGAATATCCTCAAAGTCCCCGACGCCTTCAAACTCTCCCCAGTCATCAGATTCTTCGCCATCATCAGCTTCTTCCCGGCTTCTTCCCATAAACCAGCCATAAAACCGATCAAAAATACTTTTCTTTTCTGCATTGGACGCCGTTACTTTAACCGCAGCTTCTTTCGTATCCGCTTCCGCATTAGACGCCGTTCTCTTCATAATTGTTCCCGCTCGGCTTTTTACCACCGGTATTTTTCTCTCCGAAACAGTACTCCCGCCTGTCATTCCATTTCCCGAATACCAGATGTTTTCCGTGATCTCACGGCTGCTTCCGGATCGTTTTTCCGCGTCTGCTCCCGCCTGGGAAGAATCCGTCGTGATCATCTCCACAGGGATATCATCCAGATGCAGATCATGGAGGATATACCCGTTTCTTGCCTGGATCTCCTTCCATGTATAAGTAAACCGCAGTCCGATAAACTTCCGGTATGTCTCCTCGCAGTCCGCCTTGCAGCCGGATTCCTCAAATGCGGCTTCGGATGCAGCCCGGAGCTTTCGCTCATTTCCAGCACTTTTCCGGCTTCTCCCATCCGGTTCTCCGCTTTCCAATACTTCCTGCACCTCATCATAGGCATTCTCATCCGCCAGCCAGTGAAAATGGCAGCCTCCTTCCGCCTCTGTCTCACAGGCTTCCACCAGTTCCATCCACTGCTTTGCCGCTGCCCTGTTATTATCCCTGGTCTGTTCTGCAGCCTCCTCATAGGCATCGCTCTTTTTCCCGTCCTCATCCCCGGAATCCCCATCTTCCTGGTCCTCCGGCATATTTGCCCATGACGGCGCGGCATGTCCGTCACAATATGTCTTTTCATACGCATACTTTCTGGCATCTTTGTAGGTTATCTCCCCTTTTTCGTCCGTGGTTCCTTCCGAAAACACCTGAAAGCCGCTCCATGGGCGAAAGCTCAGGTTCTTTTCCGCAAGTCTTCCCTCGCCGTCTGTCTTTGAGATCTTTCCTCCGTCCTCAAATCTTTCATACAGATAGAACTGGCTTCCCTTGAGCGGCATTCCAGTCTCATCGTCATGTTTTACAAGCCTGACATTGTAATCCGCCGAAAAGGTCTCCTTGTGACGATAGATCTGAAATTCAAGAGTCGGTGTTTCCACGCCGTATTCCGGCATTTCCCCGTCTCCCGCGCCTCCTGGTTCCCCGCTTTCCCCATCCTGGCTGATCACCAGATAAAACACCATATCAGAGGGAATGATCCTCATATCTGCCTTATAGAGTCTCTGATGTTCCGGCGCGTTGATGCAGACCTTAAAGTCCATCCACTCCCTGAGATATTCCGGATTCCAGCTGCCTTCCGTATACCAGCCGGAATTGCCTTTCATGGTAATCTTATACCGCACCGTTGTCTTGTTGTATTTCTCTTCATCTGTCATATTGCTTCCGACAGCATTCTCATTTGCGGTCACCGAACCATTATTGTGGATCCGGATCGCATCCCCGCTCCAGGTCACCTCATACAGATTTTGTCCCATCACCGATTTTGCGATATTTTTATCCTGGGATGCGTCAAGCCATCCCACGTTTCCCCCTGTGGATCCATTGTCCCACACACTCTGGGGCTCGATCTTCGCGATATCCCGGATAAACTCTTTTCCGAGAACAAACTCCGTATCCAGGGCGCCGGGACCATCGGAAAAAGGCAGTACCTGGAATGGCACTGCCGTATCTTCCGAAGTTGCTCCCCTGATCGCATCCGGAGCTTCCTTTCCCGCCGCCAGCCCGACAGAGGACGCCTGCTCCATAACAGCGATCGCGCGGTCTTCAATTTCCGGATTGTCGGCCACCCAGGCAAATTTTGTCCCGGCATCGTCTTTCACATACTTTACGATATTGGCACTGGACGTCGTAGACGCGATCTCCGCATAAAGACCCGGATCAAACTTTTTTGCCGCGTCCTTCAGTGCCGACCAGTTGTCCGGATATGCCCAGAATAACCGTTTCGCCTGTGTTTCCGTAAGCGGAGACGGCATTGTATCGAACTTGTACATATCATACCGGTCGACCTTCTTCCAGCCTTTTCCCCCATCGAGGCAGTAATACGGGGCCGTCGATTTCTGCGGCCACACATCCGATGCCTCGGACGGGAACGGGAGTGGAATCCCCACTCCCGTGATCGTCATAATGACTGCCAGAAATCCAGCCAGCCATCGCCTTCTTTTTTTCTCTTCCATACTGATCCCCCGCCATTATTTCTTTCCAAGCGTCTGTACCGTACCTCTGACACACCATGCGCCTGTCTCATCCACAGTGTAGCCGTCCGGCGTCACACAGTCCGCCAGCATATGTCCGTTTTTCTGGTCCATATAGTAGCATTTTCCATTGATCCAGTTCCAGCCTTTCGTCATCCGCCCGGTCGGTCCCAGGTAATACCACGCTTCTCCTTCTTTTATCCAGCCAGTCTGCATTTTCCCCTGGCTTCCGTCATTTGTCTTCTGGAGATAATACCAGCTTCCATCTTTTTCATCGAGAAACCACCCGGTCTGCATCCTGCCGTCAGCCGCAAAATGGAACCAGGAAGTCTTTTCCTGTCCTTCTTTCGCATATGGGTTGTAGATCCAGGCCCACTCATTGGCATACGTTCTTCCGCCGGAAACAAATTTCCAGCTTCCATCCTCCTGCTTTCTCCACTCACCAGTGACACTGCCCTTTGGCTGTTCCCCTGTGTTCTGGGACTTTTTCAACACACTTCCCGTGCTTCCGCCGCCGGAAGAACGTCCTCCTGAGCTGCCGGCCCAGGTCTTATCCACAAGCTTAAACTTTAATTTCACAGGAATCTTTTTCTCCAAATCCCCAGCACTGACCGTGATCTCGTCCTCATATTCCGCTGTATACGGATATTTCTTCATCCCCTCCGCGATCCAGGACGCCTCCGTACCTACTGATACCGCACCGTTTTCTACCTCTACAGCACCATTTTTTACGTTCCAGTTAAATTCAAAGCTACCGTCCCCATTTCCTTTTAACGCTTCCTGCGGTATCAGCTTTGCCGTAATCTTCTGTGCATCCGCGCCCTGCCATATGACCGCCGGGTTATATCTCGATCCCGTTTTCGTGAGTATCAGGTCAAACATCAGCTCTCCCTGATCCACCTTGATCTCCTCCGGCATCACCACAGTCCTGTCATCTGTCACAAAATCCACTTTCACACTGCAGACTGCCGACTGGATATTTCCAAGGGCATCCTTTGCCGCCATCACTACCTCCGTGCTTCTTGTTCCACACCCAGTACGTTTCTCATAGATATGTTCCTTATGAACCGCTTCATCCGCCTCTATGAGATCCAGGATCCATCTCGTATCCTTTTTCGCCATCACCTTTGCGTTCCGGTAATCTCCGTCCACGATTCCCTCTTCCACAAAACCGGCATCCACCTGGATAATGGCATTATCGCCGACGGTCCAGCTGATATCTTTTTTATCGAAATAGTCCGGTGCAAAGGATCCTGACAGGATCTGCGGAGCGGATACCGTGATCGTCTCCTGCGGCTTTTTCCTGTCACCAGTCAATGTTCTTGTCACCATAAAATTCAATGCCGCTTTGTCGAGAGTCGCTCCTTCCGCTGCAATCTTCGTCCGGTCCTTGATCTGGAATGTCACCGGGATCCTGCAGTTTGCAGTCACAGACTTCTCCTCAAAGCTGGATGCCGGTCTCGTCTTTGCTGTCAGAACCGCAAGTCCGCCCTGGGTACCGTTTCCATAGACCGTATCCTCGATGGGGTACCGGTACTGTTTCTTTGCCTGTTCTGCCTCCGCTTTCTCCACAATATCTTTAAAGAATCCTGCATTCAGGTTCAACTCTATGGATGCGCTCTTTTTCGTATATCCAGACTCGTCCTCATCATCATTTTTCTTTAAAATGATCAACTCATCGTCATCCACACTCCATCTCACCGCCTCATCGGTGACATCGTTGTTCTTATCGACCACAGCCTGGATCTTCACGTCCTGGACCTTCGTTCCCGCCTCCAGCTTTCCGTTTAGATATCTCGCCAGCAATTTCCCTGCGGTATCCCGCACTTCTGTAGTGATCGACGGGTTCATCCGGTCCCCGGTGCGCTCCTCGATGACCCGGAAGCCAAATTCCTGGGGCTCTACCCGCACACCTGCTGCCACTTTCTTATAGTCCGCGGAGACCTCCGTATCATGTTCCGGCATCACAAACTGGTAGGAACCTCCTGTCTGATAGGTCGTCTTCCTTCTGCGCCCAAGAGAATCTGTATAGGTCGGCACACCATCCATCTGGAATTTCTCTGCCTCTGTGTTCTTCGGAGCCGTAAGGACTGTAACGGTATCTCCAGCAGCCACCGCGCCCCGGTATGCTTTGTGGAATTCCTTGCTGTAGGCAGACGGACCTCTCGCCGTCAACACCGCCACATCATAGAAATTCCCTGAATTTGCCGCTGTATCCACCTGAAGGACCGACAGCAGATATCCCCGCATCGGCCGCCCCACGGAATTCGGTGCGAAATGATCTGGAGTATAGAGATCCTGTCTCGCCGCAGCCTCGGTATCCACTACATGAAGAACGCCGTTCTCAAGTTCCTCATAGAAATAGAGTTCGTCCTCTTTCTTCGTGTTCTGTCCCTGCACCAATGTGTAGAAATTATCTCCTTTGTTCCAGAAGCCAATATGGGCATCGTAGGTGAACCGATTGTCATCCGAGACACCTGAGCCGCAGACACCGGCTGCGATCTTCTCCTCTGTATCCGCGAACAGGTACGCCACATCCGCTCCGTCCTCAACTCCATAACGAAAGTGGAAGCCAGTATCATGAGTTCCAATAAAAGTTCCCTCGCGCGCCGCACTTCCAAGCCCGGAAGATGCGATGGTCCCCTCAAACCGTGCCACCTTCATCTTTCCGGAAGCGTATTTTCCCGTGATACCGCCAATGGACTGGGAGCCGCTTCCGCCGATGGTTCCCATCACATGCGTATTGAAAATATCCGTGGAATTCTGGAATCCCACGATTCCGCCCACATAGCCGCCGCCCTGGATCCTGGCACTCAGACTGTCCCCTGTGTTCACCTCACAATCCGCAATCAAAGACTCTGCCGCCCGTCCGGCAATTCCCCCGGCAAAGATCTCCTTTCCGCTTCCCGTATCGATAGCCACATGGTCGGAAACACAGTTTTCCACCACAGAGTCTTCCAGGACATCCGCAATAACTCCACCGGCTGTACCGGTAGTCCTCAATGTGCCGTTTACTGTCACGTTCCGGATCACTGAATGTTTTGCACGGCCCGCGAGAATTCCCCCATTCTCCTTTACCGTGATCACATGCCCCGGCTTTACCTTGAGCTCTGTGATCTCCGCGTTCTCCACTGCGCCGAACAGTCCCCCAAAGTCCCAGGACGGCTGGTACATGCGGAAATTGGACACAGTTTTCCCGTTTCCGCTAAAATGCCCCTCAAACGGCGATACTCTTCCGGCCCGCATATCCGCCCCAGTGTGATAGAATCCGATAGGGATCCAGTTCATTCCACCGAGATCAATATTTTTCCCTAGCTCAAACCAGGCACCTTTATAATTTCCCGGATAAGTGCCCTCTCCACTTCCAACCTCCATTCCCATGGACGCAAGGGCAGCGAGCCCAATGAGGTGCTCCTTCGTTGTGATCTGGTACGGCTTTTCCTTTGTTCCATCCCCAGTTCTTCCGCTTAAAAAGCTCATATCGCCCACATCAGCGCCCCAGATCTCCTCATCCGCAGCGAGCACAGCAATATTTTCCACGGCATCCGATGCCGTCGCCGTTCTCTCCGCCGCTGTTTCCACACTTCTTAAAACTGCCATTCCCCTTACCGGCGTTCCAAGCGCCATGCAGAGTCCTAACCCTGCTAACATCATCTGGCTCTTTCTGCCTCTGTTTTTTCTGCTCTTCTTCATTTCTTTTCTCCCCTCTATGCCTGCGGCAGACAGAATGCCGGGCAGATCCCGATCCCGATATCTGACACATCTGCCTGTCTGAAGCATCCATTTTCAAGATCTACAACATACTCCCTGTTTCCATATACAAAACTGCCTCTTTCATCCACCTCATAAGCCGGTGTCCGAAGCCAGAACCCCCGGCTGTAAGAACTTCCCTTTCCTTCCGGATTCCAGATCTCATCCCGATACCGGTATGCTTCCTCCAAAGACAGCAGAAAGAATCTGTCCCTGCAGTCCTGGTATGGCAGCAAATGGCTTTCAAGACCATCCAGACGGCTGTCAGCAAAATCACCATCCCCTGTTTTCCCTGTAAATGCCGTCAAAGCTCCCGTGTATACAAAAGATGCATCTGGAACCGCAGTCTCCGCCTGTTCCCCCAGCCATTCTCTCACCCGGGATTTCTTATAATTATTGTTTTCTCCAAACGGAAGTAAGATCCGCTCCTCATAAGTACTGTCCACATCGGACCGAATCACGTTTTCCGCCAGAAACAGTGCACGTTTCCCATAACTGCCTCTGCCGTCCTGGTAATCATCATCGATACATCGAAACCGGCATACTTTTCCCGCAATCTCCCGCGAGATCACATCCCCGGTCCTCCATGCGGCCCGGTCTTCTTCATCACCGAACTTGTCTCCCGTTCCTGGAACGGTATTTTCCCCGGAATCCGGCGCCCGCCCCCGCCATTCAAAGCCGATCCGGCAATCCGTAACCGTCTCACCGTTCACATTCCTGGCCCCAAGATCCAGCTTTGAAATATTTACCACTCCGGGAAACATCTGCGCGATCACCAACGTATCGAACGAGCTGTCTTTTCCCGTTACCACAATTTCCTGCCGCCCTTCCCGTTCTGCGGCAGATACCGTCTCCATCAGAAACCGCCTGCCCGCTTCCCGATCCCGCAGGATCACAGGTTCTGCTTTCAAAAATTCTGCCGTTCTCTCCTCCGCGTAGGGAATGAGTTCTCCCCGGCAGCTTGTGAGTACGGCAAAAGAACTGGCCGCAGCAAGCCACTTTGCCACTTTCTTTCGATTCATTTTTCCTCCTGGATATTCCGGCTAAAGCCGCCGGCGGCTTTTCGATAAAGCAGATAGTATCTGCCTCTAAAGATTTTTAAGACTTCAAAAAGATCTATTATGATTTGACTGGAACTCCCCAACCGGTTCGTTCCTCCGTTTGTCCATAACTATATCATAGGCCATCCCCGGAATCCATATCGGATCCGTAAAACCAAGGCCCCATTATTTAGTCAGTTTCACGAAAATATTTTTGCATTTTCGTCACTTTTACCATGTAAGTTTTTCACCGATGCCAATAAAAGCAATATTTATAGGCATTTTTCGATGTCAAAAAAGACAGTACATGCCGCGCACGTCCTGTCTTTCACCTATCTTACCATGTCTCCACCGTCCGCAAAAATTCCTCCATCGAAATCACGCCAGCGCACACAAGATCTGCCAGCTCTTCCCGCATGGTCCGCATCCCCTGTGTCTTCACCACATAATCCTCGATCTCCCACTCCGGCCGGTTTTCCGCAGTCATCTTCTTCAGTTCCCGGTCCATCACAAATATCTCATGGACCGCAGTTCTTCCTTTGTATCCTGTATTCCGACAGAATTCACATCCACGGCCCCGCCTTGCGCTCCGGATCTTTCTTCCAAGCAGCTTCTGCTCCTCATCCGTAAGTTCCACCGTCTCCGCACAGTGCGGACATACCTTTCTCACCAGTCTCTGTGCCGCCATACCGCATAAACTGTCCGCCGTGAGATACGGCTCGACACCCATATCTGCCATTCTCGTGATTCCGCCCGCTGCGCTTTTCGTGTGCAGAGTCGAGAGCACCAGATGGCCGGTGATTGCCGCGCGGACACTGGTTTTCGCTGTCTCCGGATCTCTCGTCTCGCCGACCATGATAATATCAGGATCCTGTCTCAAAACGGCACGTAGTCCTGCTTCAAAGGTAAGCCCCGACTGTTCATTCACCTGCATCTGACTGATTCCCGGAAGATATCGCTCCACAGGATCCTCGATGGTCACGATATTCACCGGCTGTTTCGCGAGATATTCCAGGATCATATATAATGTGGTAGTCTTTCCGCATCCTGTCGGTCCGGTAAGATACAGGATCCCGCCCGGACTTCTGAGGATTCTCTTCATCTTCTCATAATTTTCCTCACGCATTCCAAAGGTTTTGCCGTGATCGATCTCCGTTTTCATATTCAGGAATCTCAGCACCATCTTCTCGCCAAAGATCGTCGGGACCACGCTGGTCCTCACATCCAGGCAGATCCCGTCGATCATCTCCTTAAAATGCCCGTCCTGCGGCACTCTCTTTTTCGCAATGTCCATTCCGCTGAGGACCTTCGCCCTCGTCACCAACGGCTGATGCATTTCCTTGTCATATTCCCGCACATGGAGCAGCATGCCGTCCAGTCTCATCCGGACGACCATCCGGTCTTCCTGCGGTTCCAGATGGATGTCACTGGCATTTTTCCGGTATCCCAGATTTAAAAGTTCCTCAAGGAGCTTCACCGCAGATCCGGCCTCTGCCCCATAGCTCTCCATCTCCTGGACCTCATTCTTATTTTCCTGTTTTCCATCTTCGCCTAATATGCCCAACATCCCTTTTTCCTCTTTCTATCATAACTCATTTCCCCTCGCTGACGCTGACGGTTCGTGAGTTGCTGTCTGTACTTCGGATCCGCGGCTGCCGGGGACTGTATCCAGCGCTATCTCCGATCTGCACACTGCCATTCCTCTCATACAGGTCCTTTTTTCCATCCATCACCTGTACCGTGACAAGGACGCGGCCGGACCGGCTCTCTTCTACCACAATTTCCGGTTTCAGCGTATCGATATGAAACGCGTCCATAGACAGTCCGTCCAGTTCTTCCACTTCCACAGCACCTGTCTCCAGCCGGTCCGCCACATATCTCCATACCGCGTCCCCAAGCATTTCTGCCTGCTCCTGCGTCTTTGCGTGATCCAGTACCCGCACCGCCATCTGCCGCATCGGAAAGATCATAAGGAGCAGCATACTGAAAAGCAGCATGACGATCATGACCTCAACCAATGTAAATCCCCGCCTATGACCCTTCTCCATTTTTAATGTTTCCTTTCACCTGTCTCTTCTTCCGAAGGCATGGACACCCAGAATCCCGAGACCTGGACGGTTCCGGTATCTGACGTTTCTTCCGCGAAATATCCCGATTCCAGAAATTCTTCTCCATCAACCGCCAGATGGATCTCTGCCGGTTCCCCGTATTCCGCATCTCCCATATGGCGTTCCAGTCTGTTTCCTGCCTCATAAATCTCCCGATACCGTTTCACGGTCTTTGAATAGCCGGAGACACTGAGAAGCATCGCCTCGGCTACCAGAAGAAGGATCAGAAACGCCGTCATCAGCTCCACCAGTGTTGAGCCATTCTCATTCCGTTTCCATATCTTTTTCATGGCTTTTCCTCCCCGGTCCGTTCCGCCGAAGACGGCGTACTCACGAAAACATGGTCCATGGGGATCAGTCTCGACGCGCCTTCCTTCCGGTCATTTACAGTACAGACCGCATGCAGCACAAGTCCGGAACCGTCCACTTTCCAATAAGAGGAGATGACTGTCTCGATCTTCTTTTTCTCCCCATTTCCAGTCTCTGCCCACACTGCTGCCTCCGTTTCCGGAAGTCCCGCCGGTCCCTGTAATTTTTCAAGGATTCCGGTCGGCTCCTCCTGGCACATATTCTCCGCAAGGATCTGCACCACCGTCTCGGCTGCCAGCCTCGCTTCCGTCCCTGCGGCAAAGTTCAATGCTGAACGATAGCGCCTTGCCCCAGACGAAAAGAGAAGTGAGGTAAATATCATGACAAACAGCACGGTCACCAGAACCTCCGCCAACACAAATCCTTCGCTCCGGTTCTTTCTCACCGCCACTCCCCCCCTTATCGAATACTTCCATACATGTTCCACATCGGCTCCATGATCCCCAGGATCAGGATTCCGGTAAAGATCCCGATCAGCAGGATCATTACCGGTTCCAGCAGGTTCACCAGCTTATTCAGCGCCAGATCTGACTCATGTTCATAACTTCCCGCGATCCGCTCCAGCATTTTATCCAGATGTCCCGCCTCTTCTCCCGTAACGATCACCGCCGCCAGTTTCTTTTCAAATCCACCACTCTCCCGGATTGCCTCGCTCAAAAGCATTCCGCTGCTCACACGCGCCATGATCGTCCTGATCTCCCGGTCCAGATACCTGTTTCCGATCGTTCCTTCCGTATATTTCAGGCAGGATGTGATCGGAAGTCCGCTGGAATAAAGGCTGGACATGTTCTCACAGAATCTTGCCGTACAGATGATCCTTATCTGCCGTCCGGCCACCGGAAGTTTGCATATCACCCGGTCATAGCTGTAACGAAACCATGTCCTTTCCGTCAGGATCTTCCATCCTGCCAGGATCATAACGGCCGCCACCGGCAGAAAATAGCGGTACGCATACAGAAAATGGCTGATCCCCATGAGGATTCTTGTAAGAAGCGGCAGTGTCACATCCGCCAGGAGCGGCTCTAACGTCGGCAGGATCTCCAGAAATACAAACAGCATTAGAAAGATCATCATCAGAACCAGGATCTTCGGATACAAAACTGCGCTGCGGATCTTTCCCTCTGTCCTGTGTTCTTTCTCATAATGGACCGCCAGCCGTGCCGTCGTCCTGACAAGATGGCCGCTCATCTCCGCCGCCCGGATCATCTGGATCGCCGGTTCCGGAAACTGCCCGGTTTCTTCCATGGCATCCCCGACGGTCTTCCCCTCAGCCATAAACGCTCCCAGTTTTCGACACGCCAGGCAGAACTCCCGGTCGGTATCATCCTGCTGCATGATCTCCAATGTTTTCGGAATTGATAATCCCGACTCCACCAGGACAGAAAACTGCCTGAAAAACTCCGACAGCCTTTCTGCTCCAAGCTTTTTACGCTTTTTCATACAAAGCATTCCCCCTCTATTTCCGTGCTGGACGCAGCCGCCTGCGGTAAAATAAAACGGCGCAGTTATCCACTGCACCGTGTAAAATCAATATTTTTATGATGTTATTTTACGGAATCTTACAAAACTTGTCAATGCATTGTCCGCAACCGGTCTACTTCCAATATCTTCGCCGTTACTGTTCACGCCTTGCGCAAACAGTAACTGATTTTGCCGATGCTTCGCATTCCAAATCGGCAAATCCACTACCACCACTGTATTGTACGACTCACAGCCGCACCACCCGGTCACACACCTTCTCCAGAAGCTCCGGCGAATGGCTCACCGCGATCATCCCTATCTCCCGGCGCTTCAGTTCCTTCAACACAAAGTCCCAGATCTGCCCCTGGGTGATAAGATCCAGCATCGTCGTCATCTCATCGGCGATCAGGATCTCCGTCCGTCTCCCCAGTGCTCTCGCGATGCAGAACCTCTGAAGCTCGCCGCCAGAAACCTCCACCGGGAACCTGTCCTTCCACTCATCCCGGATTCCAAGTCCCGCCTCGATCCGCACCCGCTCGCCGGGGTCCTCGAAAGTCCAGTCACCTTCCTCCAGGACTGTACTCAGCCGTCTCTTTGGATTCACCGAAAGCTCCGGATGCTGCCATACCATCTGCACCGGGCAGTAGCCGCGAAACTCAAGGACCGGTGTCCCGTTGACAAGAACTTCCCCTTGATCCGGCTTCTCATATCCGGCTAAAATTTTGCAGAGCGTCGTCTTCCCGTATCCACTGGGCGCCATGATCCCCACACGCTCTCCGGGTTCCACCGTAAGCTTCACATGATCCAGGATCTGTCTCGTTCCTTTTCCATATTTAAAAGAAATATCTCTCGCTTCCAGCCTCATCTGCCGTATTCCTTTCGCATGTCCTCCAAGATCTCCCCCGTATCGCAGAGCTGTTCCCCATCCTTCTTCCAGTTTCTCGGCATAGAGCGAAACAATGCCTTTGTATACGGGTGCTTGAGAGTTCTCTCATTCTGAAATGCCTCCGCATCCGTCTCCTCGATGACTCTTCCGCCGTAGAGCACGATAACACGGTCAGCTGCCAGGAGCGCCAGCTCCAGGTCGTGGGTGATCAGCAGCACGCCTGCCCCATCGTCCGCCATCTCCCGGAAATGTCCCATGACGCGGGTTGCCACCTCCAGGTGAAGTCCCGGTGTCGGCTCATCCGCGATGACGAGCTTCGGCTTTTCCATCACCGCCGTGGAGATCAGGACACGCCGCGTCATGCCGCCGGAGAGCTGAAACGGGTATTTTTCCCGGATATCCGGGGCTAAGCCATAGCGCTTCAGCACCTCCAGGCATTTTTCCTTCACAGAAACATCCTTTTTCCCGTTCTGGATCTGATCCCCGATTTTCATAAGCGGATCCAGGTAAGAAACGCTCTGGGGCACCAGAACGATCTCATGTCCCCGGAGCTTTTTGACCTTTTTTTCCGTAAGCGGCTCCCCAAGGAACCGTATCTCTCCGTCCATCTCACTGTTATATGGAAGAATTCCCATGATCGCATGGGCCAGCAGACTTTTTCCCGAACCGCTGGATCCCACCACTGCGACGATCTCACCGCTTTTTATTTCCAGGTCCATCTTCTCCACCGCGTGGATCGTCCGCCTGGAAAATCCCCGGTCATACTGGGTGAAGGTGACGGAAAGATCCTTAACTTCCAAAATTCTATCATTCATCTTCCCCGCCTCCTTACTCATGAACACTGCCCGGATCCAAAAGTCTGCAGAGTTCCTGTCCGATATAATGAAACAGCAGCACGGTTCCAACGAGGAAAAGTCCCGGGAACAGCGCCAGCCACCATTTTCCCATGGCCAGATATTTCATGCTCTCCGAGAGGATAACTCCGACGGCCGGGCTCTCGGAAGACAGACCGAAGCCCAGGAACGTGATACTGGCTTCATGCAGGATCGCATGAGGAAACATGAGTACCAGGCCCGTGATAAACTGCGGAACAAGGTTCGGTGCCATATGGGAAAACGCGATGTAAAATTTCCCTTTTCCAAGCTTTTCCGCGATCTTCACATACTGACTCTGCTTCAGCTGCAAGACCTCCCCACGGATCAGTCGCGCCAACGATGCCCAGTGGGTAAACGCGATCCCGCAGACAACGCCCCAGAATCCGCGCCCGCAGGCAAAGGAGATCAGGATCAGAAGCAGCATATGGGGAATTCCCATGACGATATCGATAAGCAGCCGCACCGCACTGTCCACGAACCTTCCGAAGACCGCAGCGCTGAGTCCCAGTACAAAGGCCATCACCGCGCTGACTGCCGCCGTCAGAAGGCCGATCCGGATACTCAAAGAAAGTCCCGCAACTGTCCGCACGAACATGTCACGTCCCATCCAGTCCGTTCCAAAAGGATATTGTATACATGGTGCCAGATTTTTTCTCGTAAAATCCGTCCTGATGGCAGCTTCCTGCCAGAAACTTCCGAGCACCGCAATGACCGCTAACAGCACCGCCGCCAGGATCAGAAGCGCGAAGCTCTGTATTCTGCGATTTTTCTTCATCAGCGCTTCGCCCCCTCTCTGATCCGCGGGTCGATCACGCCGTAGAGAACATTCGCCGCAAGGTTTCCTGCCGCGACGATCACCGCTGTAACCACCGTGATCCCCAGAAGAAGCGGCACATCGCTTCCAAGTCCTGCCGTCACAGCCGCCTGACCCAATCCCGGATAGGAAAATACCTGTTCTACAAGGACGGAGCCGCCGATGATCTCACTCACCGACGCGAACTGCAGCGTCATAGCCGGCAGAAGAATGTTCCGAAGTCCATGGCGACGTAAGATCGACCAGTCCGACTCACCTCTGGCTCTCGCGAACAGCACATAATCGCTCTCCATGACCTCGATGAGCTTTTCCCTCGTGTGCAGGGCGATGGAGGAAATTCCCGTGATGCTGAGGGCCGCCGCCGGGAGAATCGCATGGCGGATCCTGTCCGCAATGGAGATCTGCCCAGCATCCATGCCGATGGGCACACTGAATCCGATGGGAAACCAGTGAAGCTTCACCGCAAATACCATAAGCAGCACCATTGCCACCCAGAATGCCGGGGTGCTGGCCACAAACAGGGAATATCCCGTCACGATCCGGTCCATGATCCCGCCGCGCTTTTTTCCCGCGAGAACGCCGAGGAAAAATCCAAGAATACCAGAAAACAACCATGCCGTGAATAAAAGCCAGATGGAATTCATGACCTTCTCCCCGATGACCTCTGCCACCGGACGACGATATAAAAGGGATGTTCCCATATTTCCGTGGAGAAAATCTTTCAGCCAGTTCAGATACCGCTCCACCGGAGGCAGATCTGTTCCCCAGTAGCTTTTCAGCTTTGCGATCTGCTCCGGGCTCATAGCGCCCAGAGCTGTCTGTCCGACATTTGTCTGAAGCGGGTCTATGGGTGAAACCGCCAGGAGCCCAAACGCCAGAATGCTTACCAGAAGCACCATCAGACACATCCGTACTGCCTGTCTGCCAAACCACAGACCCGTTTTCTTTATTTCCATGTCCACTGGTCGACATTGTTTACGATCGACCAGCCATGTCCATGTGGGTGAAGTTTCTGTTCTGCCACCTGCAGACCATCTTTTACCCAGTATAAATGATCAATATTTACAAGCCAGATCCACGGAAGATCCCCGTCCTGGGTGATTCCCGTCGTTCCGTTCCACTGGGCGTTTTTCCAGAGTTCATAGGACTTTTCCAGGTCGCTCTCCGCCAGGGCCGCGTCCATATATCCGTTCACCTTTTCGTTTCCATAAGGGGAATACTCCGCGTATTGCTTTCCCGGAGCCGTGTGGTAAATATTGTAGAGCTCCATCGGTGTGTGGGCGCCCCATCCCCACATAAGCGGTGTGGACTGTGCCCGGTCATAGGCCGTATCCCAGCCGACGCCCTCTGTCGTCACCTTGATTCCGATCTCTTTCAACTGGTTTGCGGTGTCCTCCGCAAGTGCCTGGCGGACGGAATCCCCTGTCGGATAGAGCATGGTGAACTCGGCGCGGACACCGTTTTTCTCCAATATTCCATCACTTCCGGCAAGCCATCCGGCTTCCTTTAAGATTGCTGCCGCCATATCCGGATCATAATCCACCTCCGCTGCCTCATTGTACCACGGCATCTGGTCACAGACACTGTAGGCAGCTGTTCCGTATCCGTTCAACACATGCTCGATCATCTCATCCCGGTCGATCGCCAGGTTGATGGCCCGGCGCACATTGATATCGCTGGTGAAATCATTTCCCAGCGGCACTCCGTTCTCATCCGTCTCCCCCGCCGGGATCGCCGGCAGGTTGAAGCCGCGGTTGTCCACGGTCTTGCAGGCCAACAGGGAAAATCCGTCTACGGTCTGATCCGAGTACGCCGCGGAAGTGTAGGCGAGATCCACCTGCCCGGAGAGCGCTGCCGCGTAAGCCGCGTCCTCATCCATAAATAAAACTGTCACCGTCTTCATCTTCGGCTCATCCCCGTAGTAGTCCGGGTTTGCCGTGAGGATCACCTGCTGCCCCTTATCCCACTGTTTCATGATGTAGCGGCCGGAGCCGATAGGATTGGAACCATAGTCCGGTCCATAAGCATGTTCCGGGACGATTCCAGTAATTGCCATCGTATATGGCCATATGGAATACGGGCGGGTCATATCAAATTCCACGGTGGTATTGTCCAGGGCTTTTGCCTCTTCTAACATCGTAAAGTCATTGACAGAACTGGTATCCCGCAGTGTATTGTAGGTAAATGCCACATCCTCCGCTGTCAGCGGTTCCCCGTCCGTAAATTTTACATCGTCCCTGATCGTCACGGTCCATGTCATGCCATCATCACTGACGTTCATATCTGTCGCCAGATCATAACCGATCGTCATATCTGCCTTTGTTACCGTCAGCGTACTCTGGATCAGCGGCTCGTGGACGTGCTCTCCGGCGCCCCAGCCGTACGCCGGGTCAAATCCAGCCTCAGGCTCAGATGACGGTCCCATTACAACGATGACAGAATCTTTTTCATTATCCTTCTCCACCCCGGCAGCTGCTTCTGTATTCTCCTCCGCAGACGAATTTTCCACACCGGTGGTCTCTGTTGTTCCCGAACTGTTTCCGGCACAGCCCGCCAGGGAACATACCATAGCAGCGGCGGTCAAAGCCGTCACTATTGTCTTTATTGTTTGTTTTTTCATGAATTTATCCCCGTTTCTATGTTTTTTAGTACCTAAAAATATCCAAAGCCTCACACAACTAAAAATACCAGAAAGAGGCATACTTTCTGTATGCATCAACCTTCCTGGTATTGTATTATTTGTCTCTATAGACTGTGCATCTGACTCCGATGCCATGTGGCAGTAAATATTTCTCGGTTTAAACCGCCTTGGGCGGGGGACTCTTTTATGAGTATGGGCTTCAGCCACATAATAGTAATATTATAGTAGACTTTTTTTCAAAAATCAACGTTTTTCCGGTCCATGACCTTGCAGAACACGATTCCCGCCGCCGTGCTGGCGATCGTTGCCAACAGCGCCGGTCCTGCGATAGCCGCCGGACTGACACTGCCGTATTGGCTGCGGTAGGCGATCATGTTGATGGGGATGAGCTGGAGTGAGGAGATATTTACGATCAGGAACGTGCACATCTCATTGCTGGCAGTGCCTGACTGTCTGGCCAGACTGCTCTGCCCAGCCGTGTTTTTCCTCTTATCCGGTGCTTTTTCCGCCCGACGCTCTTCCTCCAGCTTTCCCAACTCCTCCATCGCCTTCAATCCCGCCGGTGTCGCCGCCCAGCCGAGTCCCAGCATGTTCGCGATCATATTTGTCGCGATATATTTCCCTGCCGGATGCCCGTCCGGGAGATTTGGAAAGAGAAACCGGATCACCGGACGCATCTTCTCTGTCATCGCCTCGATGAGTCCCGCCCGCTCCCCAATCTTTAAGATCCCGCACCAGAACGACATGATCCCCAGCATCGTGACTCCCAGGGTCACCGCCTCCTTCGCCGAGTCCAGCAGCCCGTTCGTCACCTCCCCCATATTTCCATGAAACGCCGCCCAGAAGATCCCGGCCGCCATCATTCCTGCCCAGAGCATATTTAACATAAAAAATCCCGCACTTCTGTCAAAGTCGGTGACGTTTCGGCTGCCTGCACTCGAAGCACAGATACACCAAACCACCACCTGAATTTCTTTATCTTATGACAGAAATACGGGATCTATGAACTTTATGAAACTGCTTCCTTAAAAATTTATATTCTGGCTGCTTCACAAGATCTGCACAACAGCCTCTCTGAGTTTTTTACTCTCCGCACAGCGCCGCCATAACCTCCGGCACCGTCTCCATCTTCTCACACCGGTACGCGTTGCTTCCGCAGAACAGCAGCGCCTCATCGATCCTGCCTTCCGCCGCATTGATCAGCGCCTTTGTGATGCAGTACGGCGTTGTCGCCGGATTGCAGTGTTCCAGGCACTGGAAGCACCGCTCCACTTTCAACGGTCCCTGGGAAACGCGCTCCAGGAACTTATTTTTGATCGCCCGCCCCGGCATTCCCACCGGGCTCTTCACGATCACGATATCTTCCTCTTTCGCGTTGATGTAGGCCTCTTTATACGCGATATCCGCGTCACATTCCTCGGTGGTCACGAACCTTGTCGCCGCCTGGACGCCCTCAGCCCCAAGTGCAAACTGGTGCAGAACGTCCTTGTGGTCGAAGATTCCGCCCGCCGTGATGACTGGAATGTGTTTTTTGTACTTCTCAGCAAAGCCTTTCACCACCTCGATGATCCCACGGACCTCTTTATCATATGCCGGTTCATCGAAGGTTTCCGCCACATGATCCGTATCAGCTCCAAGCTCAGTGAGCTGTTCCCTGGAAAATCCGAGATGACCTCCCGCGCATGGACCTTCCACTACGACGAAATCCGGTGCTGTGTGGTACTTTCTATCCCACATCCTGCAGATCACAAGAGCGGATTTCACAGAGGAAACGATGGGCGCAATCATGGTACGCCGCTCTTTCTTTTCAGAACCTCCATTCTCATTCTCCGCCTCCGCGACAAATTTCGGCATGTCGATCGGGAGACCGGCGCCGGAGATGATCACATCCGCTCCGGCTTTCACCGCCTCTTTCACATAGGACGCATACTCCTTCGTCGCGACCATGATATTAAAGCCCAGAATCCCCTGGGGCGCTTTCTCCCTGGCTTTCTTAAGTTCGGAATGGATCGCTCTCAGATTCGCCGCCATCGGATTTTTTCCGAAATCCTGATCCTTAAATCCGATCTGGGCCGTGGAAATGATTCCGATTCCGCCCGCCTTCGCGACAGCTCCGGCCAAGGACGAAAGACTCACGCCAACGCCCATTCCTCCCTGGATCACCGGGCGTTTTGCCACGAGATTCCCTATTTTCAATGGTTTCAGACTGATTGCTGCCTCCATATTCCCTCCTAAATTATAACTCCCCGTATTTGTTCCATCTGTAACATGACCAGATGCTGGTCGGCACGCTGCTGGAGCTCTGCCTAAAATTTCCGGAATCTCTCATACCGGCGCTCCACTAACGTCTTCCCGTCAAGCTGTGTCCAAGCCTCAAAGAACTCCTCCATGGCGTTCTCCATGGTCTTCGCGATCTCCGGAAGTGTCTCCGGGTCTGCCGGTTCCGGCTCCGGGATCACGCGCTCGATAATTCCAAGCTCCTTTAATTCCGCCGCGGTCATCTTCATGACCCGCGCCGCCTCATCGGCGCGTTTGCTGTCCTTCCAGAGGATCGACGCAAAACCTTCCGGGGAGAGAACAGAGTACACCGCATTCTCCATCATCCAGACCTCGTTCGCCACAGCCATGGCAAGTGCTCCGCCGCTTCCGCCCTCTCCGATCACGATGGAGAGCATCGGAACCGTAAGGTCAGACATCTCGAAGAGGTTTCTCGCAATCGCCTCTCCCTGTCCGCGTTCCTCAGCTTCCAGCCCGCAGAAGGCTCCTGGGGTATCTACAAAGCACACGATCGGGCGTCCAAAGGTCTCCGCCTGTTTCATAAGGCGCAGCGCCTTCCGGTATCCATCCGGAGACGGCATTCCGAAGTTGCGCTTGATATTGTCCTTTGTGTTTTTTCCCTTTTCCTGGCCGATCACTGTCACAGGCATTCCATGGAAGGACGCAATTCCACCGACGATGGCACCATCATCTTTGCAGTAACGGTCTCCGTGAAATTCCATGAAATCGTCAAAAATCGCATGGATATAGTCCGTAGCCACCGGGCGGTCCGCTTTTCTGGAAAGCAGGACGGAATCCCATGCGCTGCGGATCGCTCCTGCTGCCTTTCCGGAACCATGATGCCCTCTCTTCGCAGAAGACTCCTGCTCTTTTTCCTCAAAAGCCGCCCTGTCAACTGTGTTTTCCGTTTTCCAGTCCGCAAGACAGCCGCTCTCCGGCTTCTTATGAAGCTTTAAGATCATCGCCAGAGTCTCTTTCAATTCCTCGCGCTTCACGATCTTATCGACAAATCCGTGCTCCACAAGGAACTCCGCTCTCTGGAAACCTTCCGGCAGCTTCTGCCCGATGGTCTGCTCGATGACACGGGGACCCGCAAATCCGATAAGTGCCCCCGGCTCCGCGAGGATGATGTCTCCCAACATTGCGAAGCTTGCCGTAACGCCACCCGTTGTCGGGTCCGTCAGGACGCTCACATAAAGCTGTCCCGCCTCGTGATGTCTCTTTAAAGCCGCGGAAGTCTTTGCCATCTGCATCAGGGAAACCATGCCCTCCTGCATTCTCGCACCGCCGGAGCAGGCGAAAAGGATCACCGGAAGCTTTTCCTTTGTGGCGCGCTCCACGGCTCTCGTGATCTTTTCTCCCACATTGTGGCCCATGCTGCTCATCAAAAATCTCGCATCGCAGACACCGACAACGGTCTTCTGTCCGTGGATCGTGCATGTTCCGGTAACGATGGCCTCATTGAGCTGTGATTTTTCACGGGCTGCCGCAAGCTTCTTCTCATATCCTGGAAAGTTTAACGGATTGGAGACCTGCATGAACTTGTCCCACTCCTCAAAGCTTCCCTCATCCGCGATCATCTCAATCCGGCGGTACGCATGGACACGGAAGTATCCGCCGCACTTCGGGCAGATATAAAAGTTCGCCCTTACATCGTCCGTGTAGATCGGCTTTCCGCATTTATTGCACTTTTTCCACAGCCCGGCAGGAATCACCGGCGCGTCCTCCTCTGCCGTTCTGGCAGATTCCTTTTCTCCCGCACGGTATTTCATATCGATCTTCGTATATGTTTTTTTAAACATATCCCTTAGCATATATAAAAGCTCCTTTCAAGACTATGGAAATTGCACGTTCAGCCATGCAGTCTTCTTGTTTTCATGTTCCATGAAAACAAGAAGCTCGTGGCGTTCCGCATATACATCGCCAGACAAAAAAATGCTTATGCAAGCGAGCTTGCAACGCCTTTTTTTGTCTGACTCTGTGCATAGCTGAACTGGTATCATCTATTCTTTGGTGTACTCCGGAAAATGTGACGGAATGAAGTTTGTATCCACATTTCCCGCCTGAAAATCCGGATCGCTTAAAATATCATACTGGAAATCCAGGTTCGTATTGATTCCCTCGATGACAAGCTCTCCAAGGGCGCTCCGCATCTTCGCGATGGCAGACTCCCGGTCCTTGTCCCGCACGATCAGCTTTAAGATCATAGAATCATAGTTCGGCGGGATCCGGTAATTGTTGTAGACCGCTGTGTCCACACGGACTCCCCGGCCGCCCGGAAGATGGATATCCGTGATCATGCCCGGACATGGCATAAAATTCTTCTCCGGGTTCTCCGCGTTGATCCTGCACTCGATGGCATGACCGGAGATCCTAATGTCTTCTTGGCTCACGGAGAGCGGTTCCCCCGCCGCGATCCTGATCTGCTCTTTGATGAGGTCCATGTCCGTGACCGCCTCCGTCACCGGATGCTCCACCTGAATCCTCGTGTTCATTTCCATGAAATAGAAATTTTTATCTTTATCTAAAAGGAACTCGATGGTTCCCGCATTCTCGTATCCGACCGCCTTCGCCGCCCGGACCGCCGTCTCACCCATCTTCTTCCGGAGCTCCCCGGAGATCGCCGCGGACGGAGACTCCTCAAGCACCTTCTGGTGTCTTCTCTGGATCGAGCAGTCGCGCTCACCGAGATGGACCACATTTCCGTAACGGTCGCCTAAGATCTGGAACTCGATGTGGCGCGGATTCTCCACAAACCGCTCGATATACATGGTATTATCGGAAAAGCCCTTGACGGATTCCATCTGGGCATTTAAGAAATTCGCCTCGAAATCTTCCTCAGACCTCGAAACGCGCATTCCCTTTCCACCGCCGCCGCTGGATGCCTTGATCATCACCGGAAAACCGACCTCTTTCGCGGTCTTAAGACCTTCCTCCACGGTGTAGACCGGCTCTTTGCTTCCCGGAACCACCGGAACGCCCGCCGCCATCATAGTCTTTCTCGCCTCGGACTTATTTCCCATCTTGTTAATGATCTCAGCGGACGGTCCGATAAAGCGGATATTACACTTTTCACAGAGCTCCGCGAAGCGGGCATTCTCGGACAAAAATCCGAAGCCCGGATGGATGGCATCCGCCTTCATGACAACGCATGCGGTCAGGATCCGCTCCATATCGAGATAGCTCTCCGTGGACGGCGCCGGTCCGATACAGATCGCCTCGTCCGCAAGAAGTGTGTGCAGCGCATCCCGGTCTGCCTCGGAGTAGACGGCAACCGTCTTGATCCCCATCTCCCGGCATGCCCGGATGATCCGAACGGCGATCTCGCCGCGGTTTGCGATTAAAATCTTCTGAAACATCTCTTCACCAGTCCTAACCGATCATAAATGTGAGTTCTGCAGATACCGCGACTTTGCCGTCCACGGTAGCAACCGCCTTTCCAACGCCGACCGGTCCTTTCTGCTTGATGATCTCGCACTCCAGACGGAGCTTGTCGCCCGGAACTACCTTCTTTTTAAACTTTACATTGTTCATCGCGCCGAAATACGCGGTCTTTCCCTTATTTCCCTCAACGCTTAAGATCGCCACAGCGCCTGTCTGCGCCAGCGCCTCAACGATCAGGACTCCCGGCATGACCGGCTCCTGCGGGAAATGGCCTGCGAAATATGGCTCGTTGTATGTCACTGATTTATATCCGACCGCTCTCACACCCGGCTCCAGCTCCTCGATGCAGTCCACAAGAAGAAACGGATGTCTGTGTGGGATGATCTCCTGAATTTCTTTGATTCCTAACATGATTTTTACCCTCTATCCAATCTTTCACAGCCCGCGCGGCAATGCGCGGACCGCCAAACGGTTATCTTTATAATTAACGAATCCGGAATAACGGCTGACCGTACTCAACGGTCTCCTCGTTCTTCACAAGGATCTCCTCAACGATTCCGTCATACTCGCTCTCAATCTCATTCATCAGCTTCATGGCTTCCACGATTCCGATAACCTGACCTTTTTTCACGGTATCTCCGACTTTTACATAGTCCTCTGCGTCCGGTGCCGGGGAGGAATAGAACGTCCCCACAAGCGGACAACTGATCACTTTCTCGGAGATTCCTGACATTTTCTTTTCACCGGTCTCACCGGAAGCCTGCTCCATAGCAGTCACATCTGCGGTCTGGATCATCGTCTGTCCCGGGACCTGCATAACGACCGGTGTCTGCGCCGCCGCGACGACCTTTTTCTCTCTCTTCATTGTCAGCTTCCAGTCGCCTTCCGCAAGCTCGAAACCGGTCATGCCATTCTCAGACATTGCTTCCATTAACTCAATGATCTCTTTTACTTCCATTGCCGTTCTCCTTACTCCTCAAACTTTCTGACAAGCAGGCACGCATTGTGTCCGCCGAATCCCAGAGAGTTTGTTAAGACTGTCTTTACTTCCATGGAAACGCCGTCGCCCTTTGTGTAGTCCAGATCACACTCCGGATCGTCCACTTTTAAGCCTGCTGTGGCATGAACGAAGCCGTCCTCAATGGATTTTACACAGTCGATGAACTCAACGCCGCCGGCAGCACCTAAGAGGTGGCCGATCATGGACTTTGTGGAGTTGATCTTTACTTTATATGCATGGTCTCCAAGCGCCAGCTTGATGGCCTTTGTCTCGAATAAATCGTTGTGGTGGGTCGCAGTTCCGTGGGCATTGATGTAATCGATGTCCTCCGGCTTCATTCCCGCATCAGCAATAGCGTATTCCATTGCCTTTGCGGCACCGCTTCCGTCCTCTGCCGGGGATGTGATGTGGTAGGCATCGCCTGTCGCTCCGTATCCGGCTAACTCCGCGTAGATCTTCGCTCCGCGGGCCTTTGCGTGCTCAAGCTCCTCCAAGACAACAACGCCTGCGCCCTCGCCCATGACGAAACCGTTTCTCTCAAGGTCAAACGGGATGGACGCGCGCTCCGGGTCTTCTGAGGTGGAAAGCGCGGTAAGTCCGGAGAATCCCGCAACGCCGAGCGGTGTAATGCAGCTCTCGGTTCCGCCTGCGACCATGACCTCCGCCTCGCCGTGCTGGATCGCACGCATCGCCTCACCGATGGAGTTCGTGCCGGACGCGCATGCTGTCACGACGTTGATGTTCTTTCCCTTTAAGCCAAACTGGATGGACACGTTTCCTGCCGCCATGTTGCTGATCATGAGCGGCACTAACAGCGGATTAACGCGGTTCGGTCCTTTTTCCAGAAGTTTCTTATATTCTTTCTCGATGATCTGTAAGCTTCCGATACCAGAGCTCACACAGACACCGACACGGAACGGATCTTCCTTTGTCATGTCGAGGGAAGAATCCTCCAGCGCCTGGCGGGATGCCGCTACCGCAAACTGTGCGAAGCGCTCCATTCTTCTTGCCGCCTTCGGATCCATATAGTCCTTCGGCTCAAAGTCCTTGACCTCCGCAGCGATCTTTGCTTTATAATCGGTCGTGTCAAAATAGGTGATCGGTCCAAATCCGAGCTTCTTCTCTTTTAATCCGTTCCAGAATGTCTCAACATCGTTTCCGATCGGGGTGATCGCGCCCATTCCTGTTACTACAACTCTTCTCATGCTTTTCGTTCTCCTGTTCTAAATATGTTATCATCCACGCCCCGCGCAGATGGTAACCGAAACATCCGCTGTCCGGCTGTGTGACCGGAACAGGCGCTTTTTCCAACTGTCTTTTACACGCTTTACATCGCCATGCCGCCGTCTACCTGAAGGACCTGGCCGGTAATATAAGCTGCCTCATCGGAAGCGAGGAATGCGACTGCCTCCGCAATGTCCTTCGTCTCACCAAAACGCTTTAACGGGATCTGCTCACCCATAGCCTTCTTTACGTCCTCCGGAAGCACATCTGTCATCTCCGTACGGATAAATCCCGGCGCGACTGCATTTGCTGTGATCCCGCGGCTTCCAAGCTCTCTCGCAACGGATTTTGTGAGTCCGATGATGCCGGCCTTGGATGCGCAGTAGTTTGCCTGTCCTGCATTTCCCATCACTCCGGAAACGGAGGAGATATTGATGATCCGTCCGCCTCTCTGCTTTAACATCTGGCGGGAAACATGCTTGATGCAGTTGAACGCACCCTTTAAGTTTGTGGCAATAACTGCGTCAAAATCGTCCTCGGACATCTTCATGATCAGGTTGTCTTTTGTGATTCCTGCGTTGTTCACAAGAATATCGAGACGGCCGTATTTCTTTACGATCCCATCGATCATTTCTTTGGATTTCTCAAAATCACTGATGCTGCACTGCATGCTCTCCGCCATTCCGCCGTTTGCTGTGATCTCGTTTACGACTTCCTCTGCCTTTGCTGCGGAACCGTTATAGTTGACGATGACGGTCGCGCCGTATCCGGCCAGTGTCAGAGCGATCTGACGGCCGATTCCGCGGCTTGCGCCTGTCACAAGAGTAACCTTCCCTGTTAAATTCATGTTTCCCTCCGTGTTTCTATCAGTCAGCCGCCAGGTTTTTGTCTCTGACGACATTATTTACTAATTTTAAATTGTTCTTTTTGTCTTTTCCTTCGTGCAATTTAATTCAATTTTCGAATTATACTTTGCCTTACGACATTTCCTCAACACTTAAAAATTATTATTGTGCAGATTTTTTGAACAATTTTCTCTTTCGATCACTCAGTTCAGCTTCTCCAGGTCCTCAAATTTCTCGATATTGATGACTGTCACTTCCCTGTTGATCTTTCTGATAAATCCAGCTAACGTCTTTCCCGGTCCAATCTCGATAAACCGGTCAACACCGTCCGCCAACATTGTCTCCACGCTCTGCTGCCATCTGACAGAAGAAGATACCTGGCGTGTTAAGAGCGGCTTTACATCCTCCGCCTTTGTCACGTAAGCGGCTGTCACGTTCGCCACATACGGGATCTTTGGCTCGGATACCGGGACATTTTCCAGGAACTTTCCAAGCTTCTCCCCAGCCTCCTCTAAAAGGTAGGAGTGGAACGGACCGCTTACATTGAGCGGAATCACGCGTCTTGCGCCCGCCTCTTTTAACTTCACCGCCGCAATCTCCACCGCCTCCTTGAGACCGGAGATCACGATCTGGCCCGGGCAGTTGTAGTTTGCGACCTGCACGTTCGGGATCTCGTCCACAACGGCATTGATCTCATCTGCCGTCATGCCGAGGACAGCACTCATTCCGCCGACTCCCGCCGGAACTGCCTCCTGCATGAGGATTCCTCTCTCCCGGACCGTGCGGATCGCGTCATCCGCCGTCATAACGCCTGCTGCCACCAGTGCGCAGTACTCGCCAAGGCTTAAGCCAGCCGCCACATCCGCATGGATGCCCCGCTCCTCCATAACCTTCATCATGGCAACGCTCGTGGTCACCATTGCCGCCTGCGTATACTCCGTGATGTCCAGACGGTCATTTTTCTCAAAACATAACTCCGGAACGGAAAAGCCTAAAAGCTCCGTCGCACGGTCAAATACTGCCTTTGCCGTCTCCGAATTTTCATAAAAATCCTGGCCCATGCCGCATACCTGCGCGCCCTGTCCCGGAAAAATAAATGCTGTCTTTCCCATGATTCTCCTTATTTCTGACATCCGCCAAGCAGCTTATCTGCCTGTTCCATCATCTCATCGATCATTTCCTTACATGTCTGCTCTTTCGTTACAAGACCTGCGATCTGACCTGCCATGACGGTTCCGTTTGTGGTATCGCCTTCCTGAACGGCTTTTCTGAGGGTTCCAAGTGTCAGATACTCAAGCTCCTCAAAGGATTTTCCTTCTGCCTCAAGACGGTTGTACTCTCTCGTCATCTGGTTTCTCAGACAGCGGACCGGATGTCCGTGGGTTCTTCCTGTCACCGCGGAATCGATATCTTTTGCTTTAATGATCCTCTGTTTATAATTTTCATGAACGATGGATTCCTTTGCGACAACAAATCTTGTTCCCATCTGGACTGCCTCAGCGCCCAGCATGAAGGCCGCCGCGATGCCTCTTCCATCGCCGATGCCGCCTGCCGCGATAACCGGGATAGATACCGCGTCAACGACCTGCGGAACGAGAGTCATGGTGGTCGCCTCACCGATATGTCCGCCGGATTCGGTTCCCTCAGCAACGACAGCATCAGCGCCGCCGCGCTCCATAAGCTTCGCAAGAGCCACAGAAGCAACGACCGGGATTACGATGATTCCTGCTTCCTTCCACATCTTCATGTACTTTGCAGGATTTCCGGCTCCTGTCGTAACGACCTTCACGCCCTCTTCAACAACCACCTTCGCCACATCATCCGCATACGGACTCATTAACATCACATTGACACCGAACGGTTTCTTCGTAAGCGCTTTCGCCTTGCGGATCTCCTCACGGACTACCTCTCCCGGTGCATTTGCGCCGCCGATGAGACCAAGACCTCCCGCCTCGGAAACAGCGGCAGCAAGATGATGCTCAGCGACCCAGGCCATACCGCCCTGAAT
The DNA here is from genome assembly GCA_902496665.1 of uncultured Clostridium sp. Classification (GTDB taxonomy): domain Bacteria; phylum Bacillota; class Clostridia; order Lachnospirales; family Lachnospiraceae; genus Pilosibacter. Next base: position 14,297 of record CABVBU010000008.1, on the reverse strand, counting down.
GATCGGATATTCAATTCCCAGCATTTCTGTAATTCTTGTCTTCATTTTTTGCTCTCACTTCCTGAAATCTATCTGTCGGGTATTGCCCGGAATTATCTCTATATCAGTAAAACGCGTCATAGACGCGTTTTGACTCTGGTTTATTCGGTTTGATTATTCCTCAACACCTTTATCTTTTAAGTACTTCATAACATCGCCGACCGTTGCGAGGTTCTGAAGGTCCTCAGCCGGGATCTCTACGGAATACTCATCCTCAAGAGCCATAACAAGCTCAAATAAGTCAAGGGAATCTGCACCAAGGTCATCCTTGAAGGAAGTTGCCTCTGTGATGCCGTCTGCGTCTGTGCTTAACTGCTCTGCGATGATTTCTTTCATTTTTTCTAACATGATTTGATCTCCTTTAAATGTTCTTATTTTTGATATTTTATATATTTTTTGAATTTTTAGCTTTTCATGTTACTTTTTGCAGTGCGGGCAAATCATAACTTTTTATTTTCTGTCCACAGTGGCCTTTACCACTCCATGAGGACCGCTCCCCATGTCATTCCGGCTCCAAAGCCTGACATGATGATCTTGTCGCCCCGCTTCAGCATGTCCTTCTGGATCATGTCATTTAACAGCAACGGGATCGACGCCGTGGATGTATTTCCAAACTGGTCGATAGTCATCGGGAATTTCTCCATCGGTTCCTTCAACCGTCTGGCCGCCGCCTCGATGATCCGCTCGTTTGCCTGGTGGAGGACATAATATTTAATATCTTCCTTTTTTGTCCCTGTCCGGTTAAGAAGCTCCAGGACGCTCTCCGGCACCTTCCGCACCGCGAACTTGAAGACCTCCTGTCCGTCCATGGTCATGAACCCGAGCTCCGGCTTTGTCCCTGTGAGGAAGTTTCCAACGGTTCTGGATGTACAGGCGAGGACATCACCCTTCGTTCCGTCTGCCCCCATCATCATGTCGATGATTCCGGTCTCTTCCGCCTTTAAAACAGCTGCCCCGGCTCCGTCCCCGAAGAGAACGCAGGTTCCGCGGTCGCTCCAGTCTGTCACCTTGCTGAGCGTTTCCGCCCCGATGATCAGCGCCGTCTTGTAGATCCCGGCTTTAAAAAATCCTTCCACGATGTTCATGGCGAAAATAAATCCCGCACATGCCGCCGAGATATCGAAGGCAACTGCATTCACTGCCCCGATGGCTGCCTGAACACTACAGGCATCGCTGGGATAATTCCGGTCCGGGGACGAAGTCCCAAGAATGATGATATCCAGTTCTTCCGGGGCAACTCCCGCTGCCGCAAGCGCCCGTTCAGCCGCCTTCGCCGCCAGATGGCGCGTTCCCTCTCCGGAGGAGATCCGGCGTTCCCGGATCCCGGTCCGCGTCCGGATCCACTCGTCATTCGTATCCACGATCTTCGCCAGATCGTCGTTCGTAATCAAATTCTCTGGCACATACGCGCCGATTCCAGCAATTCTGGCTGTCATCATCTTCTAAATCCTGCCATTTCATTGATGCGAAGAAATTCTTCCCCGCAGTAGTTTTTAATTTCAAATAGTTTGATATTCAAAATGTTTGATTCTAATGGTAATAGATGTCTGCTGTTTTGTCAAGTGGATTTTTATTTTTCATGCCCGCTCCGCTGCCTGTCCCCATTTTTCCAACTCCACTATTTCCAAAATCTAAAGCTTAAGGTACTGTCTGTGTACAATTTAATTCAGCGGATTTATCTTATATTTAAATACACTACTTGTTCCAGTGCTGCTCAGAGAGTTAATACTTCTTTTAACTTATCAAAATTCTGTATTTGCCTGGACTGGTCAAATTATTTAAAATTGGATATTTCAGCAGAGCCACGTTTCCTATATGATAGTCACATATCTACCACATGCGAAAGTTTACCGTCAATACCTTATTAAAAGGAGCGATATTATGAGTATTACAAGCGATTTCAGCAAATTTAAAAAGATCGATGCCCACAGCCATATCGGCACATTCGGCAGTCCGTTCAATATCCACTTTAATGCAGACCTTCTCTTAAAACAGATGGAAGAATTCAATATCGAAAAGACGATCCTCTGTTCCGACGGTCCGCACACAAATGAAGAGACTGTTGCTGCCTTCAAGGCTCACCCTGATAAGATCATCCCGCTCATGTGGATCAACTGCGCCGAGGGAAAACCGGCTTATGACGCCCTAGAGCACTACATCCGCGACGAACATTTCGCCGGTGCGAAGCTCCAGTCCCTCTTTGACGGCTACTGTGCCGATGATCCGTGCGTGGATCCGGTGGCTGAGATCTGTGAGAAATACGGAAAACCGTTATTTATCCATTCCGGTCATCCGCCGTTCTCCCTTCCGTGGCAGATCGGACTTCTGGCCGAACGCCATCCGCACCTCCCGATCGTCATGATCCATATGGGACATGCTCACGGTGTTTACGTCGACGCGGCGATCACCATGGCAAGAAAATATGATAATATCTGGCTTGAAACCTCCGGAACCTCCATGAGTGTCCAGATCGCCAACGCCTACAATACCGTCGGCCACGAGAAAGTCATGTTCGGCATCGACTCCCCGTTCCATGCCCCGACTGTTGAAATCCAGAAGATCATGGCATGCGGCGTGGATGACGAAGGACTGGAGAATATCTTCTACAACAACGCAGCGAAATTTATGGGATTAAAATAGAAGTTTTTGTATCCACTGCAGAAACAGGGGTAAATGTTACAGCAGTTTTTTAAATTGTGTCACTGAAATTTCGACTTCGAAAAGCAAAATCGTTTTCATTCAAGCCTGCCAAAAGTTTTTCATCTGCATATTACAGGATTTTGTTGTATGTGTTTGAATTGTTTAAATTTATTAAAAATTTGAAATTATTGTATTCAAGGAGGACACCCCCATGAAAAATCACTCATCCCAGGACACCACCCTCGACATCTCCATCATCGGCTTAATGAGCGCTCTGGTATTTGTCGGAACCTATTTCTTTAAAATTCCTTCCGCCTTCGGCTACACCCACCTTGGCGACTGCATGATCATCCTGACCGTCTGCTTATTCGGCACAAGACGCGGCGTCCTTGCCGGTGCCATCGGCGCAGGTCTCTCCGATTTTCTCGGCGGCTACGCGGTATGGGTACTCCCGACCATGGTATTAAAAGGACTCTGGGCATTTATCGCAGGAACTATTGCCTACAAGCTTCTTCCGAATTTTAAATATTCCTGGCTTGTCGGCGTTATCGTAGGCGGCATCGCCCATATTGTCGGCTACACCTTAGTAAAGATTCCGCTCTACGGCACCGTTGTTGCTTTCGGCGAAATGTTCACCCTGTCCATGCAGACTCTCGCAGGAATCGTCCTCGGCAGCGTAGCCTACACGATCCTCGTACAGTCTCCGGCGATCAGAACATTAAAAGCAAAATTCGCGTAAAATAAAAGAACATAGCAAAAAATGACTTCCGGATTTCCTAAGTACCGGAAGTCATTTTTTTGCTATGTTCGATTAATTCCTTCATTTCATCGTTATCTCCGTCATTTTCACCCGGAATGATGGACATTTTTCTGTTGCCGATGAAGATTTTCCCCGCATCATATGTACCATCGCCACAACAAATATCAATATATTTCTTTTAATGATAGAAATCTTTCAACAATACCTCTATAATAAAATTGAATTCTATGAAGATAAACTTCTAAATGAATGAATCATATTGCAAAGGCCGGACACCCCTATCCCCCTGTCCGCCTGGAGGTGCTGTAATGAATTATTTTTCGATTGTACTGGAGCAGGTTGAGGTCTTCGTGGTGTATCTCCTGATCGGGATCATCGCCGTCAAGACAAATGTGCTGAACCGTGAGAAATTAGGCGCCCTGTCCTCGTGTGTCACAAAAATCCTGCTCCCTCTGCTGATCTTTTCAAACGCGATAAACGGCGCAACAAAAGAGCAGTTTCTTTCCTCCACAGTGATCCTTCTGCTCACTGCAGTGTTCTATCTGGTTCTCTATCTGGTCACAGCTGCACTGTCGAAATTGCTGCATCTGGATATACAACACAGAAATCTTTACCGCGCCTGCAGCATGTTCGGGAATTGCGGCTTCATGGGGATTCCGATCATCCTCACGTTATACCCGGAACAGGGCGGAATCTACATCGCTGTATTCACGGTGATCGACCAGCTTGTACTCTGGACCATCGGATTAGACCTGACATCCCCGCCGGACAGCCAGACTGCTGCTTCTCTCTCAAAGCGGCTGATAAAAATGATCAATCCGGCAACCGTCGCCATCACCACAGGCGTTTTCCTTGTCCTCACCGGCATAAAACTTCCCTCCGCAGTGGTAAATGCCCTGGCAAAGACAGGTGCCGCCGCATCCCCGTTGGCAATGATCTATCTCGGCGGAGTATTCTGCTATATCAATTTCCTGGATTACTTAAAATGTAAGGAGATCTACGCGACAGTTCTCATAAAAATGATCCTGCTGCCAATCGCCTTTCACGCAGCAATGAGCCGCATCCCGTCCCTGGACCAGAGCATCGCCGTCACTCTCAGTGTCCTCTGTGCTCTCCCCTCCATGGCTTCCATCGCCATGATCGCCGAAACCCAGCACTCCGACGGCGACTACGCTGCAGGCATGATCTTTATAACGACACTGTTCTCGATCATCACACTGCCTCTTGTATGCCTAAGTTTATAAACTTTTTTCAACAAAATGCTCCCTTCTCCCAAAACAATCCTGTAATTGGGAGAAAGGAGCATTTTATATTACAACTATTATTTAATCACTGTCATTTAACCCCATTGCGCCACACTGCTATTGCCAAAATAATAGCGCAGGCATATCTTAATATTTCAGATACATGATAAATCTTATTTCCATTTGCCTCAGCGCCGTCCTGCGCAAATTTCTGCTCAATAAACCCTCTGATACCTATTTCTATAAGAAGTGCCATTGCTAATCCCAGCGAAAACATTCTCATACCCTTTGTATAGCTATATAACGATAATAAAAACACTACTGAAACGCCTAAGTTACATAATGCTAACCAATTTTTTTTCTTCATATAAATCGCCTCCCATTATACTGAATGTTTCCGTTTCATCTACTTGAATTATATCATTTATCCCCAAAATTTTCAACCAACACTTGTCTTCTCGCCGTATTATTAAGATATTTGTTATTTTTTTGTTATTTTTTTGTTATTTGTCTGTGATTTTTACAAAAAAGAAGACGTGCCACCCGTCATCACGATCAATAACCAGCGACACATCTTCTTATCGAATTCCCTATTCCTGCTCTTCCAACAACATCTGGTACACATCCCGCTTCCCGATCCCGCGGTCCTTCGCCACAAGCTTCATCGCTTCCTTCTTCTCGATTCCCTGTGACAGGTAGATGTCCATATGTTCCGTGATCGACATGGCTTCCCATGTCTGTTCTTTCTCTTTTTTGATCTCCTCCGGGCTCTTTCCTTCGATCACGATAACACATTCGCCCCGCGGTTCCTCCGTCTCAAAGTGATCTAACGCCCCCTGAAACGTGGTCCGGAATGCCGTCTCATACTTCTTTGTGAGTTCCCGGCAGATCGTGATCCTCCGGTCCCCTAACGCCTCAAGAAGCTCTTCCAAGGTCCGTACCAGACGATGCGGCGCCTCGTAGAGGATGATCGTCCGGGTCTCGGACTTTAATTCCTCCAGAATTCTCTGCTTTTCCTTCTTATCGGACGGCAGAAATGCCTCAAACGCGAACCGTCTCGTCGCCATTCCGGAGATCGTGAGCGCCGTGATACATGCCGCCGGTCCCGGGAGCGATGTCAGCTCGATTCCGGCCTCGTAGCACTGCTTTACAAGCTCCTCACCCGGATCTGAGATTCCCGGTGTCCCGGCATCCGTGATCAGTGCGATATTCGTGCCTTCCTTCATCTTCTCAACGAGAACTCTCGCCTTTTCCACCTTGTTGAACTCATGGTAACTGGTCATCGGCGTCTTGATGTCAAAGTGGTTTAAGAGCTTGATGCTGTGCCGCGTGTCCTCCGCAGCGATCAGATCCACCTCTTTCAACGTATTTAACACCCGCAGCGTAATATCATCCAAGTTCCCGATAGGCGTTGCGCATAAATATAATTTTCCCTGCATGACCAATTCCTCCTGCTGCCGGACGCTGCATTCCACAACCTGCCGCCTGCTGCTTTTCCTAATCTATAAGACTGTTTTTAACTTTCGAGAATTTTTAATCGTCATTTTTCAATACCATCCAGCCTATAAAACTGCTCGGTATTCCATTATTTCTGTATACAGGAGTGACTTTTTCTCTGCCGATCACTTAATATCCGTAAATAGAATATATCTCATCCGTATACACGCCAGGCTCCTTATAAACGATTACCGGCGCCTCCACCTTCATCCAGGCCCCGCCGCCGCGGACCGCTTCAATAAGGACCATATTCGCGTCCTTATCCTTAAAAGGATGCACCAGCTTCATCCTTTTCGGTTCCAGCTTATACCGCTTCATGGTCCCCAGGATCTCAATCAGCCTGTGCGGCCGGTGTACCATATACATTCTTCCGCCCGGTTTCAGCACTTTCGCGCCTTCCCGCACCACGTCCTCCAGCGTGCAGAGCACCTCATGCCTGGAGATTGCCTTCACCTCCGTCGGATTCTTGAGTCCATGGGCATCATTCATATACGGCGGATTTGTCGTAACGACATCAAAGGAAGCCGCTCCGAAAATCCGGCTGGCTTCCTTGATATCTCCATGTACGATCTCAATTTCCTCTTCCAGATGGTTCAACTTCACACTCCGCTCCGCCATCTCGGCAATCTCATCCTGGATCTCAAGTGCCGAAAAATGTTCTCCTTCCGTCTTTGCGGAAAGAAGAAGCGGAATGATCCCCGTCCCGGTTCCGAGATCCAGCGCCCTCTCCCCAGGCTTTACAGCCGCAAAACCGGAAAGCAGCACCGCGTCCATCCCAAAACAGAACCCATCTGTCTTCTGGATGATCTGCAGTCCATTTCTCTGAAGATCATCCAGACGTTCATTTTCTCTTAACTCAATCGCCATCGAGTTTTGATTTCCCTTCTTTTTTCTCAAGAGCCTCTAACTGCTTAAGCTCCGCATCATTGGTGGACTGCCTTTCCCGTCTCTTTTTCGGGCGGAATTTTAACTGGTCCACTTTATATTCACGGATCTCCTTCTCATCGTTGTTCACAGTCACAATGACCTTCACAAGCTGGCGCAGGATGCTCACACTGTGGACCTCGCCCTTTAAACCGTCGTCTGTTGTCACATAGTCGCCGATATTCGGAAGTCTGCCGTTTAACTCCTCATAAGTATCTTCCTCGTACTTTAAGCAGCACATCAGTCTGCCGCAGACACCGGAGATCTTCGTCGGATTCAGGGACAGATTCTGTTCCTTCGCCATTTTGATGGACACCGGAATAAACTCAGAAAGATAGGACGCACAGCAAAGCGGTCTTCCGCAGATACCGATTCCGCCCACGATCTTTGTCTCGTCGCGGACACCGATCTGGCGAAGCTCGATCCTTGTCTTAAATACGGAAGCCAGATCCTTTACCAGCTCACGGAAATCGATTCTTCCGTCTGCCGTAAAATAAAACAGCACCTTATTATTATCGAAGGTATACTCCGTGTCAATGAGCTTCATACTAAGGTTGTGCTTCTTGATCTTCTCAACGCAGACTTTGAAGGCCTCTTTTTCTTTCTCCTTGTTGCGGCGCTCTGTCTCCTCATCCGCCGGTGTCGCCATGCGGATCACGGACTTTAACGGCTGGATCACCTTCTTGTCATCCACCTCGTGGGTTCCGAGCACCACATATCCGTACTCCACGCCTCTGGCCGTCTCGACGATCACATGGTCGCCGGTCTTGATCTCATTCTCGCCAGGGCTGAAATAATATACTTTTCCCGCTTTTCGGAAGCGGATCCCAATTACTTTCGTCATGCCTTACTCCTTATGACGGGTTCTTCATGGTCAGCAGGAGTAATTCCATCGCTAATTCCATATTTACGTTTGCGTTCAAACGTGTTCTCGCCGTGTCGATCGCCGCCAGGATCGCTTCCAGACCGGCATAATCGACTTTCTCACCCGTCTCATTGATCATTTTATATTCATTCTTGAATATCAGCAGGTTCATGTCCTTCGTAACCTTGAACATGAGCACGTCCCGGTACCAGAACTGCATTAAGTCCAGCACCTCACCGATATCAAAGTTCTGCTCTTTCATCTCCCGGATACAATCCAGAAGCATCGAAATATCCATGGTTCCCACGTTTTTCACGAGAACCATGACCTTCTGGAAAAGTTCCCTGAATTCATCCGATGAAGACAGGTGGATCGCCTTTCCAAGATTTCCCCTCGCGAAGGCCGCGCAGATATCCGCGTCCTTCTCCGGAATATGGAGATTCTGGGTCAGGTAACTCTTGATCGTGAAATCCTTAAGCGGCTTTAACTTCATCTGGACACATCTGGAGAGGATCGTCGGTAAAAACGCCTCCTGATTTGTCGTGATCAGAATGATGACCGCATAGGACGGCGGCTCTTCGATGGTCTTTAATAAGGCGTTCTGCGCCTGAACCGTCATCTTTTCCGCCTCATCCACGATATAGATCTTATAATAACTGCTGTACGGACGGATCATGATCGTATCGTTGATCTGTTCCCGCACATCATCCACGCCGATGCTTCCCGGCTTTTCATGTGTTACATAGATGAGATCCGGGTGGTTTCCACTCATGACCTGTTTGCAGGAATGGCAGCTCATACACGGCTCACTTCCGCCTTTCTCACAGAGCAGTGTCATCGCAAACGCGTTCGCGATGGATTTCCGCCCCATACCGGCTTCCCCCGTCAGAATATAAGCGTGTGAGATCTTATGGTTCTCGATCGCCCTCTTAAAGTGGTCTTTCACCATTTCGTTCCCGAGGATCTCTTCAAATCCTGTAATCTTTCCCTCTGACATGGCTGCATCCCTCCTCATCTTGTCGTTTCAGAACACCTCTGACTTCCCTTCCGATCCGTCCCCACTGTCTGGACAGCCGGCAGATATCCAGATAACCGTGTTTCCACCTTATCTTACCACAAAATAACGTCTATAAAAAGTTATTTATCCAAATCCCTGAGGATTTCTTCCACGCATGTACCGATATCTGTATTCTGATATTTCTTCGCGATTCCGAGCCGTTCCAGATTTTCCTCCGAAAAATCATTCTCATCCGCAAGATATCTCCGGCAGACTTCCCGGTAATTCGGATTTTTCTGATTTTCCTCTCTCTTGACCGCCCGCATGAGCCTTACTCCATCCGGAACCTCAATATAGACCGGCACCATCTTTCCATCCTCAAAGTATGCGCACATCTTCTCATAGGACTCCAGCGTCCCGATCATGAGACAGGACGCATCTCCGACAACGTCAAACTGACCGTCATCCACCGTATAATACGTCCATGGACCTGCCACCGTCTGGTAAGTCCTCTCCTCGATCACCTTCCCTGCCGCTTCCTGTTTTTCAAGCTCTGCCCGGTCTGTAAAGAAATATTCCACTCCGTCCGTCTCGCCTTCCCGGATCGGCCGTGTTGTATACATCGTCACCGTCCGCAGCTCCGGCCGCCGCTTCAGAATTTCCTTATACAGCGTATCTTTTCCTGTCGCGCTCTTTCCGAGAAGATAATATATCCTGCCCATTTGCATTTCTCAGCCTTCTGTGTTTATAGTCTTACCTAATAGAGCTATTAGCCTTACACGCTTATCCGATAAAAATTTTCATAGCAACCCCATTGATTCTCTGTTTACTGTTTCGAATAACTTTCTCAAAAACATTCTGCAGTCATTCTCTTTATTTTTGTTGAAAACTTATTCGATTAAACAGATCCTATGAAACAAACTTTTATCTTTTATGTGCTCTTCTTTTCTAGGTTCTATCTTTTCATTCTATCAAAATCTACTATTCTCTGCAACCGTTAAAATCATACCAGCCGCTGGATCCGCAGGCCCCTGCACGAGAAGTCCTGCTACCTTGTACGCCTCGATCTTCCTTACGATCTCCTCCGTAAATACTTCCCCCGGCGCGATGATCGGAATTCCCGGCGGATACAGATAAACAAATTCCGCAGACACCTTTCCAACCGTATCCTGAAGCGCTGTGCGCCCCGTATTGGCATCCATCGCCTCGCAGATAGGCATTCTCTCGATCGGTCGTGAAATCTTTGATTCTAAGGTTCCTGGAGCTTTAGAATTTTTTCTTTCCTGCTCCAATTTTATTTTTTCTGATTCTTCTCCCAATATATCATTTATTTCTAACAACGCTTTTTTATCATTTTCTTTAGCTTTCATCAGCCCTCTATCGATCTCACCAAGCGCCGACGCCAGTCTCTCAAATCCCTCTTCCGTATCCATAACCGACGTCATCGCGATCACATACTCCGGTGCCGTCATTTCCATCTCAAGGTGATATTGACTCCGCAATACCTCCGCCAGCTCTTCCCCATGAAACTCTTTCGCACGCATCGTAGAAACCACGATCTTCGACGGATCCCATCCTGCCGCAGCCTTGTACTTCTCGCAGACCTCATGTGTCAGAACCTCAAGCACCCGCAGCCCTTTCATCCGTTCCATAAAGCGCTCCAGCCGCTTCTCATACCGGACCATCTCATCTCTTCCAGCGCCGTCCATATACCGGATACACCGCTGCATTCCCGCCATAAATAAATACGACGGACTGGATGTCTGAAACATGCCCAAATATCTCGCAACCTTATCCTGATCCACGATCCTGCTCTTCACATGCAGAATCGCCGTCTGCGTAAAGCACGGCAGCGTCTTATGAAGACTCTGGATCACAACATCCGCCCCATATTCCAGCGCCGACTTCGGAAAACTGTGACACCGGTCCGCATACTCCAGATGCGCCCCGTGCGCCTCATCAACGATCAGCGGAACCCCATACTCATGAGCCGCATCCGCAATCGCCCGGATATCTGACACAACACCCTCATACGTCGGGGATGTAATAAGTACCGCTTGAATTTCACCCTTCCCTCTATGCGTGCCTTCCAAGTCACTTATGTCTTCAGAATTCTCCCCATTCTCAAAATTTCCCGCTTCTTCCGCACTTGCCCGTTTTCTTTCCGACTCCATCGCATCTTTTTCAAGTGCTTCCCGCACATCTTCCGCCCGGATCCCGCCGTTGATCCCAAACTCCGTGATCTCCTCCGGATACAGATACTCCGCCTTCAGCCGGTTCAGATAGATTGCGTGGTACACCGCCTTATGACAGTTTCTGGCAGTCAATATCTTCCCGCCATTTTCCGTCACCGCAAACACCGCGCTCAGGATCCCGCATGTACTTCCATTCACCAGATACCAGGACCAGTCCGCCCTGTAGACCGCAGCCGCCTCGTCCATGGCATCCTTCAAAATTCCTTCCGCATGGTGCAGATTGTCAAATCCGTCGATCTCCGTGATATCGATTCCATAAGGATCCGGGAATCCCCCTGGCACCCCGTCCGGGATCTCCTGCCTTTTATGTCCCGGCATATGAAACGGATACGCGTCCGATCCCGCATACTCCGCCAGCCGCTCCAGGATCCCTGGCTGTTTTTCTTCTCTGTAACTCAACTTTTTATTCTCCTTTTAATTCAGGAAACATATCCCAGATCTCCGCGACTTCGCCTCCAGCTGCCTGATAAAAGCTGTAACTGCCATAAACCATCGAATCACAGCCATCCGAAGCAAGCCGCACCGTCACTTTCGTCCCATCCGCTTTCGTCAGCGTCAGGATCCCGCTATACGGACATTTTCCGGCTTCCCCCGGAGCTGCCGCCGCAAGAATTTCCTCCATCCTCTTTAAAAGCGCCGGATCATCCACCGTCTCAGAAATCCCCACGACCTCCAAGTCTGAAGAATCTCCTGTCTCCATATCCGCATATCCCGCCGGTTCTCCCTGGGCTGGAATTATTTCAAGCTCCGCACTCGCAATCTCTTTCATGTCCTCTGCGCCGACCGTCTGAAATTCACATTTCTCCTCCGCAAGTCTTAACGCCGGTACCGTGATCTCATCAGGATCCGGATCCTCTGCTTCGTAGATCTCTGGACTCGCCGTATACATGATCCCGTCAAGTCCATATACTTCCGGTTCCACGATCTCCTCCGAATCAATGATCTCCCGCTCCTGATCAACCGTCAGCGGAACATACTCCTCCAGCACATCCGCGTCCACAAATCTGCGGACGGTCAGATAACCGCCATCCTCCGGCGGTGACATCCGAACACCGCGCTCCTTGACACTCTCCAGGTATCTGACTCCCTCATCGCCATCGCAGAGGCTGTACTCAAAAGCTTTTCTGAGTTCTTCCGGTTCCTCCATTCCAACAGGAACGAAAAAGAGAATATCCTTTGATTCCGTGTAATACATTTCATAAACATTTTCGAATGTATATACTCTTTCAAAAATACTTTCATTCTCATTCCACTTTTCCGCCTCGATCACGTCATCGACGCTGTAAATACTGAGATCCTCGAGCGGATCATCGCTGCCCTTTCGAAATCCAAGGACATACCCGTATCCATCTTCCGTCTCCCGCCCAAGAAACTCATAGGCATCCCGGATTTCACCGCCGCATGCAACCGCCTTCTCCTGGTCCATATCGGAATAATTGTGGTCGGAATCAAATGTTTCCAGTTCATCCCTGATCGCCAGCCGTTCCGTCTCAGAAAGCGGATGATACACCGGTTCTTTTTCCGAATTATCCACAGTCTCGGTCTCCGCAGTCTCTGTTTTTCCACTGTCCGTCTGCGATTCAGTCCCATTATCCACAGGAACAAACGCCGCCGAACATCCAAATAAACATATGCTCATTCCCACCGCGATCATTGCCATCCAGAATTTTCTATTTCTCATCCAATCACCTTCCAAAGCTCTATAACTGCATTTATTACATCACTTACCACTATATCCATGTTTCATGCCGCTTTTTTGCATCATCCATACATTTTCTCTATCTATTTATATTTTATCATCCACTTTTTTCCCACACAAGCGGACACCGCTATCTGTAAGAAAACCTTAAACAACGATTTATAGTATTTCATTTCTGACCATGCTACAATAAAACTAAGTAATTGATCGCCCTTTATGATTGCTAAATTTTACAGCACCCAATTTTTTATTTTACATCTTTTAAGGGTGACTCAATAAGCGCGCAAACTAATAAACCTGTTACTATTTTATTCTTTCTTCAGAAAGTGAGGTTGTCTATGAAATACAGAATTATCGGCACAACGATCCCGGCAGTCGAAATCAAATTTGACTCCCCTGGTGAAACCATGTACACCCAGTCTGGCGGCATGTCCTGGATGACAGACGGAATCTCCATGTCCACCAACACCAGAGGCGGTTTCATGAAAGGTCTCGGCCGCATGTTTGCCGGTGAATCCATGTTCATGGCAACCTACCGCGCGGAGCGCCCCGATGCCACGATCGCTTTTGCCTCTACGGTTCCCGGTCAGATCCTTCCTGTTAACGCTGCAGAAAACGGCGGCTTGATCTGTCAGAAAGGCGCGTTCCTCTGCGCTCAGGATTCCGTAAATCTCGATGTGACCTTCACAAAGAAGTTCTCATCCGGTCTCTTCGGCGGCGAGGGATTTATCCTTGAAAATATCTCCGGATCCGGCATGCTCTTCTTAGAGATCGATGGCGATGCCGTAGAAAAGCAGCTGGCCCCGGGGGAAGTCCTCAAAGTCGATACCGGCAACGTAGTCGCCTTCGAAAAGACTGTCGGCTATGAAGTTGAGACGATCAAAGGCCTCGGAAACATCTTCTTCGGCGGCGAAGGCCTCTTCCTCACAAAACTCACCGGCCCCGGCCGCGTCATCCTCCAGACCCAGAACATCGCCGACTTCGCCGGCCGCATCGCACAGTTCATTCCGACAAAGTCAAATTAATCTCCACTTCTAACTATCGATATTACAAACCATACATAAGCTCACATTAGGCGCCATGTTCTAATGTGAGCTTCATTATTTAATGGTCCAATTTTCACATATTAATGTGATAAAAACATTTCCGGGAATCATTCCTGTTTTTAGGCAACAAAAAAGCGGAAACCCTTATATTTAAAGGCTTCCGCGACTTCATGAGACATCGGGGATTCGAACCCCGGACAACTTGATTAAAAGTCAAGTGCTCTACCAACTGAGCTACACGCCCTTATTCAATTATATTCCTTTTAATTACAAGGAAAATGCCCAGAGCCGGAATCGAACCAGCGACACGAGGATTTTCAGTCCTCTGCTC
>CABVBU010000007.1 GCA_902496665.1 uncultured Clostridium sp. | reverse complement strand
GTGGAGTATCGCCTTGCCAAGGCGAGGGTCGCGGGTTCGAATCCCGTCTCGTGCTCTAGATGAGAGGATATCCAGTGTGGATGTCCTCTTTTTTGTATGTTTAAGCCCTGCCGGGCTCGAACGGTTCGAAGTCTTAGTTCCACTCCGGTCGTCGCAATCGAACGTCCCCGGACGTTCTGCGACTGAAGAAAGAGATATCCGATGGGTATCTCTTTTTTTGCATGTTCAAGCCTGGTCGTGCCGAATGGTTCAAAAGTCTCTGCCCTACCTCGCGCTTGTTGCACAGCAGATATGAGTGCCTCTTTTCCATAATCAAGGAGCTGCTGTGTGCAGACGTTGCTGAGTTGGCCCCCATTAACGGAGTATGGCTTAAGTGCTTATCTTTGGGGGAACAGATAAGAGCTTACGAGAAAATGTTCAAAAAATATAGTAAGTTTGTCGCATACATGCTATAATTTTGCTATATTTTGAAAAAAGAGATTACAAATGAGCTTTTTCGAAATATATAAAAGAAGTTCGAAAACAAAGCTTGATAAGTCAGACAGAATTTGCAAAGGCATTAGGTGTATCATACTCAACTTTTACATTGATCGATATGCCATTTAAGGGTGGTGTGATTGTAGAGGATACAAAGAAACTGGAACTCCCTGAAGTTCCAGGATTCGGATTTATTGGTTTTGAGAACGAACAGTAATATGAATTAGTTTGTGTGGAGGTATAACTCATGTATCAGGATTTATCTTTTATGAAGGTTCCGCTTCCGGAGGACGTTCTGAAATTAAAAATTTATGGTGATTATGCCGGAGCCCAGAAAATGATTCGTTATTTCCTGGAAGAGAAGGATATTCCACAGGCGCTTAGAAAACGTCTGGAAATCGAACAGGAAGTCATTGGTGTTATGGGTGGAAATGAATATCCATTTACATATGATGAAGCATTGGAGATCATGACTAGTCATCTGCGTGATTTCAAAAAAGAAGAGTTAGATCATCTGAAAGAAATCAGTGCAGCAGATTGGATTTATATTGATGGCGAGGTACATTTTCAGCGTCGATTCTATGAAAATTTGATTAAGACTCGTCCGGACTTTGCTGAGCGTGTAATTGTAGAGAATCCAGAGGATGAAAAGAAAAATAATCTGAAGCAGAAGTTGCTGAACGAAAATATACATTACATGAAGGAGCATGGTGGAAGAACTGTACGCACTCGTATACGTTCAACGATAAAAGCCAAGAAAGAATTCGAAGAGGTAGGACGCAAGGTTCGTGTACATCTTCCGATTCCGAAGGTATACGAGCAGGTTTCTAATGTAGAGATCCATGCATCCAATCCAGAGATTACATATATTGCACCTGAAGATGCACCGCAGAGAACAGTGTATTTTGAGACTGAACTGAAACCAGATCAGGAGTTTATGGTAGATTATTCATTTGACTACCATGTAAATTATGTAGAGTTAGATCCTGCCAAGGTATCTGAAGAACAGCCGGATTTCTATCTGGAAGAGCAGGCGCCACATATCGTCTTCACTCCTTACTTAAGAGAGCTGAGAGACGAGCTGGCAGGAGATGAGAGGAATCCAATTATTTTGGCGCGTCGATTCTATGATTTTGTGACAACAAAAGTTATGTATTCTTTCATGAGAGAGTATTTTACAATTGAGTGTATTCCAGAATACTGTGCAATCAACCTGAAAGGTGATTGTGGTGTACAGGCACTGCTATTCATCACACTTTGCCGCATGTCCGGTATTCCGGCACGTTGGCAGTCAGGTTTGTATGCAACGGAGTATTATACAGGATGCCATGATTGGTCACAATTCTATGTAGCACCTTACGGATGGGTATTTGCAGACCTTTCCTTTGGTGGAAGTGCATGGCGTGCAGGGGAGAAAGAGCGTTGGAACTATTACTTTGGTAATCTGGACATTTTCCGTATGCCAGCTAACTCTGAAATCCAAAAAGAATTCATGCCGGAGAAAAAATGGCTCCGCATCGATCCGATTGATAATCAGAGAGGAGAATTTGAGTACGAGGATCATGGTCTTCGTTTCTCCCAGTTGGATGTATCACAGGAACTGATTTCTATGGAAGATATTGAAAAATAAGCAGACAATTACAGGATATAAAACCAGTGATTGGATGAAAAAGGCTTCGGGGAGCAAAAATGCCTCTCGAAGCCTTCGTTGTGTAATACGGAAAGTAAAATGAGTATATTAAATGTTGAGCATCTTACTCATGGCATTGGAGACAGCGCTATTTTCTCAGATGTTTCATTCCGCCTTTTGAACATATCTAAAATGCACTTGCCAGAAACCGTACCTGCTGTGGTATAAACCATAAGTCGTTGTCGTAATATGTGGTCAAATCAAGGAAATCGAGCGCGAAAGCAAATGAAAGCAGGAAGATATCAAGGCTAAATTTGAAAATGGTATCTTAAGCCTGTCCGTTCCGAAACTAGTTGAGCAGAAGAAGGTTGAAACATCTAAGCATATTGCGATCGAAGCTTAAGGAAGTGCCACAGACAGTGAAAGCTGCCTGTGGTGTATGGTATCAATGAAAATAACCTGTAGCTGAAAAGGACCGTTGTCTTTGCAGGAGGGCTTATCCAGGAAGGTCTGGTTGGTTGAAGAAACGGTGAAGATGGATTTCAATATGTGGTTTTGAAGGCATGTGTGCACGAGTGGCTCAGTGGTGGAGTATCGCCTTGCCAAGGCGAGGGTTGCGGGCTCGAACGGTTCGAAGTCCAGGCTCCGATCTGTTCATCGCAGGAGACATCATGTGCGATCAAAATTATTTGTTTTTTCAGAAAAAACAAGCAACTTCTGATTTTTGTGCTATAATGCTTTATTATGAAAAAATCCGATGTATAAAACGAGGTGAATGAGGTGAAGAAAAAAATACTTGTGCCTCTTAGCGTTTTTTTACTGGGCATATGCCTTGCCGGTTTGCTTGTATGGAAAACAGATACCCACGAAAAAGAACAGAGACGCACAACAGCACAATTAAATGCAACAACCTATGGTGAACGGATTAAGAATGAGATTACGAATGGAATCGAAATTACGGATGCTCTGAAGCAGGTTTTAATCAGTGAAGATGGAGAGATCAATCACTTTGACACGATTGCAGAAAATCTTATGTTTGATTCGGTTGAAAGTGTGCAGATCGCTCCGGATGGTATTGTGACAGATATTTATCCTGCTGAGGGAAACGAGGCAGGTAAGATCGACCTGATCCATGATAAGGACCGCAGCAAAATTTCCTGTTATGCAAGAGACAATCACACACTGATTACACAAGGACCATTCGAATTGAAACAGAGCGGCTATGGAATTGCTGTTCGCAATCCAATTTACCTGAAAAATGCAAACGGACAAGAATATTTCTGGGGATTTACGATTGTTATCTTGCGCGTTCCTGATATTTTTTCAAACTCAATTGAAGCACTTTCGAATTTTGGATATGAATATAGACTTTCTAAAAAAGACGCTCCCTGGAGTGACGATTATAAAGTTGTTTATCAGTCAGATGGTCAAATGACTGCTCCTGTTTCTTATGAATTTACGATTGGAGGGGAAAAATGGAGATTTGAAGTAACTCCTAAAAGCGGATGGAGAAATGATCGCTTAATTGCGACAGTCAGTGGAATATTTATGGCGATCAACTTGTTGTTGTCAGGCCTTATCATGGTATGGTTGGTATCGAAAGAAAACAAAAATAAATTTCAAATATTGGCGCACACGGATTCTCTTACAAATATTAACAATCGCTACGGATTTGATGAATTAGCAGAAAAAATGATGGATAAAAATCCGAAAATGCATTTTGTAGCTGGACTCCTTGATATTGATGATTTTAAGTTTATTAATGATATTTACGGACATGTCTACGGTGACAAGGCATTAAAGAGCCTGGCAGATAGTATGAAAGCCTTTTTCCCGCCGGATACATTGTTGGGAAGAAACGGTGGCGACGAATTTTGTATTCTTTTACGAAATTGTACCTGTGAAGAAGCAGAAGAACAGCTGCAGCAATTCACCAAGCTTCCGAAGACATTTGCATGCAAGGGCAAAGAATATCAATTTTATATTTCTCTTGGGTATGCAGAATATCCCACCTTTGCTTCCAATCGATCCCAGCTTATGCGTTGTGCAGATGCAGCTCTTTATGAAATAAAGCTTCACGGAAAAAATGGATGTATGGCTTACAGGAAAGGTCTTCAATCTGGAGTTCGCAAACAGTTGGGATTTGCCTTTAAAGATGTTTCGGAACATCTTCCGGGTGCATTTATTATATACAGAGCAGATAAAAAAGATGATGAACTTTTTTATGCTAACAACGAATTTCTTCATATGGCCGGATATAAAAACGTAGATGAACTCTTTCAGATCACAAAGAAAAGCTTTCGTAATCTGATTCGGGAAGATGAGCGGCAACAGATAGAATCAAGTATTTGGAAACAGATTGATGACGGTAATGAAAATGACTATATCCATTTTCATCTTCGAAAAGCTGATGGGTCTTATCTTTCAGTACTTGACCATGGAAGAATTGTGGAGAGTCGGCAATACGGAAGAGTATTTTATGTATTGTTTATGGACTGGGAGGATATGCATATTCGATATAGTGATAAATTTTCCGAATAATTAAAATGCCTTGTTCATCCTTGCGGATACAGAGATAAAAACAGCCAGTAATTCAGCGGAATTGTTATTTTCGCCGAAGTTACGGGCTGTTTTTTTGATGATGCGTGTCTAGAAGAAGTTGTCAGGGCGGATTCTGTGAGAGGAATAGCGAAGATGTACTAAAAAACTAATAAAGAGACTGCCTGTTTCTTAAATTCCTGTCCGATCTTGTTCTGTTCTTTCATGCATGCAATAAATTTCTCGCGGGTCACATCCTTCGGGCGGTACTGCCATTCGGTGGAAGTAAGAATTCTATCTGCCATGAGATCAAATTCATCTTCGGTGATATCGATATCATCGAAGCATACCGGAAGACCGATACTGGCATTGAATTTCATGATTGTATCACGGAGATCATTCGCGCCTTCATAGGTGAGCAGGCAGAGAACACCGAGGGATACGACTTCGCCGTGCAGGTGCTCGTGACCATGACGCGTGATCGTGGAGCCGTTATAGACACAGTGCGCGAGGGAGGAATTATAATAATAATCCGGAATATGAGTTGTCATATTGGAGACGATACCGGTGGAGACGATGATATCCAGAGTGACCTGCATGAGGGCATCGCTGACTTTGTGTGCTTTTAAGGATGCGAGTGCCTCTTTTCCATAATCGAGGAGCGGCTGTGTGCAGACTTTGCTGAGCTGGACACCCATTAACGGAGTATGGCTTAAGTGCTTATCGTTGCTGGAAAAAACAGCCTCACATTCTTTGGAGAGTGCATCGCCGATTCCGGCCCAGAGGAGGTCGTAAGGAGAATCTGCAATCACGGCGGTATTGATGAAGGTATGATCCGCAAGCTTCGGATAATAATATTCCCGGAAGGTGCCGTTGGCATTGTAGATGACACAGATGGCAGTCACGGCCGCGCAGTTGCTGGCAACAGTCGGGAAGGTAAATAACGGTTTGTCAAGTTCGTTTGCTACATATTTTGCGGTATCGCAGGCTCTTCCACCACCGACGCCAAAGATAATGTCTGCGTCGCGGACGGCCGGATTCGCGATCAATGCGTTGCCGTTCTCGTAGCTGGAATCACCGCCGTACCAGATGAAATCCGTGATCTCAAGATCGGATCCCTTAATGCCTTCCAGGAGTGCATCTTTTGATTTTGCCATAGCGGTTTTACCGCCGATCACGACTGCCTTTTTCCCATAATTTCTTGCGACGTATGGAAGTTCCCTGTAACAATCTTCACCGATGGAGTAATTAGGAAGATATACACTGTAACTCATTTGCTTCTGCCTTTCTTATTGCGAGCCGACAAATATCCGGAAAAGGCGATACCTGTCAGGCTGTGTGTGTGGGGGGGTAACTGTTTGAGGATAGGGTAAACTGTCCGGAAGCGTTACGGTTGATAGTAGAGTTTTGTCATCAAAATGGATAACATATCAATATTATAGGCGTTTGGAAAAATAATTCAAGATGTTCTTAATTTATGTCATTTAAATTTTCTTGCCATTGCGCATGGCATTGTGCTGCTTCAGAAACCAATGCATGTATGGATCATGATTATGCACGAGGAGTGTGAGAGAAATAAGAATCTGGGAATACAGACAGAACAGATAAGAAAAAGAACTCTGTATGGTACGTTTGTCAAAGACGAAAAGTATCAGAGTTCTTTTTAAACCGCTAAGATATCAGGAGTTACGGATACTGTCTTGCATTGGCAATCGGATGCCGGAGAGTTTTTAATTGTTCCAGCGGATTTTGAATAAAAAGGGATATTCAAACAGAAAAATAAGTTCACAATTAATTCACAAAAAATTAGCACTCACCTCTTGACAGTGCTAATCATATGTGCTATAGTACATACAGAACAAAGGAAGAGAGAAAGAAATCAAAGGGATGCAAAAGTCCCGGAGATTTTCAGAATCTCCCAGACAATAGATTTCAGATATTCTGATTGGAGGAATGATTTATGTATATGCCGAGTATTTTTGGAGAGAGTTTATTTGATGATATGTTCCCGTTTGATGACAGCTTCTTTACTTCAAAGAGGAATCCGCTGTATGGTAAGAATGCTTCGAGAGTCATGAAGACTGATATCAAGGAGAATGAAGGTTCCTATGAACTGGATATCGATCTTCCGGGATTTAAGAAAGATGAGATCACTGCAGAACTGAAAGATGGTTATCTGACCGTCAGTGCTGCGAAGGGTCTTGATAAGGACGAGGAAGATAAGAAAGGTCACTATATCCGTCAGGAGCGTTACTCCGGAGCAATGAGCAGAACCTTCTATGTTGGCGAAGATGTAAAGCAGGAAGATATCAAGGCTAAATTTGAAAATGGTATCTTAAGCCTGTCCGTTCCGAAACCGGTTGAGCAGAAGAAGGTTGAAACTTCTAAGCATATTGCAATCGAAGGTTAAGGAAGCGCGGCAGACAGTAAGAGCTGCCTGCGATGTATGGCATAAGTGAGAATAACTTGTAACGTTAAAAGGACTGTTGCTTTTACAGAGAAATCTGTTGGGCAGCGGTCCTTTTTTGTATCATGTATATCCGTAAAAAGGTACAGATGCATATTCGATATTGTGTACGGTTGGGAATCATGATAAAATAGAGATAGATAAAATATTATATATTTTGAATATATTTATGCAATTTTGGATAATATATTATCTGCATAAAGCTTGATGGAAAGTGGGAAATGATATGACAGATTTTATTTGGGAGACAGCGGAAGAACTTGATTTGAAGCTGGCACAGAGAGTCCGCAATATTAGAAAACGGCGTTCGATCTCTCAGGAGAAGCTGGCGTCGATGAGTGGCGTGAGCTATGGCTCTGTTAAAAGATTTGAGTCCACCGGACAGATATCTTTGTTGTCTTTGACGAAGATCGCAATGGCACTGGATGTTGCGGATGAACTCAGAAATATTTTTTCAGAGGTACCGTACAGAGATATACAGGAGGTCATAAATGAAACAAGATAATGCGCTGCAGGTGTATTACGATGAAAAGCTTGTGGGGACATTGGCTATGACAGCGAATCGAAAGGCCGCTTTTCAGTACAGTGACGAATGGCTGGAACATGGTTTTTCAATTAGTCCGTTTTCTTTGCCGTTAAAAAAGCAGGTGTTTGTGCCCACAAAGGATTATTTTGGCGGTCTTTTTGGGGTGTTTGCGGACAGTCTCCCGGATAATTGGGGAAGACTGCTGTTAAATCGTCTTCTGCGTGAGCATAAACAGGATCCTGATAAACTGACGGTTTTGGACAGATTGGCAATTGTTGGAAAATCGGGAATGGGTGCGCTGACGTATTATCCGGAAAGAAGATTTCCGGAACAGCAGGATAATCCTGACCTGGACGAATTGGCACAGGAATGTCAGAAAATATTGAACACGGAATATACAGATAAACTTGACGAATTGTATCGTCTTGGAGGAACGAGCGGAGGCGCAAGACCGAAGATCATGACATCGATTGGAAATGAAGAGTGGATCATAAAATTTCCGGCCCATGTCGATGGAAAAGATGCGGGAAAGATGGAATATGATTACTCATGCTGTGCCCGGAAATGCGGAATTACGATGAGTGAGACAAAGCTGTTTCCATCGAAGACCTGCAAAGGATATTTTGGTACCAGGCGATTTGACCGAGTTACAAATCAGAATGGTACAAAGCGTATTCATATGTTGACTGCCGCAGCACTTCTCGAACTGGACTTTGAACAGCCGAGTCTTGATTATCACAGTCTGATGAAACTTACGAAGATATTGACGAGGGACAATTATGACGATGTAGAAAATATGTTCCGCAGAATGTGTTTTAACGTTTTTGCGCATAACAGGGATGATCATTCAAAAAATTTTACCTATTTGTATGATGAAGAAAAAGACCAATGGAGACTGAGTCCCGCATATGATCTTACCTACAGCAACACATACTATGGGGAACATACAACGACTGTCGACGGAAATGGAAAAAATCCGGGAAGAAAAGAATTATTAGCTGTTGGGATTGCAGCTGGAATGAAGAAGGATCGGTGTATGGAAATTATTAATGAGATTGAGACATGTGTGGAAGATATGCTTGGAAGATGCCTTTGGAGAGGTTGAACTGGGGATATCATAAAAGTGTGATAAAATAGGAACATATTTTGAGATGAGGGACGGAGAATGTCAGGGAAGAGAGAGATACACGGGGTGTCCATGATACCGTTTGGATTGGTGGCAGGATTTGCGGACGGGCAGGAGATACGGATCGCGGAGCTTTCGGAGAATGGTTTTTGTTTTCGGACGGTGGATGAGATCGGGGAAGTGGAGAAATTCCGGGTCTGTTTTTATGATGGGTTAAAGTGCAGCGAGGTGGTGGGAAATGAGGCGCGGGAAAATTGTGACCTGTATACGGAAGTTGCAATTGATCGTTTTGAGATAGAAGCGCGTGTGGATGATGAACTGGGAATTCCGGTATATGTGTATTCTGTGTTTGTAAACAGGGAGAAATACCGGGAATGTGCCAGAGAACTGATTCTGCGATATGACAGATTTGTGCGGCTGAAGCTGGAGTGCGGGGACGGGGAGTTTGCAAAGGCGCTTACCGGATATCCGGCAAAAAAGGATGAACTGTTTGCAGAGAATTTCATCGA
This sequence comes from uncultured Clostridium sp., assembly GCA_902496665.1. Taxonomy (GTDB): domain Bacteria; phylum Bacillota; class Clostridia; order Lachnospirales; family Lachnospiraceae; genus Pilosibacter. The sequence continues at coordinate 96,791 of CABVBU010000007.1, read as the reverse complement.
ACAGAAAAAAGAGTGGTTCGGTGAAGGAGAAGACAGGGCGGGGCAGGAAAAGCGGAATACAGGAAGCTGCAGTTGTGATGATTTTACAGAATCCAAAAGGAATGACTTTGAAGATAGAACGACAGTAGAAAAGCGAATCGAAAATCAGTCAGGAATAAGGGAAAACTGCATCGCAGCAGGAGATTTTGAACGTAAAGAATACAAAGAACATAAAGAACAGGCACGGAAGAATATCGAAGTTGCCGTAGAATTGGACCGTCCGGAGCTTTATGAGAGGTATTTATCCATGAAATTCCGCGATTTTATGGACTGGTACTGGAACGTGAATGGGGCTAAAGAGCTGGGAAAACAAATGCCGGTTCCGGACAGGATCTATGTGGGAAATTCCTTCTGTCATCTGCTGTTTCCTGAAAAAAGGCAGTTATTTGAGATCCTTAAAAAGGCAGAGCCGGAAGGTCTGTCTGTGACAGTTACATTTTCATATCTGCGGGAATTTATGCTGAAACCGGTGGAAAACCTGTTGGATGAGCTGGAGGAGTGGTGCAGAAACCGGGAGACATTTCTGGAGATTGCGGCAAACGACTGGGGCCTGCTGGAGCTTTTGAGAGAGCGGAAGGAATGGAAGAAAGAAAAAGAAGTTCTTGTGCCCTGTATGGGGCCCCTGTTAAATAAAAGAAAAAAGGATCCACGGATGGGATACAAGCAGGGAGAGACAGGATATTTCCGGGAGAACAGCCTGAATGCGGAATTTTACCGGACGTATCTGAGGGAAACGTTCGGGATCTGGCGGTACGAGTGGGAGTCCTGCGGATACAGGCAGGAATTCCCGGAAGGAAAGAACAGCATCCATGTTCCGTTTTATCAGACGAACACCTCCCAGTATTGTACGCTGTATGCTGTGTGTAAAAATGGAGAGCGGGGAAAGCAGGAACTGCCGGAATCGTGTCCGGGATATTGCAGAGAGAAAGTCTTCCTGTATCCGAAGCATTTGAAGATGGTGGGGCGGTATAATTCGCTCTTTGCGCTGGATGGGAGTGCAGTTTCCGGAATGGCGGATACAGAAGGTTGGAAAGAGAAAAGAATTGATAGAATTGTAGTAAATTTGCTGTAACTAATATGCAATTAAAAATAGCAGATAGTCAGAATGGTACTCGCGAAAAATGAAACGAAATGTGGCAGGTGCGAACTTTCAGAAGTTGGGAAGCTAAATTTGAGGAGAAATACAATGAAGATCACGGCGGGACTTGGATCCATCGATGAATATGTGCGGTACGTTGAGGCGGGGGCAGATGAGTTTTTCTGCGGATATGTGCCTTATGAATGGAATAAAAAATACGGGACGGTGCTGCCGCTAAACCGTCGCGAGGTTCTTGGCATAAACGTGCAGATCGGGGCGGAGAGCGAACTGAAGATTCTGGCGGCGCTGGTGAGAAAATATGGGAAGCCGGTACATCTGACGTTTAATTCTCTCTATTATACGCCGGAGCAGTACCCGGAGATTGCAGACGTCCTTCACCGGTGTATGAAGCTTGGATTCTCAAGCTTTATTATCGCGGATCCGGCGCTGCTGATCTACCTGAAAAATAATGGGATCCGCTGTGAGATCCATCTGAGTGGGGAAACGGCGGAGGTGAACAGCCGGATGATAGATGTATTTGACCGCTTGGGTGCCAGCCGGCTTATCTTTCACAGGAAGAACAGCTTCGCGGACATGGAGTCGGTGATCCGGCACGAGAGGGAAAAGGGCAGCAGTGGTGTATATGAATTTGAGGCATTTGCGTTAAACGAGCTCTGCCAGTTTTCGGGGGCATTCTGTAATTCCCTGCACTGCGACGAGATGGGGCATCTGTGCCGGGTCCCGTATAAGATAGGAAAAGTTAAAGGAAATAGAGAGAAAAAAGAAGAAGGTTCAGAAACGGAGAAGCTGGTCTCACGGACGGAGAACACAGTGAAGGATGCGAATGATGAACGAAGCGCAGATAAACCGAACGAAGAGTATGAGGAACGAAGATATGATTCCGACGGCTATCTCTGCGGTGAGACAGGATGTGGGCTCTGCGCATTGTATCGGCTGCAAAAGGCCGGAATCACCCATTTGAAGCTTGTGGGGCGTGGGAATTATGTAGATTTTATGGAAAAGGATATCCAGAATCTGAAGACAGCTCTGGATATCCTTGAGCATGTGGATACGGAAGAGAAATATATCATGGACATGAAACGAACATTGTTTCCGTATGGATGCAGTGGGTTGTGTTATTATAGAGAAATGAATCCGGTTACCGGGAAGACCACTTAAATACAGTGCGCAGGAAACCAGATTGGAAGCATATTAACAGTCGATGGCTACCTTGATCACACCGTCCATCTTATTTTCAAAGAGTGTGTATGCTTCTTCGATCCTGTCTAATGGATATGTGTGTGTGATAAGCGGTTTCGTATTCAGTATTCCCTCTGCGATCAGCCGCAGTGTTTCCTCACAATTGCAGTTGTCTGAGCCATCGGACTTGAACGTGAGGTCCTTGCAGTATATATCCGGCAGCGGCAACGCGGTGCATCCGTTTAATATAAAGCGGTGATGGTTTTTACACATTGATCGATTCCAAGCACACCGCTGTTGAGTGTCAGATGATAATTCTGCGCATATCCCCATTTCATGTCGGTATAGAACCGGTGATATGCGGCACGGCGTTTATCCTTATCGCGCAGGCGTTCCTCCGGGGACTGTTCCCGTTCTCCATAAACCTCGACGATGCGCCGGGCACGGAAATCCATATCCGCGTGGATAAAGACCTTCAGGCAGTCGGCCTTATCCTGTAAAATGTAATCAGCGCAGCGTCCAACAATTACACAGGGACCTTTTTGTGCAAGCTCCGTGATGACCTTATATTGATGATCCCACAGAATATCTTCATTCGTGGGGCCAAACAGGCGGTTTGAAAATGCGGATGAGAGGAAGCTGCCGGGCGTATATTCACCGGCTTCCTTCACATACTCCGGTGTAAAACCGGTCTCTTTTACCATTTCTTGAATGATCTCTGCATCATAGCAGGGGATTCCCAGCTGTTCTGCCACTTTTTTTCCGATGGTACGTCCGCCGCTGCCAAATTCACGGCTGATCGTAATCACTCTGTTTTTCATACGTCTTATGCTCCTTTCACATTTAATTCATGATATGTTTTTATGATGATCACTGCTGAGATGATAAAGGTCAGAATATCTGAAACCGGCATGGAATACAGTACACCGTCCAGACCGAAGAAAATCGGAAGGAGCAATGCGAAGCCGACTCCGAATACTACTTCACGGAACATGGAAAGCATGGTAGATGCCAATGCCTTGCCCACGGCCTGTAAAAAGATGAAGCATGCTTTGTTGATACACGCCAGGATCATCATGCAGAGATAGGTGCGGAATGCCTTAACAGCAAAATCGGTATAGTAGCTGCTCTCATTGGAAGCACCGAAAATAGCAATAAGCTGACGAGGAAGTCCTTCGGCCAGTATGAGTGCAACTGCACCTACCAAAGCTTCGGAAATGAGCAGCCGGGTGAACAGCTCCCGCACACGCATGGTCTTTTCTGCACCCATGTTGTAGCCGACGATCGGAATACAGCCGGCAGCCATGCCGACGACGATCGAGATGACGATCTGGAAAAACTTCATTACGATCCCGACGACCGCCATGGGGATCTGTGCGTACTGCTCCTGTGAGAACACAGTGTCCAATGCACCGTATTTACGGAGCATATTGTTGATCGCTGCCATTGCGGCTACAAGGCTGATCTGAGAGAGAAAGCTGGTGATACCAAGTGTCAGCATTCGTCCGAATATATTTGGAGCAAGTGCATAGTCACTGGCTTCCGGCTTGATGATCCGCATGTGCAGCAGATACCAGACGGCGAGAATTGCCGTTACCACCTGACCGATCACTGTGGCTACAGCTGCACCCATCATGCCCCACTGAAGGCCGAAGATGAAAATTGGGTCAAGAATGATGTTGATAACAGCGCCAGCCAATGTGGAAATCATGGCAAATTTCGGGTTCCCGTCTGCACGGATAATGGGATTCATAGCCTGACCGAACATATAAAACGGAATCCCAAGAGTAATATAGAAGAAATATTCCTGTGAATGCCGGTAGGTTTCCTCATTGACCGTACCGCCGAACATGGCGATGATGCTGTTTGCAAAGATCAGATATACGGCAGTCAGGATAAGACTTCCTACAATGATCAAAACCACCGCATTGCCGACACTGCGCTTTGCCCGGGCTGTTTCATTCCGCCCAAGCGCCATGCTGACAAAGGCACAGCAGCCGTCACCGACCATAACAGCGATAGCCAGCGCAACAACCGTCAGCGGGAAAACGACGGTATTAGCTGCGTTTCCGTAAGAGCCGAGGTAGCTGGCGTTTGCAATAAAGATCTGATCAACAATATTATACAATGCACCTACTAACAGTGAGATGATACAGGGAACCGCGTACTGACGCATCAGCTTATCAATACGCTCTGTCCCCAAAAACTGATTTCCAATTTCCATAATAATCTGATAATCTCCTTTTTCTTAAAAAAATAAGAAATGCGTAAGCTCCTTAAAATCCGGACTTACGCATTTCTGCCACACGACCTGTCTATATAATTGTTCTTTATCGTTCATTTCCCACCTTCTTTCAATTTAAACGAAAATAAAATAAGTGTGGCGCTTCTGCAACTGGATTTACGCAGAAACGCCACACGATGTAGCATTATTATAGCAAAAACGGAAAAAAATGTAAAGCAGTGGATTTTGATTGAACATTGAACATAATATACAAAGTAAAATCATAATACAATATATAATGATACATATTGACAAAAGGTTATAATATGATATATAATGAATTGCAGATGAGAGATGTGAATTTTTAAATAGATTTTGAAGGAGAAAGGGAGGGGAAGCATGAATCTGGAATTGTACTTGGAGCAGATGAAAGAGCTGGTCAACATTGACAGCGGATCCGGGAATGTAGCCGGAATTAACCGGGTGGCAGATAAACTGGCTGGCTGGTATCAGGAGATCGGCTGGAACGTAGAACGAATTCCTGCCGATGGAGGCCGTCAGGTTCTTCTTATTACAAATCATGGATCCGATCATTATGATGCGATGTATATCGGTCATATGGATACTGTATTTCCGGACGGGACGGCAGAGAAAAGACCATTTCGGATCGAAGGAGAAAATTATTACGGTCCGGGTGTTGGGGATATGAAAAACGGTGATCTTGCAATGTTTCATATTGCGGCAAATTTACCGGAAAATGAGAAGAAATGCCTGAATATCGCAATGGTCTATAATCCGGATGAAGAGATCGGGTCGATCTACTCAAAAGAGATCACGGATCGAATCGGATGTAAAGCAGATCACATTTTTGTCATGGAATCTGCCGGAAAAAATGGAATCCGCCATTGCTTTGCGAGAAAAGGTTCCCTGACGTATGATATTGAGTTTCAAGGTCAGGCGGCTCATGCGGGCTTTATGTTTGAAGTAGAAAACGCGTCTGCGGTTCTTGAAATGGGACATTACATTGTGGAATTAATGAATCTGGCGGACAGAGAAAAAGATACAACGGTAAATGTTGGTGTCGCAAATGGCGGTACAGCCAGAAATGTAGTTGCAGATCATGCAAAAATCAGTGTTGAAATGAGATTCTGGGATGACAGTGAAAGAATCCGTTTGAAAGAATATGTAAATAAGATAACAAAAGGACAGCCGTTTGTTCCCGGAGTGAAAACGACGATCACGATGCAGAAGGAAACTCCACCGTTTATAAAAACAGAGGAAGCGAAAAAGTATATCGAACGGGTCAGAAAAATTGCCGAAGAACAGGGAATTCCATTTGAGGAAAAAGACCGCGGAGGACTCTCTGACGCGAACCATCTTTCCAGATGCGGCAATGCGATCGTTATGGATGGAATGGGACCGCATGGAGCGAATGACCATAGTGAGAAAGAGTACGGATATATCGGATCCGTTGAACCATGTGTAAAGCTTCATCTTGCAATTCTGAACGATATGTTGAAAAAACAATAAGCCGAAGGGAGAGAATCTGATTGATAAAATATGTTATAAAAAGACTTTTTTATGCAATACCTGTGTTTCTTGGGATTACATTTACGGTGTATTTGCTGATCAATCTTGCTCCCGGAGGACCGCTTTCGATTTTGGCTGCATCCGGAGAAATGTCACTCAGCGATCTGGAGGCGTTGAAAGCTTCACTGGGACTTGATAAGCCGGTTCTTGTCCGGTACTTTCTGTGGCTGGCAGATCTGCTGCATGGAAATCTTGGAACATCATACCGTACTTCCCAGGCAGTCAGCATGATGATCGGACAGCGTATCATTCCATCATTGCTGCTTACGGGAACCGGTATTATTGGTGCGATCATCATAGGAATTCCACTTGGAGTGGTTTCTGCCTGTAAACCGAACTCGATATGGGATCATATCAGTACATTTGTTGCTTTTATTGGAGCATCGGTGCCGAACTTCTTTTTAAGTCTTCTTCTGATCTATGTATTAGCTGTAAAAACGAAATTGTTCCCGACGAGCGGCATGTATTCGGCAGGCTCCGGCGGCGATTGGAAGGATCTTCTCTATCATTTGGCGCTTCCGGCTTTCGTGTGTGGAATCCAGCCGATTGGAAATTATATCAAACAGACAAAATCGAGTGTTCTTGAGGTTTTGAATGAGGAGTACATAAAAACAGCAAGATCAAAAGGACTTAGAAATTTTGTCATTGTGATCAAACATGCATTTCGCAATTCACTGATTCCCATCGTTACAACCCTCAGTCTTTCCGTCCCGTTTCTGATCGGAGGAGCTGTTGTAACAGAACAGATATTTGCCTGGCCGGGGATCGGAAGCCTGATGATCACTGCGATCACAAGTCGTGATTATCCGGTGATCATGGGAGTTGCTGTTTTGATCTGTGTCGTTGTTCTCGTCGTAAATCTGATTCTGGATCTGATCTATGCTGCACTGGATCCGCGAATTAAATTTAAATAGGAGGGCACCAGGGCATGAAAAAAATATTAAGTAATCAGGCAGTAAAAAAATTTATGCATAACCGGAAAGCTGTTTTAGGTCTTATTATCGTCTGCTTTCTTGTTTTGGCAGTCATCCTGATGCCAATATTCATGAAGCTTGATCCATATACGACCGACCGAGCGGTAGGATTTAACAAAGCCCCATGTCCCGGCCATCTTCTGGGCACGGATGACGTGGGAAGAGATTTGTTTGCAAGACTTTTATATGGAGGAAGAATTTCTCTGTTTGTCGGGATCATGTCTACGATCATTTCGGTTTTAATCGGAATCCCGTTAGGGCTGATCGCCGGTTATTTCAGAGGAATTGCAGAAACTGTCATCATGCGTGTCGCAGATGCATTTATGTCATTCCCGACGATGGTCCTGATCCTTGTTCTCGTTGCGGTGTTCGGACCGTCGATCCTTACGGTCACGGTGGTGATCGGAGTATTGGGCTGGACTGCAATCGCAAAGCTGATTTACGGAAATGTGTTATCGATCCGGGAACGTGAATATATTCAGGCGACAAAAGCGATCGGGATGAGTACTCCTAAGATCCTGCTTTCGGAGGTACTGCCAAATGCAATCCCTCCGGTATGGGCAAATATTTCGTTCCGGGTAGCAGGTGCAATTTTAACAGAATCATCGTTAAGCTTTCTCGGAATGGGTGTCCAGACACCACAGGCATCCTGGGGAAATATCATATTTGCAGCGCAGAATCTTCTTGTATTGACGGCACGTCCGTGGGTGTGGTTCCCACCGGGAATCTGCATCATTCTCGTTGTTGTAGGATTTAATTTTATCGGAGAAGGTGTACGAGATGCCCTTGATCCCAAAACAAAATAGGGCAGCATATATTAAAAAATTTAAAGGAGGATCATTATGAGATCAGGTAAAAAAATTGCAGCGTGGATGCTTGCGGCAGCCATGGCAACAGGACTTCTCGCCGGCTGCGGAGGCAGTTCCGGAAATGAGACGACAGCGGCTGCATCTGCAGCGGAAGGAACAACAGCAGCGTCAACGGCGACGGATAAGACGGGAGATTATTCCGATAAGGTCATTACATACGGTTTGACGACTGCATGGGATACCGTTAATCCTTACGGATCTACCTCCGGATCGATCTATCAGAATCTGGTCTGCGACAAGCTGTATGACCGCCTTGCATTTATTGAGGAAGCCGGTTCCGGAGTATCACCGAGAGCGGCCAAATCATGGGAATCTGCTGATGATGGAAAAGCTGCAATCTTTCACTTAGATGAAAATGCAAAATGGCACGACGGTCAGCCGGTAACCGCAAAGGACTGGGTATTTACCGCACAGCTGATCACAAATCCGAAGTTTGATTACGGACTCAGAAGTGAGTTCAACACATGGGCAGGAACCGATGAGAATGGTCTTGAAACGGCTGAAAAATCAGTCGGAGTTGAGGCTGTAGATGACTATACATTGAAGATCTCTTTTAAGAATGTTACTCCGGTCGAGGATTGGCTGATCCTTCATAACAAGTATTTCTATGTACTTCCGGAACATCTTCTTGGTGATATCGCACCTGAAAAAATGAAAGATGATGAGTTCTGGAAAGCACCGATCGGTTCCGGTCCCTGCACCTTTATCTCCGAGCTTTCCGGAAGCCAGCTGGAGCTTGGATCTTTTGCGGATTATCAGCTTGGCGCACCGCAGTTTGGCAAACTGATCCTGAAGGTGATCGCTTCCACGAATACGATCACATCCATTGCAGCAGGAGAGATGGACGGATTCTATCAGCAGCCGACGACCGATGATGCACTTGCGGCAAAGGATATGGGACTTACGGTGACAGAATCAAGCGAACCGACCTTCGTAGGCGTATTCCTGATCAATAACCAGAATGTTTCCGATAAACGTATCCGTCAGGCAATGAGCTATGCAATCGATAAGGATCTTCTGATCGAGCAGAACCTGCAGGGAAAAGGCATTGCACCGGCAACCTGTGTGATCCCGGGATCGGAATATGATTGTGGACTTACCTGGTCCAGAGATGTAGATAAGGCGAAAGAGCTTCTCGCAGAGGCCGGATGGGATTCTTCAAGAAAACTAAAAATGGCAGTAACCTCCGCAAGAGAGAGTATGGCAGCGATCATTCAGCAGAATCTTGCAGAGGCGGGAATTACGATCGATGTTCAGACAGTTGAGCTTGCAACGATGTTCTCAGGACTTCAGGATGGCACTTATGATCTTGGAATTTGCGGTTCAACAGCAATGTCCTATCCGCTCTGGATGTCCGGATATTATGACAATAAGAATGCGACATACTGCCAGATCACAGATACCGCATACTCAGAGCTTCAGGATAAGATCGCTGCTGAAACAGACGAAGCAAAGAAAAAAGAACTGGTAAACGAATATCAGCAGCTTCTTTGGGATGAGATGCCGTTGGTAATGCTCTACAACGGATATATTTTCGGAGTTCAGTCAGAGAGATTCCAGGGATATAACGCATTCGAAGGCGGAGTCAATAACCAGGCTGTCTGGAAATGGTCTGTAAAAGAATGATCAGAAACCGGTGACGGGTTTGTCACAAATTTAGAAGGATGATGACAGGAGGGGAGCAGATGGATGAACATTTGCTGGAGGTTAAAAATCTGAAGGTTTCCTTTAAAGTAGGAAAAAAGAAGCTGACAGCAGTGGATAATGTTACTTTTTCACTGGACCGGGGAAAGGTGATCGGGATTGTTGGAGAGTCAGGCTGCGGAAAAAGCGTCACGGCCACTTCAATTATGCGTCTGGTATCTCCTTCTGTCTGCGAAATCGATGAAAACAGCCAGATCCTGTTTGAAGGGGAAGATCTGTCAAAGGCATCAGAAGCCAGAATGAGAAAGGTGCGGGGAAATGAGATTTCCATGATCTTTCAGGAACCGATGTCGTCTCTGAATCCGGTATACAGGATCGGAGATCAGATGTTAGAGATGATCAGGACCCATCATCGTGAGATACCGAAAAAGGAAGCATTAAAGCAGTGTATTGAAATGCTTGCCAGAGTGGGGATCCCTTCTCCGGAGCAGCGGATCAGGGAATTTCCACATCAGATGTCCGGTGGCATGAGACAGAGGGTAATGATCGCAATGGCATTGCTCTGCCAGCCAAAGCTTTTGATCGCAGATGAACCGACAACGGCTCTGGATGTGACGATCCAGGCCCAGATCCTCAGAATCTTAAAGAAGCTTGCGGAGGAGTCAGACGCATCGGTGATTTTGATCACACATGATATGGGTGTGGTGGCAGAAATGGCAGATCATGTCATGGTCATGTATGCGGGAAAATCTGTGGAATATGGAACCGCAGAAGATATCTTTGATCATCCGATGCATCCATATACGGTGGGCTTGCTGAAATCGATTCCGAAGCTTGGAAGTGGTCAGGAAGATCATCTGTTTACGATCGAGGGAACGGTTCCGGGTCTGGATGAGATGCCGGAAGGCTGCAGATTTTCTACGCGATGTCCATATGCAACGGAGCAGTGCAAAAAAGAAGACCCGGGAATGCAGGGAGAAGCAGGACATTTTGTACGATGCTTCCGGTTTATGGATCCCGAGATACAGGATAGCAGGGAGGTGGAATAATGGAGACCCCTTTATTGGAAATCCGGGATGTAAAAAAATATTTTCCGGTAAAAAAAGCACATGGAAAGGAAATTACAGTAAAAGCGGTGGATTCCATTAACCTGAAGATCAATCAAGGAGAAATCGTAGGCCTTGTAGGCGAATCGGGCTGTGGAAAATCAACGTTAGGAAAGTCCATTTTAAAGCTTCATGAGATAACCGGAGGACAGATCCTGTTCCATGGAGAAGATATTACAAATTATAACGAACACCAGATGCGTCCGCTGAGAGAAAAAATTCAGATTATTTTTCAGGATCCGTATGCGTCCTTAAATCCAAAGAAAAAAATTGTTCAATCCGTTATGGCACCGCTGGATGTGGCGGGAAAATATACGAAAGAAGAAAAACTGGAAAAGGTCAGGAAGATCCTGCGGGAGGTCGGTCTCAGTGATAAATATCTTGAAAAATATCCGCATGAAATGTCTGGCGGACAGAGACAGAGAGTCGTGATCGCAAGAGCCCTGATCAACGATCCGGAACTTGTCATTTGTGATGAGCCGGTATCGGCGCTGGATGTGTCAGTTCGATCACAGGTGCTGAATCTGTTAAAGGACCTTCATAAAGAAAGAAATTTAACGTACATTTTCATTTCTCATGACTTGAGCGTAGTGGAGTATCTCTGCGACAAGGTGGCGGTCATGTATTTGGGGCGCATCATGGAATATGCAGGAAAGAGGGAGCTCTATGGGAAACCTCTTCACCCGTATACAAAAGCATTGCTGTCAGCAATTCCGGTTCCGGACATCCACGCGAAGCGGGACGAGGTGATTCTTCAGGGAGAATTGCCGAGTCCGTTAAATCCGCCGGCAGGATGTCTGTTCAGTACAAGATGTCCGATGGCAACAGACCAATGCAGACAGAGTCGTCCGGAATTAACAGAGATCACGGGAGACGATGGAACAAAGAGAAGCGTTGCCTGCTTTCTGTATCAGTAAACATTGTAAAAATATAACATGCGAAAAATGCGCAGAGGAGGAAATCAACTATGGAAGTAAAACAGATCATTGCGGAAATTAAGGAAAAGATGGACCAGCGAGGCGGATTAAAGCATATGTATTTTGTTGCCTGCGGTGGATCAAAGGCAGCTATTTTCCCGGGACTCTACCTGATCCAGTCAGAAGCAAAAAATTTCAGTGCAACAACCTATACCAGCAATGAGTTTGTACATGCGACCCCGAAAGAATTAGACGAGAGATGTATCGCAGTCATCTGTTCTCTTAAGGCTACACCGGAGACTGTAAAAGCTGTCGAAACAGCAAATGCAGCGGGAGCAATCACAATTGCCATGACGGGAAATATGCAGACCGGTATGGCAAAGGTCGGTCAGTATGTTGTGACATATTCAAACGGAGATCATCAGGATTACAGCGATTCCAATCAGGCAAATGCGCTCCGTATCGGCTTTGAAGTTCTCCATCAGTTTGAAAACTGGGATAAATATGACAAAGCAATGGATGCGTATCAGTATATTGATGAGATCGTTTCAGAGGGAAAGAAAAATTGTCTTCCGGCTGCACAGGCATGGGCTGAAAAAGTCGAACATGAGCCGGTCTTCTATGTCCTCGCATCCGGTCCGAACTATGGAGTTGCATATTCCATGTGCTGCTGTCACTTTATGGAGATGCAGTGGAGACATGCGGTATGCCTGCACACAGGTGAGTACTTCCATGGACCGTTTGAGACAACCGATAAGAAGCTCCCGATGATCCTGTTAATGAGTGAGGGACGTACAAGAGCGCTCGATGAGAGATGCCTGAAGTTCCTGAATACATATGCTGAGAACTTTATTATCATTGATTTTGAAAAGCTGAATGGAGGAAAAATCGATCCTTCGGTTGCAGAATTCTTCAATCCGGTTGTCATGATTCCGATTGAGCGGTATTATGTATCTCAGCTGGCAGAAAAAACAGGTCATTCCATGGATGAAAGAAGATATATGTGGAAGGTTGAGTATTAATGATAAAGGTAATTGGCATCGGAGATAATGTATGTGATCAGTATTATCCTGCAAAGATCATGTATCCGGGTGGTCAGGCCATGAACTTTTCTGTATATGCAAAAATGCTGGGGGCGCAGTCTGCGTACCTCGGCGTTTTTGGAAAGGACAGAGTGGCAGAGCACATTATTTCTGTTCTGGATGAGATCGGGGTCGATCATTCCAGATGCAGGCAATATGCCGGCGAGAATGGATACGCAAAAGTCCGGCTTGAAAATGGTGACAGACAGTTTATCATGAGCAACCGCGGAGGGATCGTAAATGAGCATCCGCTGGATCTGAAGCCGGAGGATATTTCCTATATCAGGGAATTTTCCCTTGTTCATACCAGTAATAATGGTCACTTTGATTCGCAGTTAAAAAAAGTAAGAGAAACAGGAATTCCGGTTTCTTATGATTTTTCCGGTCACTGGAATGAGGAATATTATTTAAAAGAGATTGCGCCTGTTGTTGATTACGCATTTTTCTCCTGCGGAGAAATTGATGAGGAGACCGCAAAGGCAGCATGTAAGCGCTTTGTATCAGAAGGCTGTAAAATTGCAGTAGCAACCATGGGAAAACGCGGATCCCTCGCTTTTGACGGAAAGAAGTATTACAGACAGATCCCGAAGGCTGTTGCTGCAATCGATACATTGGGAGCCGGAGATTCATTTACAACTGCCTTTTTACTCTCCCTTTTAGATGGAGAAAAAATTGAGACAGCAATGGAAAAGGGAGCTGAATTCGCTGCAAAGACATGTATGGTGAGAGGCGCTTTTGGATACGGTGTTCCGTTTGAGGAGCCGGAGCCTGGTGACTGCCTGTAAAAATCTGTGGATCGAACAGGGAACCTGCTCTGGACCCGCTCTGGAAAGGAAATTGTCCTTGCTATTTGTCTGAGCTGTTATTAAAATAGTATTGAAAAGAATTTAGACAGTGGGGGAAAATGAATGTTAAAGCAGGATGCGATGACTCCGTTATATGTTCAGCTTATGGATACAGTGGAAAAGGATATCAAAAGCGGAAGATATAAACCGGGAGATAAGATCATGACGGAATCAGAGATGGCAAAGACGTATGGTGTCAGTCTGATCACCGTGAGAAAAGCAATCGGTTCCCTCATGGAAAAAGGACTTGTTGTTCGGAAACAGGGAAAGGGAACCTTCGTAACAAAGCCAAAGTTTTCCAGAAATATCAAACGTCTCCAGAGCTTCAGTGAGATGTGTGAGCAGATGGGCGTCGTGCCGGGGGCGCATATGCTGGAAAATAAAATTGTGGATGCAGATGAAAAGATTGCGGCAAGGCTTGGAATTGAGACGGGCAGTAAAGTGATCTTTATATCACGTCTGAGATTCGCGGATTCAGAACCGGTCGTAATTGAAAAAAACTATTTTCCGTTAAAATATGCCTTCCTGTTAGAAGCTCAGTTTGAGGATAATTCCCTTTTTGATTATTTAAAAGAGAAAGCAGGAATGCAGGTTACAAGCTCGGAAAAACTGATCGAGCTTTGCAGAGCAACACAGGAGGAAGCAAAATTACTCGAAGTCCGAAAGGGCGACTATCTGATGTTCGTTAGAAGTACAGCATACGATCAGGAGAATGAGCCATTGTATGCGGGAATTCAGATCATAAATGGGGATCGATTCTCCCTGTATGTATATGAGACAAATGGGGAACATTGACCATTCAGGAAAAGACTGCTGTTTTCACAGAGAGATTTGTGGAAACGGTGGTCTTTTTTTGTTGTTCCTTATAAAGAAGTGTTCGAAACAATCCATGACTCGTATAAGGCACAAATTTTTCACAAAAATTAGCACTCACATATTGACAGTGCTAATAATGTGTGTTATATTACATGCAGAACAAAGGAAAGCCGCAAGGAAACGTGAGTTTCCGACACCGGATCGTTTCCCTGCCGGACAAAATAAGACAGGGCAGCAGGACGGCGGTAGAGCTCTTCCAAAATTCTTTCACATAGATAACAATGAACTTCATCAATGAAGGGAGGTTTGCGATCATGAATATCAGCAAATTTACACAGAAATCAGTGGAAGCAGTCCAGAACTGTGAGAAGCTGGCTTATGAATATGGAAATCAGCAGATCGACCAGGAACATCTTCTGGTGAGTCTGTTAAAGTTAGATGACAGCCTGATCTTAAAGCTGATCACAAAGATGGGAATCTCCGGTGAGCAGTTTACAGATGAGGCGGAAGCAGCACTTAAGAAGCTGCCGAAGGTATCCGGAGGCGGACAGGTCTATCTCACTCAGGACCTCAATAAAGTCCTGATCGATGCCGAGGATGAGGCAAAGGCGATGGGAGACGAATATGTTTCCGTTGAGCATTTGTTCTTATGCCTGTTAAAACAGCCGAACAGGGCAATAAAGGAACTGTTCCGTACTTATGGGATCGACCGGAATAAATTCTTACAGGCTCTGTCCACGGTCCGCGGCAACCAGAGAGTTACCAGTGATAATCCGGAGGCAACCTACGATACCTTAAATAAATATGGTTCCGACCTTGTAGAAAAGGCAAGAGATCAGAAGATGGACCCGGTGATCGGCCGTGACGCCGAGATCAGGAACGTGATCCGGATCCTTTCCAGAAAAACGAAAAACAACCCGGTTCTCATCGGTGAACCCGGTGTCGGTAAGACTGCCGTTGTAGAAGGTCTTGCGCAGCGTATCGTCCGCGGTGATGTACCGGAGGGCTTAAAAGATAAGAAATTATTCTCACTGGATATGGGTGCCCTTGTTGCGGGAGCGAAATATCGCGGTGAGTTTGAAGAACGTCTGAAAGCCGTTCTTGATGAGGTGAGAAAGAGCGAGGGACAGATCATTTTGTTCATCGATGAGCTTCACACCATCGTCGGAGCCGGAAAGACGGAAGGCTCCATGGATGCCGGCAATATGTTAAAGCCGATGCTTGCCCGTGGTGAGTTACACTGTATCGGTGCGACAACCCTGGATGAGTACCGGAAATATATTGAGAAGGATCCGGCTCTGGAACGTCGTTTCCAGCCGGTTATGGTTGATGAGCCGACGGTTGAGGATACGATTTCGATCCTTCGTGGATTGAAGGACCGCTATGAGGTTTATCACGGCGTAAAGATCACCGATTCTGCGCTTGTAGCGGCGGCAACTCTTTCCAATCGTTATATCAGCGACCGTTTCCTTCCGGATAAGGCCATTGACCTGGTGGATGAAGCGTGCGCAATGATCAAGACGGAGCTTGATTCCATGCCGACGGAGCTTGATGAACTTTCCAGAAAGATCATGCAGCTGGAGATTGAGGAGGCGGCTCTTAAGAAAGAGACAGACCATTTAAGTCAGGAACGCCTTGCAGATCTTCAGAAGGAGCTGGCGGAGCTTCATGACCAGTTTGCGACTCAGAAGGCTCAGTGGCAGAATGAGAAGGCAACGGTTGATAAGCTTTCCTCCATCCGTGAGGAGATCGAGGCAGTCCATCGTCAAATCCAGGATGCACAGCAGAAATATGATCTGAATAAGGCAGCAGAGCTCCAGTACGGTAAGCTTCCGCAGCTTGAAAAAGAGTTGAAGGAAGAGGAGGAGAAGGTAAAGAACGCGGATCTGAGCCTTGTCCACGAGAGCGTTACCGAAGATGAGATCGCAAGGATCATCTCCCGCTGGACCGGTATCCCGGTTGCAAAGCTCACGGAGAGCGAGAGAAATAAGACCCTTCATCTGGACGATGAACTCCACAAACGAGTTGTCGGTCAGGAAGAGGCCGTTGAGAAGGTAACGGATGCGATCATCCGTTCTAAGGCCGGGATCAAGGATCCGACAAAGCCGATCGGTTCCTTCCTGTTCCTCGGACCTACTGGTGTCGGCAAGACAGAGCTTGCAAAGACACTTGCAGCGAGTCTGTTTGATGATGAGAACAACATGGTCCGGATCGATATGAGTGAATACATGGAGAAATACTCCGTATCCCGTCTGATCGGAGCGCCGCCAGGATACGTCGGATACGATGAGGGCGGTCAGCTCACAGAGGCAGTCCGCAGAAAACCGTATTGTGTCGTTTTGTTTGATGAGATCGAGAAGGCACATCCGGATGTATTCAATGTTCTGCTTCAGGTCCTCGATGACGGACGTATCACAGATTCCATGGGTAAGACCGTGGATTTCAAGAATACGATCATTATCCTGACCTCCAATATCGGTTCCCAGTACCTGCTTGACGGTATCGACGAGAACGGTGATATCAAGCCGGAGGCAAAGGCTGAGGTCATGAACGATCTGCGTGCCCACTTCCGCCCGGAGTTCCTGAACCGTCTTGATGAGACGATCCTCTTCAAGCCGCTTACAAAGAACAACATCGGAAGCATCATCGATCTGCTTGTTGCCGATATCAACAAGCGTCTGGCAGATAAAGAGCTTGTGGTTGCACTTTCCGATTCTGCAAAGCAGTTTATCGTGGACAACGGTTATGATCCGGTATACGGCGCAAGACCGCTTAAGAGATATCTGCAGAAGAATGTGGAGACTCTGGCAGCCCGCCTGATCCTGTCGGATGGTGTCCATACCGGAGATACGATCAGGATCGATGTGGTCGATGGAAAACTCAATGCGTCTGCGGAGAGAGGAACAAAAGAATAATCAGAAAACCGGATCACGGGCGGGTGCCTTTAAAGGCAGTCCGGAACCCGGATAAAAGAAAAACGTAACTATTCAGTACCTTCATAGTTACACGCAAAAATCCATTCCAGATCAGCTCCGCTGATGGGATTTTTGCCCTCCAGCCTATGTTTTCTTACGGTCAGCGCAGCAAGTGCGCAGACCTACTGAACAGTTACAGAAAAACTTCATCTCTGGAAACCTTCAGACTGATATCACAGCCTGAAAAAATTCCGGAGATGAAGTTTTTTAGTGCGTTTCTCCGCCGATCACTTTGATGTCCTGTTCATATTCTACCGCGGCTTTCACAGCTGCTTCTAATGCAGCCGTAATATCCGCAATGGCCATAGACGGGGTTGCCGGTTTATTGACAACCTGAGAAACGGCATACGGGACGTGGATAAAACCGCCGCGTGCATTTGGAAACTCTTTCTGGATATAGTATAAAATTCCGTACATGACATGGTTGCAGATATAAGTTCCTGCAGTGTTGGAGAGGGTAGAAGGATAACCGGCGTTCTTGATCGCCTGAACCATCGCCTTCACCGGAAGGTTGGAGAAATAAGCGGCATCCCCATCTGCAAAGATCGGCTCATCGATGGGCTGGTTTCCTTCATTATCCGGGATTCTTGCATCCGTTACATTGATTGCAACACGCTCCGGAGTCACACCGAACCGTCCGCCGGCCTGACCGATGCTGATAACGATATCCGGGTGGAGCTCCTGCATCTTTTCATGGACTTTCGCAATGGATTTAGCGACTACGGTCGGGATCTGCAGCTTCGTGATTTTTGCCCCGGCGATCTCGTCTTTCATGGCTTTTACGGCTTCCCATGCCGGATTGATCGGCTCTCCGCCGAAGGGGTCGAACCCGGTGATCAGTACGTTCATGTAAATTCCTCACTTTCTTTAAAGCCGCCTCTGCAACGCGGGGGATTTTCAGTCCGGAAAATTCATACCCGTGATATTAACGGCATATTTTCTCAGGAGACTTATTTGACAAACAGAGTCTCCGACGTTATGATAGATAAGGATATTATACAGGAAAATAAAAGAATTCGCAAACGCAATTCCTGTACACGGACAGGAATTTTCTAATGTGCAATCGCGCGAAGATGTAGATTGCCGCACGCGGCCGCGCGAGGCGGGAGAATGTGCCAGGCACATTTTTTGCTGAAGATCCCGTACAGTACAGAAAAGCAAAAACAGATAGAAAAGAGGAAAAATTATGTTTCGCAGAATCGGAAAAAATGATCCATGCTGGTGTGGAAGCGGGAAGCCATATTGTGAGTGCCATATGACATTTGACCAGAAGATCAGTCGTGCCCGTTTCGCAGGCCACGAGGTTCCGTCCCACAAGATCATCAAGACACCGGCACAGATCGAGGGGATCCGTGAGAGCGGAAAACTGAATGTGGCAGTCCTTGACTATGTGGCGGAGCACATCAGAGAGGGAATTACCACAGAGGAGATCGACCAGTGGGTATACGACTTTACGACAAAACACGGCGGGATTCCGGCACCGTTAAATTATGAGGGATTCCCGAAGAGCGTGTGTACCTCCATCAATGATCAGGTCTGCCACGGAATTCCATCCGGAGATGTTATCTTAAAAGAAGGCGATATCATCAACGTGGATGTCTCCACGATCCTTCACGGATATTTCTCTGATTCGTCCAGAATGTTCCTGATCGGCAACGTGGACCCGGAGAAGGAAAAACTTGTCCGCGTTACGAACGAAGCTGTGGAAAAGGGTCTCGAACAGGTTAAACCGTGGGGATTCTTAGGAGATATGGGACAGGCAGTCCATGACTACGCGAAGAAGAACGGTTACACCATTGTCGAGGAAGTCGGCGGTCACGGTGTCGGTCTTGAGTTCCATGAGGACCCGTTTGTAAGCTATGTGACAAGACGGGGCGAGGAGATGCTTATGGCGCCAGGGATGATCTTTACCATCGAGCCTATGATCAACATGGGCCGCCCGGACATCTTCGTGGACGACAGCAACGGCTGGACGATCTACACCGACGACAGACTCCCGTCCGCCCAGAGGGAGATCATGGTACTCGTGACAGAGACCGGACATGAGGTCCTTGCGTGGTAAAAAAACAGTGACGAAAAATCTGATGGAAAACAGGAAAATTCCTTGAATAGTATCTGAAAATTCGGTATAATATAGTCAAATAACAGTAAACGTGAGATTTGAATAAGGAGGATCGTGTATGGAGTTAAAGTATGACAAAATTCAGACGACCGGTACAGATACCCCGTTAAAAATCGTAAAGGGACATTTTGCAACGAATCATGCCCACACGAATTACTATTTTGACCTGACGACGGTAAAGAGCCGTCTGAGTGAGGCGGGAGGAATTGCCCAGGCTCTCGTACATATGTATCTGTACGATATGATCGTTGATACGATCGTATGCATGGAAGGGACCGAGGTGATCGGAACGCTTCTTGCGCAGGAGCTGACAAAAGGCGGTTTCATGTCGAAGAACGCCCACAAGACGATCTACGTTATCAAACCGGAGTTCAACAGCAACAGCCAGATCGTGTTTAAGGACAATTACCGCGCAATGATCAACGGAAAGAATGTGCTGATCCTCACCGCGACCGTGACAACAGGCTTGACGATCAACAAGGCGATCGAAGGCGTCCAGTACTATGGAGGAGTCATTCAGGGAATCTCAGCAGTATTCAGCGCACTTGAGAATGTCAACGGAATTCCGATCAAGTCGGTATTCGGAATAAAGGATGTTCCGGATTACCAGTACAGTGATTACAGAAACTGTCCGTTATGTAAGGAAGGAAAAAAACTGGATGCACTGATCAATCCGTATGGATACTCAAAACTGTAAAAAATAATATGAAATAGGAGCAGCTCTGCAGGCCGGGGAAAATCCCGGCGCCTGCAGAGCTTTGTCTTTTAACAGGAAGTTCTGAGGAATTCCCTGTTAAACAAAAAGGCATTTACGAGCGGGTAATGTTGCATAACTCTGGTTCATACAAGCTATAAAAAGAAACTACTTGCAATTTTTGACAAAGTGCTTATAATAAAACATAGCAACATTGCTGAAGGGCAACTGGAAAGGAGACGCAAAGATATGACGAATCTTATTCTACTCGCAGTCGTGATTCGAATTATCGTCAGCATTATCGTCGTGAACGGGAATGCTTATTTGCGTTATACTGAATCCGGGATTGCCTGATAGAAACTTGAAAGAACAAGTTACGAAGGAAAGCAAAGCCTTACAGTGTAACGCTGTAAGGCTTTTTTATACCTGGATTTTGATACGGACATTTGTCCGCACCAGAAAAAGAAAAGACTGGAATGTCTGACAGAGCCGGACATTCAGAAAGAAATAAGATGAGGGGAAAAACAGCTATGAAAATGAACGGAGCGCGGATCCTGGTGGAAGAGCTGATCCATCAGGGCGTGAGAGTGATCTTCGGATATCCGGGGGGAGCGGTGCTTGATATCTACAATGAACTCTATCTTGCGTCTGACCGTATCGGACATGTCCTGACGGCCCACGAGCAGGGAGCTGCCCATGCCGCTGACGGATATGCGAGAGCAAGCGGAAAGACCGGCGTGGTCCTGGCCACAAGTGGTCCGGGTGCGACGAACCTGGTGACAGGAATCGCAAACGCCTACCTTGATTCCGTACCGATGGTTGCGATCACCGGAAACGTGGCGGTGAACAGCCTCGGAAAGGATTCCTTCCAGGAGGTAGATATCGTCGGAATCACACAGCCAGTCGTAAAACATAACTTCATGGTCCGCGACATCAAGGACCTTCAGAGAACGATCATCGAGGCCTTCGAGATCGCAAATTCCGGACGTAAGGGACCGGTTCTCATCGATATCCCGAAGAACGTCCAGTCCGCGGAATATGAATATATTGAGGACTTAAAGGTTCCGAGCGTTGTGAAGAAGCCGAGAAAGTCCGAGTGCGGCAGCATCGACGAAGTCGTTGAGATGATCAAAAAGGCAAAAAAGCCGTTTATCTACGCAGGCGGCGGTGTTGTGGCAGCGGGAGCCCAGAAAGAAGTCCTGGAACTCTCCAAAAGAGTGGATGCGGCCATCGGTCTTTCCATGATGGGAATTACATCTGTTCCGGCGTCCTACCCGTTAAACCTCGGAATGTGCGGCATGCACGGAAAATATCCGTCTATCAAGGCGCAGTCCGAATGTGACCTGCTTTTAGCAGTCGGCGTAAGATTCTCCGACCGCGCAACAGGTGACTTAAACGAGTACACAAAGAAATGTATGACGGTCCATATCGATATCGACCGTGCGGAGATCGGAAAAAACGTCAGTCCTGACGTGAGTCTCTGGGGCGATGTGAAGGAGATCCTCGATAAGATCCTGGAAGCACTTCCGGAGGAAAAGCATCCGGAGTGGGTGAACGAGCTTGAGGGCTACAAGAACGAGATGATCCTCCCGGCACCGAAACCCTACGGACCGGAGGCGATTATCGAGGAAGTCCACAAGCACTGCACCGAGGACACTGTGGTCGCTACCGATGTCGGACAGCATCAGATGTGGACCATGCAGTTCTATCCGTTTGAAAAGCCCCACACACTTCTCACCTCCGGTGGACTCGGAACCATGGGATATGGTCTCGGAGCGGCAATCGGCGGATGTATCGCTGCCAGAGGAAGAAGAACCGTCCTCTTCACAGGAGATGGAAGCTTTGGAATGAACTTAAACGAGATGGCAACGGCGGTAAGCCAGGAGCTTCCGATCACCATCGTCCTCTTTGACAATGATGTTCTCGGAATGGTAAGACAGTGGCAGACGATCTTCTATGACTGCCATTACTCCCAGACCATCCTCGACAGAAAGACAGATTTCCCGGCTCTCGCGAAAGCCTTCGGAGCCGACGGATATGCGGTCTATACGATGGAAGACTTACAGAAAGCCCTCGATGCGGCTGACAAGTCCCAGGGACCGGTGCTGATCGACTGTCACATTGACATGAATGAGAAAGTCCTGCCGATGATCCCGCCGGGACGTTCCATCAAAGACATGATTGTGGAAGGATAAGGTGACCATGGAAAACAAAGTTGAAAAGTTTGCGGTCGCCATGATCGTAAACAACCGCTTCGGCGTTTTAAACCGCATCGCCGGTCTTTACGCAAAGCGCTGCTATAATATTGATAATATCTCCGCAGGTACGCTTGCTGATCCGAACTATACGCGGATCACCATCGTCTCCACAGGAGATGAATATATGAAGGACCAGGTGGTCCGTCAGCTGGAAAAACTCATCGATGTCCGTGCCGTAACGCTTTTAGAGCCGGAAAACACCGTATTTGCCCAGCATATGTACATCAAAATGCACCTGACAGGAACCCACAGAGGTTCCAGCAAACATCAGGTACTGGATCTGATCAACGAGTACGGCGGAAAAGTCGTAGACTTCGGTGAAGAGCATCTGACAGCCGAAATTACCGGAGACAGCAAAAAAGTTGAATCTTTTATTGAAAAAGTCAGAGATTTTGGTATATTAGAACTTAGCCGGTCGGGAGAGATCGCGATCGGTTTAGGAATAGACAACACATTACGTGTCGATCACAATGAAGAATAAGGAGAAGAAAAACTATGGCAACAATGTACTATGAGAGAGATTGTAACTTATCACTTCTTGACGGAAAGAAAGTAGCTGTTATCGGTTACGGTTCCCAGGGTCATGCACATGCTCTGAACTTAAGAGATTCCGGTGTTGATGTAGTAGTAGGTCTTTACGAGGGCTCCAAGTCCGCAGCGAAGGCAAAAGAGGATGGTTTCACAGTAATGCTCACAGCAGACGCTGTAAAGGCAGCAGATATCATCATGATCCTTGTAAACGATGAGAAGCAGGCAGCTCTCTACAAGAACGATATCAAGGCAAACCTTACAGCAGGCAAGACACTTGCATTCGCTCACGGCTTCAACATCCACTTCAAACAGATCGTTCCGCCGGCAGACGTTAATGTTATCATGATCGCTCCGAAAGGACCGGGCCACACAGTTCGTTCCCAGTACGTTGGCGGCAAGGGTGTTCCGTGTCTCGTAGCTGTTGAGCAGGATCCGAGCGGAAACTCCATGGAAGTTGCTAAAGCATACGCTGCAGGCATCGGCGGAGCAAGAGGCGGTATCCTCGAGACAACATTTAAGGAAGAGACAGAGACAGACCTCTTCGGTGAGCAGGCAGTTCTCTGCGGCGGCGTTTGCGCATTAATGGAAGCTGGTTTCAACACACTTGTTGAGGCTGGTTATAAGCCGGAGAACGCATACTTCGAGTGCATCCATGAGATGAAATTAATCGTAGACCTGATCTTCAACGCTGGTTTCGAGGGAATGAGATACTCCATCTCTGATACAGCTGAGTATGGTGATTACGTAAGCGGTAAGAGAATCATCGGCGACGAAGCTAAGAAGGCTATGAAGCAGGTATTAACAGAGATCCAGGATGGTACATTCGCTAAGAACTGGATCCTTGAGAACCAGGTTGGCAGAACAATGTTCAATGCGGCAAGAGCAGCACACGCTGAGACACTTGCAGCTAAGACTGGCCGTGAGTTAAGAGCAAAGATGGGCTGGAAGCAGGCTCAGAACCTTGACGAGGCGAAATAGTCGCGTAGGAAAATGAGCAGTGCAAAGGCGGCGGGGAAAGATTCACGTTGTGCTTGCACATAAGTGAATCTTTGCCGACGGCTTTATAGGGCGAATGCCCGCGCACGAACGGACGCAAGTCCGTGAGTGTGCCACTGCGGGGCAGAAAACCCTACAAATATTCCAAGGCCAGGCATCACCGCCTGGCTTTGGGTTTCATAAGGAGAAAAATCATGAATTCAGATAAAGTAAAAGCTGGCGTAGAGCATGCGCCGCACCGTTCCCTTTTAAAGGCAGATGGATATAACGACGAGCAGATGCGCCGCCCGTTTATCGGCGTTGTAAACTCTTTCAATGAAGTAGCACCGGGACATATGCACTTACAGACCATCGCCCGTGCCGTAAAGGACGGAGTCCTTGCAGCAGGTGGAACTCCGATGGAGTTCAATACCATCGGTGTCTGCGATGGTATCGCCATGGGCCATGATGGAATGCACTTCTCTTTAAGCTCCCGTGAGCTGATCGCAGATACCATCGAATGTATGGTAAAGGCACACTGCTTCGACGCACTCGTATTCATCCCGAACTGTGATAAGATCGTTCCGGGTATGTTAATGGCAGCAATGCGTCTGAACCTTCCGTGTATCTTCGTATCCGGCGGTCCAATGCTCTCCATCAACCAGAGAGATTTAAATACTGTATTCGAGGCAGTTGGAGCCAGAAAAGCAAATCTTATCAACGACGAAGAACTCGCGGAGATCGAGGGAAGCTCCTGCCCGGGCTGCGGTTCCTGTTCTGGTATGTTCACGGCAAACTCCATGAATTGCTTAACAGAGGTTCTTGGCCTCGGCCTTCCGGGAAATGGTACGATCCCGGCTGTATACGCTGAGCGTGTCCGTCTCGCAAAGACTGCAGGTATGCAGGTTATGAAACTCTTAGCTGACGATGTTCGTCCGCGCGACATCATCACACCGGCAGCATTCGAGAACGCTTTAACAACCGATATGGCTCTCGGATGTTCCACAAACTCCGCGCTTCATCTTCTTGCAATCGCCCATGAGGCTGATATCACTCTTGATCTTCACATGATCAACGCGATCAGTGAGAAGACTCCGAACCTGTGCCACCTCGCACCGGCAGGACATCACCACATGCAGGATCTCCTGGAAGCAGGCGGAATCTCCGCAGTATTAAAAGAACTTCTCGATGCCGGTATGATCCACGGCGACTGCAAGACTGTAACAGGAAAGACTGTTGCTGAGAACGTTGCCCGTGCCGTAAACCGTAATCCGGAAGTGATCCGTCCGTTAGACAATCCATACACAAAGACCGGCGGACTTGCCGTTCTTTTCGGAAACCTGGCTCCGAACGGCGCGATCGTAAAGCGTTCCGCTGTAAAACCGGAGATGTTAGTCAACACAGGTACCGCAAAGTGCTTTGATTCCGAGGAAGAAGCGATCGCAGCGATCTACGCTGGAAAGATCGTTCCGGGCGACATCGTTGTCATCCGTTATGAGGGACCGGCAGGCGGCCCGGGAATGAGAGAAATGCTTTCTCCGACATCCGCGATCGTTGGTATGAAGCTTGACACAACCGTTGCTCTTCTTACAGATGGACGTTTCTCCGGCGCATCTTGCGGTGCAGCTATCGGACATATCTCCCCGGAGGCAGCTGCAGGCGGCCCGATCGCTTACATCAAAGACGGCGACAAGATCGCGATCGACATCCCGAACTACAGCTTAAAGCTGCTTGTTTCCGATGAAGAGATGGAAGAGAGAAAGAAGACCATGAAGATCCGCGAGCCGAAGAAGCTGACAGGATACTTAAAGCGCTATGCGAAGAACGTATCCTCTGCGGATAAGGGTGCTATCGTAGAGTAATTTGATACCTAGGGTCAAAAGGTCGGAAGGCCTTTGGCAAGCTTGCTTGCAAAAGGCTTTTTGACCTTGGGACCTGGTATCGCATGATATATAAAAGGCGGCGGGCTTATTTTGGAAGCTGCGCCGCCTTTTTGCCAGGTATCCGACGGAAAATGCCATACGGCAGTTTCTGAAGGTTGCCAGGTTTCGGAAAAATTCCCGGAAAGAGAGGAAACTATATGAACGAGATCGTATCAAACCTGCTCGTATACGGCAGCCTGCCGGAAGACTCGATCCTCTGGCAGCTTGCGGATATCTGTGAGAAACTGAAAGATGGGACAGAGACGAAGGCGGCGCTCAGAGGCCGCGTTTTCCACCAGGTGAAGAAACTTCTGACGGTTGCCACAGATTACGCTTTTGACAAGAACTTATGGCACAACTACCTGACATTCCTCCTGATCACGAATGAGAATCCATTCAGCCTCGTCTGTGAGAAGATGGGAGCTCAGGAGGGAACGGTCAACAACTTTGTGACCCACGATTTCGACATGTTCAAGGAGCTGTTCGATTACGACTTTTCCTGGCTGGAGAAAGAACTCTCCATCGACTGCTTCACCCAGCTGACCCACTACCAGGCAATCCGCAAAAAAGAGCTGATGTACAATAAAAATGTCAGCGAGAAAGTGAGAACCTTAAGCGAGAAGCTTGAGACGGCCGAGTCAGGCGCGGATTTCTTCCAGTATGTGACGGAGTTCTACAAAGATTACGGTGTCGGCATGTTCGGACTCAATAAGGCATTCCGCATTGCTGAGAACAAGGACGGCTCCATCCGCTTCCTGCCGATCAACAACATGGATACCGTTATGCTGGATGACCTCATCGGCTACGAGCTCCAGAAGAAGAAGCTCGTGGAGAACACCCAGGCGTTCTGTGACGGAAAAGCGGCGAACAACGTGCTGTTATTCGGCGACAGCGGTACCGGTAAATCCACCAGCATCAAGGCCATCGTCAACCAGTTCTACCCCCAGGGCCTGCGCATGATCGAGATCTACAAGCATCAGTTTAAGGATCTTTCCACGATCATCGCCCAGATCAAGAACCGTAACTACAAGTTCATTATCTACATGGACGATCTCTCCTTCGAGGAATTTGAGATCGAGTACAAGTTCTTAAAGGCTGTTATCGAGGGCGGCGTCGAGACAAAGCCGGACAACGTGCTGATCTATGCCACATCCAACCGCCGTCACCTCATCAAGGAGACGTGGAAGGACAGAGAGGACATGGAGCACAGCGAGGATCTGCACCGCTCCGACACCATGGAGGAGAAGCTCTCCCTGGTCAACCGCTTCGGCCTTTCTATCTTTTACGCGAAGCCGAACAAGGAAGGGTTCAACGAGATGGCAGTGGCTCTCGCGAGACGCGCGGGCATCACTCCGGAGGTTATGACTGATGAGGAGATCTGCTACGAGGCGAACCGTTTCGAGATGCGCGGCGGTGGACTTTCCGGCCGTACGGCGCAGCAGTTCGCGAATTATCTGCTTACGATCAAATAAATCAGGAGCAAAAAAATTCCGAGGATACATCGGACAAATGGAAGATCCCTGGCGTGGAGACATGTCAGGGGTCTTTTGCTTTCAGACGGAACACAGTCGCCCCCAGTGGAAAAAAAGACAGATCCCGCCGCTAAGGAATATTAAGAAGAATAGAAAGAGCGTTAAAAACAGATGCAAAACGCGTAAAATGGCGAAAAATCCCGAACAATTAAGGCAATAATACACCTGTTTTGACTTGGATTCGACATGGACGCAAGATTATAATCTCTGTATTCTTACTGGGAATCTTCAAAAAGAAAAATATCATGTCAGAGGATCGGTCAGAATAGGGAAAATGATTGAAAAAGAAACTTTGTGTGTGACAGGAGGAGTGCTATGGCAGAATTATCGATCGCAATTGCGGATGACAACAGACAGACTTTGAATTTACTTGACGAAATTCTGGAGAAGGAGGATGGGATCCATGTAGTCGGAAAGGCAGATAATGGCGAGGACGCCTACAATATGATCGTCCGGACAAATCCGGATATTGTTCTCATGGATGTGATCATGCCGAGACTTGACGGAATTTCTGTCATGGAAAAAGTAAAAAACAACACGCAGATGAAGAACCACCCGTCCTTCATCATGGTGACGGCGGCCAGCAGCCAGGATGTGACAGAGGACGCGTTCCGTCTCGGAGCCAATTATTATATTATGAAGCCGTTCAACAGGGACGTTATTCTGGATAAGATCCACAGAGTCTGTCGCGGTCGGATAAAAGCGGCAGGTGCGGTACATACGGATGTGAAGAAGGTACAGCCGTATCTTGATAAAGAGACCTATATGGAACAGAATCTGGAGACGGATGTGACACAGATGCTGCATGAGATCGGAATTCCGGCCCATATTAAAGGATACCAGTATCTGAGAGATGCCATCATCATGTCCGTCCGGGATACAGAGATGCTGTCCTCTGTCACGAAGATCCTCTATCCGACCATCGCGAAGACCCACAAGACGACACCGAGCCGCGTGGAGCGTGCCATCCGCCATGCTATCGAGGTTGCCTGGGGGAGAGGAGAGCTTGATACCCTGAACAGCCTCTTCGGATACACGGTGAACGGCGGCAAGGGAAAACCGACGAATTCTGAATTTATTGCATTGATTGCAGACAAAATCCGACTGGATTACAAACGTATCTGAAAAATCTGAAAAAAGCAAAAAGACCCACTTTCTAATTTCCGAGGGATGTGTTATACTGAATCTAATAGCGGGGCATGGCATTTTTGCGGAATTTTCCCTGCCATGGAGCAAAAAGTGGAAGGATGGGTTATCATGAAGAAAATATTGTTTGTCGCTTCCGAGGCTGTACCTTTTATCAAGACAGGCGGACTTGCCGATGTTGTGGGATCCTTACCGAAATGTTTTGATAAAGAATATTTTGATGTGCGGGTCATGATTCCGAAGTATCTCTGCATCAAAGATAAATTTTTGAGCAACCTTACTTATGTGAATCATTTCTATATGGATTATCTGGGACAGAGCCGTTATGTCGGAATCCTTGAATATGTATATGAAGGAATCACCTTCTATTTTATCGATAACGAGAGCTATTTCTGGGGCGATAAGCCATATGGTGATTGGTATTATGACCTGGAAAAATTCTCATTCTTCTCCCAGGCAGCGTTATCTGCGCTTCCTGTGATCGGATGGAAACCGGATGTGATCCACTGCCACGACTGGCAGACCGGACTGATCCCTGTATATTTAAAGGGAAGATTTGGAGAGGGAGAGTTCTTCCACGGAATCAAGTCCGTCATGACGATCCATAACCTGAAATTCCAGGGCGTGTGGGATGTAAAGACGATCCAGAGATTCTCGGGACTCCCGGACTACTTCTTTACACCGGATAAGTTAGAGGCATACAAAGACGGAAATATGCTGAAGGGCGGTCTTGTGTATGCCGACGCGATCACGACGGTCAGCAACACCTACGCAGAGGAGATCAAGACCCCGTTTTACGGGGAAGGTCTCGACGGTCTGATGCGGGCCCGCGCCAATGATCTCCGAGGAATCGTAAACGGTATCGACTATGATGTCTTCAACCCGGAGACAGATCCGGATATCGTACAGAATTACAACGCGCGGAATTTCCGAAAAGAAAAAGTCAAAAATAAACGTGCGCTCCAGGAAGAGCTTGGTCTCGCAAAAGATGACAGGAAGTTCATGATCGGCATTGTCTCAAGACTCACGAGCCAGAAAGGCCTTGACCTGATCCAGTGCGTGATGGACGAGATCTGTACGGATGATGTGCAGCTGGTCGTTCTTGGAACTGGAGACGAAAACTATGAGAATATGTTCCGCCATTACGATTGGAAATATCATGACCGCGTATCGGCGCAGATATACTACTCCGAGCCGCTGTCCCACAAGATCTACGCAGCCTGCGACGCGTTCCTGATGCCATCCTTATTCGAGCCATGCGGATTGAGCCAGCTCATGGCGCTCCGCTATGGAACCGTGCCGATCGTCCGTGAGACAGGCGGCTTAAAGGATACGGTATGGCCGTACAATGAGTTCGAGGGAACAGGAACAGGATTCTCCTTCGCAAACTACAATGCCCACGAGATGTTGAATATTATCCGCTACGCGAAGCATATTTACTACGATAAGAAGCGGGAATGGAATAAGATTGTTGACCGGGCGATGGCGGTGGACTTTTCCTGGAAAGCCTCGGCCGGAAAATATCAGGAATTATATGACTGGCTGATCGGATACTAAAGAGTCCGGAAAATCTGACATAATAAAGAGGAAAACATGACAATGTGGAATGAACTTCTGGGAAACCAGATCCTGATCAGCGCGGTGCTCGGATGGACGGTAGCGCAGTTTTTAAAGACGGTGATCGACATGGTGATCAATAAGTCTTTCAACCCGGAGCGGGTCTTCGGGTCCGGCGGAATGCCGAGCTCCCACTCGGCTACGGTCTGCGCGCTGACGACGGCATCCGGAATGAAGTACGGGGTTGGTAGCTTTGAGTTTGCCATCAGCTTTGTTCTCGCGATGATCGTAATGTATGACGCGATGGGCGTAAGGAGGGAGACCGGAAAGCAGGCCAAGCTGTTGAACAGCGTTTTCTTCGAGAATATTCTGAATTTAGATGGAGTTTTTCTCCAGGAAAAACTGAAAGAATATGTGGGGCACACGCCGCTCCAGGTAGTCGCGGGAGCAGTTCTGGGAATCCTTTTAGCGGTACTTACCGGCAAATTGTACTAAGTTGAAAGAAAACTATACACAATTTTACCCAAGAAAACCGACAGGAATCTACAGAAATATGTGAAAAAATCACGAAAGTTTTACAAAGGGATGTTGCAAATTTTGGCAACATCCCTTATAATATGTACAGGCCTTTTTTCCGACACTCGATTTTTTTGTGCGATATTTCCAAACCGGAGTTACGTGATGGGGGAACGGAAGTATTGCAGGGGAGCAAAGAGATGAGGGCAATATAGACATCTTAGTCTAAACTAAATTCTAGGAGGAATAACGACTTATGGCAAAGTGGGTTTATAAGTTTGAAGAAGGCAGCGCGGCAATGAGAAATCTTCTCGGCGGCAAAGGCTGCAACCTTGCGGAGATGACAAATCTTGGCATGCCGATCCCGCAGGGATTCACAGTAACAACAGAAGCCTGCACAGACTATTACAACAGCGGAAAGCAGATCACAAAAGAGATCCAGGATCAGATCTTCGAAGCTTTAAAATGGCTCGAGGGTGTAAACGGAAAGAAATTCGGTGATACCGAGGATCCGTTACTTGTATCTGTACGTTCCGGTGCGCGTGCATCCATGCCGGGTATGATGGACACCATCTTAAACCTTGGTTTAAACGATGTAGCAGTTGAGGGCTTCGCAAAGAAGACAGGAAATCCGCGTTTCGCATACGACTCCTACAGAAGATTCATCCAGATGTATTCCGACGTCGTTATGGAAGTTCCGAAGTCCTACTTCGAGAAGATCATCGACGAAATGAAGGAAGCAAAAGGCGTTCACTATGATACAGAGTTAGACGCTAACGATTTGAAGGAGCTTGCTGAGAAGTTCAAAGCTGTATACAAAGAGGCTATGAACGGCGAAGAGTTCCCGCAGGATCCGAAGGAACAGTTAATGGGCGCTGTGAAAGCCGTATTCCGTTCCTGGGATAACCCGCGTGCGATCGTTTACCGTCGTATGAATGATATTCCGGGCGACTGGGGTACCGCAGTAAACGTACAGACAATGGTATTTGGTAACAAGGGTGAGACATCCGGTACAGGCGTTGCCTTTACACGTAACCCGTCCACAGGTGAGAAGGGTATCTTTGGTGAGTATCTGATCAACGCACAGGGCGAGGACGTTGTTGCCGGTGTTCGTACTCCGCAGCCGATCTCCCAGCTTGAGAAGGACCTTCCGGAGTGCTACAAGCAGTTCATGGAACTGGCTATGAAACTTGAGAATCATTTCCACGACATGCAGGATATGGAGTTCACGATCGAGGAAGGCAAGCTCTACTTCTTACAGACACGTAATGGTAAGAGAACCGCTCCGGCTGCGATCCAGATCGCATGTGATTTAGTAGATGAGGGACAGATTACTCCTGAGGAAGCTGTTTGCAGAATCGAAGCAAAATCCCTTGATCAGTTATTACATCCGACCTTCGATCCGGCTGCATTAAAAGCAGGTGAAGTGATCGGACAGGCTCTTCCGGCATCCCCGGGTGCTGCAGCTGGTAAAGTTTGCTTCACAGCAGATGACGCTAAGGCAGCTGGTATCGGCGGTAAGGGCGAGAGAGTGATCTTAGTTCGTCTTGAGACATCCCCGGAGGATATCGAAGGAATGCACGCTGCACAGGGTATCTTAACAGTCCGCGGCGGTATGACATCCCACGCAGCAGTAGTTGCACGTGGTATGGGTACCTGCTGTGTATCCGGCTGCGGCGAGATCAAGATCGATGAGGAGAAGAAGGAATTCACACTCGGCGGACATACCTTCCACGAGGGCGATTACATCTCCTTAGACGGTACAACAGGTAAGATCTACAACGGCGATATCAAGACTCAGGAAGCATCCGTAGGCGGAAACTTCAAGAGAATCATGGATTGGGCTGACTCCTTCAGAAAACTTGGTGTCCGCACAAACGCTGATACACCGGCTGATACAAAGAACGCAGTTAAGCTTGGCGCAGAGGGCATCGGTCTTTGCCGTACTGAGCACATGTTCTTTGATCCGGAGAGAATCCACAATTTAAGAAGAATGATCGTTTCTGATACAGTAGAGGCAAGAGAGGAAGCATTAAGCAAACTCCTTCCGTACCAGAAGGGTGACTTCAAGGCTATGTACAAGGCACTCGAGGGCAGACCAATGACAGTCCGCTACTTAGATCCGCCGCTGCATGAGTTCACTCCTAAGACAGAGGAAGAGATGGCAGAGCTTGCTAAAGATATGGGCAAGACTGTTGACGAGATCAAGAAGAAATGCGACGAACTTCACGAGTTCAACCCGATGATGGGTCACCGTGGATGCCGTCTTGCAGTTACCTATCCGGAGCTTGCAAAGATGCAGACACGCGCTATCATGGAAGCAGCTATCGAAGTTAAGGAAGAAGATGGCTACGATATCGTTCCGGAGATCATGATCCCGCTCGTTGGCGAGAAGAAAGAGCTCAAATATGTAAAAGATATCGTTGTTGAAGTTGCTGAGCAGGTTAAGAAAGAGAAAGGTTCCGACATGCAGTACCATATTGGTACAATGATCGAGATCCCGCGTGCAGCTCTTACTGCAGGCCAGATCGCTGAGGAAGCTGAGTTCTTCTCCTTCGGTACAAACGACCTGACTCAGATGACATTCGGCTTCTCCCGTGATGATGCCGGCAAGTTCCTTGATTCCTACTACAAGGCAAAGATCTACGAGTCTGATCCGTTCGCAAGACTTGACCAGACTGGTGTTGGCCGTCTCGTAGAGCTCGCAGTTAAGGAAGGACGCGCAACACGTCCGGAGTTAAAGTGCGGTATCTGCGGCGAGCACGGCGGAGATCCGTCTTCCGTAGAGTTCTGCCACAAGGTTGGCTTAAACTATGTAAGCTGCTCACCGTTCCGTGTACCGATCGCAAGACTTGCTGCTGCACAGGCTGCTCTTCATGAGAAAGGTTACAAATAGGATCTGACTGACGCACAGCGTAAGTTGAATCTTTATAAAATGTAAAAATGAGATCCCCCGGAAGTTTTTCTGGGGGATCTTTTGGAAAGGGAGAAGCAGTATGAAGGTATTAAATATTGGATCTCTGAATATTGACCGTGTATATGGAGTGGATCACTTTGTAAGACCGGGTGAGACGATCAAGACGCGAACGTATGCGGAGGCCTGCGGCGGAAAAGGATTAAATCAGTCTATCGCCCTGGCACGTTCCGGGGCGGAAGTGCATCATGTGGGTGCTGTGGGGGCGGATGGAGAAATGCTGCTGGATGTTCTGAAGTGGTCCGGAGTCCACACGGAGGGAGTGAAAAAGCTTTCCGGAGCCAGCGGTCACGCTGTGATCCAGGTGGATCAGAATGGACAGAACAATATTATCATCTGCGGCGGAGCCAACGATTCCGTATCGAAGGAAATGATCGACGAAGCGGTAAAAGAGGTGGAAGAGGGAGATATCGTCCTTCTCCAGAACGAGATTTCCAATGTGGGATATGCAGCTGAGACGGCAAAGAAAGCTGGAGCGAAGATTGCGCTGAATCCGTCCCCGATTAACGAGAATCTGAAGACGATCCCGATGGATCTGGTGGATTATTTTATTCTCAATGAGATCGAGGGAAAAGAGATCTCCGGGGCGGAGAGCGAAGAGCCGGGAGAGATCATGGAGAAGTTGAAGACAAAATATCCGGATGCCGCCTTTGTCCTGACTCTGGGAGAAAAAGGTTCCTGGTATTTTGATAAAGACAAGTGCATGAAACAGGAGATCTACGAGGTAAAGGCATTGGATACCACTGCGGCGGGAGATACGTTCTGTGGATATTTCCTTTCTGGAATTACAAAGGGAAAAGAGATTCCGGAGATCCTGAAAACGGCAAGTGCCGCCAGTGCCATCGCCGTAAGCCGGAACGGCGCGGCTCCGAGTATTCCGGAGTATGAAGAAGTGGAGAAATTTGTGGCGGAGCGCGGGTAAGAAGATAGAAAATATGAACCAGTATTAGAAAAGACTGAATAGGAATAAAAAATTGTTGCGGCAATCCGCAAAGAACTAAAAAATGTCATGAAAGAAAGCATCTGGATAGAAAGCTTATATTCATGACATTTTTTATAAAACAATCTAATTTAGTATAAACAAAGTTTATTGTGATACTTGATTCGATTTAGAAAAGACAGGAGATGTTTGGCGAAAAATATACGGCAAACAATTTCAGGTCTTTTTAAATCAGTCTTTCGACATACAGATCGTACCTGTTCTCTGGAGCTCCAGAATACCAAAGCTTCTCACCAGTTCAATAAAGTCTGTGAGAACATCCGGTGCGGCATGGAACTCAATGACCATGCTCTTCGGGGAGACATGGACGATCTTGGCGCCCATGACGCTGCAGAGCTCGATCAGGGAGCTGCGGTTCGTTGCGGAGTAGGAGACCTTGATGAGCATCAGCTCGTGAAGCACACTGCGGGTTTCTTCAAGGCGGCGGACTTTGATCACATCCAGTTTCTTGTTTAAGTGTTTCTCAATCTGATCGACGGTGCGCTGGTCGCCGGTGGAGACGATGGTCATGCTGGAAATGTCATGGCGCTCCGTCTCGCCTACGGCAAGGCTGTCGATGTTGAAGCCTCTTCTCGCGAAAAGACCGGATATCTGGGAGAGAACACCGTCTTTATTTTCTACAAGTACAGAAAAAATACCTTTCATCTTGCGTTCTCCTTATTTTGTGTTGTTGTGGCTGTCGACTTCGCAGACCATGATGCAGGCCTTGCCGCAGGCGAGGAAACGGTCGAGCTCTGCGTCGAGAGTCTCGTTGCTGTCGCAGTGGAAGTAGTCCATATCGTAGGCAGCGGCGATTTCTGCATATTTCGGATAATCATAGAGCTGGACACCGAAATAGTGTTCCTCGTAAGTCTTCTCCTGATGCTCGCGGACGAGACCGAGATAGTGGTTTCTCATGACAAGGATCTTTATCGGAACCTTGTTTACTGCGATGGTTCCAAGCTCGTACATGGACATCTGGAAGGAACCGTCACCGCAGACAACGACAACCTGCTTGTCCGGCGTACACATTTTCGCTCCGATTCCGGCCGGGATGGAATAGCCCATGGTTCCCATGCCGCCGCTTGTGAGGAAACGGCCGTTCTTCATCACATAGTTGTCGGCAGACCAAAGCTGGTTCTGCCCGACATCTGCAACATAGATCGCGTCATCGTCCATCTTCTCGGAGAGATGCTGGACTAAAAGCATCGGATTTACAAGTTTGTCGCTGAAGACACGGTGGTCTACCGTGCTTTTTTTGATATCCTGAAGTGTCTCGATCCAGCCTGAGGTGTCGATGGAAATATTCTCCTGCAGCAGGCGGTCGAAGATACTCTTGATATCACCGACAAGCGGGATCGTCGGTCCGAGGTTTTTGCCGATCTCGGCGGTATCGATATCGATGTGGATGATATTGACCTGCTGTTCCAGATTTTCCGGCTTAGGAACGGCGCGGTCAGCGATCCTCGCACCGGCAATGATCAGAAGGTCACTGTTTGCTACGGCACGGTTCGCGTAAGGTTTTCCGTTATTTCCAAGCATTCCGAAGTAAAGCGGGTGGTTCTTCGGCATAACGCCGATTCCCATCATGGTTGTTACAAGCGGAATATTGTTCTTCTCACAGAACTGGCGGACACATTCTTCACCGTTTCCGAGGATAACACCGCCGCCGGCACAGATCAGCGGCTTTTTCGCCTTGTTGATCGCGGCGACAACTTTATGCATCTGCGGGTTGTTTCCCTTTGTATTCGGCTTGTATCCGCGGATATTGACCTCAGATGTGTAGTCGAAGGATTTCTTTAAGAGGTCCATCTGGACATCGCAGGGAATATCGATAAGGACCGGTCCCTTTCGTCCGGTGGAGGCGATATAGAAAGCTTCCTTAAAGATACGCGGAATATCATCGGCGCTCTTTACAAGATAGCTGTACTTAACGAAAGATTCTGTGGAACCACGCATATCGGCTTCCTGGAATACGTCACGGCCAAGGAGATTGGAGTTTACCTGTCCGGTGATCGCGATAAGCGGAATACTGTCGGCGTAAGCTGTTGCCAGCGCCGTGATCAGATTTGTCGCGCCTGGACCGGAGGACGTTACGCAGACCGCAGCTTTTCTGGAGATGCGGGCGTAGCCGCTTGCGGCGTGTCCGGCAGCCTGTTCCTGGCGGACGAGGACATGCTCGATGGTTCCTGCATTATATAAGGCCTCATAAAACGGGGAGATCGCAACACCCGGATATCCGAAGATCCTGGTTACGCCCTCCTCCTCGAGGCATTTGACCATAGCTTCTGCACCATTCATAATAACTAAAAATACCCCCTCAAGTAAGCGTTTGAAAGATGTCTGGGGGCAAAAAATGATGATTTTGCCCTTGTAATCTTTGAGAATAATTAATAAGAATTATATCGCATTTTGAGAGGGGATGTCAATGTGGAAAGGTGTGGATGTCCATGTATTTTGCCAGTGTTTTGCCACTTTTTCATAAGAGAAGTGTAAGGGAGGTTCCGTTGCATTTCAAGACAAGATGGGATATAATGAGATGTGCGCGTAAAAGGGAAAATGTGTTCGAAAGAAAAGGAACCCATGGAGGTCAGAAGCTGTACTGTTAAAAAAGAAGCCAGTACAAACTGGAAACAAAAGGATCGTGTAGAGGTGAATCACTATGAGAAAATCAATCAAAACAGCCATTTTCGCCTGCGTTTTCGCGGCGGCTTTTCAGATCACGGCGTTTGCCAGCTTTTCCTGGAGAGTGGAGAGTGCGGACAGTTCCTACGTGGGGACGACGAATGTGACTGTGACGAATACATCGGGAAAGAAAGAGACGGAAGACGCGCCAATCGTACGGAAAGGCGCGGTGGTGACGTTTACGGAGGCGGCGGCCAGTGCGACATATACCGTGAAGGCCTATGACGGAATGGGAAATCCGATCAGGGATTTTAATGGATCCCTTGGAACTGTCAAAAAGGGCGGAACGCTTCAGTATACATTGAGCTGGGATGCAAGAAAGTCCGAAAGAAAGTCTTCCTACACCGGACAGGCAGGCGTTTTTGAGATCCAGGCGAAGGATTCCGACGGAAAGACATGGAGACAGAGATTCGTGATCAACAATGTCTGCGCATCGGGCGTTCTCTCCAATATGTATCTCTACAGCAAGGGCACTTTCTACCAGTGGAAGAGCAACTCTAAAGGCTGGTGGGTGGACAAAAAATCCGGCGGTTACCTCACGAATGCCTGGTTCCAGTCCCCGGTAAGCGGACTCTGGTACTATATGGGTGCCGATGGGTATATGCTGACGAACACGACGACACCGGACGGATATAAGGTGAACGCCAGTGGCGTGTGGGTGAAATAAAAAGAGGTTCCAAGGAACTGATATTTCCTGTTCGTTGGACGAAAAATAATTTTGCTTAATGGGAAAGATTCTCAATAAAGATATTCCATTTTCTTTTAAAAAGAGTATGATAAAAGCAGTTAGAAATAACTAACATGCGGCCACGAAAAAGAATGCAGCCGCTTTAATAATACTCCTCCGGGAGGGAAATGGAGCAGAATCATGGGAAGATTTTATCAGCTTTCAAAGAAAATTTCGGAACAGGAAGTATCAGAGATCATGCGGGAAGTGCTGGAACTCCCGGATATTAAAGATGCAGAGATCGTCGATGGCAAGGTCAGAGTTGAGACGAAGGACAATGCGTTTGTCGACGTGATGAGTACCGTTGTGAATATTTTCCGCCGTGTGGCAGGCGGATGTGAGCTGTCCTTTGTGGGATTTGCTTATAAAGATTGATCGGAAATCGAAATCTGAAATGTGAAAAGTGCAGGATCATGGACAAAGATAGTACATGGTCTCTGCGCTTTTTTTGGCATAGAGAAGACCGTGCACGGCAGGTGCTGAAAGGATATCTGCATGAAAAGCCCTGCTCGGGTGACCTTCGTGAGCCCCCCAAAAAAATGCAGCGCATTCAGCCTGATCTGCACATAAAAATAATGCTGGAAACACAAAAGATGTGTTCCCAACATTTTCAAGGGATCATCATAATAACGCTGAAACTGTTGGCAGATCGTTCCAGATGCATTAATTTTTCGCTTCGGAAGAATATTTTTTGATATGTTCTTTGATTGCGGCGAAGCTCTCCGCACTGATATCGTGTTCGATCCGGCATGCGTCGTCGAGAGCGGTCTGCTCGCTGACACCGAGGTCCATCAGCCATTTGGAGAGGGCTGTGTGGCGCTCGTAGATCGTTTCCGCGATCCGGCGGCCTTCGTCGGTCAGCGTGATATGTCCCTCGTCATTTACCAGGATCAGGTTGTTGACCCGGAGATTCTTCATTGCGACGCTGACGCTGGGTTTGGAGAAGCCGAGCTCAGTTGCGATATCGATGGAACGCACATACGGCTGTTTTTCGCTTAACATTAAAATTGTCTCAAGATAGTTTTCGGCAGATTCCTGGATTTTCAAGTAATTACCCCCATATATCGTGTAACGTGGTTAGAAACTTTTCAGCGCATTGACGTACGAAAAACCGTCATTAAAAAAACACAGCCGTGCAATAAGTTCAGCACAAGCCTGTAAACGCCGGAAAGTTATAACATTGTCCGTGATCATTATCAGTTAAACGGAACTTTATCATTCTTCGTTTTAGTATAGCATAATCCGTGAAATGAGTCAAAGTCTATTCTTCCTTTTGAGAAAAAATAACAATAAATGGGGTGAAAATTATTCTTATACAAAATAATTAGCTTCAACTAACATAATGGGAAAAACTCTCAATTACAGATATTGACAACAAAGTTAGTTTATGCTAACCTTGTAGCATCAGTTAGACGGATCTAACCCTTGGGCAAAGGAGGAAAATTCATGAGCGTTGTTATTATTGGCGGACATGACCGCATGGTCAGACAGTATAAAGAAATTTGTGAAAATCATAAATATAAAGCGAAGGTCTTCACCCAGATGAAGACTGGTCTTGATAAACTGATCGGAAGACCGGATCTTCTGATCCTGTTTACCAACACCGTATCCCACAAGATGGTGCGCTGCGTATTAGATGAGGTGGATGAGAATCGTACCGATATCGTCCGCTGTCATACAAGCAGCGGCACAGCACTTGCTGAGATTCTTGAAAAGCACAGCGCATAAACCAGGGATGCCAGTGGAATGATAAAAGATCAGAAAGGCGGTAAGACGCATGAGCGAAGAGATTTTCGGGGCAGTACAGAAGCTCCCGGTCAATGGAACGAAGAAGCAGGTAGTTTTACAGTGTGCGCCGCTTCTCACAGGCATCAAATTATCGAATCTTTTAAACGTGCGTGCAGATCAGAAAGAAGAAGTGTTCAAACTTTTTGAAGGATCACCGGTATGCTGCCGGGTTCTCTATGAATTCCACGGCAGATTGTCGATCCTGCTTTACCGCCCGGGAATGCTCACGGCATACCTGGAACGGGAGGATGTAAAACGGTTAATGGCGTCTTTCGGATATGAGGATCTTGGCCTTGAGGAGACTTTGGACCGCATCGCGGAAGGTTATCAGGAGCACATGGACGGAAAACTGGGATTCCCCCATGAGATCGGTCTTGTTCTCGGATATCCGCCGGTGGATGTAGAGGGATTCATTAAGAAGGGCGGCAGAGATTTTCTGTATTCCGGATATTGGAAAGTGTATGGAAACCTGGAAGATGCGTTAAAGACATTTGAGGCATATGACCGGGCGAGAGATTATGTGATCTCCATGACCGGAAATGGAAACGAAATCAGGGATATCCTGGCGGCATCCTAAGTACCGCCGGTTCCAATAATAAAAAAGCGGCGGACGGCGAGGTCCGGATTACCGCAAAACAAATTTCAGGAGGAAATTAAAAATGGATAAGGTTATTGTTGCATACTGGTCTCAGACAGGAAATACAGCTGCTATGGCTGCAGCCATCGGCGAGGGAATCACAGAAGCAGGTAAGGAAGCTGTTGTTACAGACATCTCGTCCGTATCTATGGATGATTTACAGGCAGCATCCGCATTCGCACTTGGATGCCCGGCAATGGGAGCTGAGGTTCTTGAGGAAGGCGAGATGGAGCCGTTTGTAACTGAGGTTGAGGCATTCGCATCCGGCAAGAAGATCGGTCTGTTCGGTTCCTACGGCTGGGGAGATGGCCAGTGGATGAGAGACTGGGAAGACAGAATGAAAGCTGCAGGTGCTACAGTTGTTGGCGGTGAGGGCGTTATCTGCCAGGAGACTCCGGACGACGAAGCTCTTGAGAACTGCAAGGCACTTGGAAAAGAGCTTGCGGCATTAGCATAAGATATATTTAAAGTAACTGTTCAGTAGGTCTGCGCACTTGCTGCGCTGACCGTAAGAAAACATAGGATGGAGGGCAAAAATCCCATCAGCGAAGCTGATCTGGAATGGATTTTTGCGTGTAACTATGAAGGTACTGAATAGCTACCATTTAAATAAGAATGTTCTGACATAAATATAAAAAATGCCGCTGGGAAAGGATGCAGTCCCAGCGGCATTTTTTATGGTGCCATATGTCTGAAAGAAGCTGCTGATCATCACGAGTGACCACTCCAGCGCAAAAATGTACTTTGACATACTCTTACAGGTGATACAAAAGACCACCCCCCGCATGAAATATGGCGGAGCGCGGTCTTTTATAATAGCCTAGAAGAATGTCCGTATAAAGTTGTTCTTGCAGAACCGGTACTGTCTCGTCGGCCGTCCCTTGCCTTCCTGCTTCTGGGATTCGATTTCTTCTATTAAATTGGAATCCAGAAGTTGCTGTAAAATACGGTTGCAGCTTCGGCTCGTGATGTTGAGCCACTGGGACAGGGAGGCGGCTGTCATGATCGTGTCCTTATCCATCTGGAAGAGACCGACGATCTTTAAGAGATTGCTCTCATTGATCCCGTTGCTCTGGGAGTAGTCCAGAGCTTTTGTGTTGGAATAGCTGTAATTTAAGGATCTCGTAAGAGAGAGCGGACCGGTGAGGGCATTGTCCTCGCCGGAGATGACAAAACCGTCATTCTTTCCGTATTTGACAGCTTCCTGCAGGGCAAGATCTGCCTGATAATGACTCTCACCGAGTGATTTTCCGAATCCGGCGCCGAGACGGAATTCCAGATCGCCTTTCTGATCCAGAAAAGCGATGAGATCCTGAATGCGGCTGAAGCTGCTCTTGTAGAGATCACTGTCGAGATCTAGCTCAAACCGGTTGGAGACCGCGTGAAGTGAGAAATCGTACGCGTACTCTTTCCGGAAATCAAGAAGATATTTGTGAAGGGTGATCTCCAGATATTCCCGGTCCTGTGAGGAGATATTATCCGGATAGACAAGCTTTATGAGAATCACGAGCTTGTTGAGATGGTTCTTCTGCTTTAAGCGGATAGAATTTATTGCATGCCGGATGGAATCGCGGACCATCTCCTCCGTGGGGAGAAAGTGGATATAAGGGATCTGAAGCTTGTTGAGGACCTCCAGCTGGTTCGTAGTCCGCGTGAACATCATGTCGATCTTTTTGCTTTCCCAGAGCTCCACAGCTCGTTCTTTTAAGGTCTCATAGTTATAGACAGGATTTTCAAAGCAGTAAGGCATATGTTCCGGATCCAGATATTTCTTTAAATTCATAAAATCATTTACCGGAGTCAGAAAATCAATATAGAGTCTGTTTAACGGAACATCCGGGTAATGGATCACGAAGTTTAACAGGATGGACAGCAGAGTCTTTTCAGTATAGGAAATAAAGGTACATGGAACCTTCAGATCATCCACATGGGTCAGAATATAAGAGTATCCCAGTTCCCCGGAGAAAAACAGCACATCGGAGATATCCTTACACTGTTCGTATATGTCTTTAATTTCTTCCAGATTTTCGTAAACGTACCTGTGAAATACGCATCCAAAGTCATTGTGTTCGATCGCTTTATCGATGACAGCCATTGATTTTAAAGGACTTATGATACTGATGCTGATCATGGCCGAACCTCCCTTTTTTTATATAAGGACATGCTATTAATGACAGGCATGTCGATAAATCAGCTTTTATAAGAATCGTACCACAGATTGTTGACAAAGTCAAAAGGGTATGTTAGAATAAAGTC
This sequence comes from uncultured Clostridium sp., assembly GCA_902496665.1. Taxonomy (GTDB): domain Bacteria; phylum Bacillota; class Clostridia; order Lachnospirales; family Lachnospiraceae; genus Pilosibacter. Next base: position 54,133 of record CABVBU010000007.1, on the reverse strand, counting down.
AAATAAAGGACGTAAGCGAAATGAGTCCCAAATAGATCAAGAGATTTGTAAGATTTGTATTGAGGGAAATGCGAAAGCTTCCAAATCGCGAGATACAGCGAGAAATCCTGTATACATAGTGAAAACAACGTATTATATATGGTATTTAAATTATATATACAAAAGATACAAAAGTTTTCTCGGAGATCCAATTAAGGACTTGATTTGAGATTCATGAGCGGGGAAAAGTCTTTTATTAGTGCAAAATGGCACAGGGGTTTAAGAACCAACATTTAAGGAGGTATTTGCGAGATGAGCAAGTATGTTGAGAGGGTAATTGAGGACGTAAAGACTAAATATGCTAACGAGCCGGAGTTCTGCCAGACTGTAGAAGAAGTATTATCTTCCTTAGGTCCGGTTGTAGACGCACATCCGGAGTATGAGAAGGTTGCCCTTCTTGAGAGAATGGTAATCCCGGAGAGAGTTATCGAGTTCCGTGTTCCGTGGGAGGATGACAACGGAAACATTCATGTAAATACAGGTTACCGTGTACAGTTCAACGGAGCAATTGGACCGTACAAGGGAGGTTTAAGATTCGCACCGAGCGTAAACCTTTCCATCATGAAATTCTTAGGTTTCGAGCAGACATTCAAAGACAGCTTAACAACACTTCCGATCGGCGGCGCTAAGGGTGGTTCTGACTTCGATCCGAACGGCAAGAGCGATAGAGAAGTTATGAGATTCTGCCAGGCATTCATGACAGAGTTATATCGTCACATTGGTCCGGATGTCGATGTTCCGGCTGGTGACCTTGGTGTTGGCGGACGTGAGATCGGTTATCTGTTCGGTCAGTACAGAAAACTCAGAGGCGCTTACGAGAACGGCGTATTAACAGGTAAGGCTCGTTCCTTCGGTGGTTCCTTAATTCGTCCGGAAGCTACTGGTTTCGGTGCTGTTTACTACCTTGAGTCTGTTATGAAACATGAGCATGACACATTAGAGGGCAAGACAGTTGCAGTTGCTGGTTTCGGTAACGTTGCCTGGGGCGTTGTTCAGAAATTATCTGAGTTAGGTGCTAAGCCGGTTACACTTTCTGGCCCGGATGGATACATCTACGATCCGGATGGAATTACAACAAAAGAGAAATTCGACTACATGCTTGAGATGAGAGCTTCTGGACGTAACAAAGTTCAGGACTACGCTGATAAGTTCGGCTGCAAGTTCGTAGCTGGAGACAAGCCGTGGGGCGAGAAAGTTGATATCATCATGCCGTGTGCTACACAGAACGATGTAGACCTTACACAGGCTAAGAGAATCGTTGCTAACAACATCAAGTACTACATCGAAGTTGCTAACATGCCGACAACAAACGAAGCTCTTAGATTCTTAATGGATCAGAAGAACATGGTTGTTGCTCCGTCTAAGGCTGTTAACGCTGGTGGTGTTCTTGTATCCGCTCTCGAGATGAGCCAGAACAGTGAGAGAATCTCCTGGACAGCTAAGGAAGTTGATGATAAGCTTCATCAGATCATGACAGAGATCCATGATGGTTCTGCTGAGTGCGCTGAGAAGTACGGTCTTGGTTACAACCTGGTTGCAGGTGCTAACATGGTTGGCTTCCAGAAGGTTGCTGATGCTATGATGGCTCAGGGTATCGCTTGGTAGTTTGAAGCGAACCTCAGATATGGCATCTTGCAGTTTGCAAAAGCTGCATAAAGAGCATTAGGTTCTGAATATTGGGGATGCTGTCGGGGAGTGTGCCCGACGGCATCCCTTTTAAGTTGCTGGTGCCCGCAAGAGGGGACTGGCGGCAAGACTTAAATTTTGGTGCATCTGCCTCGGATGGGATATAGGGGAATATCTCCTCTGCGGGGGCAACGGTTTTCTATGACAGACGTTAAGAAAATAAACAAAATACGCGTAAGCACTTTACAAAATTATTTATATTTTGTAGAATATAGTGAGAACAGGTTGTTTCACCTGCTCGCTAAGGGTTTGAGGGAACAAATTCCTGAAAGGAGAGTTATATTATTATGAATTGCCTTATCATTGACAAAGTATGGGGTGGTATCGCTGAGGAACTCAGCAAATGCATGAACGTTAAAACAGCTGACAATCTTCCGTCCAGTAAAGAGCAGCTTATCGCAGAGATCGGTGATGTTGATGTCCTGATCATGCGTGTAGACCCGAAGATCGACAAAGAGATCCTCGACGCAGCTAAGAACTTAAAAGTTATCGGTGTTTGCTCCGTTGGTTTAAACCATATCGATATGGAGTACGCTAAGTCCAAGGGAATCCAGGTATTCAACGCACCGGGCTTAAACGCAAACGCAGTAGCAGAGTTAACAATTTCCAAGATGTTAGACATCTCCCGTGGAACCTTTACAGCAAACTACGATGTAAAATATAACCATGAGTGGGATAAGTACAAATTCGAAGGCCGCGAGTTAAGAGGAAAGACTCTTGGTATCATGGGATTCGGCCGTATCGGTCAGCGTGTAGGCGAGCTTGGCCGTGCATTCAAGATGAACATCGTTGCTTACGATCCGTTCCTTCCGGACGACGTATTTAAGCAGCAGTGCGCAACAAAGGCTTCTATCGACGAGCTGATCAAGGTTGCTGATTTCATCTCCATCCATGTACCGCTGACACCGGAGACAAAGGATCTCTTCAACAAGAAATCCATCGCTGAGATGAAAGACGGCGCTGTTGTTCTTAACATGAGCCGTGGCGGTATCGTAAACGAGGCTGATATGTACGAAGCTCTGAAAGAGGGCAGAATCGGCGGTTACGCAGCAGACGTTATGGAGAACGAGCTTGCAGGCAGCGGCTTAACAGGTAATGATACATTCGCAAGCCCGCTGTTCGAGTGCGATAACTTCATCGTATCCCCGCACATCGGCGCTCAGTCCGTAGATGCTTCCAAGGACATCGGTGTTCACATCGTTGCTAAAGTGAAAGAGGCTCTTGGTTTATAATTCAGAGAACTCAGAAGAACCCGGAGACGGACTGTCGCCGGGTTCTTTTCATTAAGACTTCAAAAAATAAGGAGGACATAAAAAATGGGCACAATTACGGAGTCAGCAAAGGCTTTCATGCCGAAATTATCTGAAATCAGAAGAGATTTTCACATGCACCCGGAGGTTTCCCAGCATGAGGAAAGAACCGGAAAGAAGGTAGCAGAGTATCTGAAGGAGATGGGATGCGACGAAGTATATGAAAATGTCGGCGGATACGGTGTAGTCGGAGTTATCAAGGGAAAGAAACCGGGTAAAGTCGTTGCTCTCCGTGCGGACATGGATGCATTACAGATCCAGGAGATGAATGAGGTTCCTTACAAGTCCCAGAATGACGGTGTTATGCATGCCTGCGGACATGACAACCACATGACAGGACTTCTCGGTGCTGCAATGCTTCTCTGCGAGAGAAGAGAAGAGATTGCCGGAACTGTAAAGCTGATCTTCCAGCCTGCAGAGGAGATGTCTCCGGTTGGCGGATCCAGAGGAATGCTCCATTCCGGATATATGGATGATGTGGAAGCTGTATTCGGTCTTCATGTATGGCCGGATCTTCCGCACGGCAAGATCGGTGTGAAGGCAGGTCCGTTAATGGCTGCAACAGACCACTTTACGATCAATATCCATGGTAAGACTGCCCATGGCGCAAAACCGAATCAGGGTATCGACGCTGTTGTTCTCGGTTCCCAGTTCGTTATGGCCGCACAGACCATCGTCAGCAGAAAAGTTGATCCGCTCGACAATGCTGTTGTGACATTCGGTATTTTTAACGCAGGAACAAGATACAATATTATCGCAGGTGACTGTACACTGGACGGAACCGTTCGAACATTAAATGAGGACACCCGCGCGATGATCGAGGATTCCATGAGAAAGACTCTCGACGGTCTCTGCTTACAGTCCGGCGCAACTGCCGATATCAACTATGGCCACGGCTATCCGGCTCTCGTAAACCACGAGGAGGACGCTGAGCTGATCCGCAATACAGCAATCAAGCTCTTCGGCAAAGATGATGTTGTGGATGTAAAACTCCCGGCAATGCCGGCAGAGGACTTCTCTTTCTACCTGAAAGAAAAGAAAGGTGCATTCGTATGGCTCGGTACTGCTAAACCGGATCAGGACCCGGTATGGCCGTTACATAACAGCCGTTTTGATGTGGACGAGGATATCCTCTGGAGAGGTTCTTCCCTGTTAGCACAGACTGCGATCGATTATTTAAATAAATAATGGATGGTCCTGGGGCGGCGGTTGGAGTAGAACTCCGGCTGGCCGCCCTGTTTTGTCTATGCGGACAGAAGCTGAAAATGCATGGTGAAACCGCGATAACGAAAGGGATCTGTTTGGAGGATTCCTTACAGCAGGAGGAAACAATATGACAGCAGGAAACGCGATCCTCATAGTCGCGATCGTGACAGGACTTGGGCTTATCGGGGCGATCCTTTTTGTGTTATTTAAGGTCCGGCAGATTTCACGGGAATTCTTTGGTACTCCGAATCTGGTGGAGGGATTGAAACGTCAGGAAGCGCTGGAGGATGATACACCGAAGTCGGTGTCCGGAATGACGAGGGTGGAACTTCCGCGGATTGAGAAGGATTTCCCGGAATTTCACTGGCCGGAGTGGAAACAGAGGTGTGAGAATCAGTTAAAGGGCTATCTGGAGGCGCTGGAGCACCGAGATCTCTCTTACCTTGGAAAGGTGTCTGTGTCCTTAAGGGATCAAGTATGGCTGAAGATCGAGGAGATGGAGGAGAAGGAGATCCGGGAAGAATTTGATGCGATCCATGTCCATCAGACGGAGATATCCAGATACGATAAAGATCCGGGAAAATGCCGGATCCGGATCCAGTCCGCGGTGGAGTACCTGCACACATTAAAGACGCCGGATAAAAAGAAAAATGTGGAGCAGGAAAAAGAACAGCACCGCTTCAATATGGAACTGGTCTACATCCAGGATATCACAAAGATACGCGATGGAGAGACTGCTATCGGTGTCAGCTGTCCCCACTGCGGCGCCCCGATTGCCGGTCTTGGCGATCGGGTCTGCCCATACTGCGGCGGCGCTGTGGAACCGGTGAATGTGAGAGTGTGGGAACTGCACCGAATTGAGGAAGTGTAAAGAAAAGCTTAAAATGCGGATAGAAAAGACTCTGGAGTTCTGATGTATATGATCAGAATTCCAGAGTCTTTTTATTACCGAAATAAATTATTTCGCCTTTGTAACTTCCCGCTTTTTGATCTCCGGTAAGATCAGACCAAGTGCTGTGAGCACTACCGGTGTGATTACATTTAATGCTGTGGAAGCGATATCGCCTTCCACATACATTCCGAGGAGACAGCAAGCTGCGGTTACGAAGAAGCACCAGCCGCCTGCAACAAGGGCAACTGTCTGGTTCTTTGTAAATTTGTACTCCGGGTTGAACTTGTTGAGGGATTTTCTGAGAGCAATGTATGCTGCGAATACCCACAAGTAACGAAGCGGCATGGTTACAGAGTTCAGTTTGTTTAACTGAGTCAGAACGGATGCAGCGCCCGGTACGAAGGACTGGATCAGGATGATACTTCCGGATAAGCAGATAACCATCTTGATACCGTTGATGTATGCGCCGTGCTCGTTCTTCTTTAAGAGACCAGACGGGATGAACTGTCTTGCATCCTCGTTGTCAAGAAGTATACGAAGCGGAGCGTCGATACTTAATACAAGTGTGGAGAACTGACCGATGGCGTTGCATGCTGCGTAGATAACGAGCAGGAGGTTGCCAACATGGTAGTACTCACCGAGCTTCTGGAAGGACCAGTAAGCGCCGTTGGAAACGTAGGACTTGAAGCTGTCTGTGCTCTCGTTGATGACAGCCGGATCAAACATCATGCCCATCGCGATACTTCCGAGGATCGCGCAGACCATAACCATAACGGCTAACATGATCATACCCTTCGGGAATCCCTTGGACGGATCTTTTACCTTATTTACATAAGGGGAGATCTTCTCGCATCCGCCGACTGCGAATACAAGGATGGAGAGGGATGTGAAGTAGTTCACGTTGAACTGCGGGATCAGACCTTTTACCGAGTAGTCAGCAGATACGAAACCGCCGTTCGGGTTGATGACCGGTGCTGCGAACATCATTAAGATGAACAGGATGGACATTACGAACATACTGGAACCAGCGATCGTCGCTAATTTCTTTAACGGGTTTAAGCCGCGGCTTGCAACCCAGCAGAAGAACAGGAACACAGCGAGTGTTGCCATCTGTACTGCGATTGTCGGGAATGTGTCGTAAGTGGAACCGTTCTGGAATACCATCCAGCTTAATGCCTTTAATCCGCCGCTGCCTTTACTTGCAATGTAAGTTACATGGCAAGCCCAGTAAGTCCAGCCTGCGTAATAAGCGCATTTCGGGCCGATCGTTTCATGGATCCAGGAGCTTACGCCGCCGCCGGACTGTTTGAAGGCGGAGCCGAGCTCACCTACCATCAGGGCATACGGCACGAAGTAGAGTGCGAACATCAGAACCCAGCTGAAGATTACCTGTACTCCGTTGAAGTAAACGAAGCCATTCAGCACGTTTCCGAATCCCCAAACCGTGGAGAATGCCATGAAGGCCAGGGTGTACCAGTCGATTTTCTTGGTGTTTTCCATAAGAAACCTTCCTTTGATATAAAATTGTATTTGTCCACGTAGCGCGAACTTGTCTAGTATAACATATAATTATGGAAATATGAACAATTTATTATGAGAAAAAAATTGGAAATTAATTAAGAAAATTTGGTAAAAAATCATAAAAATGCAGGAAAAAGGTCAGATTGGAAGAGTTATCTAAAGAAAAATGGGGAGCGGAGAGAAAAATGAAACGGACGGGGGATTGGGGCAGTGGTGTGGGAACATCAATGAAAAACAGATGTCCTTGTGAAACGGACAAATGTGACAAAAGTCACGGAAAAAACAGAGAATCCACTGCATATTTATTCGGAATATTGGATGTAGGGGGTGCGGTGGGAGATGCCCTTATTTAAATAGGAAATCTTTGAAAAAACGAAATAAAAGAAACGTATTCTATATGATAGAGAAATATGGTAGAATATATTGATATATGTTCTGTTTTTACAGAAGCAGGGTGGTAACTATTCAGTAGGTCTGCGCACTTGCATGGGGAATGAAAAAGCGGAGGACAGTATTCCGGGAACAGATGCACAAATGAGGCAGTGTTTCCGGGAAAACAAAAGAAAAATCAGAAGAGGATAGGTACAAAATATGGGTTATACAGGATTTGAGCGACTGTGGCTGTTCTTTGCGTTCAGCTTTTTCGGCTGGGTCCTCGAGACGGTGACAGCGGCAGTGCGGCAGAGACGGTTTGTAAACAGAGGTCTCGTGAATGGGCCGTTCTGCGTGCTTTACGGTATTACGGGAACCGCGATGCTTGTTGTCTGCCGGGAACTGCACGGAATCTGGCTGTTTCTCGGCAGTATGATCTTTTCGACCCTGGCGGAGTGGATTGCTGGCCATGTGATCGAGAGGATGTACCATGAGCGGTGGTGGGACTATTCCCACATGAAATGGAACCTGGACGGATATATCTGTGTGCCGGTGTCTATCGTATGGGGCGTTCTTGGTGCCGCTACGATGCGGTGGGGTGCACCGGTCCTGGTGCGGGTATTCCGGATGCTCCCGCGGACTCCGGGGCATCTGATCGTGTGGATCTTGGCGGCTGTGCTGGCACTAGATGTCACGGCGACCTTATGTATCTTATCCGGCAGAAGCCGCAGGATCCGCCAGTGGGAAGGCGTGGATTCCTGGCTCACAGGTGTGAGCTCAAGGCTCGAGCGGAAGATCTATGGCTGGGTGGACCGCCGTATCCAGAACGCCTACCCGGAGGCAGTATACCGGGAGGAGCTCCAGGCGGAGGCTGAGCAGAGAAAGACGATATTCGCCTACGGCCTCTGTTTTTACAAGATTGCGCTGCTTCTGGTAGTCGGCGCGTTTCTCGGAGATATCGTGGAGACGATCTTCTGCCGGGTGACGGCGGGCGTGTGGATGAGCCGCAGCAGCTTTGTCTGGGGACCGTTCAGTATCGTCTGGGGCGTGGCCCTGGCTGCAGCGACGATGCTGTTGTACCGCTATCGGAAGTATTCCGACCGTTTCCTGTTCTTTATGGGAACATTCCTCGGCGGTGCCTACGAGTACACCTGCAGTGTCTTGACGGAAATGCTCTTTGGAAAAGTTTTCTGGGACTATAGCAAGATCCCGTTTAACCTTGGCGGGCGAATCAATCTTTTGTATTGCTTTTTCTGGGGAATTGCGGCTGTGGTATGGATCAAGGGTATCTATCCGGTAATGTCAGCCTGGATCGAGAAGATTCCGATGAGCTTCGGAAAGGCAGCGACATGGTTTCTCCTGATATTTTTCTGCGTGGACATGGCGGTCTCCGGGTTGGCCCTTATGCGAAGCAGTGAGAGGGAAAAGGGAATCCCCGCGGATTCCGCCTGGCAGCAGGTGATGGATGAGCATTATGGGGATGAGGTGCTGAAAAAGATCTATCCGAATGCGCTGAAAGTAGAGTAAGCATGGTTTCCGGCAGACAATCCGGTGAAATTATGGTAGTATATACATATGAAAGAAAAAGGAGCGTGAATACAGATGACGATGCATAATCATGCCGAAGTCGGCGAAATATCTGAGCGGATCGTCTTGGTAGGAGATCCGAATCGGGCGAAGTATATCGCGGAACATTATCTGGAAGATGCGGTGCTTGTGAATGATGTGCGGTGTGCGTACTGCTATACGGGAATGTTTGAGGGAGTACGGGTATCTGTGATGGCAGTCGGAATGGGCGGACCGTCTATGCTGATCTACGCCACGGAGCTCTGCAGGGATTATGGCTGTAAGATCCTGGTGCGGGCAGGTACCTCCGGCGGCTACCGGGACGAAATGAAAAACTTCGATATCGTCCTGTCCCAGGCAGTCAGCACCACCAGCGGAATCAATGACAACATGTTCAACGGACATTTTTCACCGGTGGCGGATTTCGGGCTTTTGAGCACCGCGAAACGCATTGCGGATGAGGAACATCTCGTGACGTACGTGGGCGGAACGGTCTGCAACGACAGACTTTACCGTGACGAAAATTATAAGTCGAAGATGTGGAAGAAGTATGGCATGCTGTGCTCGGAGCAGGAAGGCTGCGCATTTTACACGGCGGCCGCAGAATTTGGATGCCGGGCTCTGATGATGGTGGGAATCACAACAGGAATCCGCTATGACGAGAACGGACAGGAGCTCTTTGTGGACCTTCCAGATCGGGAACATGCCCAGTCCATGGATGATCTGGTGCGGCTGGCGCTTAAGACGGCGGCGCATGCGGAGTAAGGAGAGGTGTGCAGGAAAGACCAGCTTATAGCAGGAGCAGATTCTTCTGATCTGGAATGTTAAGGATCGTAATAGTGATAAGATGCAAAAAGAGGACACTGCACATTACATGCAGTGTCCTCTGACGTTTATCAGCTTATGAAGCCAGCCAGATTAATCGATCAGATCTGCGGGCCAGCGGCAACGAGGGCTTTACCAGCTTCGTTGCTCTCATATTTTGCAAAGTTCTTGACGAATCTGCCTGCGAGGTCTTTTGCCTTCTCTTCCCAGTCAGCAACGTTTGCGTATGTATCGCGTGGATCGAGAATCTTGGAATCAACGCCCGGAAGCTCGGTCGGAACTTCGAAGTTGAAGTGCGGGATCTTCTTTGTCGGAGCGTTTAAGATATCGCCGTTTAAGATCGCGTCGATGATTCCACGTGTATCTTTGATGGAGATACGCTTGCCGGTTCCGTTCCAGCCTGTATTAACGAGGTATGCCTTAGCACCGCTCTTTTCCATCTTCTTAACAAGCTCTTCCGCGTATTTTGTCGGATGGAGCTCCAGGAATGCCTGGCCGAAGCAAGCGGAGAAGGTCGGTGTCGGCTCTGTGATTCCGCGCTCTGTACCGGCAAGCTTTGCTGTGAAACCGGACAGGAAGTAGTACTTTGTCTGCTCCGGAGTCAGGATGGATACCGGAGGAAGTACACCGAATGCATCTGCGGAGAGGAAGATCACGTTCTTAGCTGCCGGACCTGCGGAGATCGGGCGAACGATATTTTTAATATGGTCGATCGGATAGGAGACACGTGTGTTCTCGGTTACGCTCTTGTCAGCAAAATCGATCACGCCGTCTTTATCAAGTGTTACGTTCTCGAGAAGAGCATCGCGCTTGATCGCGTTGTAGATATCCGGCTCGGATTCTTTATCAAGGTTGATAACTTTAGCGTAGCAGCCGCCCTCGAAGTTGAATACTCCGTTGTCGTCCCAGCCGTGCTCGTCATCACCGATCAGGAGACGCTTCGGATCTGTGGAAAGAGTTGTCTTACCTGTTCCGGAAAGTCCGAAGAAGATCGCTGTGTTTTTGCCTTCCATATCTGTGTTAGCAGAGCAGTGCATGGAAGCCATGCCCTTCAGCGGCAGGTAGTAGTTCATCATGGAGAACATACCTTTCTTCATCTCTCCGCCGTACCAGGTGTTGATAATAACCTGCTCGCGGCTTGTGATATTGAAGACAACGGCTGTCTCAGAGTTTAAGCCGAGTTCCTTGTAGTTCTCAACTTTTGCCTTGGATGCGTTATAAACAACGAAATCCGGCTCGAAGTTCTCAAGCTCTTCAGCAGTCGGCTTGATGAACATGTTCTTTACGAAGTGTGCCTGCCAAGCGACCTCAACGATAAAACGGATCGCCATGCGGGTGTCTTTGTTTGCGCCGCAGAATGCGTCGACAACGAAAAGTCTCTTGTTGGAGAGCTCTTTTAATGCGATATCTTTTACTGCCTTCCAGGTTTCCTGGGAAGCCGGATGGTTGTCGTTCTTATACTCGTCAGAAGTCCACCATACAGTATCTTTGGAATTTTCGTCCACAACGATAAATTTATCTTTCGGTGAACGGCCGGTGTAGATACCGGTCATAACATTAACTGCTCCGAGTTCGCTGACCTGACCTTTTTCGTAGCCTTCGAGTTCCGGTTTCATTTCCTCCTCGAATAACATTTCATAAGACGGGTTGTAGACGATCTCTGTGGTTCCGGTGATGCCATACTTGCTTAAATCAATCTTTGCCATCGCTTATCTAACCTCTTTTCATAAATTTGGTCCCGACCGCAGTGGGGCAGGACTATCGTCTTGTACATGTTCAGGTTTGAACAGGTACCATTACCTGGAAATTTTACAGGCAATAATGATATCTTTCACTTCCATTATACATGAAAATTGGACAAAATCAACAACAAAATGGCAGACTTTGTTAAAATAATATCATTCTTTTGCCGGATGCTGTTTTTCATACTGAAATTTTAAGAAAATAAAGTAAAGACATTATTTTCAAAGGAAAAGCAGAAATATGAGATTGACAAAATTAGATAGTTGTACTATCATCCAAATTAGATGATAGTACAACTATCTGGAGCAAAATTGTGTTAAAATTTGCATAGTGGTGAGACAGGACGGATATGAATGAGGGAGTCCGCTGGGATTTACGATATTGTAATTCTATGGAGCAGGAATAAGATACGCAGATAGCGTGAAGCCGGGAGAGCAAAAGTAAAGCGATATTTGGAGGAGACTTTATGGACCAGACAGGAAGAAAGATCACAAAGATCGCCCGTGAGGTTGGAAAGTTCACGGTGCAGACCATGAAGGAAGAGGGGATCGGAACAGCAGAATTCGATTTTATTCATCTCGTGCGCCACAATCCGGGAATCACCCAGACAGAGGTGCGGGAGACTCTTAAAATCGATAAGGGCGCCGCGGCGAGGCGGGCGGCAAGCCTGGAGGCAAAAGGGTATCTCGAGAGAAGGCCGAATCCGGCGGATGGAAGAAGCCAGCTGCTTTACGCGACGAAAAAGGCGGAAGCATTAAAGAATTCGAAGGCGAACATCGAGGCTGTCTTTTATGAGTGGCTGTTGGCGGGGCTGCCGGAGGAGGAGAAAAACGCATTCTGTGAGACGCTCGACAAACTGTACTGGCGGTCGAAGAATGAGCGGAGAGCTGGATTTGTGGATGTAGCGGAGTTAGTGGAGAAGCATAAGGAAGAGAATATAGAGGGTACAGATGAATAAAAACAGACACTCCAGAAGAAGCTGCTTCAGAGAGAAATTGGTAACTCGGAAAAGTTTATAAGACTTCAGGAAAGAAGAGCAATGGAAAAGAAAAATTTTCGTCCGGATAAGATCATGGCGTATTTCCGGGCAGAATGGAAGGTTCTGGCGTTGATCACAGTGTCGGGATTGATCTATAACCTGGGTCTCGTGGCGGGACCATGGTTTGAGGGAAAGATGGCGGGCTGCCTGATGCAGATCCTGACTGGGACGGAGCGTTTTCCGGCGATGCTCCGGCTGGCGCTCGCCTATGTGATCGTGATCGGAACGGTGCAGCTGGCGAGATATATCAAGCGGTTCTATGTGCGCCGGTTCTCCAACAATGTAAACCGGCGGATGAAGCGGATCCTGTACCGGACATTGATACATAAATCCCGTGTGGAGCTGGAAAAAGAGGGCACCGGAAACGTCATCACGAAGGCAATCTCCGACGTGGATGACTGCGTGGAAGGCATGAGAAAGTTTACCACGGAGATCTTTGATACAGGTGTGGCGCTTTTCGGATATGTGTGCATGCTGCTCTATTACGACTGGAGACTGACGCTATGTTCCCTGATCTTTCCTCCGTTTTCCTATATTATAGCGGAGAAGATGAAACGGATCGTCCAGACAACGGGAGCAGCATACAAGGAGCAGACCGGAAAGCTCAACGCGGTGACCCTGGACCGGATTACCAACGCCATTACATACCGTGTTTTCGGATGTGAGAAGGAGCGCGGGGAGAACTACGAGGTCCACTTAAAAGAGTATGAACAGGCAGCTGTGAAGGCGAATATCTGGAACGCGGCTCTGCCGCCGGTCTACAAGGTGATCGCCATGGCGGGAACTGTGATGATTTTGTACTTTGGTTCAAGAAATATCCTCGGAATGGGCTGGACAACATGGGATGTGGCAGCATTTACCACATTCCTGGCATGTTACACGAAGCTCTCCGATAAGTCCTCGAAGGCGGCGAAGCTCTTCAATGCGGTCCACAAGGCGCAGGTTTCCTGGAAGAGGATCCATCCGTACATGGAGCGGGCGGCTGAGGCTGTGGAGAAAGATGAGATCGCGGCGCAGAATGAAAACTACAGTGCTGAAAGCTCCGACAAGGATGTGAAGGCTGGATCGGAAGGCAGTGCGGCGCGTAAATCCGGGCAGCAGTCAGAAAAGAACAGCGTCAAAGAAAACGTAGTCGCTGCCGATCATCTCACCTTCGCCTATCCGGGCAGTGATCCGATTTTTAAGGATATTTCCTTCACTGCGAAACCAGGTCAGATCATTGGCATCACGGGTCCGGTGGCGTGCGGAAAATCTACACTGGGAAAGAGTTTTCTCTGCGAATATCCGTATGAGGGCCATCTGACTTACGGCGGGAGGGAGCTTTCCTCCTACACGGAGAATGAGCGGAGCCGGATCGTCGGGTATCTTGGACATGATCCGGAGCTTCTGGGAGACAGCGTGGAAAACAATGTGCTCCTGGGGGATGAAGACAACGTCTGGATATGGCTTAGGGCTGTATGTCTCGACGAGGAGGTCCGGGAGATGGAGGAGAAGGAGAAGACCGTTGTGGGAAACAGTGGTGTCCGTCTCTCGGGAGGGCAGGCGGCGCGTCTCGCGTTGGCGAGAACACTCTGCCATGGAAAGCCAGTGCTGGTTCTGGATGATCCGTTCTCGGCGCTTGACAGAAATACAGAAAAACAAGTATTTGAGCATGTGAAGGAGCTCTCGAAAGACAGGATCGTGTTCCTGATCTCCCACAGACTATATCTGTTCCCGGAGTTCGACCAGGTGATCTGGATGGACCAGAAGATGGGAACATGCAGCAGCCATGAGAGGCTGATGGCGGAAAATCCGCAGTACGCGGAGCTTTACAGGGCGCAGGTTTCGGAGAAAGATGAAAATATTCTGTCAAGTGAGAAAAAGGATCATCCTGACGGCGCACAGAAATATGAAGATACTGAATAGACAACGAAAAGAAGCGGAAATCGCGGGAATCCATCAGGGAGACAGCATGAAAATTCTGGGGAGAGGAGATGAAGATCATGACTGCAAATAGACGTATCAGCGCGGCATCGATCATCGGAAATACCGTCGCGCGGGAAAAATGGCTTTCCATCGGAATCGTTCTGACGGTGACGGGGGCCGTTGTCATTTCCCTGCTTCCGCCTCTCGTTCTCGGAAAGATCATTGACCGGATCGCCGGTGGAAATTTTCCGGGATTTTCCATGGCGGCGGAGTATTTTCTGCTGATCCTTTTGACGGGGGCGCTGGAGTCCTTGAGAGAGAGCTTCCTGACTGTGTTTGGACAGAAGATGACCCATGCGTTCCGAAGCGAGCTCTCGAAGAAGCTTGTCCGGCTGAGCGCTGACACATTAAATAAGGAAGAGCCAGGTGCTGTGGTATCCAGGTTTGTGGGCGATGCAGATACCGTGGAGGCATTGTTTACCTCCGGAATCATCAGCATGTTCGCGGATGCCTGCAGAGTCATCAGTATCTTTGCAGTGATCTGGTTCCAGAACCGAGGGCTTGCGCTGCTTCTTGTTGTATTGATTCCGGTGATCTTTGCGTTCACTAGAATCGTCCAGAAGCGGATGCTGACGGCGCAGTTAGAGAACCGCGCGGCAGTGAGCCGGGTCACAAACCATGTTCCGGAGACGATCCGGTGTATCAGAACGATCCATACGCTTGGAAAAGAGACGTATATGGAAAAACGGTATGATGACTATATCGGGGAGAGCTATTCGGCAATCGAGAAGACGAACTTTTACGACGCTGTTTACTCGCCGTTGATCCTATTCTTAAACGCGGTGGCGGTGGCGAGCGTCATGTTGCTTGCGGCATCCGGAAACCCGAAGATTCTGGCACTGTTCGGCATGTCCGTGGGAAAATCTGTCGCAGTCATCAACTATATTTCCCAGGTATTCTCGCCGATCGAGAACCTCGGCATGGAGATCCAGACGATCCAGTCAGCGGTTGCGGGTGTTTACCGGGTCAACGAGTTTCTGGCGAAGCCGGAGAGGGAGATGGTGGAAGAGAGAGCATTTGTGGATTCCAGACATACAGTTGGAAAGAATGGCGCTGTACAGGAATTAGAGAATGCGCAGAGGAGAGCGGAGAATAGTTCCGGGGACACCAGTGCGGCGAGTATAGATTTGGACGCGGCCAAGGTAAATGATGGAGGCATTTCCGAAAATACAGAACCATGCGTAGAGTTTAAAGATGTCACCTTCGGCTACGACGACCACATCGTTTTAAATGACCTGAATTTCGCAATCTATCCGGGCGAGCAGATAACGCTGACGGGACGTACCGGAGCCGGAAAAAGTACGATCTTTAAGCTGCTTTTAGGACTCTATCGCCCGAATTCCGGTGAGGCTCTGATTGAGGGCGAGGCGGCATATCGGCTCTCCGACAAGGAGAAAAGAAAGAAGTTCGGTTATGTGGAACAGTCCTTTCATATGGTTCCGGGCACAGTCCGCGACCAGATCACACTGTTTGACCCGGCGATCGGGGACGAGGCGGTGCAGGCGGCCGCGAAGCTTGTGGGACTCCATGGGACGATCGTGAGCCTGGCTGATGGCTATGACACATTATGTAAACCGGAGATATTCTCCCAGGGTCAGTGGCAGCTCTTATCCATCGCGAGAGCCGTTGCCGGTGAGCCGAGGATCCTGCTTCTCGATGAGATCACGGCGAACCTTGACGCGGAGACGGAGGAGATGGTGCTCCGGGCATTAAAGAGCGCGTCGGAAGGACGTACTGTTATCTCGATCTCCCACCGTGTCTACCAGAAGGACGGAACTGGGCGGCTCATTACCGTGTATGGATAGGGATTTTCTGAACTGAAAATCCCGTACAATACAGTTATGGCAGCGGATTTTGCCGATTTGGAATGCGAAGCATCGGCAAAATCGGTTACAGTTCATGTAAGCATGAACTGTAACACCAGATCAGGTATTTAGCGATTGGGAGCTGATTTATATTTACAAATGTTGACAGTGGGAATATAATAAGCCGAAGAAATCCTCGAGATTTTGTTTGACTGGAGGCGAAATTATGTCAATTTTATTTGCAATCATATTCCTTGTCGTGATCTTTAAGTGTGTTGGTCTTGTGCTTGGCGTATGTGGAAAACTTCTCGGCGCGGTGCTGAGCTTGTTTGGATTTATCTTATCCATCGCTGTCGGGGCAATCGTATTCGGACTTTCCACGGCATTTGCATTGGTGCTGTTATGCATCGCGGCGGGATGGCTGTTGATCAAGCTGATATTTTAAAGATCGTGTGTTCAGAATGGACACAGAAAGTGTGAGACTCCGGGATGGTAATGCCGGCCTGCAAAATCCGTCCCGGAGTCTTGACAAACATGGAAAAATCCATTAAAATCCATCATATATGCATATCAGACAGGCATTGAAGAGGGAAAGTAGATGAATGGCGGCATCCCAGAGAGGAAGCAGACGGTGAGAGCTTCTATGTGCGCGTCGTTGAACCGGCCTCGGAGCTTTGTGCGAGAGATGTGGAAAACAGCAGTGAAAACAGACTGCTGCTGTGAATGACTGCATTGCTAAGTACAGCGTAGATCCGGCGTTAACGGATATCAGAGGAGAGTTCCCGTAAAGTGTGGGAGCTAATTTGGGTGGTAACGCCGGCTGTCGGTCCCTTTTGTGGACGACAGCCTTTTTCGTTTCCACGGGGAATGTCCCGGAACGGAACAGGCGCCCTGCATCCTCAGAAATTTTAGATGTATGCAATCCAAGAATTCATATAAAGGAGAAAAGCAATGGCAAGAGAGAAGAAACTTGTGGAATCCATCACTTCTATGGAAGATGATTTCGCGCAGTGGTACACAGATGTTGTAAAAAAAGCAGAATTATGTGATTATGCAAGCGTAAAGGGCTGCATGGTCATCAAACCGGACGGATACGCGATCTGGGAGAACATCCAGCATGAACTGGACAAGCGCTTTAAAAAAGCAGGCGTAAAAAATGTTTACATGCCGTTATTCATCCCGGAGAGCTTACTTGATAAAGAGAAAGACCATGTAGAAGGCTTCGCGCCGGAAGTTGCATGGGTAACACAGGGAGGTCTTGAGCCGCTTCAGGAGCGTCTCTGCGTCCGCCCGACATCCGAGACTCTGTTCTGCGATTTCTACCAGAAAGACATCCACTCCTACCGCGATCTTCCGAAGGTGTACAACCAGTGGTGTTCCGTAGTAAGATGGGAGAAGACGACAAGACCGTTCCTCCGCTCCAGAGAGTTCTTATGGCAGGAAGGCCACACCGCACATGCGACAGCAGAGGAAGCTCAGGAGAGAACGATCCAGATGTTAAACCTCTATGCAGATTTCTGCGAGGATTTCCTTGCGATCCCGGTCGTTCGCGGACAGAAGACAGATAAAGAAAAATTCGCAGGTGCTGAGGCAACCTACACCATCGAGTCCCTGATGCATGACGGAAAGGCACTCCAGTCCGGAACCAGCCACAACTTCGGCGATGGTTTCGCAAAGGCATTCGGCATCCAGTATTCTGATAAGGACAACCAGTTAAAGTATGTTCACCAGACCTCCTGGGGTATGACAACACGTATGATCGGTGCCATCATCATGGTACACGGTGACAACGAGGGTCTTGTTCTTCCGCCGAACGTAGCTCCGACCCAGGTTGTGATCGTTCCGATCCGCCAGCAGCAGGAGGGCGTTCTTGAGAAGGCAAGGGAGGTTGAAGAGGTTCTCTCCAACTTCCGCGTAAAAGTTGATGATTCCGATAAGAGCCCGGGCTGGAAGTTCTCCGAGTCCGAGATGAGAGGAATCCCGGTCCGTGTTGAGTTAGGACCGAAGGATATCGAGGCTGGTCAGGCTGTTTTAGTACGCCGTGATACCCACGAGAAGATCACAGTCGCTTTAAGCGAGATCGCAGAGAAGGTGGATGAGCTCTTAAAGACCATCCAGCACGACATGTACGAGCGCGCGAAAGCACATCGTGACGCCCACACCTACGACGCACACAACATGGAAGAGATGAAGGACATTGCTGACAACAAGCCGGGATTCATCCGTGCGATGTGGTGCGGCTGCCAGGAGTGCGAGGACAAGTTAAAAGAGCAGGTTGGCGTTACATCCAGATGTATGCCGTTCAAGCAGGAGAAGCTTGCTGAGACCTGTGTATGCTGCGGCAAACCGGCAACCAAGATGGTTTACTGGGGCAAGGCATATTAATGAAACGATGGAATATCAGGGACCTGACGCTGGGAGGGCTTTTTACAGCCCTCATCTGCGTCGGGGCTTTTCTTAAGATCACGATTCCTGTCCAGCCGGTGCCCATGCACTTTACGCTGCAGTTTTTCTTTGTGCTGCTTGCGGCGCTTTTACTTGGGGCAAAGCGGGCGTTTTTCAGCGTGCTGACATATCTGGTGATCGGATTATGTGGGATCCCGATCTTTGCCACGGGCGGCGGTCCGGCGTATCTTTTAAAGCCTACATTCGGCTTTTTGATCGGATTTGCGGCGGCGGCCTATGTGACGGGACGTGTATATGAGATCAGGAAAAGTACCTCTTTTTCCTGGCTTTTATTTTCTGCATTCTGGGGACTTCTCGCAGACTATGGCTGCGGGATGATCTATTTTTATGTGTGCAGCAATTTTGTCCTTGGCGTAAGCGTCGGATGGAAGGTCGTGTTTGTCAACTGCTTTCTTCTGACGGTCGGTGAGGATTTTATTTTATGTGTTCTGGCGGCAGTTCTGGCGAAACGGCTGATCCCGGTTCTTAAGAATATGGGGAAATGATTACTAATTTATAAGGAGGAAACCGGACCGGTGAGAATTGAGATGCCCTATGAGGCGGAATGGATCATTGACAATATACGAAGCCATGGATACGAGGCATTTATCGTCGGAGGCTGTGTCCGGGACGCAGTCCTCGGGAGAATCCCGGGGGACTGGGACATTACGACCTCCGCAAAGCCGGAGCAGGTGAAGGAGATCTTCGGGAAAACCGTGGATACAGGCCTTAAGCATGGAACGGTGACGATCATTAAGCATGGAAGCGGCTATGAGGTCACCACATACCGGATCGACGGGGAGTATCTGGACGGAAGACATCCGGAGACGGTTGAGTTTACGCCGGATCTCAGGGAAGATCTAAAGCGCCGGGACTTTACGATCAACGCCATGGCATACAGCCATGAGACGGGGATCGTGGATGAGTTTGAGGGCATGGAAGATCTGAAGCGCCGGGTGATCCGGTGCGTCGGCTGTGCGAAGGACCGGTTTACGGAGGACGCGCTGCGGATCCTCAGGGCAGTGCGGTTTGCGGCACAGCTGGATTTTGTGATCGAGAATGAGACGTACAAGGCCATTGCTGAGATCGCGCCGAACCTCGTCCATGTGAGCAAGGAGCGGATCCAGGTGGAGCTTACGAAGCTTCTGCTGTCGGATCATCCGGAGAAGATCTGGATGGTGGACGCGACGGGAATCGCAGAGTATGTGACGCCAGGATTTACGGAGGTGTTTGAGCGGGAGCTGGAGAGCAGAAGTTCCGGGGATCTGTTAAAGGAATGCTGGGCTGGCATCGCTGCGCTTCCGGCGGACAAATCCCACAGATGGGCCGGTTTCCTGCGGCACATGATGCCGGATCAGGCGGTGAAGATCCTTCGAGGTCTGAAGCTCGACAATGACACCATCGGAAACGTGAAGAATATGATCACGGCATTCCAGGCACCGCTTGCAGTTGATAAGGTTGAGATCCGGAGACTTTTAAGCCGGGTGACGGAGTACCAGTTCCTCGGAGCCATGCAGTTAAAGAAGCTGGACGGAGATGAGACAGTTCCGGGGATCCTGCAGCTTTTTGAGGAGATCAAAGAGGCCGGAGACTGCGTGAGCCTGAAGCAGCTGGCGGTCAACGGAGGCGATCTTCTTGCAAAAGGTCTGGAAAAAGGAAAGCAGATCGGCGACGGGCTCATGTACCTTTTGAATCTGGTGCTTGAAAAACCAGAATTAAATAAAAAAGATATATTATTAGAGAAAATCAATCAATTTAAAGAAAAATAAAAATGTCAGTAGGGACATCTGCAGAGAATTTTGCAGGTGTCTTTTTTGTGTAATAGGAAATTCCAAGGAATTCCCTATTACACAAAAGGCACTAACGTGCCGATGATGCGCACTCGCGCGAAAATGTAGATTGTCGCAAGCGACCGCGCGAGGCGCGAGAATGTGCCAAGGCACATTTAATTTAACGGCGAGCGGCCAGAAAGCAGGAAAAAACGTACAGGCAGTATTCTGGAAACAGGGGAATAATCCCCCTGTTCATTTCATATCTTGTGCAGAAGGAAATTCCGGCAGCAGGGTGAGGGCCGGAATTGCTGTCGATGGAAAAGGTCAGAGCAGGATATGGGGGGATAGAATCGTGATCGACTGGAAGGAAGAGGCGGAGAAGACGTACGGATTTCGGGTGGATGTGCTGCGGAGAGGACGAGGATCCTGGATCCTTGAGACGGATCTGGGACTGCGGCTTTTAAAGGAATATCGTGGAAGTGTGAACCGCCTGGAGTTTGAGGAGGCGGTTTTGCAGTCTTTAGATGGAATGGAGACTCTGAAGGCGGACCAATATGTGAGAAATTCTGAGGGGGAGCTGTTGTCGACGGCGGAGGATGGGACCAGATATATTGTGAAGGAATGGTTCGCGGACCGGGAATGTGACCTGAAGGATGAAAAAGAGGTATTGTCGGCGGTGCGGGCATTGGCGCTTCTGCATCGGCAGTTCCGCATGATCGAACGGCAGGAAACGTGGAATATGAGATCCATGATCTCACTGCCGCTCTTTGAAGCTATGCGCCGCCACAACCGGGAGTTAAAGAAGGCGAGGACATTTATCCGCGGAAAGCGGAAGAAAAATGAATTTGAGCTCCGAGTGATCGGAAATTTTGAAATTTTCGCGGCCCAGGCTGTGGAAGCAGAGCGGGGCATGGAAAAGCTGTATGAGATTCACGGAAAAGAGATCGCAGATGGGTACGCGGTCTGCCATGGGGAGCCGGATTACCACCATATCCTGATCGGAAACGGGTACGTGGCGGTGACGGAGTTCAACCAGATGCACCTGGGTGTCCAGATGGAGGACCTGTATTATTTCCTCAGGAAGATTATGGAGAAGCATGACTGGAACGAGCGGCTGGGGCGGCAGATCATGGAGTCCTACGAACGGGTGCTGCCGGTCTCGGAAGTGGAGCGGCAGGTGCTTTATTACCTGTTTTTATATCCGGAAAAGTATTGGAAACAGATCAATTTTTATTACAACGCCAACAAGGCCTGGGTGCCCGCGAAGAGTACGGAGAAGATCAGAAAGCTGGAGGCGCAGCAGGAGGCGAGGGAGAGCTTTATACAGACAGTTATTCAAGGCGTGTAAAGAAAAAGCCAGGGTTACTGTTTGCGCAAGGCGTGAACCAGTAACAAGCCAGGAGATCGGAATTACGGATAAAGAGCAAAAGACTTGCGGAACCAGAGGATAGTGTGATAAGATATGGTATAAAAATGCGGCCGTGAGCGGAAAAATAGTACGGTCGGCAGTAAAGGAGGAAGTCCCATGAAATGTCCGTTTTGTGGTGCCCAGGATACAAAGGTCATCGACTCGCGTCCGGCTGATGATAACAGCTCGATCAGACGCCGGCGTCAGTGTGAGGAGTGCGGAAAGCGCTTTACGACATATGAGAAATTAGAGACACTGCCGCTTATGATCATCAAGAAGGATGATTCCAGAGAGCCGTACAACCGTGCGAAGATCGAAAACGGAATCCTTTTGTCATGTCATAAGCGTCCGGTCTCCTCGGAGCAGATCACGAAGATGATCGACGAGATCGAGAAGCAGATCTTCAGCATGGAAGAGCGTGAGATCCCGTCCGTGACCATCGGCGAGCTTGTCATGAAAAAGCTCAAGATGGTGGACGAGGTTGCATACGTCCGATTCGCGTCCGTCTACAGGGAATTTAAGGATGTGAACGCGTTTATGGATGAATTGGCTAAGTTCTTAAATAATAAATAACAGCAAAAGAGGCGGTTTGGCTGTGTACCGGTCTGCAAAAGGGTCACTGAATGACGTTGTTCACCCGGATAAAAACAGGAGCAGGTATGGCTGAAGTGCTGAATTAAGGGTAATATTATGTTTGAAACATTCTATCCGGGGAACTATGTGGACAGCGCATATGAGATCCCGTACGAGAAACTTTATGAGAGAGGATACCGGGGAATCATCTTCGATGTAGACAATACCCTGGTTCCCCACGGGGCACCGGCGGACAAGCAGGCGATCGAGCTCTTTGAGCGGCTCCGCGCCATCGGCTTTTCCACCTGCATCCTTTCTAATAATAAGGAGCCGCGGGTATCACCTTTTGCGGACAAGGTGGGAAGTCCCTATATTTTTAAGGGCGGGAAACCGTCGAGAAAAGGCTACGAGCGGGCTATGGACCGGATGAAAACGGACCGTGATACCACTTTTTTCGTCGGCGACCAGCTGTTTACGGACGTCTGGGGCGCAAACAGGACAGGCCTCTATTCGATTCTTGTAAAGCCTATCAATCCAAAAGAAGAGATCCAGATTGTCCTGAAACGGTATCTCGAGGCGGTAGTTCTCATGTTTTACAGGAAACGATTGAAAAAAACGGGGCGGACAGCCGGGGATTTTTGCAAAAAATAGTTGAAAACCGTTGGAGAATAGTATAGAATAGGATAGAATCAGCGATAAGCGTGAAATTTGAAATGAAATAATTGGAAACAGTTTTAAGGAGGATTATCATTTATGGTATCAGCAGGTGATTTCAGAAATGGCGTTACACTTGAAATCGATGGACAGGTTGTTCAGATCTTAGAGTTCCAGCACGTAAAACCGGGTAAGGGTGCTGCTTTCGTTAGAACAAAATTAAAAAACGTTATCAACGGCGGTGTAGTTGAGAGAACATTCCGTCCGACCGAGAAATTCCCGTCAGCAAGAATCGACCGCGTAGATATGCAGTATCTGTATGCAGACGGTGATCTTTACAACTTCATGGATGTTAACACATACGAGCAGATCGCATTATCCACAGATGTTGTAGGTGATGCATTAAAGTTCGTTAAAGAGAACGAGACAGTTAAAGTCTGCTCCTACAACGGCAAGGTATTCTCTGTTGAGGCTCCGTTATTCGTAGAGCTCGAGATCACAGATACAGAGCCGGGCTTCAAGGGCGATACAGCTACAGGTGCAACAAAGCCGGCTACTCTTGAGACAGGCGCTCAGATCAACGTTCCGTTATTCGTTAACCAGGGTGACCGCGTTAAGATCGATACACGTACTGGTGAGTACCTTTCCAGAGCTTAATTCACGCAGTATTATAACCCCAGGAAACCTTATGTTTCCTGGGGTTTTCGTTCCATAAAACGCTGTAAAATACGCACAACCAGTAACGTAATAGTAACAAACTAATAACACTGTGTTCATGAACGCTGCCAGCCCATATTCTGGCGGCTTTTTGTTACTGTTCGCGGGTAGGAATTTTCTGAACTGAAAATTCCGTACAATACAGTGGTGGTAGTGGATTTTGCCGATTCGGAATGCGAAGCATCGGCAAAATCAGTTACTGTTTGCGCAAGGCGTGAACAGTGACAGCTTTTTTCATCTTCTTCACGAAAAATTGCGTAACCGGTTGCCAATTGGGTAAAATTTTCTTATAATGGAAAGCACAGAGAAAGGAAGTGAACACATAATGGAAGGTCGAAGTCATACGATGGAAGCAGACGCACACCCTGAACCGGTGGCAATAGGCATGACAGGGACGATCTGTTATGTGTATTGCCGAATTTAACTGTACAGGAGCTTGTGGACCGGCGCAGGGGAAATGCGGCGGCTGCAGGTGTCTTTGCTTCCATAATCGCGTGAAAAGATCAGCAAAGTGCTGAGTGAAAACAACTGATTATGGGGGAAAAGAAAATGCCGAATGATGGAAATGAGACATTTGACATGGAGCATCTTCTGGAGCTGGCGAAGGAGAAAAAGTACCGCCTGTTAAAGGAAGAGCTCGTGGAACTGAACGAGGTGGATATTGCGTCGTTCATCGAAGAACTGGATTCCGAGCGTACGGTCATCGTGTTCCGGATGCTGCCGAAGGCGCTGGCGACCGAAGTGTTTGCCGAGCTTCCGGTGGACAAGCAGAGTCACATTATCAACAGCATTACCGATAAAGAGCTTTCCGAGATCGTGGAAGAGCTTTACGTGGATGATGCCGTAGACCTGGTGGAGGAACTCCCGGCAACGGTGGTCCGCCGTGTCCTTCAGAACACGAAGCCGGAGACGAGAAAGCTGATCAACCAGTTCTTAAACTATCCGGAAAACACAGCCGGAAGTATCATGACGGCTGAGTACGTCGGATTAAAGAAGACTATGACGGTGGAACAGTGTTTCGCCTATATCCGTCATCACGCGGTGGATTCCGAGACGATCTACACCTGCTATGTGATGGACGAAAAACGAATGCTGGACGGCGTTGTGACGGTGAAGGATCTTCTCCTTCAGCCCTATGAACGCCTGGTGGGCGATATTATGGACACCCACGTCATCAAAGCCCAGACGACCGATGACCAGGAGCAGGTGGCAGACACGATGAACAAGTACGGTCTGCTCTCCATGCCGGTAGTTGACAGTGAGGACCGCCTTGTGGGGATCATCACCGTTGACGATGTCATGGAAGTCATGGAAGAGGAGGCCACAGAGGACTTCGAGAAGATGGCGGCGATGCTGCCGAGTGAAAAGCCGTATCTAAAGACCGGCGTCTTCACATTGGCAAAAAACAGGATCCCGTGGCTTCTGATCTTAATGCTTTCCAGTACGATTACCGGTGGAATCCTCGTAAAATATGAGAATGCCTTTGCGGCGATCCCGCTTCTTGTAAGCTTTATCCCGATGCTTATGGATACCGGCGGAAACTCCGGAAGCCAGAGCAGCACCATGATCATCCGTGGTATGGCCATCGGCGATGTGGAACCTTCGGATATCCTGAAGGTCGTGTGGAAGGAAGTACGGGTCGGCGTGATCGTTGGATTTGTCCTGGCGGTGGTAAACTTTATCCGTCTGATGATCCAGTATCCGGGCAATACGATGATCTGCGTGACCGTCGTGATCAGCCTGTTCTGTACGGTCATCGTTGCGAAGACGATCGGATGTACACTGCCGATCGGAGCGAAGGTCTTAAAGCTTGACCCAGCGATCATGGCGTCACCGATGATCACGACGATCGTGGATGCGGTGAGTCTGATGGTGTACTTTAATCTGGCTTGTCATTTATTAGATATGACGGTATAGAAAAAAAGAACGTCTGTCTGCGGAACTATCCGTGGATAAATATATATCAACAGGAGATATGGATTATGGAAAAAATCAGAACAAGATTTGCGCCGAGCCCGACCGGCCGGATGCATGTAGGTAATTTAAGAACAGCTCTTTACACATACCTGATCGCAAAGCATGAAGGCGGAGATTTCATTCTCCGTATTGAGGATACAGACCAGGAGCGCCACGTTGAGGGTGCTGAGGGAATCATCTACCGCACACTGGCAAAGACCGGACTGATCCATGACGAGGGTCCGGATAAGGACGGCGGCTATGGTCCGTATGTCCAGAGTGAGCGCCAGAAAGCCGGAATCTACATGGAGTACGCGAAAAAGCTTGTAGAAAAAGGTGAGGCATATTACTGCTTCTGTACCCAGGAGCGCTTAAATTCATTAAAAAAGACCGTAAACGGTGAGGAGATCATGGTTTACGATAAGCACTGCCTGCATCTTACAAAAGAAGAGGTAGAGGCAAACTTAAAGGCAGGAAAGCCGTTCGTTATCCGCCAGAACAACCCGAAAGAGGGAACCACAACATTCCACGATGAGATCTACGGAGATATCTCGGTAGACAACGCGGAGCTCGACGATATGGTCCTTATCAAATCCGACGGATACCCAACCTACAACTTCGCAAACGTTGTGGATGACCATCTGATGAAGATCACACACGTTGTCCGTGGAAACGAGTACCTTTCTTCCTCCCCGAAGTACAACCGTCTCTACGATGCATTCGGCTGGAAAGTTCCGGTATATGTACACTGCCCAACCATCACAAACGAGGAGCACAAGAAATTAAGCAAGAGAAGCGGACATTCCTCCTTCGAGGATCTTCTCGAGCAGGGCTTCTTAACAGAGGCGATCGTAAACTTCGTTGCCCTCTTAGGATGGTCCCCGACAGACAACCAGGAGTTCTTTACTCTTGAGGAGCTCGTAAAAGCGTTCGACTACCACAATATGAGCAAGTCCCCGGCTGTCTTCGATATGACAAAGCTTCGCTGGATGAACGGCGAGTACATCAAGAAGATGGACGATGAGAAGTTCTTCGAGCTTGCAAAGCCGTACCTTGAGGCTGCGATCAAGAAACCGTTAGACTTAAAGAAGATTGCCGGAATGGTGAAGACAAGAATCGAGACACTGTGCGATATCGCGGATCAGGTCGACTTCTTCGAGGAGATGCCGGAGTACAGTGCGGATATGTATATCCATAAGAAGATGAAGACAACAAAGGAGAACTCCTTAGAGACATTAAAGGAGGTTCTTCCGATCCTTGAGGCACAGGATGACTTCAGCAATGATGCCCTGTTTGAGACTCTTTCCAAGTATGTTGCCGATAAGGGTGTAAAGACTGGTTTCGTTATGTGGCCGATCCGTACAGCGGTATCTGGAAAACAGATGACACCGGCAGGCGCTACCGAGATCATGGAGATCATCGGAAAAGAGGAATCCCTGGCTCGTATTAAGAAGGGAATTGAGCTGTTGGAGGCTGCTGAGTAATTTGTAAATCGCGTAACTGTGAGAGGACTGAACAGTCGCAAAACTGCAATACGATCATGCGGCGGACCGGGCAGAAACAGACAGAAACCTGACCGGAATGGATAAATATGGATTTTAATAAAGCACAGATGACGGCCCTGGAGCACCGGGATGGACCGATGATGGTCCTCGCGGGTCCAGGGTCCGGAAAGACGACAGTAATTACACACAGAATCAAGAGACTGCTGGAGGCGGGCGTTGACCCCTCCGGCATTCTTGTCATTACGTTCACGAAAGCGGCGGCCGCGGAGATGAAGGAGCGGTTTCTCAGGCTGGCGCGGGAGGAAGATGAAAAGCGGAGAAAGGCGGGGAAGAAAGATGATCACCTGCCGAAAAACGGATGGAGTCTGCACAGGCCGGAAAAAAGCCAACAGAGTGCAGCCGAGGCCAGGCAGCGCTCGCAAGGAGCCGGAAATTCTTTGGAAGCCGCGGGCAGCCGTGTGAGTTTCGGAACCTTCCATTCCGTCTTTTACCACATCTTAAAGTGGGCGTACCGCTTTCCAGCCGGAAATGTGATCAGCGGGGAGGAAAAGCGGCAGTATTTTAAAAAGTTTCTCGATGAGTCCGGGATGGAGGTGGAGGACGAGGCGGAGTTTATCTCCTCCATCATCAACGAGATCAGCTACGTGAAGGGCGAGCGCCTTGACTTAAAATACTACTATTCCCAGAACTGCCCGGAAGAGTGGTTTAAGAAGCTCTATGACGGGTACGATGAGATGCTGAAGCAGACGGGAAAGATCGATTTCGACGATATGCTCGTCATGTGCCATGAGCTGTTCACGGAGCGGAAAGACATCCTGGCTGCCTGGCAGAAAAAATTCAAGTATATTCTGGTTGACGAATTCCAGGACATCAATCTTTTGCAGTACCAGGTGGTGCGGATGTTAGCACTGCCGGAAAATAACCTCTTTATCGTCGGGGATGATGACCAGTCCATCTATCGGTTCCGCGGGGCGAAGCCGGAGATCATGCTGGGATTTGAGAAGGATTTTCCGGGGACGAGGAGAGTTCTTCTTGGAACAAACTACCGGTCCACAAAGGAGATCGTGGAGACTTCGCTGAAGCTTATCGGGCACAATAAGGTTCGCTTTGAGAAGAAACTGGAGCCGTTCCGGGGATCAGGGCGGCCGGTGGATTTCAGAGTCTTTGACAATCCGGGACATGAGATGGACACGGTGGCCCAGAGTATCCGGGCGTACCATGACGCCGGGTACACATGGAACGAGATCGCGGTGCTGTTCCGCACCGGGGCGAATTCCGGGCTGATGGCGGAGCGGCTCATGGGATACAATATTCCCTTTCAGCTCCGGGATGTGATCCCGAACCTCTATAGCCACTGGATCGCGAAGGACCTCTTTGCCTACATGGAGATCGCGGCGGGCAGCAGGAAACGGTCGGATTTCTACCGGATCATGAACCGTCCGAACCGGTATTTCAGCAGGGACGCCTTTGATACGCCGACGGTGTCCTTCGACCGGTTAAAGTCCTTTTATCAGGACAGGGACTGGATGGAGGACCGGATCTGCGACCTGGAGGCGGATCTCAGGACCATGTCGAGGCTGAAACCTGTGGCAGCGGTGAACTATATCCGCAAGGTCATCGGATATGACGATTATCTCAGGTCCTACGCGGAGTTCCGGAGAATGAAACCGGAGGAACTTTTCGAGACGGCGGACAAGCTGGCGGAGAGTGCGGCGGAGTTTGAGACCTTCGAGGCATGGAAGGAACATGCTGCACGGTACGAGGAAGAATTGAAAAAGCAGAGTCTCGAAGAGACCAAGGAAGCGAAAGACCGGGTGACACTGTCCACGATGCACAGCGCGAAGGGGCTGGAATATCCGGTGGTGTTCGTGGTGGATGTGAATGAAGGGATCGTTCCGCACCATAAGGCAGGACTCCCGGCGGATATCGAGGAGGAGCGGCGGCTGTTTTATGTGGCCCTGACCCGCGCAAAGGACCGGCTCCATGTGGCGGCGGTGCGGGAGCGATATCACAGAAAGACGGATGTTTCGAGGTTTATCGGGGAAGCAGGTTTGTAGAGGATTCAGAGAGGAGCCAGAGTCATTGCGGCTTAGGCCGCCGGAAAGGCACCACAGCAGAGAACAGTTCTTTCCTGCTGTGAATGCATGAAGAATGGAGGAGACAAATGGGACTTGTCCATATTTACTGTGGTGACGGAAAAGGAAAGACCAGCGCCGCGATAGGGCTTGCGGTCCGGGCAGCGGGCAGCGGTAGGCGTGTCGTGATCGCGCGGTTTTTAAAGACGGATAACTCCGGGGAAGTGGAGATCTTAAAGAAACTTCCGGAGGTGACACTGATCCCGTGCCGGAAGAACTTTGGCTTTGTCCGGTCCATGGATGAGGAGACGAAAAGAGAGTGCGCGGATTATAACAGAAATCTGTTTTTTGAGGCGGCGGAGCTGGCGAAAAACGCGGATCTTGTGGTCTTTGACGAGATCATGGCGGCGGTAAATTACGGGATGGTACCGGAAAAGGATGTCCTGGATTTTCTGGAAAAGCGGCCGAAAAAGGGCGAGCCGGATGGGCTGGAAATTGTCCTTACGGGGCGGAACCCGTCGGAGGCGTTACTTGGGGCGGCGGACTATGTGTCGGAGATCTGCAAGAGAAAGCATCCGTTTGACAAGGGAATCATGGCACGACGCGGAGTAGAATACTGATGTTACTGTGCCTGGGTAGGAATTTTCTGGACTGGAGATTCCGTACAATACAGTGATGGTAGTGGATTTAGGCAATTATTTCTATTGATTTTATGGATATTTACTGGTATTCTATAAAAAACAGCGGCCGCAGAAAAAACGGCTGTCAATCAACGGCACACTGCCGGAAATGAGAGGAATATTGAGGTTATGGCAAAGGACAAAAATATGAACCAGGACGCAGCAAACGACGAAGAGATGACAGTTACTCTGACACTGGATGATGGAACAGATTTAGAGTGCGTGGTTCTTACGATCTTCGAGGCGGCTGATAAGGAATATATTGCGCTTCTCCCGTTAGACGGCAATGAGGCTGAGGACGGAGAGGTCTACTTATACCGCTACACAGAGGACGCAGAGGGCAATCCGGATATCCAGAATATCGAGAGCGACGAGGAGTACGAGATCGTTGCGGACGCCTTCGACGAGTTCCTTGATACAGCGGAGTACGATGAGATCGTAAGCGAGGAAGACTTAGACGACTAAGCCGGAAGAAAAATAGTGTTTCCAGGCTGGGTCTGTCAACAGAGCAGTGGAAAATGGAGATATGTTTCTGACAGGAAACTAGTTCGGAGACAAAGATAAAAAGCATTGATGGAGTCAAAAAGATATATCCGGTCAGAAAAAATTGATCGGATGAACTCTTTTTGGCTCCTTTTTTGCGGAAAGTCCCTTCCTTTTCCGCATGTTTTGTGCTATGCTAAATACACTTGTGGTCGTATGGGATCACATTAAATCATGTAAAAACCATATTTTCGCGCATAAAGGTTTAGAAAGGAAAATTACCATGAAACTTGGCATTGTCGGCCTGCCGAACGTAGGTAAAAGTACATTATTCAACTCTTTGACAAAGGCGGGCGCTGAATCCGCAAACTATCCGTTCTGTACCATCGACCCGAACGTGGGCGTTGTTCCGGTACCGGATTTTCGTTTAAAACTCTTATCAGATCTTTATAACTCCGAGAAGATCACACCGGCTGTGATCGAGTTCGTAGATATCGCAGGTCTCGTAAAGGGTGCATCCAAAGGTGAGGGACTCGGAAACCAGTTCCTTGCGAATATCCGTGAGGTGGATGCTATCGTTCACGTTGTCCGCTGCTTCGAGGACCCGAACGTTATCCATGTAGACGGAAGCGTTGATCCGCTCCGCGACATCGAGACTATCAACTTAGAGCTGATCTTCTCCGATATCGAGGTCATCGACCGCCGTATCGCGAAGATGGGCAAGGGCGCAGCTTCCAACAAGGCACTTGCGAAGGAGTTAAACATCTTAAAGGCTGTGAAGGAACACCTCGAGAACGGTAACCTTGCAAAGAGTTTCGAGTGCGAGGACGAGGAGGAGCAGGCATTCGTTGCTTCCTTAGATCTTCTTACATGGAAACCGGTGATCTTCGCTGCAAACGTCGGTGAGGATGATCTTGCCGATGACGGCGCTTCCAATCCGCATGTACAGGCTGTCCGCAAGTTCGCTTCTGAGAACGACAGCGAAGTGTTTGTTGTGTGCGCGCAGATCGAGGAGGAGATCTCCGAGTTAGATGACGATGAGAAGAAGATGTTCTTAGACGATCTTGGATTAAAGGAGTCTGGACTTGACAAGCTGATCGCGGCAAGCTACCGTCTCCTCGGTCTCATCAGCTACCTGACAGCAGGAGAGAAGGAGACACGTGCTTGGACCATCAAGGTCGGCACAAAAGCACCGCAGGCAGCAGGAAAGATCCACACCGATTTCGAGCGTGGATTTATCAAGGCTGAGGTTGTAAACTACAAGGATCTCTTAGACTGCGGTTCCTACAACGGAGCGAAGGAAAAAGGACTTGTCCGTATGGAAGGTAAGGACTACGTGATGAAGGACGGAGATGTCGTATTATTCCGTTTCAACGTATAATTTCCAGACAGAGTTGATTTTATACGAAAAAAATAAAAGCCATGGAACATGTAAAATAATTGTTCCATGGCTTTGTTTTTTGATTCGCACTCGAGCGAAGATCCAGATTGCCGCAAGCGGCTGCGCGGGCGCGGGAGTGTGTCAAGGCAGATCCTTTTTTTAAGTATCCGCTGTAAAATTACTTATGCAGGATCTCCCACGCCGTGGAGACGTACAGCCGCAGTCCCGTAAGCAGGGATGCCTCGTCAAAGTTAAAGTGATCATTGTGATGAGGAGCGGCGATGGTGGAGCCGATGCACATGTAGGCGGCTTTTCCGCCGTGGGACTGGACCTTGGCCATCAGGTAGGTGGCGTCCTCGGAGCCGGAGAAAGCAGCTTCCTTTACATAGTCGGTGATGGCGGCGACTCTGGCAGCACCCGCGTGGATGAATGGTTCCATTTCAGGGTCGCTGTCGGCGCTGGATGCGCTGCCCATGATCTTTGTATCCACGGAACAGTCGAACATCTCCGCAGCTCCCTTTACGGCATGCATGACCTTTTTGAGAACCAGATCCTGGATATCCGCCGTCTCACCGCGGGTCTCAAAGCGGATCACAGCCTCAGCGGGAACCACATTTCGTCCGCTGCCGCCCTGGATCGTCCCCACATTGATGCGGGAGGCGCCTCTGGAATCCTGGCAGGCGGTGTGCATGGCCAGTGTAGCCGAGCATGCCGCGAGGATCGCGTTCTTTCCATCCTGCGGGGACATTCCTGCGTGGGCGGACATTCCCTTAAATTCTGCGTCCACTTTCGTCGTGGAGAGGAATCCTCTGGAGAGAGCCACCAGAGAACCTGTATTCCATCCCATTCCGAGATGACCGGTGAGAAAATAATCTACATTGTCAAGAATTCCGCCCTCCGCGATAGACTGGGCACCCCGGACACCTTCCTCCGCCGGCTGGAAGATAACCTTGATGCTTCCGGAGAGCTCATCCTTGATCTCGTTCAGCGCGATACAGGTGTGAAGTCCGAGAGATGCATGTCCGTCGTGGCCGCAGGCGTGCATGCATCCGTCATGGATCGAGCAGAAACCGCCTTTTACCGGCGGGCGGTCCATGTCGGTGCTCTCGGTGACATCATTGCAGTCGATATCAAAGCGGAGCGCCAGCACTGGACCTGGCTTTCCAGTCTCGATCACAGCGCAGAGACCGGTAAAGCCGTCCATCTCCTTTATGATCTCCGGGTCAGCGCCCTCGCTCAGCGCACGGTCGATGGCGTTTTTTCGGACTGTTTCAGACGGATAAGACCAGAGGTACTTCTTGTTGATGATTTCTTTTCCATATTTTATGGGGATTCCATATTCTTTTAATTTTTTAATTAAAAGAGCAGTGGTACGGTATTCCTGCCAGCCGGTCTCCGCGTGTTTGTGGAGATCACGGCGTGTTATGAGCATTGAGTCTTCATATTTTTTCAATTCATCTAGAAAGATCTGAATATCCATGGATGGTTCCTCCTTTTTAGGGTCAAAATAAATGCGGGACCGCAGAAACGTTTCCTCGGGAAGGTGGAGACGGCGGTTCAATTATAAAATTCTGTAGTATGATGTGCCCTCACGTGAAGAAGTAGGGCATCTCGGGTAAATGCATTTAAAAAAGAAAATGATGAGGCACATTTTTTTGAAATTAGATAATTTAAGTATAAAATTTTATAAAATTAAAGTCAATAAAAGTGTGAAAATTTTATAATTTAGAAAAATTTGGTGAAGAAATAGAGGAAATACATGGAACAGATACTAAAAAGCAATGTTCTGGATTTCTGTCGAATAAACACGAGGACTGTCAAGCGAATCTGTTTGCTTTTTGCCGCTTTTCGGAGTAAAATAAAACTCACCAAAGAAAAAAGGAGAACAGAATCAATGTCAGGAGCAGATGTAAGCTTCGTTCACCTGGGGATCTCGATTCCCCACATGGTGAAGAGCTTTTCAATCGGAGGAATATCCTTTGCGTACTACGGACTGATCATCGGGATCGGCATGATCTTAGGACTCTGTGTTGCCCAGTCCGATGCGAAGCGCAGGGGACAGAATCCAGATATTTACCTTGATTTCGCACTTTACGGAATTATCTTTTCCATCATCGGAGCGCGGATCTACTATGTTTTCTTCCAGTGGGCCTACTACAAGGACCACCTGATGGAGATCGTGAACTTGAGGAAAGGCGGACTTGCGATCTACGGCGGAGTGATTGCCGGAATCCTGACGCTGCTTGTCTTTACAAAGAAACGCCACCTTTCCTTTTTGTCCATGGCAGACAGCGCATGCCTTGGACTTATAACCGGACAAATGATCGGACGATGGGGTAACTTTATCAACTGCGAGGCCTTCGGCCGCTACACAGACTGTCTGTTTGCCATGCGGATCAGACGCAGCATTGTGAATGAGAGCATGATCTCACAAAATCTCCTCGACCATCTGATCCTGGACAATGGAATCGAGTACATTCAGGTCCATCCGACGTTCCTCTACGAGTCCCTCTGGAACTTCGGTCTCCTGATGTTCATGCTCTGGTTCCGCAAGCGGAAAACGTTCACAGGGGAAATGCTTTGTATCTATCTGGCCGGGTATGGAATCGGAAGAGCGTGGATCGAAGGACTGAGAACGGATTCTCTCCTGATACCGGGTACCCAGATCGCGGTATCCCAGGCGTTGTCTGTTGTGCTGGCGACCGTATCTCTTGTGATCCTTATTTACAACAGGAGAAAGGCTTTCGTCCAGGGAAAGGAAGCAAACTGATATGGAGAGCAGGGAAGAATTGGTAAATCAGATCGAGGAAGCGAGAAAACGATTGAACGGAAGTATTGATGGAAAGGAGTCCTATGATCTGATCTATCGATACAGTGTGGAACTTGACCGGCTGATCGAACAGTATATGGACGCGGGATACTAAGGGGTCCGCAGTACATAAAAATCGAATATACTCCAGATAAAATGCGGATAAGCTGCCTGAAAAGGCGGCTTTTTCGCGTTTTATAGGAAGATTTCCATAAAATGGAACCTTGTTTGTTACTGTACACGGGTAGGAATTTTCTGAACTGAAAATTCCGTACAATACAGTGGTGGTAGTGGATTTTGCCGATTCGGAATGCGAAGCATCGGCAAAATCAGTTACTGTTTGCGCAAGGCGTGAACAGTGACCCTTGTTTTATACATGAAAAAGTGAAAAATTCCTTGCTATTTTAATCTAAATGTACTAAGATTACATTAGAAGTGGTGGAAAGTGGATAAAAGTGGTTTAAAATGGTGGAGAAGTAGATCACTATGGGCCGCATGATCACAGGAGTGAATAATGTTCATTGGAGAGTACAGTCATACAATCGATGCAAAAGGCCGTCTGATCGTCCCTTCCAAATTCCGTGAGCAGCTGGGCGATGAGTTCGTTGTTACAAAGGGATTGGATGGGTGTCTCTTCGTGTACGAAAATTCCGAGTGGAAATCCTTTGAGGAAAAGCTCCACGCACTTCCTCTTACGAATGCCAATGCCAGAAAGTTTTCGAGATTTTTCCTGGCTGGTGCCTGCGCCTGCGAGGTGGACAGGCAGGGAAGAATCCTGATCCCCTCTGTTTTAAGAGAATTCGCGAAGCTGGAAAAAGACGTCGTCTTAGTCGGCGTTGGAAGCCGGATCGAGATCTGGAACAAGGCGGTATGGAACGAGAAGAATGTCTACGATGACATGGAAGAAATTGCAGAAAATATGGAAGGTCTTGGCATATGATTTTTGAACACAAATCAGTTCTGCTGATGGAGACCGTCGACAGCCTGAACGTAAAACCCGACGGAATTTACGTGGATGGAACCTTAGGCGGCGGTGGACATGCATACGAAGTATCACGGAGACTCGGCGAAAACGGCCGCCTGATCGGTATCGACCAGGACGCGGACGCGATCGCGGCGGCGACAGAACGTCTTCTCCCATTTAAAGATAAAGTAACGATCGTGAGAAGCAACTACAAGAATATCCGGGAAGTGCTCTTTAACCTTGGAATCGAGAAGGTGGACGGCATCTACCTGGATCTTGGCGTGTCCTCCTACCAGTTAGACACGGCAGACCGTGGATTCTCCTACAGGGAGGACGCCCCGCTTGATATGAGAATGGACCAGAGAAATGATAAGACCGCGGCGGATATCGTAAATGGCTACAGTGAGATGGAGCTTTATAAAATTATCCGCGATTACGGTGAGGATCGTTTTGCAAAGAATATCGCAAAGCACATCGTCAGAGAGCGGGAGATCCATCCGATCGAGACGACACTGCAGCTTGCGGAGATCATCCGAGGCGCGATTCCTGCAAAGATCCGTGCTGAGGGCGGACATCCGGCAAAACGGACGTTCCAGGCGATCCGGATCGAGTTAAACCATGAGCTTGACGTATTGAATGATTCCATCGACACGATGATCGACCTGTTGAATCCAGGCGGACGCCTGTCGATCATTACGTTCCACTCCCTGGAGGATCGGATCGTAAAGACGAGATTCCGCACGAATGAGAACCCGTGTATCTGCCCGCCGGATTTCCCGGTGTGCGTATGCGGAAGAAAGAGCAAGGGCCGCGTTGTGACGAGAAAACCGATCATCCCGTCAGAAGAAGAACTGGAAGAGAACAGAAGATCAAAGAGTTCAAAGCTTCGCGTGTTTGAGAGAAGCTGAGAAATTGTTTTTTAGAAAGGAAGTGATGGTATGGCAGCAAGGAGACGGAGAAGAGTCCCACAGACAGGAGAATATATAGAGGGAAATACCGTCCGTAAAGTCGAGCGTGCTCCGCAGTATGAGGAGCAGGAGAGAAGACACCAGCAGAAGCGGAATTTATCCCATACCGTTACAGTTCGGAGAAATCAGGAAAGAGCGCTTCAGATGAACCTTTTTTCTGTATTATTACTGACAGTGGCAGTGATCTGTACCCTGTATATCTGTGTAAGTTATTTAAAGCTTCAGTCTTCCGTCACAGCGAGACTGAATCACATCGAGAGTCTGGAAGAGAGTATTGAAAAGCTGAAAGGGGACAACGACGCCCTTCTCACAAGGATCAACACGTCGGTGGACCTGGATTATGTGTATAAGGTAGCGACTGAGGAATTGGGAATGGTTTATGCCAATAAGGACCAGGTCCGCTTATACAATAAGACGGAAAGCGAGTATGTAAGACAGTATGAAGACATCCCGGAACGGTAATAATAAAAGAGTTTTTACTATGAGTATGAAAGAAAAGCTGGCGGTTACGGTTCTCGTAACGACGCTGGCTTTGTTTGGTCTTGTCGTTGTTTTGTACCGGATGATCAAGGATAAAAACGAAGACTACACCCAGATCGTATTGAACCAGCATTCCTCCTACGACAGCCGGACGATCCCGTACCGCCGCGGCGATATCGTGGACAGGAACGGAACATATCTGGCCACCAGTGAGAAGGTCTACAACCTGATCCTGGATCCGAACCAGATCAACCAGGATAAAGAGAACTACCTGGAACCGACGGTGTCCGCCCTCTGTGAGGTATTCGGATACGACAGGGCAGATATTCTGGCGACGATCTCCGCCAATGAAAATTCCTACTATGTGCCTTACGAGAAACAGATCTCCGCAGACAAGAAGGAAGAATTTGAGGCAAAAAAGAAAGAGCTGAATGATGCCTACGCGAAGTCAAAGGAAGACAGCGGAAAGAAGATCAAGGGCGTCTGGTTCGAGGATGAGTACCGGAGATTTTATCCGTACAATACCCTGGCCTGCAATGTGGTGGGATTCTCCTACGATAACGGAAAACAGGGAAGCGGCGGAATTGAGCAGTATTACAACGACCAGCTCACCGGAACAAACGGGAGAGAGTATGGATACCTGGATGACGAGTCCAACATGGAGAAGGTCATTAAATCCGCTGAGAATGGAAATACCATCGTCTCCACCATCGATGTGAATATCCAGAGGATCGTGGAAAAATATATCGACGAATGGATGAGCGGGATTGGAAGCAAGACGGCGGCTGTCATCGCCATGGACCCGAGAAACGGTGAGATCCTCGCAATGTCCTCGAACCGCAGATTCGATTTAAATAATCCGAGAGATCTGAGCTATGCCTATTCTCAGGAAGAGATCGCGGCCATGACGGATGAGGGCAGGATGGATGCCTGGAACCAGATGTGGAGAAATTTCTGTGTAAATGATACTTACGAGCCAGGTTCCCCGGCGAAGCCGATGACAGTTGCGGCGGGGCTTGAGGAAGGCGTCATCAGTCAGAATGATACATTTCTCTGCGACGGCGGACAGGATGTCGGCGGCTACAGGATCAAATGTTCCAATATCTATGGACACGGAATCCTGACGTTGGAGCAGTCCTTAATGAAATCCTGCAACGATGCCATGATGCAGATCGCGGCGAAGCTCGGAGTACAGCGGTTTGCAAAATATCAGAAATTATTCGGCATGGGTCAGAAGACCGGAATCGATCTTCCGGGCGAGGCATATGGACTGATCTACAATGCGGACAATATGGGTCCGACGGACCTTGCGGTAAACTCTTTCGGACAGAGCTATAACAGCACAATGATCCAGATGGCGGCGGCATTCGCGTCTGTCATCAACGGCGGTTCCTACTATGAACCCCATGTGGTAAAGCAGATCTTAAATGATCAGGGTTCTGTTGTGAAGAAGATAGAGCCGAATCTGGTGCGGGAGACTGTTTCCCAGTCCACCAGTGACTTTATCAGACACGCCCTGTTTATGACAGTCGACGATGAGGAGGGAACCGGTAAGGCGGGACGTGTTGCCGGATATAAGGTGGGCGGAAAGACGGGAACGGCGGAGAAGCTTCCGCGTTCCGCCCACAATTATCTCGTATCTTTCTGCGGTTTCGCGCCGTCAGATGACCCGCAGCTTCTTGTGTACGTGGTCATCGATACCCCGAATCTTCCGGGCAAAGAGCAGGCGCACAGCACTTTCGCCACAGAGGTCTTCCAGAAGATCATGGCGGAAGCGCTTCCATACTTAAATGTGTTCCCAGATACGGATACGACGACGGAGGATGCAAGTCTTGCGGATCAGAACGAGGGGATCACGAACAACAATGCGGGCGGACTGGAGCCTGGAACCGGAGAGACCGAGGCGGAGACTGAGGCACCGACGGATGCGGAAGGAAATGTGATCCAGACGGAGCCTGCGCCGGAGGAAGAAGTGATCCCGTATGATGACGGTCTTGGCCTTCCGGACGATATGCCGTCCGACGGATCGGAATCTGCGGCGGAGAGTGCGGGCGAAGCCCAGAGCATGGAATCGGTCCAGGAGACTGAGACCATGGGAAATGGAGCGGAGGAGACAACGCAGGCCGCGCAGTAATCTGCTGACGGTTGGGTCATGGGTGATTTATATTTGTGCAGAAAAATGTGCTGCAAGCTTGCTTGCATAAGCGTTTTCCTGCACAAATTAGTATATAGGGTAACTGTTGCCTGCATCTGGAAGAAGCTGACGGTGTCAGGTTCTGCAGGTGAGGGTGCTGAACAATTAC
This sequence comes from uncultured Clostridium sp., assembly GCA_902496665.1. Classification (GTDB taxonomy): domain Bacteria; phylum Bacillota; class Clostridia; order Lachnospirales; family Lachnospiraceae; genus Pilosibacter. The sequence goes on along the minus strand of CABVBU010000007.1, from coordinate 14,991 downwards.
ATATGGGAAATAATAGGAGAAGATCATGAACAGAGAGATGGATATGGCGGAGGTTTCCGACGGAAAACTCTATAGCCTGGATGATATGGTGAAGGCGGACTGCGCCGGGTGCGAGGGCTGCCATGCCTGCTGTACCGGGATGGGAACCTCCGTGGTTCTCGATCCTTTTGACGCGTACCGCATGACGGCGGGAACAGGGAAGACCTTTGAGGCGCTTCTTGCGGGACCTCTGGAACTTAATGTGGTGGATGGGATCATTCTCCCGAACCTCAAGATGGCGGGGGAGGAGGAGGCCTGTTCCTTTTTAGACCAGAATGGACGATGCAGGATCCATGCGTACCGCCCTGGTATCTGCCGTCTGTTTCCGCTTGGAAGAATTTATGAGGATGGCGGTTTTAAGTATTTTTTGCAGGTCTATGAGTGCGCGAAGGAGACCAGGGCCAAGGTGAAGGTTAAAAAATGGATCGATATGCCGGAGCCGAAGCGGTATGATGAGTTTGTCTGTACCTGGCATTACTTTTTAAAGGATCTGGAGCGGGTGATCGGAAAAGACACCTCTGGGCAGGCGGCGAAGACCGTGAGTCTTTATCTCATTAAACAGTTTTATCTGATTCCTTATAATAAGGAAGAGGAGTTCTATCCGCAGTTTGAGGAGAGAATGGCCGGGGCGAAGAGGGCGCTGGCCGGATTTCTTGCAATGTAATAAAATCCGTGCATGAGGAAACGGGAAGTCCCGTATATTAATTACCAAGACTTTTAAGATGAAGGTTTTGGCATGGCGGAATTTCTGACACATCACAGAAAGAAGCTTTTTATCGTTTTTCTGATCTCAGCGCTTCTGATGGTGGGGCTGTGCGCCCAGCTGGGATTCCTGATGATCGCGAGGTCGGACCACTACAGCAAGATGGCAGATGAGCTCCATGAGAGGGAGCGGACCATCAAGGCTGCCAGGGGTGGGATCGTGGACCGGAATGGCACTGTGATCGCCGCGAACCGGACGGTCTGCACCGTGTCCGTGATTCACAATCAGATGACGGAGCCGGAGAAGGTGATCCGGGAGCTGGTGCGGATCCTGGAGCTTCCAGAGACGGAGGTCCGGAAAAAGGTAGAAAAGTGGTCTTCCAGGGAGATCATCCGGACAAATGTGGAGAAGTCGGTGGGGGACGAGATCATGAATCTCGGGCTCTCCGGCGTGAAGGTCGACGAGGATTATAAGAGATATTATCCTTACGGAAGTCTCGCCTCAAAGGTCCTGGGATTCACCGGGGCGGACAATCAGGGGATCATCGGCCTAGAGGTCATGTATGAGAAGTACTTAAGGGGCAGGGATGGTCTGATACTGACGATCTCCGACGCGAAAGGCACGGAACTCCAGAATGCCGCGGAGGAGCGGGTGGAGCCGGTGCCCGGAAATACCCTGACCGTGAGCCTGGATGTGAATATCCAGAAGTACGCGGAACAGGCGGCGTACCAGGTCATTGAGAAGAAAGGCGCGAAGGCAGTCTCCGTGATCGTCATGAATCCCCAGAATGGGGAGATCTATGCCATGGTGAATGCCCCGGAATTTGATTTAAACGATCCGTTCACATTGAATATGGAAAGCGGCGGACTCACTGGGACGGAGCTCCAGGACGCGAGAAATAAGATGTGGCGGAATCGCTGCATCAACGATACCTACGAGCCCGGCTCCACGTTTAAGATCATCACCGCCGCAGCAGGGCTGGAGGCGGGAGTGGTCCATCTGGATGACAAGTTCTCCTGCCCGGGATTCCGGATCGTGGAAGACCGGAAGATCCGCTGCCATAAGGTCGGTGGACATGGAGGAGAGACATTTTTACAGGGAGCCATGAACTCCTGTAACCCGGTGTTTATCGACGTTGGCGCGAGACTTGGCGTGGATTCGTTCTATCATTATTTCGAACAGTTCGGGCTTCTCGGAAAGACCGGGATCGATCTCCCCGGCGAGGCGGCGACGATCATGCACAAGAAGGAAAATATGGGACTTGTGGAGCTCGCTACCGTCTCCTTTGGACAGTCCTTTCAGATCACGCCGATCCAGCTCATCACGACGGCGTCCTCCATCATAAACGGGGGCAGGCGGATCACGCCCCACTTCGCGATGAATGTGGAGAGCACGGATGGGACATTTTACCAGAAGTTTTCTTATCCGGAGCGGATGGGAGTCGTGTCGGAAACTACCAGCGAGACCATGCGGTATATTTTAGAGCAGGTAGTGGCGGAAGGAAGCGGAAAGCGGGCGAAGCTTCCAGGTTACCGGGTCGGCGGAAAGACGGCGACATCGGAGAAGCTGCCGAGAAGCTTAAAGAAATATATTTCTTCATTTTTAGGATTTGCGCCCGCTGATGATCCCCAGGTTATCGCGCTGATCACTATCGACGAACCGGTGGGGATCTATTACGGCGGTACCATTGCGGCACCAGTGGTGGCGGATATTTTTTCAAATATTCTGCCGTATCTGGATATCACGCCGGTTTCGGAGACGGATTAATATTGAATCCCTCGGCGTTCTGTGTGGATGTGAGCACAGATGGCAGGAGAATTTCAGGTTACTGTTCACGCTTTGCGCAAACAGTAACTGATTTTGCCGATGCTTCGCATTCCGAATCGGCAAAATCCACTACCACCACTGTATTGTACGGAATTTTCAGTTCAGAAAATTCCTACCCGTGTACAGTAACAATTTTAGGTCTTTTGGTCTTTGTATCAAATGTTCTGATTGATTATTGGGAAAAAAGGACGTATACTATTTACGCTATGAAATGTTGTCAGGCGGCAGCTGTGGGAGCGCCGAAGGCGCGGAACAGCTGGCTTTCATGGTGCTGTCGGAAGACGGCATGTCAATTTACATAGGAAGTATGAGGTGCAGCAGGAAAATATGAGGTTCAGCATGGTAAATGAGACAATTCTGGCGATCATTATCGCCTTCGCAATCAGCGCAGCGCTCTGCCCGGTGATCATTCCATTTCTTCACCGGCTGAAATTCGGACAGCAGGTCCGCGATGACGGTCCGCAGAGCCATTTAAAGAAACAGGGAACACCGACGATGGGAGGACTCATCATCCTCACGGCGATCGTGATCACATCCTTATTTTACATTAAGAGCTATCCGCGGATCATCCCGATCCTCTTCGTGACGGTGGGATTCGGAATCATCGGTTTCCTGGATGACTACATCAAGATCGTCATGAAGCGTTCGGAAGGTTTAAACCCGATCCAGAAGCTCATCGGTCAGTTCATCATCACGGGAATTTTCACCTACTATCTGATGACTTCCGGAGAAGTGGGAACAGGAATGCTGATCCCGTTCACTGGCGGATTTGAAAATGGATATTATCTGAATCTCGGCTGGCTGTTTATTCCGGCGGTATTCTTTATCGTTCTCGGAACCGACAACGGTGTAAACTTTACAGACGGCCTTGACGGTCTCTGCACAAGTGTTACGATCCTTGTGGCGACATTCTTCACTGTGGTTGCCATCGGAGAAAACAGCGGGATCAGCCCGATCACAGGTGCCGTTGTGGGAAGTCTGTTAGGCTTTTTACTGTTCAACGTATATCCGGCGAAGGTGTTCATGGGAGACACAGGTTCCCTGGCCCTCGGCGGTTTCGTGGCATCCAGCGCGTTCATGATGCAGATGCCGATCTTTATCGCCATCGTTGGCCTGATCTACCTGGTGGAGGTCCTCTCCGTCATCATTCAGGTCACATACTTTAAAAAGACTGGCGGGAAGAGAATCTTCAAGATGGCTCCGATCCACCACCATTTCGAGCTTTGCGGATGGTCCGAGACGAGAGTTGTCGCAGTATTTTCGATCGTTACGGCGATCCTTTGCCTGGTTGCCTACATGGGATTATAATTAGGGTAAATGTTCAGACATGCGCAGGAAAATAGCAGGCTGAGCGGTCATTCATTACGAGTATATAGGAGGAGAAACCATGTCACAGAAAGTATTAGTTGCAGGAACAGGAATCAGCGGTATTTCTGCCGCGAAGCTTCTGCTTGCCCAGGGCGGCGAAGTGGTTCTTTATGATGGAAATGAGAAGCTTTCCGAAGAGAAGCTGAAAGCAAAATTTGATGAGGGCGCGAAGGTGACGATCGTTCTCGGTGAACTGAAGAAGACAGACCTTATGGGTGTGGAGTTATGCGTCATCAGCCCTGGTATTCCGCTTGAGGCACCATTCGTTGCGGTGATCGACGAGGCGAAGATCCCGATCTGGAGTGAGATCGAGCTTGCTTACCACTGCTCAAAGGGAAAACTTGCAGCTATCACAGGTACAAACGGAAAGACAACAACGACAGCCCTCACAGGCGAGATCATGAGAAAGTTCTATAAGAGCGTATTCGTAGTAGGAAACATCGGTGATCCGTACACCGCTCACGCTCTTGAAACCACAGACGAGTCCGTTACCGTCGCGGAGGTTTCCAGCTTCCAGCTTGAGACCATCATGGACTTCCACCCGAATGTGTCTGCGATCACAAACATCACTCCGGACCATCTGGACCGCCATAAGACCATGGAGTGCTATATCCAGGTCAAAGAGGGAATCACAAGAAACCAGACAGAGGAAGATACCTGCGTATTAAACTATGAGGATCCGGTCCTCAGAGAATTTGGAAAGACCTTAAAGTGCAAGGTCCTCTACTTCAGCAGCCAGGAGAAGCTCGATGAGGGCATCTTCATGGACGGAGATTTCATCGTTTACCGTCATGATGGAAAGAACGAGAAGGTCCTCGATGTCAACGAGTTAAACATCATCGGAAGACATAACCACGAGAACGTGATGACAGCCGTTGCCATCGCGATCCATTTAGGCGTCCCGATGGATATGATCCGCGAGGCATGCAGGGAGTTCAAAGCTGTAGAGCACAGGATCGAGTATGTAAGAGAGCGTTTCGGAGTTACTTATTATAATGACTCCAAGGGAACAAACCCGGATGCGGCAATCCAGGCCATCAAGGCGATGCCGGGACCGACACTTTTAATCGCAGGCGGATATGACAAGCATTCCGAGTATGACGAGTGGATCGAGAGCTTTGACGGAAAAGTCCGCTATCTCGTCCTCATTGGACAGACAAGAGACAAGATCGCCGAGTGCGCAAAGAAGCATGGTATCACGGATATCATGTACGCGGAAGACATGCAGGAGGCCGTTCAGGTATGCGCTTCCTACGCGAATGCAGGCGATTATGTGCTGCTCTCTCCGGCATGCGCAAGCTGGGGAATGTTCAAGAACTTTGAGGAGCGCGGACGGATCTTTAAGGAATGCGTCAACGCGCTGTAATGGAGGCTTAGCGTGGCTCGAAAGAAAGTTCGAAAATCCGGCGGCAGGGCACAGGCGCAGAGACAGGCGGTACAGAGACAGCAGGTAAAGCGTCAGCAGATGCAGAGACAGCAGATGTCCGGAGAACAGGTGGAGCGTCAGCAGATTGAAAGAGAGCGGGCGAAACGCCAGCAGGAGGGACAGCGAAGAGAGCAGCTTCTGATGCAGCAGAGACAGGAAATGCTGCGGCAGCAGCAGATGTACGGGGCTCCTGTACAGGAAGAGGGAAAACGGAAAAAGAAAGCACGCCGTTTTTACGACTATGATCTCTTAGTGGTCATCATCTTCCTTACGGTATTCGGACTGATCATGATCTACAGTTCCAGCGCCTACAATGCCCAGGTGAGCAGGCAGCCGTCCAACTACTACATGGTGCGTCAGGGACAGATCGCCGTGGCTGGATTCATCCTGATGCTGATCATTTCAAAGATCGACTATCACTTCTTTGCGAAGTTTACTGTTCCGGCAGTAGTGGTATCCTATATCTGCGAGATCCTTGTAACATTCACACCACTGGGAATCGCGGTTAACGGCAAGAAAAGATGGCTGGGAACAAGATCCCTGCGTTTCCAGCCTGCAGAGCTTGTAAAGATCGTGGTGATCCTGCTTCTGGCCGTGCTCATCACGAGACTTGGAAAGCAGATCAATGAATGGCGGGTGTGGGGAATGATCGCGGTTCTCATCGGACCTCTGGCACTTCTTGTCACCATGAACAACTTAAGCTCCGGTATCATCATCTGCGGAATTGCCTTCGTCATGATGTTTGTCGCGTGCAAGAGAAAGTGGCCGTTCATCGTGACGGTGGTACTTGGGATCGTCGTCATCGTCTTCGCGCCTCCGGTGGCCATCGCCCTCGAGAAGGCGGGAATCCTCCATTCCTACCAGCTGAGTCGAATCCTGGTGTGGAAAAACCCGGAGGCGTACCCGAAATCCGGTGGATATCAGGTCCTTCAGGGACTCTACGCCATCGGTTCTGGCGGCCTTCTTGGAAAGGGACTGGGACAGAGTATCCAGAAGTTAAGCTTCCTTCCGGAGCCGCAGAATGATATGATCTTCGCAGTGATCTGTGAGGAGCTGGGACTTTTCGGCGCGGTAGCCGTGATCTTTATGTTCCTGTTCATGCTGTACAGATTTTTAGTCATCGCCGGAAACGCGCCGGATCTTTTCGGAGCAATGATAGTGACCGGTGTTCTGGCACATATCGCGATCCAGGTCGTTTTGAACATCGCCGTTGTTACGAATGTTATTCCGAACACAGGAATCACGCTTCCGTTTATAAGTTACGGAGGTACGTCGGTGCTGTTTTTGATGGTGGAAATGGGAATGGTTCTGAGCGTGTCCAACAGGATCAGGCTGGAACAGCAGTAACAGAATGGATTCTTTTGCATATACTGTTTTATAGCGGCATATGCGGGGGAATCGGTTTGCAGGTGTTTAAAGTTCAGGGGCTTAAGCCCCTGCATGGAAAAATAAAAGTCCAGGGTGCAAAAAACGCGGTGCTGCCCATGATGGCGGCGAGTCTTTTGACAGAGGGAAGAACCGAGATACGGAATGTTCCGAGAATTTCGGACGTGTTCCTCATGGCGGAGATCTTAAGGGACCTCGGGTGTCAGGTGACGTTTCAGGACGATGTCCTGGAGATCGATGCCTTCGGGCTTTCTGGAACGGTGATCTCCGAGAAGTCGGTGGGGAAGATGCGGTCTTCCAGCCTGCTTTTGGGACCGCTGTTGTCCAGGGCCGGGGAGGTGATGACCTGGTATCCGGGCGGCTGTGTGATCGGAAAACGGCCGATCGATTTTCACCTGGATGTGCTCCGGGCAATGGGAGCAGAGATACTTGATGATGGCGGAATGCTGATTGCAAAGGCGAAAAAGCTTTGTGGAACAACATTCCGTTTTCCATATCCCAGCGTCGGAGCGACGGAGAATGCGGTGATGGCTGCCGTTCTGGCATCCGGCACGACAAAGCTCCTAAACTGCGCCAGGGAGCCGGAGATCGCGGAACTCTGCAGCTTGCTGCGTTCCATGGGAGCAAGGATCTCCGGGGAGCGCACAGGGATTATCACAGTGGACGGGGTGGAAAGGCTCTTTCCTACGAACCATGTGACAGCGGGAGACCGGATCTGTGCGGGGACATACCTGGCGGCGGCAGCGGCAGCCGGCGGGGAGATCGAGATCACCGGTGTGGAGCCGGTGCTTCTGGTGGAACCGTTAAAGGTGCTGCGGAAAATGGGAGCCGGGATCCGGATATCCGGGGCAGCCAGAGCGAAAGCCAGGATCTGTATGGCGATGAAACGGCGCCCTTCTGGAATAGAGATCGATACCGGACCGTATCCGGGATTTCCGACGGACCTTCAGTCGGTCTTCCTCGCGGCGGAAGCGGCGGGAAGCGGGGAGAGCCGGTTTAAAGAGACCGTGTATGAGGCACGGTTTGAGGCGGCGATGCGGCTTGCAGCCTTTGGGGCCGACGTATCGGTCCACAAAGATACAGCCATAGTAAGAGGAAGATATCCTCTTGTTCCGGGAATTGCGGAGACGCCGGATCTTCGCGGCGGGGCGGCGCTTTTAGTGGCGGCCCTGGCGGCGGACGGATTCAGCGTGATCTCGGACAGGGGACATTTAAGGCGCGGGTACGAGGATATCGGAAGAGATTTGAGAAAGCTTGGGGCAGACATAGAGGAAGATGAACTGTAATGATCGTGGCAATGGACTTTTTGCTCCAGATTATAGTCCTCCAGTGATCAGTGTGTCAGGTGCGCGGGTCCCAATGATGTTACGTGAGAACAAGTGATCAGATAACAGGTGAAGAGAAAATGTTATTTAGAAGAAGAGGTCTTGGATTTGGAAGACGCGGCTTCAATTTCCATTTTGGGAGAAGAAGCAGCAGCGGATTTGGAATGTACAACAGGAGAGGCGGAAGAAAGACGGGGATCATCGTTGGAGTGATCCTGGCGATTCTCGTCATTCTTCTCGTCCTTGTCTTTTCGATACGGATCAAGGATGTGGAAGTGAGCGGAAATAAGCAGTATACAAAGGAGCAGATCGAGTCGCTCTTATTTGACGGCAAGTGGTCCAGAAATTCTGCGTTCTGCTATTATCAGAACCGGTTTAAGGAGCACAAGTCCATTCCGTTTATCGAGGAATATAAGATCAATTTCAAGAGCCCCACAAAGGTGGAGGTCGTTGTGTTTGAGAAGAGCGTTGTGGGCTGCGTCTCCTACATGAGCAGCTACATGTACTTCGATAAGGACGGGATCATCGTGGAGAGCTCTTCCGAGCAGCTTCCGGGCGTCCCGGTGATCGCTGGTCTCGAGTTCGGACATATCGTCCTGCACCAGCCGCTTCCGGTGGCGGATCAGGATATTTTCGGCGAGATCCTGAACTTGACCCAGGTCTTAAATGTCAGCGACATCCAGGTTGACCGGATCAACTATAACAGCTACAACGAGGCAGAGCTTGTGATGGGGGACATCACGGTGGAGCTTGGAAATTCGGACAGCCTTGACGGAAAGATCGCGGAGCTTCACGATATCATGCCGGAGCTCACAGGACTTTCGGGTACGCTGTATCTCGATACCTATGACGAGACGAATTCCAGCCCGACGTACCGTTTTGTGAAGAAGAATTAGAGTAACGATTCAGCAGGTCTGCGCACCTGCTGCGCTGACCGTAAGAAAGCTTAGGCTGGGGACAGCGGAAAATCAGTGTTTTTTTCAAAAAAACCATAAATTAAAGGTTGATATTTTTCAAAAAATCAAATATGATATATGTTAGATTAACTTGGGATTTTTATGACCATGCTAATACAGATGTAATAGATTGATAGATATTAAAGGAGGAGACATTCTTGTTAGAGATTAAGATAAACGAGGCAGAGAATGCCGCAAGAATTCTTGTGATCGGTGTCGGCGGTGCCGGAAATAACGCGGTAAACCGCATGGTAGAAGAAAATATTATGGGCGTTGAGTTTATCGGTATCAACACAGATAAACAGGCGCTTCAGTTCTGTAAAGCTCCGACTGCTATGCAGATCGGTGAGAAGCTCACAAAAGGACTCGGCGCAGGCGCAAAGCCGGAGATCGGAGAGAAGGCAGCTGAGGAGAGCCAGGAGGAGATTTCCCAGGCACTTAAGGGCGCAGATATGGTATTCGTTACCTGTGGTATGGGCGGCGGAACCGGTACCGGTGCAGCTCCGGTGATCGCTCAGATCGCAAAAGATATGGGAATTCTTACAGTCGGCGTTGTAACAAAGCCGTTCCGCTTCGAAGCCAGACAGAGAATGAATAACGCGTTAAAGGGAATCGAGAACTTAAAGAACGCAGTGGATACTCTGATCGTGATCCCGAACGACCGTCTCCTTGAGATCGTTGACAGACGGACAACCATGCCGGATGCATTAAAGAAAGCCGATGAGGTTCTTCTCCAGGCAGTACAGGGAATCACAGATCTGATCAACGTACCAGGTCTTATCAACCTTGACTTCGCCGATGTTCAGACCGTTATGACAGATAAGGGCATCGCTCACATCGGTATCGGTAAGGCGAAGGGCGACGAGAAGGCACTTGAGGCTGTTAAGCAGGCTGTATCCAGCCCGCTCCTTGAGACAACCATCGAGGGCGCTTCCCACGTTATCATCAACATTTCCGGTGATATCAGCCTGATCGAGGCAAACGAGGCTGCCGGCTATGTTCAGGAGCTTGCAGGCGATGACGCTAACATCATCTTCGGTGCTATGTACGATGAGAACGCGGAGGACGAGGTAACGATCACAGTTATCGCTACAGGCCTTGACGCACACGGTGCAAACACACCGGTTGAGCGCGCAATGAAGGATTTCACAAACTACAAGACAAAGGTACCGGCTCAGCAGGCTCCGGTTCAGAGAACTGCTCCGTCCGTAAAGACTCCGGCTGAGGCAGCAGCTACAACAGAGACTTCCGTGCCGAAGTACAACATCCCGACTGGAAATGCCCCGGTTTACCGTCCGGCACAGCGCGGCGAGACCCAGATCAATATCCCGGATTTCTTAAAGAACCGCAGATAAGAATCTGATGACGGACAAGCCATATTGAAATTAAATTTATGAACATATTGAGACCTGGAAGAGAGAAAACTTTTCCAGGTCTTTTTACATTGGTGCAAAAATGCAGGCTGCCCGCGACAATTGAATGTGCCTGGAATATTCTTTTAATTTTATACATAATATTTCTAAAATTTCACCGCAGATCGCGACAGAAAATGTCCGGATCTGCTTTCTTTTTCTTCTTCTTTTTTCGCGTATTCCGCAAATGTCTGCGGAAATCTTTTAATTCTATGAAAAAACAGGGGAGATCCTGTTAAAACGACCCGATGGGTTTTCAAATTTCTCGTCTCTGCTTTGACAAATTCTGGAGGGAAAGACGGGTATACTATGGGAAAACATCAGACAGGGATGCCGGGAAGGGGGGATTCCGGTGGAGTATGAGTGGTACGCCGATATCTTTTTTCTGGAGGAGGTGTACCGGGATGTTTTGAGCTTATGGCTGGCGGCGGTGCTTATGAGAAGGCGGGCAGCGGCCCCACGACTTCTGGGCGCCGGGATCGCTGGGGGACTTTGCAGTACTGGAAGCGTTTATCTGGAACTTATGGGAAGATGTCCTGCAGGCGGGCAGCCGGTATTTGCTGGGATATGGGAAGTTTGGAAACTGCTGGTGACAGGATTTTTGATGATCTGGATCGCTTTTCCGGGAAAACAGACCATGTGCCAGGAGAAAAGGAATGCTTCTGCAGATAGCGGATATTCCCGGATGAAAGTTTTGAAGTGGCGTGGAAAGGAAATGGGAGTCCTGGTTTTATCCGCAGGGATCCTGCAGAGCGGTCTGGCGATCCTGCGGGAACGGTGCTTTCTTACCGGATGGAAAAGCCTGATGTTTATGGGATTTTTCTGTTTGGGAGTCCGTTTCTTTGCGGCGGCTCTTGTGAAGCGGCCGATGCTCGGGAAAACGAGGTATCAGGTCCGGCTTTTTTTGAACGAAAAGTCAAAGGAGTTTACGGCGATGGCGGATTCTGGAAACCGGCTCGTGGAGCCTGTGACGGGAAAGCCGGTGAGCATTATCGCGGCGGCGGATGCGAAAGAGTTCTTAGGCGAGAAGGCGGGAGTCCTTATGATCCCATACCGGGCTGTCGGAACGGAAAATGGAATGCTGCCGGGAGTTCTCTTTGACCGGATGGAGGTCATGTCCGAAGAGCACGGGAGTATCTGGATCGAGCGTCCGATCGTGGCGATTTCGAAGGAACCTCTGTTTTTCGGAAAGGATTTTACGATGATATTGCCGGAGTGTCTGGTGTCAGGGGAAAATGTGTCTGTGGCAATAGGGGATTGCCATGAAGTATGAATGACGATGTGTGAAAAAATAACTGTGAAGGTGACTAACAGTTAGAAAAAGGAGAGAATGAGTATGATTATGAGAATTTCTATGCCAAATCGGTTCCGTTTAAAAAAAGTGATGGGTTTCCGCACGATGATCCGTCCGGAGCGGGGGGAGATCCATTATATCGGAGGTGCGGATATTCTTCCGGCGCCGCTGTCACTGAAGGAGGAGACTGAGGCGTTAAATAAGTTTGGAACCGAAGAGGAGAAAGAGGCAAAGGCAGAGCTGATCGAGCACAATCTCCGTCTGGTTGTCTACATAGCAAAGAAATTTGACAATACCAGCGTTGGCGTAGAGGACCTGATCTCTATCGGGACCATTGGGCTCATCAAGGCCATCAACACCTTCAATCCGACGAAAAATATCAAGCTGGCGACCTATGCGTCCAGGTGTATTGAGAATGAGATCCTGATGTATCTTCGCAGGACCAGCAAGATGAAGCTTGAGGTTTCCATCGATGAGCCGTTAAACGTGGACTGGGACGGGAATGAGCTTCTGCTGTCGGATATTCTCGGGACGGAGGAGGATGTGATCTATAAAGACATGGAGGATGAGGTGGAAAAAGACCTTCTTAAGAATGCGGTGAGCCGCTTAAGCCCGAGGGAGAGGAAAATAGTGGAGCTGCGCTATGGTCTGAAGCGCCAGGATGGGGCGGAGATGACACAGAAAGAGGTGGCGGATCTCATGGGAATCTCCCAGTCGTATATTTCGAGGTTGGAGAAGAAGATCATGATGAGACTGAAGAAGGAAATCGTGAAATTTGAATAAGAAAATTAAAAAGACTGCCCGGCTGATGAATTAGGTTCATCGGTCAGACAGTCTTTTATGTACAATTGAGGTAACTGTTCAGTAGGTCTGCGCACTTGCTGCGCTGACCGTAAGAAAACATAGGCTGGAAGGCAAAAATCCCATCAGCGAAGCTGATCTGGAATGGATTTTTGCACGTAACTATGAAGGTACTGAATAGTTACCAATTGAGAATTATTCCTGATCATACAGCTTTGCATACAGCGTCTCACAGAGTGAATCTGCATAGGACTGGTCCGGGATGTCGCGGCCAGTGATGAGGAAATCCTGGATCAGATCGAAGCGCTTGAGACTCAGTTCCTCGCCGGAGAGGTCCGGGTCGTCCATCAGAAGCTGCTCATCCAGCTCTTTTGCAGAGTAATTCTTTAAGAACCAATCGATGATCTCCTGGGTCTGGCGTTTTTCATCGTCGGCTTCCACCTTTAACTCGGCAGCGCGCTTCCTTGAGGAGACGGCAACGACAAAGCTGCCGATGGCGAGAACAACGAGAACGCCCTCAAACATATATTTCTGGAATCCTGCCATTGGGAGATGGAAGACTCCCAGGAGGCAGAGCGCCGCACCGATGGCAAGTACCCCGCCGACTAAGAAGAACGCGGATGCGGAGGAACTCATGTCCTCGTAGCGCTGGCCCTTATCCACGTAGGCGTGGACAGGCTCAGCGGCCGGGGAAGACTTCTCGGGTGGATTATCCCCGGAGAACTCCGTATCAGTCCCTTCACCGGAAAACGGATCCATCTCCTGCGCCATAGCGGCAAGCTGTTCTTCCTGTTCCTTCTTTTTCATGGCTTCCGCCACTTCTTTTGATTCCACGAGGGGACCGCCGCAATCGCTGCAGACTTTGATTCCCTCGACAAATTCCATATCGCATTTCGGACAATAAGGCATAACCTGTACCCCCCATATTAAAAATACATCGCATATTACGGTCCGCGCTTTCACACTAAGCGCTGCTTCGCGGCTGCCGTAATCCGCTTCGCTGCTCGTGCCAGACATGCGAGCATGCTTTTCACTCGCTTACTGCTCAGCATATCATAAATTTTTTATTTCGTCCACAGTTTGGGCAGTTTTGCACTTCCATTTAGGTAGGAAATCGGTTAAAATAGGAGCGAGTCCTGTCCGTATGGAATGGAGAGAAAGAGGGCGGACGAAAGAGAAACAGAAAGGGGCAGTTTTGTATGAAAATTGCAGTTGTAACAGACAGCAACAGCGGAATCACCCAGGCTCAGGCAAAAGAGATGGGAGTTACGGTTCTGCCAATGCCGTTTATGATAGATGGAGAAACATATTACGAGGATATCACACTGACACAGGAGCAGTTTTACCAGAGATTAAAGGACAATGCTGATATCGCTACCTCCCAACCCACACCGGATTCCATCCTGAAGATGTGGGACGGGCTCTTAAAAGAGTATGACCAGATCATCCATATCCCGATGTCCTCCGGACTTTCCGGATCCTGCTCTACAGCGATGGTGCTGGCGGGAGAGGATGAGTACGAGGGAAAAGTGTTCGTCGTTGACAATCGACGGATCTCTGTGACCCAGTATCAGTCTGTAAAGGACGCGCAGATGCTGGCAGCTATGGGAATGGACGGAGCACAGATCAAGAAGCGCCTGGAGGAGACTGCGGCTGATTCTGTCATCTTCATCACCGTCGATACCTTAAAATATCTGAAAAAGGGCGGCCGGATCACACCGGCTGCAGCGGCTCTCGGAACACTTTTAAAAATCAAGCCAGTGCTGATCATTTTAGGGGAAAAGCTTGATTCCTTCGCGAAAGCCCGTACCATGAAGCAGGCAAAGACCATGATGATGAACGCGATCCAGAAAGAACTGGACGAGAGGCTTCACGACAGCGAGTGCAGAGACTGCCATCTGGCAATCGCCCACACCGACAACGAGGAAGCAGCTCTGGAGTTTAAGAAAGAGGTCGAAGAGCGCTTCCCGAATGCTGATGTATACATGGCACCACTTTCCTTAAGCATCGCGTGCCATATCGGACCGGGCAGCCTTGCTGTGACGGCAACGAGAAAGATGGAAGAGGAACATGAGAAAAATTAGGGAAAGGATCCGAAAAATTTACCGGAAACATACGCCGAGCGTCAAGGTTCCCCTGATCATCCTGATGGTGATGTTCTGTATGATCCCGCTTCTCGTGGAGAGCCGGATCCTTGCCAGCTCCTCAAGACAGAGTCAGGTGGAGCGCCGGATCATTGATGTCCAGAACCAGTGTCAGATCCTGAGCAATAAGATGTCAAGAACTGGATATCTCACGAACTCGGTGGTGGACAACGCCGCCGTCGATACGGAGCTCTCCCTGCTCTCGGATATCTTCAGTGGACGGATCCTGATCGTAAACTCCGGATTTAAGATCGTAGAGGATACGTTTTCCCTCTCGGAGGGAAAGACATTAATCTCCAATGAGGTGATC
>CABVBU010000006.1 GCA_902496665.1 uncultured Clostridium sp. | reverse complement strand
GAGAGCATCTGCCTTACAAGCAGAGGGTCATAGGTTCGAGCCCTATAGGTCCCACTTGATGGGAAACCATCATCGACATATTTATATGTCTGCCGGTGTGGCGGAATAGGCAGACGCAAGGGACTTAAAATCCCTCGGGGGCAACCCCGTACCGGTTCAAGTCCGGTCACCGGCATTAAGAAGAGCTTGTTTTTACAAGTTCTTTTTTTGTTGTCTAAAAAGTAAAAAAAAAATCTGATAGCTTTTTGTGCTGTATAGAGTTATAAAAAATACAGAAAATTTCGATAGCTGTTCAGACTGCCTGTATGAATGAAATGGTAACTATTCAGTACCTTCATAGTTACGTGCAAAATCCATTCCAAATCAGCTTCGCTGATGGGATTTTTGCCTTCAAGCCTATGTTTTCTTGCGGTCAGCGCAGCAAGTGCGCAGACCTACTGAACAGTTACATGAAATGATCAATTTATGAAAACATGGTGAAGATGAGCGGGAGCGATTTCGAGATAATAATACAGACAGGAGAACAGACATGACGTTTCGGTATGCGTGGAAACGATCGATTCCGGTAATGGCGGGATATATCGTTCTGGGAATGGGATTTGGAATGCTGTTGGCGGCGAAGGGATACGGCGTGATCTGGGCGATCGCCATGAGCGTGTTTATTTATGCGGGATCGATGCAGTATGTGGCGATCGATCTGATAACTGGCGGTGCGTCTCTGATCTCGGCGGCACTTATGACGCTGATGGTGAATGCGAGACATTTATTCTATGGAATTTCCATGGTGGAGCGGTATAAGGATACAAAACCTTACAAGCCGTACCTGATCTTTGCACTGACGGATGAGACGTATTCACTTGTGTGCAGCGGGGACGTGCCTGAGGGCGTGGAGGAGAAGAAGTATTTCTTCCTTGTATCACTGTTGAATCAATTTTACTGGGTGTTTGGCAGTGTGATTGGATCGGTGCTTGGCAGTGTGCTGAATATTAATACGGAGGGAATCGACTTTTCCATGACGGCGCTGTTCCTGGTGGTGTTTACGGAGCAGTGGACCAGCACGAAGGACCACAGAAGTGCCATAGCGGGTGTCACGGCGTCAGTGATCTGTCTGCTGGTGTTTGGACCGTCGGCGTTTTTGATTCCGTCTATGATCTCGATCACGGTGATTTTGACGGTGATGAGAGGAAGAAAAGGGCAGAAGGCAGCCAGTCTGTGATGTCATGAACAGCCATTTCCTGGAAAGAGGAAAGGGAGAAGAAAATGGGCTGTCAGGGAAAAATAAAGAAGGGTTATCTTAGAGAGGATTAAGAATGATAGATATAAGGGCGGCCGCGCTGATCGCGGTATGCGCGGCAGTGACGATGCTTTTGAGATTTCTGCCATTTCTGATATTCGGCGGTAAGAAGGAAATTCCGGGATATATTACTTATTTATCGGGCGTACTCCCCTATGCGATCATGGGAATGCTGGTGGTGTACTGCCTGCGAAATGTGGATCTGTTTGCGGAAACTCACGGAATTCCGGAGATTCTGGCTTCCGCGGCGGTCGTGGGGCTGCATGTGTGGAAGAGAAATACGCTGCTCAGTATTGCGGTGGGGACCGTTTTTTATATGTTTCTTGTGCAGGTTATATTTTAATAGTCTGAATTGATGGATATTTTCCAACAAAAGACGCAAGATTGCGGCATATTACTTGAGATATGAAAAAAGTTATGGTATGATAGTCTCATCTTATAGAAAGTCTGGCGGATCATGTTTTGCGGGCGCAGTTTAGGAACTGATCGGGGAAAAACGGCTGGCGGCGGAATAAAGGATCTAGTGGCTGGAACGGAGGTCTGGATGAGAAGAAAAGACAGAGAATTGAAGGACATGGCTGATATTGTGGCGATCGCGAAGCGGGAAACTGTGTGTACCGTTGCGTTCCACGATGAGCCATGTCCTTATTTGATTCCGCTGAATTACGGGGCGGAAGTGGAAGACGGGAAGTTGGTCCTGTATTTCCATGGAGCAAAGGAAGGGACGAAGATCGATAAGATCAAAGAGAATCCACACGTTAACTATTGTATTTACGGGGAAAATGTCTTAACGATCAATTATGAAACAGCCTGCAAGTCGACGACGAGCTTCGAGAGTATCTGCGGAAGCGGAACCGCGTATTTTGTGGAAGATATAGCGGAGAAGAAGAAAGCCCTGGCGAGCCTCATGAACCAGGTGAGCCCGAAGAAGGTGTTTGATGAGAATTCATTCGATGACGCGAGGACGAACGCAGTGACCATCTGGAAGGTCGTAACCCAAAACGTCACAGGAAAGAGACACGAATAGCACGAGCGCAAGAGAGTCAGAAGTGTGCTTGCACGGTTATGACGAACGGCGAGTGCGCGCATGAACGGGAGTTCATGCGAGACAAAGAGCGCAAGAGAGCTGGAAACGAGCTAGCGCGGTTAATAGCGAACGGCGAGTGCGCGCATAAATGACGGAAACATAGAAAGGTGCATATATGGGAGCAGATTTTAGAAAAGAGATCGGTGCAATGATCGATCAGAGAAGCAGTGAATACACAAAGATCAGTGACGCGATCTGGGAATATGCGGAGCCGAGATTCCAGGAGTACGAGTCCTCAAAGCTTCAGCAGAAATTTTTAGAATCCAGAGGATTTTCGATTCGGGCGGATCTGGCGGGTGAGAAGACTGCGTTTATCGCAGAGTGGGGAAGCGGAAAGCCGATCCTGGCATTTCTCGGTGAGTTTGACGCACTTTCAAGCCTGCAGCAGGAGGCAGATTGTACGGAACGCCATCCCATCGAGGGAAAGACCAACGGACATGGCTGCGGTCATCATCTCTTGGGAACAGCTTCCGTAGCGGCTGTGGACGTGTTAAAGTCCTATATGGAAGAAAAGGGACTGAAGGGAACGATCCGCTACTATGGCTGCCCGGCGGAGGAGAACGCGGGCGGAAAGGCATATCTTGTCCGCGACGGATTCTTCAACGACTGCGACATCGCCATCAGCTGGCATCCGAATACAACGAACAAAACGACCGGCGCTGACAAGTTTCTGGCAAACTTCCGTGTATTCTTTACATTCCACGGAATCTCTTCCCATGCGGCGGGAGCTCCGGAGCTTGGACGTTCCGCCCTTGATGCGGTGGAGATCATGGACGTGGGTGTCAACTATATGAGAGAGCACATGATCGACGCAGCGAGAGTCCACGGAGCCATCACGAACACTGGCGGAATCGCTCCAAACGTTATCCCTGCGGAGGCACAGGTCCTCTATGCGATCCGCGCACCGAAGGTGACCCAGGTGAAGAAACTCTATGAGAGAATGTGCGATATCGCGAAGGGCGCGGCGTTGATTACAGGAACTACCGTTGATATCAGACAGGTTGCGGCATACTCCAACGTGATCGGAAATGAGACACTTGAGGAGGTCATGGACAGGAACCTGGACTACTTTATTCCAATCGGATACACGGAGGAAGAGCTGGCTTACGCAAGAAAGTTCAAGGAAGTTGTCACGGGCCTCGACAAAGAGGGGCTGAAGGACATGATCGCCCATGTGGTAGGGAAAGATAAGAGAAAAGAAGTCTCAGACATGCCGCTTCTCGACTTCAAGCTGAACCGCAGCGTTTCCTACGGCGGAGGCGGTTCCACGGATGTGGGTGATGTGAGCTGGGTGGTTCCGACGGTGCAGACGAATGTGTGCTGTTACGCAGCGGGTACTGCGCTTCACTCCTGGCAGGCAGTTGCCCAGGGCAAGTCCAGCGCGGCTCACAAAGGCATGCTGACGGCGGCGAAGGTAATGGCATGCACCGGCGTGGATCTTTTGGAACATCCGAAACTTATCGAAAAGGCCCATGAGGACTGGCTGGCGGAACTTGACGGAGAGACATATCCGAATCCGCTTCCGCCGGAAGTAAAGCCTGGACTGTGGTAAAAAGTGAAAATGTTGGCAGAGAAAACGGACTGACGATTGACGATAGGGGGAATTTTCCTGCTGCAGGGGGTATGATCTGCAGTGGGGAAATTCTTTTAAAATCGGTCTGAAAGGTAATATTGGAAAAAGTTGAATAAAAATTTCAAAAAGTGTTGACATATATGAAAATATGTAGTAGAATACTTTTCGTTGAGTGAGTGACGGTTATCCGAAACTTCTCAAGTGTGCGTCAGTAGCTCAGCTGGATAGAGCATACGGCTACGGACCGTAGTGTCGGGAGTTCGAATCTTCTCTGGCGCGCTTGATTAGGCATCTGCATTAGCAGGTGCCTTTTTTCGTATCATGATGACTGCGGGAATGCAGTGGCTGAGAGGGCTGCAGGAAATATGCTCTGGAGCTGTTCGATGAATAGTGAGAAAGCAGTGCTTGCGAGGACGTGATTCTGGCAGAGAGAAGAAACATGTCTGATTTAGGAGAAAATTTATGAAACGCAAAACGGAACATTTTACATATGAACTGATCCGGGCGAAGCGGCGGTCCATGTCCTTGAAGGTGGATCTCGATGGGACGATCACGGTGCGGGCACCTTACCGGACGCCGGTGCAGACGGCGGACTGGTTCGTGGAGGGACACCGGGACTGGATCGAGGTGCGCCTCAAGGCGGGAGCTCGGATCATGGCGGAACGTACGTCCTATACGGACCGGGAACGGGCGGAAGGGAGAAAACAGGCAGCAGAGGTCATCAAGGCCCGCTGCAGGTACTATGCGCCGGTTATGGGTGTCTCCTACGGAACGGTTACGATCCGGGAGCAGAAGACCCGCTGGGGAAGCTGCAGCACGAAGGGAAACCTCAATTTCAACTGGAAACTGGTGCTGATGCCGCCGGAGATCCTAGACTATGTGGTGGTCCATGAGCTGGCTCATAGGATCCAGATGAACCACAGCGCGGCGTTCTGGGCGGAGGTAGGGAAGATACTGCCTGACTATAAGGAACGAAGACAGTGGTTGAAGGTAAATGGACAGAAGTATTGAAAACGGGATAAAGCTGTGTGGAAGATAGGGAAGCTTAAGATTGTCGCGGTGGACGTGAAGGAAGACAATTGACGATAGGAATAATGGGAGAAAAACATGCAGGAAAATAAAGAGATCTGGATGGTGCAGACAAAGCGGGCGGATTTTAACGGGCTGGCGATGCGGCTGGGTGTGAGCCCGGTGGCGGTGAGGGTGATGCGGAACCGCGGGCTGGTGGAAGAAGAGGAGATGAGGAAGTACCTTTATGGTACGCTGGATGACCTCTATGATCCGCGCCTGATGAAGGGAATGGAACAGGCGGCGGAGCTGGTCGTGAGGAAATTAAAAGAGGGAAAACATGTCCGGATCATCGGGGATTACGATATCGATGGAGTGTGTTCTACATATATTCTGCTGAAGGGATTTAAGAGAGCGGCAGAGAAGCTGGCGCAGGATTGCCTGGCAGTTCCGGGACAGGACAGTGCCTGGACCGGAAACACAGAAGAAAACGGCACGGAGTTGGGAAAAGGCCGGATGAATGCGATGATCGACTACGAGATCCCGGACCGTATCAAGGACGGCTACGGTATCAACGAATCCATTATCCGTCAGGCAGCTGCGGACGGCGTGGACACGCTTGTGACCTGCGATAACGGAATAGCAGCGTTGCGAGAGGTCAGCATCGCAAAGCAGCTGGGCATGACAGTCGTTGTGACAGACCACCACGAAGTCCCGGTGGATGAGTACGGACAGATTTTGCCGTCTGCGGACGCCGTGGTGGATCCGAAGCAGGACGGGGAGACCTACCCGTTCCATGAGATCTGCGGTGCCGTGGTGGCCTGGAAGCTCATCAAAGTACTCTATGCGAACCTTGGAATCCCGGAGCTCGAGTGGATGGATCTCCTGGAATTCGCGGCTATCGCTACGGTGGGAGATGTGATGAAGCTCCAGGATGAGAACCGCCTGATCGTGAAATATGGGCTGAAAAAGATCGGAACGACGGAGAACCCGGGGCTTCGGGAACTCATAGAGAAAAATAACCTGGATATCGATAATCTCAGTGCATACCATATCGGCTTCGTGATCGGACCGTGCCTGAATGCCGGCGGACGGTTAAAAAGCGCGAAGATCGCGCTGCGGATGCTGCTTGCGGAGACTCCGGAACAGGCCGGGGAGCTTGCGGATGAGCTCAAAGAACTCAACGATATGCGAAAAGACATGACGGCCAAAGGCGAGGCGGAAGCCATTGAGCAAGTGGAAAATAAGTACATGGATGATAAGGTCCTTGTAGTGTTCCTGCCGGAGTGTCATGAGTCTTTGGCCGGAATCATCGCCGGAAGACTCAGAGAACATTTCAACAAGCCATCTTTCGTGCTGACCAGAGGCGAGACCATGGCGAAAGGTTCCGGGCGCTCCATTGAACAGTATCACATGTACCAGGGACTCTGCGGTGTGGCAGATCTTCTTGCGAAATTCGGCGGTCATCCAATGGCAGCAGGACTTTCCCTGGAAGAAAAGAATATCGATGAGTTCCGGAGACAGCTGAACGCCAAGGCGGATCTCTCGGCAGAAGATTTTGTTCCGAGGATCTGGATCGATGTGCCGATGCCTTTTGAGTATGTGAATGAGAAGATCGTTCAGGAGTTAAAGGAACTGGAGCCATTCGGACAGGGAAATGAGAAGCCGCTGTTTGCCCAGAAAGGACTGATGATCCGGAATTCGCGGGTTCTCGGGAAAAACCGGAATGTGGTGAAGATGAGCCTTGTGACGGACACAGGGCACCCGGTGGACGGACTTTTATTCACCGACGGGGATCGGTTCCTGGAGGAACAGGCGGGCAGAAATCTCATCGACATGATCTATTACCCGGATGTGAACGAGTATAACGGGACGAAAACGCTGCAGGCGGTTATAAAAAATTACAAATTCCATTAAAACGCGATCACATATTGGATGCCCGGATTCGGAAGGTTCGAGAAAGATGCTGACGGGGCAGGTATGTTTTCCCCTCCATTCTCATAAACTTGCTAAAAGCGAAGGAGGATGGAGGGGATTTTTTTGCGCCAAAATTTGAGTTGGAGTAATGAGAAAAATTATGGAACGGAATCAAAACGCCTGCATTTCGAGGAAATGTCGGTCTTCGAGACAAGAAAGGTGTTAAATGCAGGGGACGATGGTCTTCCGGCTCATGAGGCCGAAAAGAGGCTTTCTATATATGGAAAAAATGAGCTTGAGGAGAAAAAGCCGCCGTCTGTCCTGCAGCGGTTGATCGGGCAGTTTATGGACCCACTGATCTATGTGCTGTTGGCAGCAGGAGTGATCTCGGTTCTTTTAGGGGAACAGGGGGATGCGGCGATCATTGCGGCGGTGGTGCTTCTGAATGCAGCGGTAGGTGTCGCTCAGGAAGGGAAAGCTCAGAAGGCACTGGAATCACTAAAGCAGATGACGAAGCTGAAGGCGGTGGTAAAGCGGGATGGAAGACTCCTGGAGATCGATTCCGCTGAACTGGTCCCTGGGGACCTCGTGGTGTTAAGTGCTGGGCAGCAGATTCCGGCGGATCTGCGGCTTATCTTTACGGAAAATCTGAAGACTCAGGAGGCAGCGCTCACCGGGGAGTCTGTCCCGGTGGAGAAAGATGCGGATTTTCTTGCGGGAGAACATACGCCGTTGGGAGACCGGAAAAATATGGCATATATGTCTACGTTCGTCACGGCGGGGCGCGGTGAGGGGATCGTAACGGCAACGGGAATGGAGACAGAGATCGGCGGGATCGCGAAGATGATCCATGAGACGCCGGAGGAAATTACACCGCTGCAGAAGCGGCTGGGGGATCTCGGGACGATGCTCAGCGTCCTGGCGGTGGGACTCTGTGCCGTACTGTTTATCGTGGCAGTCCTGCAGAAGCGGGATGTGGGGGAGATGTTTCTGACGGCGATTTCCCTGGCGGTGGCAGCGGTACCGGAGGGACTTCCGGCGGTGGTCACGATCGTTCTGGCATTGTCAGTCTCCCGGATGGCAAGGGTGAATACCATCGTGCGGCGGCTGCCATCGGTGGAGACGCTGGGAGCCGTCAATGTTGTCTGCTCGGATAAGACGGGGACACTGACGAAAAACCAGATGACGGTGAAGGAGCTGGACGGGGACCCGGAGCTTCTTCTGACTGCTTTTTTGCTGTGCAATGACGCAAGGTGGGGGAAGAGAGAGGTGATCGGAGATCCCACAGAGGCGGCATTCTTACTCTATGCAGATGGAGAGAACGACGGTCAGAAAGGTGAAAATCAGAGCGGATGGAGACAGAAAAGCGGAAATTATAAAAATAGAAATCAGAAGGACAGGATTCAGGAAAATAGAAACAATGAAAGTGAAATTCGAAAAAGCGAATCCAGGGGAATTGCGGACAGAAAAAATCGAGGGAAAGAAAAATATTCGGAAAAACTAAGAAGCGAGTGGACCAGAATCGCAGCACTTCCCTTCGACTCAGAACGAAAACGCATGACAACTGTATGCCGGAAGCAGAACCAGATTGTTGCCTTTACAAAAGGTGCGCCGGACGTGATCTTAAGCAGATGCGAGTCCTATAAGGACGGAACAGGAATCCATCCGCTGACGGACCAGAAAAGAAGAAAATATGAAAGACAGACCGCCTCATACTCTGCGTCAGGCGGCCGCGTCCTCGGTGCGGCCATGAAGGACGGGGACGACATGTCCGAGCGCGGAATGATATTTTTAGGACTGGCAGTCCTGGAAGACCCGGTCCGCCCGGAGGCGGCTGAGGCGGTGGAAGAATTCCGCCATGCGGGAGTCACGACGGTGATGATCACCGGGGACCACAAAAATACGGCACTGGCGGTGGCGGAGAAGCTTGGAATTGCGGATTCCCCTGCACAGTGCATGACCGGAGAAGAACTGAATAGGATGGGAGATCAGGAGCTTGCAGAACGGATCGGAAAGATCCGGGTGTTCGCAAGAGTCTCCTCGGATCACAAGGTGCGGATCGTGCAGGCGTTTAAGGCAGCGGACGGGATCGTCGCCATGACCGGGGACGGGGTGAACGATGCACCGTCCTTAAAGGCAGCGGATGTGGGAATCACCATGGGAAAGAACGGGACCGATGTGGCGAAGCAGGCGGCGGACATCGTCCTGACAGATGACAATTTTGCCACGATCCGAAACGCCATCGAGGAAGGAAGAGAAATCTACGCCAACATCAAAAAGACTGTGATCTTCCTGCTCTCATCGAACTTCGGCGAGATCATGACCATGTTTTTCGCAATCCTCTTTTCCCTGCCGTCCCCCTTAAAAGCGAGCCATATCCTGTGGATCAACCTGATCACGGATTCCCTGCCCGCCCTGGCTCTGGGGACGGATGTGTGCGACGGAAAAGAGCTGATGAAGGAAGCCCCCAGAAAGCCGGGGGAGAGTCTATTTGCCCGGGGCGGCGGGACCTGCACGGTATTTTATGGGTTCCTCATCGCTATCATCAGCCTGACCGCCTTTCTCGTGGTTCCTGTGGGACTCCTTGTGGGACATGGAAAAGCGGTGACGATCACCAATATTGCAAAGGTTCTGGAGGACTCCATGATCTTAGCCCATTGCCAGACCTACGCCTTCACGGTCCTGGGACTGTCACAGCTTTTCCATGCGGTGGGGATGCGTGATGTGGAAAAATCCGTTTTTCGGATGAATCCTGTGAATAACCTCCTGATGATTCTGGCGGTGGTTATAGGATTTGCGCTTCAGATCATGGTGACGGAGCAGATGGCTCTTGTGGCAGTGTTCCAGACGGTGCGGCTTACAGCCTCGGAGTGGAGAAGACTTCTCATTCTCGCAGCCATGCCGCTTTTTGCCCATGAGCTCTTTGTCCTCCTGTCCAGGTTTGACCGGAGATCAGAATAGGCAGGAGATCCCCGCGATCAGGATCCGTCAGATCAGGACTAAAATGGGACCTGGGACGGCAGAAAACATCATAAAAATGGGAATTTTTTTAAGAAAAGACAAATGGGGTATTCCCAACAGGGAGAAAAGTTGGTAGAATGATGGTGAAAATCAGTACTGTTCCGTACATAGGACAGATACGAAAAATCTGCGGAAAGCAGTCACCAGGAGATCTTTCAATGAGTAAGCTACTGAAAGAATTCCCGTACTGCAAGACAAAAATCAATATTCATGCGACACGCTGTCCGCATTGTACGTCCGTGCTGGAAGACAAATAGTCTTTTTTGGGGCGGTAACAGGCAGATGAGCCAGAAATTCCCGGCGGATACGGAAAAGTTCTCTGCCGGGAATTTTTGTTTAATAAGCATGTGCAAAAAGATTCAGATTGCCTCAGGCGACTGCGCACAGCGTGGGAAACACGCCAAGGTACATGTGTTTTATCAGGAAGGAACGACAATGAAGAATAATATTCGGGTCACACTGGAATACGATGGAAGCCGGTATGACGGCTGGCAGAAACAGGGGAATACCGACAATACGATCCAGGGGAAACTGGAGACCGTGCTTTTTAAGATGGCGGGGGAAGAGATCGAGATCCACGGTTCCGGAAGGACGGACGCGGGAGTCCATGCGAGAGGACAGGTGGCTAACTTCCATATTGATGCGAAAATCTGCCCGGACGGGAAAACTGCAAAAGGTTATCTGAATCGGTATCTGCCGGAGGACATCCGGGTCCTCTCTGCAGAACTCGCATCGGAACGATTTCACAGCCGTCTGTCCGCGGCTTCTAAGACTTACGGATATTATGTGGAGACGGGGGATAAGAAGGACGTATTTGAACGAAAATATGTCTACGGTTATGGAAAAAAGCTGGATGTGGAGGCTATGCAGCGCGCGGCGGAATTCCTCATCGGGGAACATGATTTCAAGAGCTTCTGCGCGAACCGCAGGATGAAGAAGAGTACGGTGCGCCGGATCGACGAAGTCCGGATCGTAGAACATGGAACGAAGATCGAACTTTTGTATACAGGAAACGGTTTCCTCTACAATATGGTGCGGATCCTCACAGGAACACTCTTAGAGATCGGCAGCGGAATGCGGAGACCGGAGGAAATGAAGGAGATCATAGAGGCGAAGAACCGTGATATGGCGGGAAGAACAGCCCCGCCGGAAGGATTATTCCTTCTTCATGTGGACTATGAGGGCGAAAGGGAAACGGTATGATGAATCAGAATGAAGAACATGAGGACATGCTCTTTGAGGAGAAGAAAAAGAAACCGGAGTTCCGGGAAGCCGGAATGGACGCGAACGGCGAATTTTCCATGGAATCCCTGAAACGGTGGTTTAAGCGGGCCGGTGGGGCGCTGGCTGTCTGTGGGGCAGCTGTCTGCTTGATGGCGATTCTGATGGCGGGAAAGAACCAGAAGGAATCCCTGATCATGGAAGTGAACTCGGATATTCTGATGAAATTTACCATGAACCGGCGTGGATCGGTCTTATCCGCGGAGGGAACGATGGCGAGATCGAACGAGACGGTCTCCATGACCGCGTTTGAGGGAAAAAGTCTTGGAATCGCGGTGGGAAAGATCTTCGACCGGCTTTCAGAGAACAACAGTCTCGGCGAGGATGGCGGAATCCTGATCGCTGTCCGAAAATCCAGTGCGGAAGTCAAGGCATCGCCGGAAAAGATCGTAAAAGAGGTGCAGAAGCAGACAGAGTCCGAGCTTCAGAAAAAGGAGTCTAGGGCGACGGTCTATGTTTATGAGGTGGATCCGGACGCAGATACACATAGGATTGCGGCAGAATATGGGATCACATTGACAAAGGCAGAATTTTTAAAGCACTTGTTTGCGGAAAACCCGGGACTCACAAAAGTAAGGCAGGACGAACTTGCCGGGTATTCCTCGAAGCGTCTGATCCGGGAGATCAATGAGCAGGAATATCAGATGTCCCTGGAACCGGTGGTGGTAAAGACGACATTTGAGAAGGCCAGTGATGAGACCGAGGAGGAGAGCACGCCGGAGGAGACGACGGCTGCGGTGACCACCGAGGCGGCATCCGAACAGGAATCCGGGCTCACGGACAAGACTGATGAGACGGAAACCACGGAGAATGACGGCCTTTCCGAGATGCAGAGGCGGAGAAAAGCCCTGGAGGCCGGGGAGAGCGTGGACTGGGTGGACCAGGATACGAGGGGATACCGGAGCGATGAGGATGAGGAAGAAGGGGATTCGTCAGATTCGGAGCCTGAGAATGAGTACGGATATCGGAATTGGAACCGGAACTCATGGGAGCATGGAAATTCTTATGAGGAGACGAGAGCTCCTGAGACGTATCCGGCGGAGACAACTTCGGCTGCAACAGCACCGGTGGAAACAGCCCCAGTGGAAACAGCCCCAGTGGAAACAGCCCCGGCAGAAACGGCACCGCCGACAGTTGCGGAGACAACGGCAGCCCCGGAGACCACCGCAGCGTCCGGAATGCTGACTCCGGAGACAAAGACCCCGGCATATTTGCAGGGACCGGGATTTGATGATCCTGACAATCCTAGAAATAAGAATTAAAGAGATCGTTCAGCCATGAAACAGCTTGTGCAGGGAAGTGCGGTAAGCTTATTTGAGCGGGGATTTTCTCTGGCAGGTTGGCCTGGCTGAACTGTCGTTAAAAAATTGAAAAAGTTTGAAAAAAGTGGTTGACGAATCAGCACCATTGAGCTATAATACAACCTGTTGATGCATTGGGCTATCGCCAAATGGTAAGGCAACGGACTCTGACTCCGTCATTTTCAAGGTTCGAATCCTTGTAGCCCAGTTTTAAAACTTAATATCGTCCAAGTGCTTAAGGCACAAATTATTGGGCTATCGCCAAATGGTAAGGCAACGGACTCTGACTCCGTCATTTTCAAGGTTCGAATCCTTGTAGCCCAGCTAACAAAAGGCTGTTAATCTTTGTGAATGCAAGGCTTAATGGTCTTTTTTCTTGCGCTTGGCAGGCATTTGTGTTAAGGTAGTGGTGCGAAAGGACGGTTTGCATTGACAGACATCTGAGCGCTGAAGGCCCGTGTTCATGAGCGGGAAGTTAGAGACAGATTGAGACAACAAGAGGTTAGATTATGTACGAATTAAACAGCCGGGTCCGGTACAGCGAGACGGATATTGACGCGAAGCTGTCCCTGACCGGAATTATGAATTATATGCAGGACTGTTCGACGATGCAGTCGGAGGATGCCGGCGTCGGGATCGGATATCTTGGACGGGAAAAGAAGGCGTGGCTTTTGTCCTCCTGGCAGATCGTGATCGGACGCCGTCCGGTCCTAGGGGAACGGATCAAGGTTCTGACATGGCCCTATGCAGTCAAGGGACTTTACGCGCTGAGAAATTTCGCAATCCTCGATGAAAAAGGAGAATATCTGGTAAAAGCCAATTCCTACTGGTTTCTGATGAATACGGAGACTGGCCGGCCTATGAGAATCACGGAGGCGGATACTGATCCGTACGGCGAATTCAATCCGAAGATCGAGATGGTGGATGCGGGACGAAAGATCGCCGTGCCGAAGGAGATGGAAGAGACTGGACGTTTGGTGGTCATGAAACATCTTCTGGATACAAATCTCCATGTAAATAATGCCCAGTATGTGGATATCGCGAGAGAGCTTGTCCCTGCGGGAACCGAGATCGGCGAGATCCGGGCAGAGTACCGGAAGGCAGCGGTACTCGGGGATGAGATCGTTGTCAAGAGCGCAAGAGAGGAGAGGTCGCATCTCGTTTCTCTTTGCAATGTAAATGGTGATGTGTTCGCGAATATTGAGTTAAAAGAGAAAGAAAAATAATTTGCTGGGGATCAGTAAGAAACAGTTAATGACAGATCCTGCGGGCGAGGTTATAAAACGATAATAGGTAAGTATAGCTGTAAGAGAAGCGGAAAATAAAAGAGAGGACGCAGCTGCAAAAGGATCCGGCTGCGGGAGGACGAAAGACATGATGGAAATTGGAAAAATTCAGAAACTAAAGGTGATCAAGGAGAAAGACTTTGGAATTTACCTTTCTGACGGGGACAAAGCAGACGCCCAGGGTGTCCTTCTCCCTAAAAAACAGGTGCCGGAAGGAACAAAGATCGGTGATGAGCTGGAGGTATTCCTCTACAAGGACTCTGAGGACCGCCTGATCGCCACCACATCAAAACCGAAGGTGACTCTCGGTGAGACGGCTGTACTTGAGGTCAAGGAAGTTTCAAAGATCGGTGCGTTTCTCGATATGGGATTGGAAAAGGACCTTCTTCTCCCATTTAAGGAGCAGACCCACCAGGTGCGTAAAGGTGAGAAGTGCCTTGTGGCTCTTTACGTCGATAAGAGCAAGCGCCTTGCCGCAACTATGAAGGCATACCAGTATTTGAGAAGTGACTCCCCGTATCACACCGGTGACGAGGCGGATGGCTTCGTGTTTGAGATCAATCCGGACATCGGCGCCTTTGTTGCAGTCGATGGCATCTATCACGGCCTGATTCCGAAAAAGGAACTCTTTTCCGGATACCGGGTGGGCGATGAGGTCCGCGTCCGTGTGACGAGAGTCCGTGGGGATGGAAAGCTTGACCTCACAACACGCGACAAGGCAGGCAGCCAGATCTTTTCTGACTCCGATCTTGTCATGAAGGTCATCGAAGAGTTTGACGGAGTTTTACCGTTCAACGATAAGGCATCACCGGAAGTTATCGCGAGAGAATTTAAACTCAGCAAGAACGCGTTCAAGCGCGCGGTAGGTCACTTATTAAAAGAAGGAAAGATCGAGATCACGGAGAAGAACATCCGAAAAATCGATAAATAAGGAAAATATGGAGGACAATCACATGAAGAAAGTAATCAGCACAACAAAAGCACCGGCAGCAATCGGACCGTACTCCCAGGCAATCGAGGCAAACGGCTTCGTATTCGCGTCAGGACAGATCCCGGTAGATCCAGAGACAGGTGTGATCCCGGAGGGAATCGAAGCACAGGCGGAGCAGGTTATGAAGAATATGAAGAATCTTCTTGAGGCAGCAGGGACATCCATCGACCAGGTCGTAAAGACAAGTGTATTTATCAAAAATATGGATGATTTCGCAACCATCAACGGCATCTATGCGAAATATTTCGAAAAAGACTGCCCGGCACGTTCCTGCGTGGAAATTGCAAGACTTCCAAAGGATGTTCTGCTTGAGATGGAGGCAATTGCTGTAAAATAAGCGGGGCTGGAATGGATTTGTGTGTGACTGTGAATGGAATTAGCAGTTACAAAAATTTTTGGAACCTAAGCGGCGGCTGTCAGAAAAGGACAGCCGCCGCTTTTTGGCAATTTTGATAATGATTTAACTATCTTCCTGCCTGTTTTTATGAAAAAAGAGTATATTTGTCAAAAACTTAAATTCACTATATGGAATATGCATGGAAAAAGCGGAATTTTTTTGTGGAATAACCATATGGAAAAACAAGAGTTATTTGTGTATGATGAATACAACAGATATAAAAATAGGTTAAGTCTGCAATTTCGCAGTTAACCATGAAGAATACAGATCAGGAGGAAGTCAATGTCCGGTTTAACGTTAAAGAATATCAACAAGACATTCCCAGGTGACCAGCAGGCGATCCGGGATTTCAATCTGGAAGTGAAGGACAGGGAATTTTTGATCCTGGTGGGACCGACGGCATGCGGAAAATCGACGCTGCTTCGGATGATCGGCGGCCTGGAGGAGATCACCTCCGGCAGTCTGATGATCGATGGAATGGATATGACGGATGCGGACCCGAAAGAGAGAAACGTCGCAATGCTTTTTAAAAACAGCGTGCTCTATCCGGGAATGAGTGTGGAGGACAACCTTGCATTCTCTCTCAGAATGGCAAAGATGCCGGCAACAGAGATCGCGAGAAGAGTAGATGAGACTGTGGGGATCCTGAAAATTGATGGAATCCTTGAGAAAATGCCGGAGGAACTTTCGGCAGCGGATACATACCGTGTCCTTCTCGGACGTGCCCTGATGCGCCGCCCGGGGATCCTGCTCTTGGACCGCACCATCGCGGAGGCGGACCCGGATGTCCAGGAACTGATGAGAAAAGAGTTCGCAAATATCAACCGTGAGCTTGGAATTACCGTGATCTACGCGACGGACAACCAGAAGACCGCTATGGCATTAGGAACGAGAATGATCGTCATGAACGAGGGCGAGATCTGTCAGGAAGACTCCGCGCAGAATATCTATGACCATCCGGAGAGTCTGTTTGTGGCGGGATTCTTTGGAACACCGAGAATGGATCTCTCTATTGCCAAGGTGTTGGAGGAGAACGGAAATATTGTTCTGAAGTTTGCGTCAGGAAAGATCCTGCTTTCCGGAGAAAAGGCTGAGCTTTTAAAGAGACTCGGCTATGTCGGAAAAGAAGTCTTCACAGGCGTACGACCGGAAAAGATCGTTCCGGCGAAAGATGGAAAGGGTGAGATCGCCGGAGACATTCTTGGCAGTGAGGAGATCGAGGATGCCACATACATCCGTTTCCATGTTGGAGAAAACGAATTTCTTGCAAAAGCATCTGACGGTGAAAAGCCGTCCGGAAAGAAAATGTCCTTTGCGGTCTCTGGAGATGATGTGTACCTTTTCGACAAAGAAACAGAAAAAATTATTAAAGAATAACCATAACTGTTCAATAGGTCTGCGCACTTGCTGCGCTGACCGTAAGGAAACATAGGCAGGAAGGCAAAAATCTCATCAGCGAAGCTGATTTGGAATGGATTTTTGCATGTGACTATGAAGGTACTGAATAGTTACGAATAACCAAAATATCAGGCAGACCGGTTCCAAACGGGGAATCCGGTCTGCCTTTTTACATGTTTTTTAGTAAAAAATACAAAAAAATCTTTTCTTTTTTGTGATTTTGCATTAGAATAAATGTGGATATGTCCATACTGCGAAAAGGAGAGGGCGCTATGATTTCAAATCAGATTTTACAGTCGAATATCGAAGGACTGAAAGAGATTACAAGAATTGACCTGTGCGTCTGTGATGTGGAGGGAAAGGTCCTGGCTTCCACATTCGAGCATGCGGAAGAGTATGAAAGCTCCATACTTGCGTTTGTGGATTCTCCGGCGGACAGCCAGGTGATTTCCGGTTATCAGTTCTTTAAAGTATTTGATGAACATCAGCTTGAGTACATCCTGCTTGCAAAAGGCGGCAGCGATGACGTGTATATGGTAGGCAAACTGGCAGCATTCCAGATCCAGAATCTTCTGGTGGCCTACAAAGAAAGATTCGATAAAGATAATTTCATCAAGAACCTGCTTCTTGATAATCTTCTGCTCGTTGATATCTACAACCGGGCGAAGAAACTTCATATCGAGACAAATGTAAAGCGTGTCGTATTCCTGATCGAGACAAAGAACGAGAAAGATACGAATGCCCTGGAGACCATGCGCAGCCTGTTCTCCACAAAGACAAAAGACTTTATCACCGCGGTCGACGAGAAGAATATCATTCTTGTCCGCGAGGTGAAACCGGGTGAGACCTACGAGGATCTCGAGAAGACAGCAAATACGATTTTAGATATGCTGAACACAGAGGCGATGTCCAAAGTGCGCATCGCGTTCGGTACCATCGTTGGCGAGATCAAGGATGTTTCCCGTTCCTACAAGGAAGCAAAGATGGCTCTCGATGTCGGAAAGATCTTCTACAGCAGCAAAAACGTTGTAGCGTACTCCAACCTTGGTATTGGTCGTCTGATCTATCAGCTTCCGCTTCCGCTCTGCCGGATGTTTATCAAAGAAATTTTTGATGGAAAGAACCCGGATGAGTTCGACGAGGAAACACTCACAACGATCAACAAATTCTTCGAGAACAGCCTGAATGTCTCCGAGACATCAAGACAGCTCTACATCCATAGAAATACGCTTGTTTACCGTCTGGATAAGCTCCAGAAGAGCACCGGACTGGATCTGCGTGTATTTGAGGACGCGATCACCTTTAAGATTGCCCTGATGGTTGTAAAGTACATGAAGTACATGGAGAATCTGGACTACTAAATTATGATAGAAATTTCAAAACTGACAAAGACCTATGACAGGGGCACGAAAGCCCTGAAGGACGTGAACATCACTATCGATGACGGGGAATTTGTCTTCATAACCGGCCGGAGCGGTTCCGGAAAATCTACACTGATCAAGATCCTCTTGAAGGAAGTGGAGCCGACCTCCGGTCGTGTTGTCGTTAATGACATGGACCTCAGAAAGATGCCGCGAAGATATGTTCCGAAGTACCGCCGACGTCTCGGTGTCGTATTCCAGGATTTCCGTCTTTTAAAGGACAAGACGGTCTATGAGAATGTGGCATTTGCCCAGCGGGTGATCGGGGAGTCCAGCCGGACGATCCGGGAATCGGTTCCGCAGATGTTAAAGATGGTAGGCCTTTCTTCCAAGTATAAGTTTTTCCCGCATCAGCTCTCCGGCGGAGAACAGCAGCGCGTGGCGATTGCCCGGGCGCTGATCAATCGCCCGGAGATCCTGCTTGCCGATGAGCCCACAGGAAATCTGGATCCCCACAATGCGATGGAGATCATGGGACTCCTGGAGAAGATCAACCGGCGTGGAACAACGGTGATCGTTGTCACACACAGCCATGAGATCGTGGACCTGATGAAGAAACGCGTCATCACGATCGACCGCGGAATGGTGGTCTGTGATGAGGAGGAAAGTGGGTACCGTTATGAGGATTAGTACATTCTGGTTCTGCATGAAGCAGGGACTGGTAAATATATGCAGAAATATCTGGTTTTCCC
The DNA here is from genome assembly GCA_902496665.1 of uncultured Clostridium sp. GTDB lineage: Bacteria > Bacillota > Clostridia > Lachnospirales > Lachnospiraceae > Pilosibacter. Next base: position 94,372 of record CABVBU010000006.1, on the reverse strand, counting down.
TTGCGTCGACCGCGATCATTTCTGCATGTATTTTTTTATTCTGCGTATTTTTCTCTGTGATCACCAACATCGAATATATGGTCCGTACGGCGGAGACCACAATGGGAATCACGGTATTTTTTGATGAAAACCTGACGGAGGACGAGATCAAAGACATCGGCGCGAAGATCGAGTCGGACAAGTCGGGAATGATAAAAGAAATAAAATTCGTCTCCGCTGAGGAGGCGTGGGACAGCTTTAAGACAGAGTATTTCGGTGAGGATGAGGCCTTATCGGAAGGATTTGCGGATGACAACCCCCTTGCAGGTTCCTCTTCCTACGAGATCCGACTGAACAATATTACGGATCAGGATGGAATGGTGGCATACCTGGAAAGTATTGACGGTGTGCGGAAAGTAAACTATTCCAACAGTGCGGCTACGGGACTCGCAAGCTTCAATAAGATCCTGGGGCTGCTGTTTGGTGTTCTGATCGCCATGCTGTTGGCTGTTGCGGTATTCCTGATCAGCAATACGATCTCCGTTGCGGCTGAATTCCGGAAGAACGAGAACAGGATCATGCGTCTTATCGGAGCGACGAACTTTATGATCCGGGCCCCGTTTGTGGTAGAAGGAACGATCCTGGGGCTTGTCGGAGCGGCGATCCCGCTGGGGGTTATGCTTTTCGTCTACCGACAGACGGTGGAGTATGTGATGAACCGGTTTGAACTTCTCTCCGGAATCATCCAGTTCCTGCCGCTTGGAACCTTCTATCCGATGATGGCGGCGATCGCCCTGGCACTGGGTGGCGGACTTGGATTTTTTGTAAGCTTCTTTACGATCCGCAAAGAGCTGCGTGTGTAGGAGGGGACAGCATATGAGAAAATCAGGAAAATTTCTGGCTGCGGCCCTGTCCTTTGCCCTGGTTCTTGCGACACCGCTTTCCGCCCAGGCGACAAAGAGCGGACTAAGCGACGCGAAGAGCAAAAAGACGGCGCTGGAGGCAGAGAAAAAGAAGACAGAACAGGAGCTGAAGAACCTGGAAGGTCTTAAAAATGATACGACGGCCTATGTCAAAAAACTGGATTCCAGCCTGGAGTCCATCGGAAACGAGCTTTCAAAGCTTGGCGATGACATAGACGCGAAGGAAAAACAGATCGATACGACGAAACAGGAATTATCCGAGGCGAAGGAGACAGAGAAAAGCCAGTATGAATCCATGAAGCTGCGGATAAAATATATGTATGAGAAGGGCGACAGTACCTATGTGGACTTACTCATGGAGTCTGGTTCCCTCTCGGAGCTCTTGAGCAAGGCGGAGTACATCACGAAGATCTCGTCCTACGACCGGCAGAAACTTGATGAATATGCCGCTACGAAGGAGAAGATCGCGGAGAAGGAAAAGAGCTTAGAGAGTGAACATGCCGAGCTTCTGACGCTTCAGGACGAGACGGAGGCGAAACAGGCATCTGTGGAGAAGCTTCTGGCCGCAAAACAGACGGAGCTTCAGAACTACGAGACGAAGATTGCCTCCGCGGAGGGACAGATCTCCGAGTACGCGAAGTCCATCGAGGCCCAGGAGAACCAGATCAAGTCCATCGAGGCAGAGATCAAGCGGAAGGAAGAGGAAGCGAGAAAGAAAGCTGAGGAAGAAAAGAAAAAGGCCGCGGCGGCAAACAAGGCGGCACAGACGTATAAAACCGTGAGTCTTGGGGACATTAGCTTTACATGGCCTTGTCCTGCCAGCGGGCGGATCACTTCCGGCTTTGGCGGGCGAAAATCCCCGACGAAGGGCGCGTCCTCGAACCATCAGGGAATCGACATCAGCGCGCCGACGGGAACCTCCATCGTTGCTGCTGCTGCGGGTGAGGTCGTGATCGCGACTTACAGCTCTTCCGCAGGAAATTATGTGATGATAAGCCATGGTGGCGGTGTGTATACAGTTTATATGCATGCATCGAGCCTGCTTGTATCACAGGGGCAGAGTGTGAAAAAGGGACAGACCATCGCGAAGGTCGGTTCGACGGGATACTCCACCGGGTCCCATCTCCACTTCGGAGTCCGGGTGAACGGTTCCTATGTGAATCCGACGAAATATGTGAGTCCGTAGGGACTGACAGGCGGAGAAGTGAGCCTGCGGTGCTGAACGCAGGGAAATATGACCTGTAGACTTTTTACATAAAGATCCCGGCACAGTTTTTATCGGATGAGATCTGGCTGCCCTGGGATGAAGGAGAAAAGACATTGGAAGAGAAAGAGACAAAAAATAAATTCTGGAAAGGCGTCCTCGTCGGAGTACTTGTGACAGCATTCTCCGGACTTGCAGTCGTAGGTGTTGCAACGGGGATCTGGACCGTAGGAAGGCGTGCATCTGAGAGCCAGAGCACGCAGACCGCGGAGACATCCGGCGCCCAGCTGGATATGAAGAAGATCGAGCCGAAGCTCCAGTATATGGAGGCGCTGATCGACAAGTACTTCCTGTTCGATGAGAACATGACGGAGGAAGAACAGACGAAGAATGGAACTGCGGAAGACTGGATCTACCGCGGCTACATGTACTCTCTGAACGATCCGTATTCCGTATATTACGATAAGGACGAGTACACAAGCCTGAATGAGGAGACTTCCGGAACCTACTGCGGAATCGGTGTTCAGGTGAGCCAGAATGTATACACAGGAATCATCACGGCGGTCAAGGTGTTCAAGAACTCCCCGGCCCAGGAAGCCGGAATGCTGCCGGGAGATATCATCTATAAAGTAGAAGATATCGAGGCTACCGGAGAGGATCTGTCTCTTCTCGTCAGCGACCACATCCGAGGCGAGGAGGGGACGAAGGTTCATCTGACCGTGTACCGCCAGTCCACGGATGAGTATGTGGAGATGGACGTGGAGCGCCGCATGGTGGAGAACCCGACGGTAGAGTATGAGCTGCTGGATGCTCATGCCGGGTACATTTCTCTTTCTTCCTTTGAGGAGGTAAGTTCCGAACAGTTTAAGAGCGCTGTGGATGATCTGGCATCCAAGGGAATGGAAAAGCTGATCATCGACCTCCGAAACAACGGCGGCGGCGTTGTTCAGGCGGCGAAGGATATTGCGGACTATCTGCTTCCGGATGGAAAGACCATTGTAAGCTTTAAGGGAAAAGGAATTGATGACAGCGTCTATACTTCCGATGACGGACATGAGGTGGATGTCCCGATCATTCTTCTTGTAAACGGTGAGAGCGCCAGTGCCTCTGAGGTTCTGACTGGTGCCTTAAAGGACAATGACTGGGCAACGATTGTCGGCGAAAAGACCTTCGGAAAAGGGATCGCCCAGGGCATCTTCAACCTGCCGGATGGCAGCGGACTGAAGCTCACAACGGCCTACTACTATACTCCGTCCGGTGAGTGCATTCACAAGCTGGGCATCGAGCCGGATGTGACTGTGGCTCTCGATGAAAACTTAAAGTCGAAGATCGAGATCCCGAAGGACGAGGACAACCAGCTTCAGACTGCGCTGGAGGTCTTCGATGAGGGCGTGGATGCCGTAAACGAAAAGATCGCCGCAGAGAGCGGTGAGACAGCGGCTGCGGACGATGACTTTGAGGCGAAGGTGAAGGAGAATCTGGAGATCGAGAAAGAGACAGGGGCTGAGAAGTAGGTCCTGCGCAACAGATTCTGGGTGAACTGATAACAGGGAAAATTGAATATCTACTATATTATATATAGAAGAAACAGGATACTCCCTGAAGGAAAAAGAGGAAAAAGCCACATGAGAATGGATCTGATGCGGACTTTTTCCTCTTCCTTGTTTCAATCTGTGCATGGAAAAGTTCGATTTGAACATGCTTCTGCTGGTTATCCACAAATTGAAAAAACCCTTGAAAAATAAGCAAAAAAAGCTTGATTTTTCGATTTCGATGTGTTATTCTTATCTGGCTGTGACATGATAGCGTTGAAGCGAGAGGTTGCTGCCTGAGAATGGCAGGTGTTCCGTGGAGCGAATGTCAAGTTAGGAAACTGGCGACAAGTCACTGTACCAAATTAACAGCTGCTCAGGGTAAGGGGCAGTAACAACGTGTGAATCGGCATGATACACACGAGACCGTGTACAGTCACCGCTTGTCGTACTTCGATTAAAAGTGCGAAAAGGAGGCGACTTTTTTTATGGCAAGTCAGGTTATGAGAATCACATTAAAGGCTTACGACCATCAGCTGATCGACCAGTCCGCTGGAAAGATCATCGAGACAGTAAAGAAAACAGGAGCACAGGTGAGTGGTCCGGTTCCGCTGCCGACAAAGAAAGAGGTTGTAACAATCTTAAGAGCTGTTCACAAGTACAAAGATTCCAGAGAGCAGTTCGAGCAGAGAACTCATAAGAGACTCATCGATATCGCAAGCCCGAGCCAGAAGACAGTAGATGCACTGTCCAGACTGGAAATGCCGGCTGGTGTTTATATCGACATCAAAATGAAAAATAAATAATTAAAGATATTTATTTTTCACGCTGCGAAACATGCAGCAAACATTAAAATTAGAAATCCTGAATGGTTCTGATATAAAAGCAACACTACTCATCCTGAAAGGGAATCAACATCATTACAAAATGTAATGTCATAGTGTTCCACCTATGTTGGGCTGCTCTAGGATGAACGCACAGAAAATTCTGTTTTGCGTTCCGCTGTAGATTAGTAACAGGAGGTAAAAAAATGAAGAAAGCGATTTTAGCTACAAAAGTCGGAATGACTCAGATCTTCAACGATGAAGGCGTTCTTGTTCCGGTAACAGTTCTTCAGGCTGGTCCGTGCGTAGTGACACAGGTTAAGACAGAGGAGAACGATGGATACAAAGCTGTACAGGTTGGCTTTGTTGATAAGAGAGAGAAACTTGTAAACAAGCCGGTAAAGGGTCACTTTGACAAGGCTGGCGTATCTTACAAGAGATTCGTTAGAGAGTTCCGTTTTGAGAATTCTGAAGAGTACAACGTAAAAGACGAAATCAAGGCTGATATCTTCGCTGCTGGCGATAAGGTAGATGCAACTGCTATCTCCAAAGGTAAAGGTTTCCAGGGCGCTATTAAGAGACTTGGACAGAGCAGAGGACCGATGGCTCATGGTTCTAAATTCCACCGTCATCAGGGTTCCAATGGTTCCGCAACAACTCCGGGCCGCGTATTCAAGGGCAAAGGCATGCCGGGTCAGATGGGTAACAAGAAGATTACCACTCAGAACCTCGAGATTGTCAAGGTTGATGTTGAAAACAACCTGATCCTTGTTAAGGGCGCTGTACCGGGACCGAAGAAGTCCTTAGTAACATTAAAGGAAACAGTAAAGGCTTGCAAATAAGCTTTTACAGGAAAGGAGGAAACAGAAATGGCAAACGTATCCGTATACAATATGGAAGGTAAAGAAGTTGGCACAATCGAGCTGAACGACGCTGTATTCGGCGTTGAAGTGAACGAGCATCTCGTACACATGGCTGTTGTTGCACAGCTTGCAAATAAACGTCAGGGAACACAGAAAGCAAAAACACGTTCTGAGGTTTCCGGTGGCGGCAGAAAGCCGTGGAGACAGAAAGGAACAGGTCACGCTAGACAGGGTTCCACAAGATCTCCGCAGTGGACAGGCGGCGGAATTGTATTCGCTCCGACTCCGAGAGATTACACAATCACTCTTAATAAGAAAGAAAAGAGAGCTGCTCTCAAGTCCGCTCTTACAAGCAGAGTAAACGAGAACAAGTTCGTAGTTGTTGATGAGTTAAAGTTCGACGAAGTTAAGACAAAGAACTTCAAGGCTGTTATGAACAACCTCAAAGTTTCCAAGGCTCTCGTAGTTCTTGCTGACAACGATCAGAACACAGTTCTTTCCGCAAGAAACATTCCGGAAGTTAAAACTTCCCTTGTTAACACAATCAATGTATTCGACATTCTGAAATACAACACTGTAGTAGCTACTAAGGCTGCTGTAGCATCTATCGAGGAGGTATACGCATAATGGCAAACGTACAGTACTACGACGTAATCCTCAAACCGGTTGTAACTGAGAAGAGCATGAACGCTATGAGCGAGAAAAAGTACACATTCCTCGTACATCCGGAAGCAAACAAGACCATGATCAAAGAAGCTGTTGAGAAGATGTTCCCGGGCACAAAGGTCGAGAGCGTAAACACAATGAACGCTGACGGTAAGAACCGCAGACGTGGTATGGTAGTTGGTAAGACTGCTAAGACCAAGAAAGCAATCGTTAAGCTCACAGCAGACAGCAAAGACATCGAGATCTTCCAGGGTCTGTAATTTTTGAAACTATGCGGCAACCAAAGCCGCGATACGAAAAATAGAAACGCCAGAAGGCGTTGAAAGGAGTCAGAAATGGGAATCAAAACCTATAACCCATATACACCTTCCAGAAGAAATATGACAGGTTCTGATTTCTCCGAGATCACAAAGACAACTCCGGAGAAGTCCTTAGTAGTTTCTTTAAAGAAGAACGCTGGTCGTAACAACCAGGGTAAGATCACCGTTAGACATCAGGGCGGTGGAAATAGACAGAAATACAGAATCGTTGACTTCAAGAGAAATTCCAAAGATGGAATTCAGGCAACTGTAATCGGTATCGAGTACGATCCGAACAGAAGTGCTAATATCGCATTAATCTGCTACGCAGATGGTGAGAAGTCTTACATCCTTGCACCGCAGGGCCTCACAAACGGCATGAAGGTTATGAGCGGCGAGCACGCAGAGGCTAAGGTCGGCAACTGCTTACCGTTATCCTTAATTCCGGTTGGTGCACAGGTTCACAATATTGAGCTTTTCCCGGGCAAGGGCGGCCAGATGGTTCGTTCCGCAGGAAACGCTGCACAGTTAATGGCTAAAGAAGGAAAGTACGCTACACTTCGTTTACCGTCCGGCGAGATGAGAATGGTTCCGATCGAGTGCCGCGCAACAATCGGTGTTGTAGGCAACGGCGACCACAACCTTGTTAAGATTGGTAAAGCAGGTAGAAAACGTCACATGGGTATCCGCCCGACAGTCCGTGGTTCCGTTATGAACCCGAATGACCATCCGCATGGTGGTGGTGAAGGTAAGACTGGTATCGGCCGTCCGGGTCCGTGCACACCGTGGGGCAAGCCTGCTCTTGGTCTTAAGACTAGAAAGAAAAACAAACAGTCTAACAAGTTAATCGTAAGAAGAAGAAATGGTAAGGCGATTTCATAATCGATAGGAGGTAAAACGATGGCTCGTTCACTTAAAAAAGGACCATTTGCAGACGCTAGCTTACTGAAGAAGGTAGACGCTATGAACGAGGCAGGACAGAAACAGGTTATCAAGACCTGGTCCCGCCGTTCTACAATCTTCCCGCAGATGGTTGGTCATACAATCGCAGTACATGACGGCAGAAAGCATGTACCGGTATACGTAACAGAGGATATGGTTGGTCACAAACTTGGTGAGTTCGTTGCTACAAGAACTTACAGAGGCCACGGCAAAGACGAGAAAAAGTCCGGACGTAAATAATAGATACGCTTTGAAAGGAGGTTCCAGTAATGGCTAAGGGACATAGAAGTCAGATTAAGAGAGAGAGAAATGCCCAGAAGGATACAAGACCGTCTGCAAAGCTGTCTTACGCAAGAGTATCCGTTCAGAAGGCTTGTTTCGTATTAGATGCCATCAGAGGCAAAGATGTTCAGACAGCACTTGGTATTGTAACTTACAATCCTAGATATGCTTCCAGCTTAATCGAGAAATTATTAAAATCTGCAATCGCAAACGCTGAGAACAACAACGGCATGAATGCAGAGAACCTGTATGTGGAGGAGTGCTACGCATCTCAGGGACCGATTATGAAGAGAGTAAAACCGAGAGCACAGGGTAGAGCTTACAGAATCGAAAAGAGAATGAGCCACATCACCATCGTGCTGAACGAGAAATAATAGGAGGCAGTTATGGGACAGAAAGTTAATCCACACGGCATGAGAGTCGGCGTTATCAAAGACTGGGATTCCAGATGGTACGCTGAAGCTGATTTCGCTGACAACCTCATCGAGGATCACAAAATCAGAACTTACCTGAAGAAGAGATTATACAGCGCTGGCGTTTCCAAGATCGAGATCGAGCGCGCATCTGATAGAGTTAAAATTATCGTTTTCACAGCAAAACCGGGCGTAGTTATCGGTAAGGGCGGATCTGAGATCGAGAAGGTCAAAGCTGAAGTTCAGAAGATGACTGCTAAGAAGGTATTTGTAGACATCAAGGAAGTTAAGAGACCGGACCGTGAAGCTCAGCTTGTTGCAGAGTCCATCGCTCAGCAGCTTGAGAACCGTGTTTCCTTCCGTCGTGCTATGAAGTCCACAATGTCCAGATCCATGAAGGCTGGCGTTCTTGGTATCAAGACAGCTGTTGGCGGACGTCTTGGCGGTGCTGATATCGCACGTACAGAGTTTTACAGCGAGGGTACAATCCCGCTTCAGACATTAAGAGCAGATATTGACTATGGTTTCGCAGAGGCAGATACAACTTACGGCAAGCTTGGCGTTAAAGTTTGGATCTACAAAGGCGAGGTTCTTCCGACTAAGGGAAATAAGGAAGGGAGCGATAAATAATGTTAATGCCGAAAAGAGTAAAGCGCCGCAAACAGTTCCGTGGAACTATGGCCGGTAAAGCTTTAAGAGGAAATACAATCTCCAACGGTGAATATGGCCTTGTTGCCCTTGAGCCGTGCTGGATCAAATCTAATCAGATCGAGGCAGCCCGTGTTGCCATGACTCGTTACATCAAACGTGGTGGTAAAGTTTGGATCAAGATCTTCCCGGACAAACCGGTAACAGCTAAACCGGCTGAGACTCGTATGGGTTCCGGTAAGGGCGCTCTTGAGTACTGGGTAGCAGTAGTTAAACCGGGCCGTGTTATGTTCGAAATCGCTGGCGTTCCGGAGGAAACAGCAAAGGAAGCTCTTCGTCTTGCTATGCACAAACTCCCGTGTAAGTGTAAAATTGCTTCCAAGGCAGATTTAGAAGGCGGTGATAACAGTGAAAACTAATAAGTATGTAGAAGAATTAAAAGCGAAAACCGCTGCAGAGTTAAATGAAGAATTAGTTGCAGCAAAGAAGGAGCTCTTCAACCTGAGATTCCAGAACGCAACCAACCAGTTAGATAACACAAGCAGAATCAAAGAGGTTCGCAAGAACATCGCAAGAATTCAGACTGTTATCACAGAGAAGGCAAGAGTTGCTAACTAATCCCGTATCGGTGAAGAACCCCAAGGCATACTTGCGGGTTGATTAGTTGTCAGTATGACACACGCCGATGCGTGTAACAAATCGATTTTGAAAGGAGATTATCCGTCGTGGAAAGAAATCTTAGAAAAACACGTACTGGTAAGGTAGTTAGCAACAAGATGGACAAGACAATCGTCGTTGCTATCGAGAACCACGTAAAACATCCGTTAATCGGAAAGATCGTTAAGAAGACATATAAGTTAAAAGCTCATGATGAGAAGAATGAGTGCAATATCGGCGATACAGTTAAAGTGATGGAGACAAGACCGTTATCCAAGGATAAGAGATGGAGACTTGTTGAAATCGTCGAGAAAGCAAGATAATTGATTCGAGGAAGGAGTATCAGGCATGATTCAGCAGGAATCCAGATTAAAGGTTGCCGATAACACAGGTGCAAGAGAACTGCTTTGTATCCGCGTTATGGGCGGTTCTACAAGAAGATATGCTAACATCGGTGATGTAATCGTAGCCTCCGTTAAAGAAGCAACACCAGGCGGCGTTGTAAAGAAGGGCGATGTAGTCAAAGCCGTTGTAGTTCGTTCTGTAAAAGGCGCACGTCGTAAAGACGGTTCTTATATTAAATTTGATGAGAACGCAGCAGTTATCATCAAAGATGACAAGACTCCAAGAGGAACCCGTATTTTTGGGCCGGTTGCAAGAGAGCTTCGTGAGAAACAGTTCATGAAGATCGTATCTCTGGCTCCGGAAGTATTATAAGGAGGTGCCAGGTAATGCATAAAATCAAAAAAGATGATATGGTAAAGATCATCGCAGGTAAAGATAAAGATAAAACTGGTAAAGTTCTGAGCGTAGACACCAAGAAGAACGAAGTTGTCGTTGAAGGCTGCAACATGGTAACAAAGCATACCAAACCGAGCCAGACAAACCAGAACGGCGGAATTGTTCATCAGGAAGCTCCGATCGACATCTCCAACGTAATGCTGTTCGTTGACGGAAAAGCTACAAGAGTTGGCTTCGAAGTTAAAGACGGTAAGAAAGTCCGCGTTGCTAAGGCAACCGGTAAAGTAATTGACTAATAGCAGAGAGGAGGAAACACAAGTTGGCTAGATTAAAAGAAATGTACCAGAACGAGATCGTTGAAGCAATGATCAAGAAATTTGGTTATAAGAATATCATGGAAGTGCCGAAGCTCGACAAGATCGTTATCAACATGGGCGTAGGCGAAGCAAAAGACAACGCGAAAGTCCTTGACTCTGCAGTTCGTGACCTTGAGATCATCACAGGTCAGAAGGCAGTTCTTACAAAGGCTAAGAAGTCTGTCGCAAACTTCAAACTCAGAGAGGGCATGGCTATTGGATGCAAAGTTACCCTTCGCGGCGAGAAGATGTATGAGTTCGCTGATCGTCTGATCAACCTCGCTCTTCCGCGTGTACGTGACTTCCGCGGCGTTAACGCTAACGCATTCGACGGCAGAGGTAACTACGCACTCGGCATCAAGGAACAGTTAATTTTCCCGGAAATTGAATATGATAAAGTTGACAAGGTTAGAGGTATGGATATCATCTTCGTTACAACCGCTAAGACTGACGAGGAAGCTCGTGAACTGTTAACATTATTCAACATGCCGTTTGCAAAGTAATTAGGAGGATTTATCCATGGCTAAAACTTCAATGAAGATTAAACAGCAGCGTCCGGCAAAGTTCTCCACAAGAGAATACAACCGCTGCAGAATCTGTGGTCGTCCACATGCATATCTGAGAAAATATGGCATTTGCCGTATCTGCTTCCGTGAGCTCGCTTACAAGGGCGAGATCCCGGGCGTAAAGAAGGCAAGCTGGTAGGATTTAGCTGCTTAGAAAAGCGTCAGAAGTCAGGTGGGAACATCGAGTTCCCCCGCCTGACCGTGCAGAGAAGCGCTTGAATAGGCTGACTGGTCCCGTTCTTCGACCACAGGGAAAAGAACTTCCCTATACATCGTAACAACGCCTATAAGGAAAACTTGTTTTCCCCAGGCCGAACAACACTCCTGTGCAGCGCGAATGATTCGCGAACCACAGTGACAAACCAACAATCCATTAGGAGGAAATATAATCATGACAATGAGCGATCCGATTGCAGATATGCTTACAAGAATTCGTAATGCAAACACTGCTAAACACGATACAGTAGATGTTCCGGCTTCCAAGATGAAATTAGCTATCGCTGATATCCTTGTAAGAGAAGGTTACATCAAGAAATATGACATCGTTGAGGACGGTGCATTCCAGACAATCCGCATCTCCTTAAAGTATGGCGCTGACAAGAACGAGAAGATCATCTCCGGAATCAAGAAGATCTCCAAGCCGGGCTTACGTGTATACGCTGGCAAGGAAGATATGCCGAAGGTACTTGGCGGACTTGGTATCGCTATCGTATCCACAAACCAGGGCATCATCACTGACAAGCAGGCTAGACAGCTTGGTGTCGGCGGCGAAGTTCTTGCATTTGTTTGGTAATTATTCCCATTGATGTTATCGCACCCCGCCTGCAAAGCTGAACATTGATCCAGCAGGGCGGAGTTTGCGTGCGTCTGGAGGCAACTTCAGACCAGATATAACATAGAAACTGAAAACAGAAAGTGTAAAAGCACTTTCCGAGAATCTAAGTAGGAGGTAAAAGGCATGTCACGTATTGGTAGAATGCCGGTAGCGATTCCAGCAGGCGTAACTGTAACAATCGCAGAGAACAACAATGTGACCGTTAAGGGTCCGAAGGGAACACTGGTAAGAGATTTACCGGTAGAGATGGAAATCAAAGAAGAAGATGGACACATCGTCGTAACAAGACCGAACGATTTAAAGAAGATGAAATCTTTACACGGTCTTACAAGAACGCTAATCCATAACATGATCCAGGGTGTTACTGAAGGCTACGAGAAGAAGCTTGAGGTAAACGGTGTTGGTTACAGAGCTCAGAAGCAGGGCAAGAAGCTCACACTTTCCCTTGGTTACTCCCATCCGGTAGAGATGGAAGATCCGGAAGGTATCGAGACTGTTCTTGAGGGTCAGAACATCATCATCGTTAAGGGCATCAGCAAAGAGAAAGTTGGCCAGTATGCAGCTGAAATCAGAGAGAAGAGAAGACCGGAGCCGTATAAGGGCAAAGGTATCAAGTACGCTGATGAGGTTATCAGACGCAAAGTTGGTAAGACTGGTAAGAAATAATTTAAGGAGAGTGTAAAAATGGTTAGCAAGCAGTCAAGAAGCGAAATCCGCAGAAAAAAGCACTATAGATTACGCAATCGCTTTGCTGGTACAGCAGAGAGACCGCGTTTAGCAGTGTTCAGAAGCAATAATCATATGTATGCTCAGATCATCGACGACTCCGTTGGACATACTTTAGTATCTGCTTCCACTCTTGAGAAAGAGATCAAGGCAGAGTTAGAGAACACCGACACAGTTGATGCAGCTGCATATATCGGAACCGTAGTAGCTAAGAGAGCAATCGAGAAAGGCATCAAAGAGGTTGTTTTCGATAGAGGCGGTTTCATTTATCAGGGTAAGATTCAGGCATTAGCAGATGCAGCCCGCGAGGCTGGTCTCGTATTCTAATAGAGAGGAGAAAACAGCATGAAGCGTACAATCATTGACGCAAGTCAGTTAGAGTTAAATGACAAAGTTGTTGCCATTAAGCGCGTATCCAAGACTGTTAAAGGTGGACGTACCATGAGATTTTCCGCTCTGGTAGTAGTAGGAGACGGCAATGGTCACGTAGGCGCAGGCCTTGGTAAAGCAGGTGAGGTTCCGGAAGCTATCCGTAAGGGTAAAGAGGCTGCTATGAAGAACCTTGTAGAGATCCCGATGGATGAGAACAAGAGTATCCCGCACGACTTCCTTGGTGAGTTCGGAAGCGCTTCCGTACTTCTCAAGAGAGCTCCGGAAGGTACTGGTATCATCGCTGGTGGTCCGGTTCGTTCCGTAGTAGAGCTTGCAGGCATCAAGAACATCCGTACAAAGTCTTTAGGTTCCAACAACAAGACAAACGTAGTTCTTGCAACAATCGAAGGTCTTACAAAGTTAAAGACTCCGGAAGAGGTTGCTAAGAACCGCGGCAAATCTGTTGAAGACGTTGTTTGCTAATAGGAGGATAATAAAATGGCAGAGAAGTTAAAAATCACATTAGTAAAATCCCCTATCGGCGCTGTTCCGAAGCAGAGAGCGACAATCGAGGCACTTGGTTTAAAGAAGATGCACAAGACTGTCGAGATGCCGGATAATGGTGCAGTTAGAGGCATGATCCAGAATGTTAGACATCTGGTTAAAGTTGAAGAAATCTAATTGATATAAAGTAAGGAGGTGCAGTGATGAACTTATCTAATTTACATCCTGCTGAAGGATCTAAGCATAGTGATAGTTTCAGAAGAGGCCGTGGCCACGCTTCTGGAAATGGTAAGACAGCTGGTAAGGGACATAAGGGCCAGAAGGCACGTTCCGGCGCACCGAGACCTGGTTTCGAGGGCGGCCAGATGCCGTTATACAGACGTCTTCCGAAGAGAGGATTTACAAACATCAACTCCAAGGAGATCGTTGGAATTAATGTAAGCGTATTAGAGAGATTTGAGAATGACTCCGTAGTATCCGTTGAGACATTACTGGAGACAGGTGTGATCAAAAACCCGCAGGACGGCGTTAAGATTCTTGGTAACGGAGAGTTAACAAAGAAACTTGTCGTTAAAGCCAATGCTTTCAGTGAAGGCGCAAAAGCTAAAATTGAGGCAGTAGGTGGAACCTGCGAGGTGATCTAATATGTTAAAATCCTTACAGAAAGCATTTAAGGTGAAAGAAGTCCGCGACAGACTTCTTTACACCTTTATGATGCTTGTAGTCATCCGAATCGGCTGCTGTCTTCCGATACCGGGCGTTGATCCGAGCTATCTGCATGATTTCTTTTCAAATCTGCAGAACTCCGGAATGGGATTCTTTAATGCGATCACAGGAGGCTCTTTCTCCTCCATGTCAATTTTCGCGTTGAGTATCACCCCGTATATCACATCTTCCATCATTATGCAGTTACTTACGATCGCAATTCCGAAGCTTGAGGAAATGCAGAAGGACGGCGAGGACGGAAGAAAGAAGATTGCAGAGTACACCAGATATCTTACCGTCGGTCTGGCTCTCTTTGAGTCCTGCGCAATGGCAGTTGGCCTTGGCGGAAAGGGACTTCTTCTCGAAGATCACCGTAACATCTGGGGATATCTTACGGTCGTAGCAGCTATGACCGCAGGTTCCGCTCTTCTGATGTGGATTGGCGAGAGGATTACAGACAATGGAGTAGGAAACGGTATTTCCATCGTACTTCTGATCAATATCGTATCTGGTACTCCGCAGGATATGATGACATTATATGAGCGCTTTATGGCAGGCAGATCAGTTGCAGTCGCAACTGTATCTGGCATCATCGTACTGGCAATTATCGTTGCGATCGTTGTCTTTGTCCTCGTTTTAAACGATGCAGAGCGCCGGATCCCGGTACAGTACAGCAAGAAGATGCAGGGCCGCAGAATGATCGGCGGACAGTCTACCTACATTCCGTTGAAGGTAAACACCGCGAACGTTATTCCGGTCATCTTCGCTTCTTCCATCATGTCAATGCCGGTTATGATCGCTCAGTTCTTCCACGTTGATTATTCAACCATCGGTGGAAAGATCCTGTTAGCGTTGAGCTCATCCAACTGGTTTAAACCGGAAGCTCCGGCTTACTCCATTGGTATGCTCGTATATATCGTATTAGTCGTACTGTTCGCGTATTTCTATACGTCCATTACGTTTAACCCGCTGGAAGTTGCTAATAATATGAAGAAGTCCGGCGGCTTTATCCCGGGTATCCGCCCAGGTAAGCCAACCTCAGACTACCTCAACAATATCTTAAACTATATTGTATTTATCGGTGCCTGCGGACTGGTGATCGTGTGCATTATCCCGATCATCGCATCCGGTCTCTTCTCTGTTGGTAATCTTTCCTTCGGCGGCACATCCCTGATCATTATCGCAGGTGTAATCCTCGAGACGATCAAGGCTGTGGAGTCTATGATGCTTGTAAGAAATTACAAGGGATTCTTAAATGATTGATCAAATAGAGAAATAGCAGCAGCTGCGTGCTGAAAATCGGAGCGGGCGGAAAGATGCTTTTCGCCCGCTTTTTCGGTTTTTTAGGACGAGTGGAGGAAATTACAATTATGAAAATCATTATGTTGGGCGCACCGGGAGCCGGAAAAGGCACCCAGGCACAGAGAATCGCGGAAAAGTACGGAATCCCGCACATTTCCACCGGAGACATCTTCCGGGCAAACATTAAGAACGGAACAGAACTTGGCAAGAAGGCAAAAGCTTTCATGGACCAGGGACTTCTTGTTCCGGACGAACTGACGGTTGATCTTGTTATGGACAGAATCAGCCAGCCGGACTGCGAAAAGGGATACATTCTTGATGGTTTCCCGCGTACGATCCCGCAGGCAGAGGCCCTCACAGAGGCTCTTGCCAAAAAGGGAGAAGCGATCGATTTCGCGATCGATGTTGACGTACCGGACGAAAAGATCGTTACCCGTATGGCAGGCCGCCGTGCATGCGTAAAGTGCGGAATGACTTATCACATCGTATATGCTGCTCCGAAGAAGGAAGGCATCTGCGACAAGTGCGGCGCTGAACTCATTTTAAGAGACGATGATAAGCCGGAGACTGTTACAAAACGTCTTTCTGTTTATCATGAGCAGACGCGCCCGCTCATCAGCTTCTATGCGGATAAGCACGTCCTCTACACCGTAGACGGAACGCAGAATATGGAACAGGTATTTGAGGCTATCACAAAGATTTTAGGAGCTTAAAATAATGGCAGTAACAATTAAATCGCCGAGAGAGATCGAACTGATGCGAAAAGCTGGAGAAATTCTGGCGCAGGTACACGAGGAGCTGCATGCGGCGGTTCACCCGGGAATGTCCACTCTGGACATCGATAAGCTGGGAGAGCGTCTGATCCGCAGCCATGGATGTATTCCTTCCTTTAAGAATTACAATGGATATCCTGCATCCATCTGCGTGTCCGTAAATGATGAGATCGTACATGGAATCCCGAATAAGCACCGTATTTTAAAAGATGGCGATATCGTCAGCCTTGACGCGGGAACGATCTATAAAGGATACCATTCCGACGCAGCCCGCACCTGGGCAGTAGGAAACGTCTCCCCGGAAGCACAGAAACTGATGGATGTCACAAAACAGTGCTTTTACGAAGGTATTAAATTCGCGAAAGCAGGCAATCATCTGAATGATATCTCCACGGCAATCCAGGCATATGCCGAAAAATTCGGCTATGGCGTTGTCCGCGAGTTGGTTGGACATGGAATTGGTACCCACCTTCATGAAGATCCGGAGGTCCCGAACTTTGCGACAAAGAGAAGGGGAATCCTTTTACAGCCGGGTATGACTCTGGCCATTGAACCGATGATCAATGCCGGCACACCGGATGTAATCTGGATGGACGATGACTGGACCGTTGTTACAGCAGATCATGCCCTGTCCGCTCACTATGAGAATACGATCCTCATCACTGAGGGCGAGCCGGAGATCCTTTCCCTGCGCCCAGGTCTCGAATAGGAGGCACCGCATGGAAATGACTCCGGGATTCCTGGCAAGATCTCTTGCCGGAAATGACAAGGATAAAATCTATGTCATATCGGAGGACCTTGGAACATACGTTTCTCTGCTTGCAGAAAACGGCCGGGTCCTCCGGAAAAATAAAAAGCATGTCCAGATCATTAAGAAACGAAACAGGAGGTAAATTTTATGTCTAAGGCTGACGTAATCGAAATCGAAGGCGTCGTTGTTGAGAAGCTGCCGAACGCTATGTTCCAGGTTGAACTTGAGAATGGCCACAAGGTATTAGCTACCATCAGTGGAAAACTGCGTATGAACTACATCCGTATTCTTCCGGGTGATAAGGTAACATTAGAGATGTCCCCTTACGATTTATCTAAGGGACGTATTATTTGGAGAGATAAATAGTATCCTTGACAAAGGGCTAAAAAAGTTGAAGAAAACCAATAAAAACGCTTGATTTTCCGGCAAGGAAGTGTTATAATGCTCAAGCGAACTTTGTTGGAACGCTTGTATTATGCCCATTTTCAGGTGCTTTTTATACAGGTATAGCAACCCGTAATGCCGTTCCCAGATGGCACGGAATCGGTGTGTTTCCGGCAGTAAAGGGAAGCGGACTACGAAGGAAAGGAGAATTACTGTGAAAGTAAGATCATCAGTAAAACCGATTTGCGAGAAGTGCAAGGTTATTAAGAGAAAAGGCAGTATCAGAATTATCTGTGAAAATCCTAAGCACAAACAGAGACAGGGCTGATGCCGCAATTTGCCTGTATTTTTTCGCGCGGCTTTGACATGAAACGCGAGAGTGCGTTGTTGTGTCGGCAATAACTATTTCTACAATATTTAAATGGAGGTACCACTCATGGCTCGTATTTCAGGTGTTGATTTACCAAGGGAAAAACGTGTCGAAATCGGCTTAACTTATATCTACGGTATCGGTAGAGCAAGTGCAGACCGTATTCTTGCTGCGGCTGGTGTAAATCCTGACACTCGTGTAAAGGATTTAACCGATGACGAAGTAAAGAACATTGCAGCAGTAATCGCTGAGACTCAGACTGTTGAAGGTGACTTACGTCGTGAGATCGCTTTAAACATCAAGAGACTTCAGGAGATCGGATGCTACAGAGGTATTCGTCACAGAAAGAGTCTTCCTTGCCGTGGTCAGAAGACCAAGACAAACGCAAGAACATGCAAGGGTCCGAGAAAGACTGTTGCAAACAAGAAGAAATAATTATCGGTAACAAATGTTTTGAATCACGTTGCATGTTTTAAAGACAGGAAACAGGGTTCAGTAAATGAGAAAGTAGGTTAGTTTAAAATGGCTAAAAAAGTGTCCACTGCTAAAAAAGTGACAAAAAAGCGTGTAAAGAAAAACGTTGAACGCGGACAGGCGCACATCCAGTCATCTTTTAACAACACAATCGTGACATTAACAGATGCACAGGGTAATGCCTTATCTTGGGCAAGTGCAGGCGGTCTGGGATTTAGAGGTTCAAGGAAATCTACTCCATATGCAGCACAGATGGCTGCAGAAACTGCAACTAAGGCAGCTCTTGTACATGGTTTAAAATCCGTAGACGTTATGGTTAAAGGACCGGGATCTGGCCGTGAGGCTGCTATCCGTGCCCTTCAGGCATGTGGTCTTGAAGTAACAAGCATTAAGGACGTAACACCGGTTCCGCACAACGGATGCCGTCCGCCAAAGCGTAGAAGAGTCTAATTAGGAGGAAGTAAAATGGCAGTTGATAGAGTTCCTGTTCTTAAAAGATGCAGATCCCTTGACCTTGATCCCATTTATTTAGGAATAGATAAAAAATCCAACAGAGAATCTAAAAGAGCAAACAAGAAGATCAGTGAGTATGGTCTTCAGTTAAGAGAAAAACAGAAAGCTAAGTTCATCTATGGCGTTCTGGAGAAGCCGTTCCGTAACTACTACGATAAGGCTGAGCGTTTAAACGGACAGACAGGTGAAAACCTTATGATCCTTCTTGAGCGCAGACTTGACAACGTTATCTTCCGTCTTGGTTTCGCAAGAACAAGAAAGGAAGCAAGACAGATCGTTGACCACAAGCACGTTCTTGTAAACGGCAAGTGCGTAAACATCCCGTCCTACCTTGTAAAGGCTGGCGATGTTGTTGAGATCAGAGAAAAGAACAAAGGCGACAACCACTACAAGCTGGTTCTCGAGACCACAGCTGGCCGTCTTGTTCCGGCATGGTTAGAGTCTGACCATGAGAACTTAAAGGGCGAGATCAAAACTCTTCCGACAAGAGAAGAGATCGACGTTCCTGTAAACGAGATGCTCATCGTCGAGTTATACTCCAAATAATTCACCGGAGCGGTTTTTACAAAGTATCTGGCCATTTCCGGCCGGATGCTTTGTGTTCTAAAAGAACGCTTCGTGGCATTTGTCAAAGCATACCCAAAA
The DNA here is from genome assembly GCA_902496665.1 of uncultured Clostridium sp. Classification (GTDB taxonomy): domain Bacteria; phylum Bacillota; class Clostridia; order Lachnospirales; family Lachnospiraceae; genus Pilosibacter. The sequence continues at coordinate 75,123 of CABVBU010000006.1, read as the reverse complement.
GGAGGGGCTTTTTGTGTTCGATTTTGAGAAACCAAACATTGAGATTGCTGAGATTTCCGAAGATAAAAGATACGGAAAGTTTGTCGTAGAACCGCTTGAGAGGGGTTACGGCACAACTCTGGGAAATTCCCTGAGAAGAATCATGCTTTCTTCTTTACCGGGTTCTGCTGTCAGCCAGGTGAAAATTGATGGTGTACTTCATGAGTTCAGTTCCATCGCCGGCGTTAAGGAAGATGTTACTGAGATCATCATGAACATCAAGAGCTTAGCAATTAAGAACAACAGTGATACAAACGAGCCGAAGACTGCGTACATCGAGTTCGAGGGCGAGGGCGTGATCCACGCTTCTGACATTCAGACAGACGCGGACATCGAGATCCTTAACCCGGACCAGGTTATCGCAACCTTAAGCGGCGGTGCAGACAGCAAGTTCTATATGGAACTTACGATCACCAACGGCCGTGGCTACGTAAGCGCTGATAAGAACAAGAGCGACGATCTTCCGATCGGAGTTCTCGCAGTAGATTCCATTTACACACCGGTTGAGCGTGTCAATATGTCCGTTGAGAACACCCGTGTTGGTCAGCAGACAGACTATGATAAGCTCACATTAGAGATCTACACAAACGGAACACTCGATCCGGATGAGGCTGTCAGCCTTGCTGCTAAAGTTTTAAGCGAGCATCTGAATCTCTTCATCGACCTCTCTGAGAATGCAAAGACTGCAGAGGTTATGGTTGAAAAGGAGAACAACGAGAAAGAAAAAGTCCTTGAGATGAATATCGACGAGCTGGAGTTATCCGTTCGTTCCTACAACTGTCTCAAGAGAGCAGGTATCAATACCGTTGAAGAGCTTTGCAGCCGCACTTCCGAGGACATGATGAAGGTTAGAAACCTTGGTCGCAAGTCCCTCGAGGAAGTACTTGCAAAGTTAAAAGAACTGGGCTTACAGCTCAATTCCAGCGACGAACAGTAAATTTTTGGTTGTGATACATTCACCCGGAAGGTAAGTCCGAAGGGCGCAGAAGGGCGTAGAGCGACTCATTATGGAAAAAAAGGCGGCGGTCCAGTAAGTCCAAAGAAGCGTGGGCGGCTGTTCCACAAATGGAGGAAATTAAATCATGGCAGGTTATAGAAAACTCGGAAGAACTTCCAGTCAGAGAAAAGCATTACTTAGAATTCAGGCTACAAACCTTTTATATCATGGAAAGATCGTTACAACTGAGGCTAGAGCTAAAGAAGTAAGAAAGATCGTTGAGAGCCTGATTGCTCTTGCAGTAAAAGAGAAAGATAACTTCGAGACTGTTAAAGTTACAGCTAAGGTTGCCCGCAAGGACGCTGACGGCAAGAGAGTAAAAGAAGTTGTTGACGGTAAGAAAGTTACTGTATACGACGAAGTTGAGAAGGAAATCAAGAAGGACATGCCGTCCAGACTTCATGCAAGAAGACAGATGGTAAAAGCTCTTTATGACGTAACAGAGGTTCCGACAGCAGCAGCTGGTAAGAAGAAAAACACAAAGAAAGTTGATCTTACAAACAAGCTGTTCAACGAGATCGCTCCGAAGTACGCTTCCCGTAACGGTGGTTACACAAGAATCATCAAGATCGGTCAGCGTAAGGGCGACGGTGCTATGGCAGTTCTGATCGAGCTCGTTTAATTCTAATTTAATACGAAATCGCTGAAGACCGGTAGAATACGTGTGAGCGTGTTCTGCCGGTCTTCTTTTAGTGAGCGCAGAGGAAATACAAGCGGCTGCGAATCAGAGATTTACTTTCCCGCTGCTAACGGGCAAACAGCCTGCGAAGCAGGCGGTAGAGTGTGTAAACGCAGGTTTGTGAGTGAGCGGGTGGCCAACGAACTTCGCAGACAGTAGAGCGTGCAGCGCGAGTTTGCCAGTGGGCGGGTAGCCAGGTTGAGCGACTCATAGTACGAAAAAAGACCATAGACACTATCTGGTAAATAATGTGTCTATGGTCTTTGTGACGTTCATATTTAGTATATTCCGAGCTGTCGCTGGAACTGCTCAAAGAACTCGTTGAATGCCGCGGCGTTTGCCGGGTCTTTCATTAAGTTTGTGATGGTGAGTACATAAAAGAACTCGCCGATGCCGAGAAGAACGGCGATAACGCCGAGGATGATTCCGGCTGCTGCGGTGCCTCTGAAGGGCTGCCCTTTTTTTGAGATGATGGCGAAGCAGACCGCCCCGACGCCGCAGATGATAGCGACCGGGAAGGCGAAGCAGCAGAGCGTTAAGAGGGCGAAAATCCCGCTGATCAGGGAGATCGTCGCGAAGGAGTTCTTTTCGCGTCTCGGGCGCTGCGTCTGGTTCTGCCAGTAGGGCGGCTGTCCGTTATTGTACTGATTCTGCCAATACGGCGGCTGCCCGTTCTGCGGTGGGAACTGTCCGCTGTTCTGCTGATTCTGCCAGTATGGATTCTGTCCAGGATTCTGAGGCGGGATCTGACCGTTCTGTGGATTCTGCCAGTATGGATCCTGTCCGTTATTCTGAGGTGGGACTTGCTGACCTTTCTGTGGATTCTGCCAGTATGGATCCTGTCCGTTATTCTGAGGTGGGACTTGCTGACCGTTCTGTGGATTCTGCCAGTATGGATCCTGTCCGTTATTCTGTGGTGGATTCTGCCGATCCGGCTGTGCCGGATTTGGATCCTGCGGAACGTTTCCGGCGCTCTGTGGATTCTGATCTGCAGCCTGTGTTTCCCGTTTCATATCTTTATATTCAGATGAATTCTGATCTTCGTAATCTGCCATGAAAATTCCTCCTGTTGTAATTCTGCGGCGCTGCCGCCAAAATGCTCATAGCACTGTTCCCTGATAAAAAAGGCCGGTCAGCCCCTCGATGGTTAAGAAAAATAATACGGAACAGTTACCGTATAGTTTAACATGAAACACCGTCCATGTCCACATTTAAGTTGCATAAGAGCATGGATTGAATTATAATGGAGAATGACATCTCCGGCGGCTTTATGCTTTCCGGGGTAGAACTAGAAGGAGAAAGAACATGGACATTTTAGGCGTACTGACTGCGGAATTGGGAGTGAAAATGAGCCAGGTCGAGGCGGCTGTGAAGCTCATTGACGAGGGAAACACGATTCCGTTTATTGCCAGATACCGGAAGGAAGTAACCGGTTCCTTAAACGATGAGGTATTAAGAAACCTGGATGAACGATTAAAATATCTGAGAGGTCTTGAAGACCGCAAGACTCAGATCCTCGCATCGATCGAGGATCAGGGAAAACTGACGGCTGATTTAAAGAAGAAGATCGAGGAAGCCGAGACTATGGTGGCGGTGGAGGACTTATACCTGCCGTTCCGCCCGAAGAGAAAGACAAGAGCCAGCATGGCGAAGGAGAGAGGCCTGGAGCCGCTGGCCGATACGATCCTGCTGCAGGTGACAAAAGAACCGATTGAGACACTGGCTGCCCAGTATGTCTCCGAGGAAAAAGGCGTTGCAGACGCGAAAGCGGCCATTGACGGCGCAAAGGATATCCTTGCGGAGCGCATCTCCGAGGTGGCAAAATACCGTGCCTACATCCGCAATGTGACAAAAGAGGAAGGTTCTATCGTCTCCGCGGCGAAGGACGAGAAGACAGAGTCTGTTTACGAGATGTACTATCATCACGAGGAGCTTGTAAGAAAGTGCGCTGGACACAGGATTCTCGCCTTAAACCGCGGTGAGAAGGAAAAGATCCTGACTGTAAAGATCGCGGCTCCGGAGGAGAAGATCTTACGCTACTTAAATAAGATGGTTATCACCAGAGAGAACCCGGTGACAACTCCGGTCTTACAGGAAGTGATCGCGGACAGCTATAACCGTCTCATTGCCCCGGCAATTGAGCGTGAGGTGAGAAATCTCATGACCGAGAAGGCGGAGGACGGTGCCATCAAGATCTTCGGAAAGAACTTAGAGCAGCTTCTCATGCAGCCTCCGATCGCAGGCCGCGTGGTATTGGGATGGGATCCGGCGTTCCGTACCGGCTGTAAGTTAGCAGTCGTTGACGCCACAGGAAAAGTCCTGGATACCGTGGTCATCTACCCGACCGCACCGCAGAACAAGATGGAGGACGCGAAGAAGACCTTAAAGAAGCTCATCGAGAAATACAATATCTCCCTGATCTCCGTCGGAAACGGAACGGCTTCCAGAGAGTCCGAGCAGATCATCGCGGAGTTTATCAAGGAAATCCCGGAACACGTCCAGTACGTGATCGTAAATGAGGCAGGAGCTTCCGTATATTCTGCCAGCAAGCTTGCTACAGAGGAATTCCCGAAATTCGACGTGGGACAGAGAAGCGCCGTCTCCATCGCGAGACGTCTCCAGGATCCGCTTGCGGAGCTTGTAAAGATCGATCCGAAGTCCATAGGTGTCGGCCAGTATCAGCATGATATGAACCAGAAACATCTGAGCGAGGCTCTTGGAAACGTTGTTGAAGACTGCGTAAATAAGGTGGGTGTCGACTTAAATACGGCGTCCGCATCTCTTTTAGAGTACATTTCCGGTATCTCCAAGGTGATCGCGAAGAACATTGTCGCATATCGTGAGGAGAACGGCGCGTTTACGAACCGCCGCCAGCTCTTAAAGGTTTCAAAGCTTGGTCCGAAGGCATTCGAGCAGTGCGCCGGATTTATGAGAATTGCCGGCGGGGACAATCCGCTTGACGGAACTTCCGTACATCCGGAGTCCTACAAGGCAGCGTTGGAGTTATTAAAGCGTGCAAAGCTTGAACCGGAGGAGATCACGAAGGGCGGCGCAGCCGGAATCAGCAAAAAGATCACAGATTACAAGAAACTTTCCGAGGAGCTTGAAGTCGGTGAGGAGACCTTAAAGGATATTGTGAAAGAGCTGGAAAAACCGGCCCGCGACCCGCGTGAGGAGATGCAGAAACCGATCTTAAGAACGGATGTCCTTGATATGAAGGACTTAAAGCCAGGAATGATTTTAAAGGGAACCGTCAGAAACGTCATCGATTTCGGCGCTTTCGTGGATATCGGTGTCCATCAGGATGGTCTCGTGCATATTTCCAAGATGTCCAAGAAGTATATCAAGCACCCGCTTGAGGCGGTCAGCGTTGGGGACATCGTTGAGGTGAAGGTTCTTGGAGTGGATATGGCGAAAAAAAGAATTTCCTTATCTATGATATTGGACGAGGAATAAATTCTAAACTGTCGATACGAAGGAACGTTTAGTTGGCGGAAAAGTCCTAAAATTCCTGGGGCAGGAAGAAGCTGATTTCAGCGTAGGAATGCCAGAGATATAAGGCTTTTAAGGAGACGAACCAGATAAAAATGAATAAACAGGTCAGACGGAGAATATTCCGGTGCGCCGAAGAAATGGAGGAGTCAGTCATGAAGTACAATTTTGATGAAGTGATCGACCGTAGGGGAACTCATGCAGTGAAGGTTGATAGTCTGCCAAAGGGAGCGGACAAGGATTCACTCTCCCTCTGGATCGCAGATATGGATTTTGCCTGCGCAGAGCCGATTTTAAAGGCTCTCCATGAGCGGATCGACCGGAAGATCTTCGGCTATACCATGTACGAGGCGGACGAGTGCATGGACGCAGTGACAGGCTGGATGAAAAAGCGCTACGGCTGGGAGGAGAGCAGGGAGAACCTATTCTTTTGCCCGGGCATTGTGGCTGCTTACGCGGCGCTCATCAACCTCCTCACGGAGCCGGGGGACGGGATCGTTCTCCAGCGCCCGATCTATTATCCATTTACAAATAAGGCCAACAGCAATGGCCGTGTTCCGGTGGATAACGCGCTGATCTATGAGAATGGTGCTTACCGGATCGACTTTGAGGATCTCGATCGAAAGATGGCGGACCCGGCAAACAAGGTTCTCGTGGTGTGCAGCCCGCACAACCCGACAGGCCGTGTCTGGACGGAGGATGAGCTTAAAAAGACGGTTGAGATCTGTAAAAAGTACGACAAATGGATCATCTGCGATGAGATCCACTGCGATTTGATCCGCCGAGGCGTGACATTCACACCGATTATGAATGTGGCCCCGGAGTATGCGGAGCGGATCGTTGTCTGCACGGCGCCCAGCAAGACCTTCAACCTTGCCGGAATGAAGACCTCCAACATTGTGATCCACAATAAAGAGCTTCAGAAAAAGTGGAAAGACTATGTGAATGGCAGCCTGTCCATAGACGGCGCTTCCGCTCTGGGCATGACAGCGATGATCGCGGCCTACACGGAGGGCGAGGAGTGGCTGGAGCAGTTAAAAGACTATCTGGACGGAAACTTCGCGTTTATCGACGAATATTTAAAGAAATATCTTCCGAAAGCACATCTCGTCAAGGCCGAGGGAACGTACCTCGCATGGCTTGATTTCAACGGATACGTTGACCGGGATGAGAAAAAACTGGAAGAACTGATGCAGAAGAAAGCAAAGGTCGCTCTGGACGAGGGATACATCTTCGGTGAGGAAGGACGCGGATTTGAGCGGATCAACGTCGCTTCCCCGCGCAGCGTCATCGAGGAGTGTATGAACCGGATCCGGACGGCATTTGAAGAGGAAAAACTGGTATGAAAATTCAGGTAAAAATGACAGCGAGAGATATCTTTGATTTCTCCATGTACAGCGCGTATTCGGGATTTGCCGGGATCTTTACATTCGTGTTCCTGATCCTGGTCATCGGGATCCTTGGATACGCATGGAGCTCGGTGGCAGTGATGCAGAGAGTCATGCTTTTGGGCTGTATCATCCTTTTTGTGTTTGTCCAGCCGATCATGATCTGGATGAAGGCAAAAGCACATGCGAAAACGACCGGATACTCAACGCCGATCAATCTTGACGTTTCGGATGAGCAGATCGGGGTCGAACAGGCCGGCGTGACCGGAGAATTGAAATGGGATCAGATCTGGAAAGTCGTTCGGATCCCGAATATGTATATCATCAAGGTCGGACCGACAAACGGATATCTTGTGCCATTCCGGTCCATTGAAGGGAGAAAACAGGAGTTTGTCGATTTCTGCAAGCGGAATCTTCCGCCGAAGAAGACGAAAGGATTAAAGGCATGATAAAGGAAACAAACGCACCGGAGGAGACCTTCGCCTTTGGAAAAATGCTTGGAGAACAGGCAAAGCCGGGCGAAGTGATCTGCCTGAACGGCGATCTCGGTGTTGGAAAAACAGTTTTTACAAAGGGCTTTGCCGAGGGACTAGGGATCACGGAGCCGGTAAACAGCCCTACCTTCACGATCGTTCAGCAGTATGACAGCGGAAGAATGCCGCTGTACCATTTCGATGTATACCGGATCGGTGATATCAGCGAGATGGATGAAGTCGGATATGAAGACTGCTTTTACGGGGAAGGTGTGACGCTCATTGAGTGGTCCAACATGATCGGGGAGATCCTGCCGGAGCATGTAAAGACTGTCACCATCGAGAAAAACCTGAAAAAGGGCTTCGATTACAGAAAGATCACGGTGGAGGAAAAATAGATGCGGATTTTAGGAATTGAAAGCTCCTCACTGGTGGCATCGGCGGCTATCTATGAGGACGGGATCACGATGGCGGAGTATACGGTGGATTTCAAGATGACCCACTCCCAGACCCTGCTGCCGATGATCGATGAGATGGTAAAACTTGTGGGGATCGATTTAAATACGATCGACGCCATCGCAGTATCCGGCGGTCCGGGATCCTTTACGGGCCTCAGAATCGGATCTGCGACGGCGAAGGGACTTGGATTGGCATTAAATAAACCGTTGATCCATGTTCCGACACTTGACGCGACAGCATACAACCTGTTCGGCGCTTCCGGCCTGATCTGCCCGATCATGGATGCCAGAAGAAACCAGGTCTACACAGGAATCTACCGTTTTGAGAGAAAGTTTGAGACTGTGATGGATCAGGATGCCATGGACATGGGAGAACTGATTGAGAAGTTAAATGGAATGGGAGAGCGCGTGATCTTCTTAGGTGACGGTGTGCCGGTCTACGAGAAGCAGATCGCGGAGAAAATGACTGTGCCTTACGATCTTGCCCCGGCCCATGTAAACCGCCAGAGAGCCGCTTCTGTGGCCGCTCTGGGCGCTGTCTACTTCGCGGAAGGAAAGACAGAGACCGCCATGGAGCATAAGCCGGACTATCTGAGAAAGTCCCAGGCAGAGCGGGAACGTGAGGAGAGAGAAGAGAAGGAAAAGAACGCCTGATATTTCGCAAAAATAATAAAAATCATATACAGAGAAATCAATAAATAAAAAGTGGGATTGCTGTCCGGCGAGCAAAGCGTCGGTGAAGTAGTCCCACTTTTTAACTGTCATGGAATTCTGAAAATTTCCCCGGCAAGGAATGGGGGTATATGATGTCATTTCGCTTTTACGAATTTCAGAACGTCCACAGCTATTCCTCCAGATCAAATACAAAATCACAGCATTTACCGTCCTGCATCAGAGTTCTTGTTCTTGTCATTTTGATCTTGGAATTCATGCCTTTATAAAACGGTTCATCGCGTCCGCAGGATAAGACAGCTCCGAGATCCTTCATACCGATACGTTCATACATGGCAACATACTGACATTCCAGAACATCTTCACAAAGATGTTTTTCTCCGTCTCCACTCCATGCAAGGTTTAAGGCACCGTTCGATGACCAGGGTTCCATCTGCATACGGATCGCCTGCAGGTCATTTCTTCCGAAGAGCTCCGCATATTCCTGACCTTCTTTAAAGGCGATGTCGTAGATGACTTTTTTTACGATCTCATATGTTTTTTCATGTCCGAGTTCCTTTTCAAACGCATCGATAAATGGCTTGACCATAAGCGCTTCAATTTCTCTTCTCAAAATGATCGGTACATCGTAAATTGTCTTCATATGGTTTCCTCCTTCATGTGTACAAAGTCCCGGCTGCTACAGACCGGTAAGAAAATTGATTTTTTGTTTCTTTTTATAAAAAAGCAGCAGTCCGACCACGGATTGGCTGAACTGCTGCGTCTTTCAGAAGCTATTTCTGTTCGCTCTCGTTTTTCTTTCTCTCTGCAAGTCCATTCAGATAATAGAGGGTTGCCCAGCATGCATCGTGTGCAGCGGTCTGGTAGCTCAGAGTATCTGGATAGATCTCCACGAAATCCATGCCCTTTGCACCTGCGAGTCCAGCTTCGTGAAGCATCATGCATAATTCATAAGATGTTAAGCCACACATATCCTGCGGCCCCTGCGGCATGCTCGCTGCGTCAAGGCAGTCTGAACAAACGGTGATGTACATCAGATCGGTATCTTTTGAGGCGATCTCAATTGCTTTTCGGATGGATTCTTTCCAGCCGTTTTCTTTGATCTCTCTTGCGAGAATCACAGTCGCACCGTATTTTTTCGCGTTTGCAAATTCCTCTTTATGGTTACGCGGTCCGCGGATACCGATGTGTACGATTTTTGTGGAATCCATATTCGGATCATTGTAAAGCTGATAGAACGGAGAGCAACGGGAATATTCATCATCACCAAAGATGGAGTAATTGTCAAGATGGGCATCAATATGGAGAACGCCGACTCTCTTTGGATGACGTTTTGCAATCTCACTGATGATCGGATATGCAATTCCATGATCGCCGCCGAATGTGATCGGGAGAGCGCCTGCCTCTTCAATCTGGCCGATTCTTTCTCTGATCGCTGCAAAGGTGAGCGGATAATCACCGTTTCTGCATGCGACATCGCCGAAATCACCGACTTTTAAGTAATCGAATGCATCAAGGTCAAAGTCCGGAAGATAGCCGGTATAGCGGATCGATACAGAACGGATTGCTTTCGGTCCTTCTGTACAGGAAGAGTATCCGCCGATCGTGCATCCTCCTTCCCACGGTACACCAGTGACAACGGCATCCATGGAGGAAAGTTCACTTTCATTTTCGAGAACCGGCAGATTCAGCCAGGACGGAACTCCGCTGTAAATGTTGTTTGGTAAAAACGCCGGATCATAAATGGTTGGTTTGCTGTTTTTCATAATGTCATTTCCTTTCTTTGTTCGGTTGCCCTATTGTCGAGGGCGATTTTTTTCTTGTAGTTGTGAAGCAGTCAGCAGTTATATGAAAACTGTCATATGTCGTATTGAAAGACTTAATTTTGTGTCTCTTTTGTATCGGCGGAATCGAGGATGTGAAGGTTCAAATGTTCAGAAAGATATTCCAGTGTATATCCGCCACCGATGCTGTTGCCTTTTTCGTCGAGTGCCGGTCCGTAGATTCCAATTCCCATGCGGCCTCCCACACAGGAGAGGATCCCGCCTCCGACACCGCTTTTTGAGGGGATCCCCACGCGGACGGCAAATTCCCCGGAACGGTCGTACATGCCGCAGGTCAGCATAAGGGTTTTTAATGTTCGGACGACTTTTTTGTCGAGAAGGCGTTTTCCGGTAGTTGTGGAAATACCTCCGTTTGCAAGAAGAAGGCCTAATTCTGATAATGATCTTGCATTTACACTCAAGGAACAGAGCTTAAAGTAGAGATCCAGCGTCTGGAGAACATCCCCCTTTAACACACCCTTGCTCTTTAACAGATATCCGATCGCCCGGTTTCTGTCACCGGTTGCCTTTTCAGAGCGATAAACGGACTCATCCAGAATGATCTCATTGTCATTACATAAGGTGCGGATAAATTCCAGCATCTGTTCGAAAGAGAAGCGCCCGGCCAGAAGGCTTACAACTTCAATGGCTCCAGCGTTGATCATCGGATTGAACGGGCGGTTGCTCGCTGTGTCAAGCTTTAAGATTGAATTGAACGCATCCCCGGATGGTTCCATCATCACATTCTTAAAGACCTTTTCTTCACCGATATATTGCAGTGCTGCTGCGAGGGAAACGATTTTACAGATACTCTGTATAGTAAAGCGGCATTCGGAATCACCAAATTCGATATGACGGCCATCTTCTGTTTTAATACATAGTCCAAAATGTACTGGATTTGCTTTCCCAAGCTCAGGTATGTAATCTGCGACCTTTCCCTGCAGCAGGAATTTTCGTCCATACTCCCAGGCATCTCTCGCAACTTCCTCCAGCATATGTTCACCTCTTCTCATGTGTATGTATGTGTTAATGCTTTAACCGGCAAAAACACCGATAAAACTTGAAATACCAAGGATCAGTGAGATCGCAAAGATCATCAGGCCGATAATGTTTTGGAGCATGGAGTTCTTATATTCACCCATAATTCTCTGACGGCTTGCAAGGTAAAGAGTAACACCTACAACGACCGGGAGTGCGATTCCATTTACAGCCTGAGCAGTCATGATCAGTGCTAACGGGTTGGTGCCAATTGCGGAAATAATAATTCCGACGATCAGAATGATTGCGCTTGTTCCTAAGAAACGTTTATCGGAGCCATCTGTCTTCCAGTCAAAAAGTCCGGCTAATACGTAAGAGACACTGATCGGAGAGCAGAGAGCGCTGGAAATACCTGCGGAGAGAAGTCCTAATGCCATGAAAGGCTGAGCGAAACGTCCGAGTGTACCTTCAAGCTGTACAGCCATATCCATTGCGTTGTTAACGCTCATGCCGCGCATAACCACTGCTGATGTGATCATAATGGAACCTGTGATAACACCGCCGATGATCATCGGTACGGTTGTGCCAAACATACAGAGCGGAAGTTCTTCCTTTGTATGCCATGTTCTTTGGGCGCTTGCAGCATGCAGGAACATGTTGTACGGAACAACGGTCGTTCCAATGAGGGAAAGACATGTCATCAGTCCGCCCTTCGGGACTGTCGGGATGCAGCCGCGGAGCAGTTCGCCGAAATCAGGACGAACAATGAGCATTGTCATAAGAAAGACGATTGCCATTAAAGTGACACATACACTTAAAAGCTTTTCCAGATATTTCACGGCATCACCGACAAAGAGGAGAACGATCAGAACGATAACTCCTAAGACCGGAGCCATGATTCTTGTCGGAACACCGGTCAGTGCACTGGCTCCCATTGCCGTTCCGGTAAGGTCGCCGCCCATATATGCGAGTCCGCCGATGGTGATCGCAATGATGACAAGACCACATAAAATGTTTCGAAGAAGCGGACGGTCAGCAAAGTCATGCTTCATGTTTTCTGCAAGACCTTCCTGAGTGATGATACCGATCCTTGCTGCCATGCCCTGCATGACGATAACTGCGATAACGGAAAAGACAACACACCAGAAAAGTGTGAAACCGTAAGTTGCACCTGCCAGCGTACAGCTTGTTACGGTTCCGGGACCGATGAATGATCCCACGATCACGAAGCCGGGACCAAGGGAAGCAAGTTTTTCTTTCATAGTAAATTTACGAGTGACATTATTGGAATTCACCATGCGTTTTCCTCCTTTTTTAGTTGAGCGATATGAATGTTCTATTTATTCGGCCGAAAAAATTGAACTTTTGTAACTGTGTTGACAATATAGCATAGGAATGTTAAAATGACAATAATTACCAACGTGCTTTTGACAATATCAAACTCTATTTGACAGGGGGATGTATTTTGCCATTGGATGAATCGAAAAATGTTACGGAAAAAAATACAAAGGCTACGGAACGTCAGATCCAGTCGGTTCAGCGTGCGATCAACATACTGAACTGCTTTACGATGACAAATTCTGCCCTGACGCTGGGGCAGATCAGCAATCAGCTCAATTTGAACAAAGGTACAGTCCATGGGATCCTGAGTACGCTTTACCAGAATGGCTATATCAGCCAGAATGGAAATGGGCAGTACATGCTGGGGGCGGCGCTGTTTAACAAAGCCTGTCTCGCTGCCGGGACGCGCCAGAGCATGTGCATTGACCGGGGCCATGACAGACTGCTGGCGTTAAGTAATCAGTTCCAGTTAAACGGAACCATGTTTGCAATGGACGAAAAGCAATTGAGAGTGATTGACACAACTGAACCGACAAACTGCCCTTTTATTGTCCAGCGTGTGTCACCACAGATATCTCTGTATGATTCTGCAAGCGGAAAGATTCTGTTGGCATATTTATCGGAAAAAGAAAGAGCGGAATATCTGGAAAGAATGCCGATGACACCGTTTCAGAAGTCTTTCGAGGATAGGCAGAAGAATTTTGACGTGGAGTTATACCGGATCCGTAAAAATGGATATTCTGAAGAATACGACGCTCTTTTTACCGGAGTATCAGCGCTGGCAGTGCCGATCTTTAATCGATATCATAATGAATTGTTTGGAAGTGTGAGCCTGACGGGAATGAGTCCGATGATAAAGAAGAGAAGACAGGAGATTATTGCTGCGCTTCAGGCGCATGCGCGTTATCTGCAGGATTGTCTGCGCTTTTAAAGCAGAAAGAAATGGTGGCCGGATCAGATCCAGCCACCATCCATTTTTATGATCTGACCGGTCAAGTAGTCCGGTGCTTCTACGAGTTTCATGACGAGGTCTGCGACTTCCTCCGGCTTTCCCATGCGGCCGGCGGGAATCTCGTCCAAGAGCATCTCATGCTCCTCCTCAGATAAAAATCCATTCATCTCCGTATCAATGGCTCCGCAGGCGATGGCGTTCACCTGAATGCCGGAGGGGGCGAGTTCCTTGGCGAGGGCCATGGTGAGACCGTTGACGCCGCCTTTTGTGGCGGAGTAGGCTGCCTCGCAGGAGGCACCGCAGACGCCCCAGACGGAGGAGATATTGATGATCTTTCCGCTGTGACAGTGGATCATGCCTGGGATCGCGAGCTTCGCGCAGTGGAAGACGGAGGACAGGTTCGCGGAGAGGATCCGGTTCCAATCCTCAAAGCTTAAGTCCTGTAAGAGGCCGATGATGGAGATCCCGGCGTTGTTTACGAGGACATCCACATGGCCGAAGCGGGATTCGATTTCCTTAAAAAGCCGCTGGCAGTCATTCGAACATCCGACATCCGCCTGTACCGCCAGGCACTCTGCGCCCAGCGCCTCAACTTCTTTTTTCACTTCTTCCAACCGATCTGTGCTTCTGGCACAGTTGATCACGACATGGTATCCGCAGGAAGCAAATTTTAAAGCCACCGCCCGCCCGATCCCGCGGGACGAGCCAGTGACGAGAACTGTTTTTTTCATGGTAAAACTCCTGTATAGTTATAAGATTTTTGCTGATTGGATTGCTGTTTAACATAATTGCCGCATAACAGATCTGGACATTTATGAAATAGCAGATATGCATATTTTAAGGGAATACAGAAGGAATTACAATAGGGTATCAGAAAGAACCAGAAACTTGAAAAAACACGGTATTCCATAATGGAATACCGAGCCTATTCTTTTCCTGAATTTCCATTTGACATGTTAATAATTTATCATAAAAGTGTAGTCAGACGGCTGACCAGACTGCGTGCTTGCACGCAAGGATGGGAAGACATCTGACTACCAAGCCGGTATGAGTAAGGAGGGCGATAGCCCGTATTACGAATATCGGCGGCAACTGCGGGAGTGCCGAAGGCGCGGAGCAGTTGGCTTTTATCGCTTCGAAGCGAAGTGATCAAGTGGGAATCTTTTATATGATCTTATATTCATTTGAGGAGGAAAAGGAAATGAGCTACGCTTATGTAGGCTGCAGAACAACAAAAGAGAGAAATGCAAGGGGAAAAGGCTTAAAGGTTTTTAAGATCGATGAAAAGACCGGCGACTGGGATCTGATCCAGTGTTTAAAGACTGAGGAAGAGAACCCGTCCTACCAGACAATGGACAACGAGGGAAAATTCCTTTATTCCGTTCACGGAGACAAGACAAAGGTCTCCAGCTACAAGATCCTTGAGGACGGAACCTTATCTCCGTTAAATATGATCGATATCGGTGGAAAGAACCCGGTATATATTACAGCTGACAAGACAAACAAATATTTAGTCGTTGCTGTTCTTCAGGGCGGCGCTGTCTATGTAATTAAGAGAAACGCAGACGGCAGTCTCGGTGATATCGTCTCCGAGACACATCTCCCAGGCAGAAAAGAGGGAACCGTCTCCTTCGCGCACCAGTGCATCTGGGATCATACAAAGACATTCCTCTTCGTTGTGACACAGGGAAGAATTCAGGGTTACGGACAGGTCCTTGTATACCGCTTTGACGCCGAAAACGGCACACTCACCGAGACAGACTGCTTCCGTTCCAGAGAGTACGATGAGCCGCGCCATATCGCGATCCATCCGAATAACCATTACGCGTACCTGATCAACGAAAAAGGCAACAAGATGACATATTTCGGCTTCGATGACGTGAACGGAAAGCTTCTTCCGCGCCAGAATCTGCCGACACTTCCGGAAACATACACCGGCGAGGGACAGGCAAGTGCGTCTCTCCTTGATAAGAACGGCGAGATCCTCATTGGTTCCAACCGCATCCACGAGTCCATCGTCCTCTACCGAATCAACCAGGAGACCGGTTACATGAAGGAACTCGGCTACTACCCGGCAATGGGTCTCACACCGCGTTTCATCACATTCAATCCGGATTACAGCCGTTTTTACATGGCAAACGAGGACAGTGACACGATCATAGAGATGAAACTTGACTCTGAACAGGGCCGCATGGAATACACCGGTCGCGTGATCGCAGCGGAGAGCCCGGTCTGCATCACATTCCGCTAGGAGGTACATATGAATCTTGGTCTTATTTCACTTATCGCCCTTTTAGCTGCCATCGTTATCGGCTTCGTCCGCAAAGCGAACGTCGGAATTTTATGTATCGGCTTCTCCATGATCCTCGGACTCGTCTATGGGATCAAGGCAAATGATATTATCAAGGGATTCAGTTCCTCCCTCTGCATGCAGATGATCGGCATCACATATCTCTTTGCTATCATCAATGAAAACGGAACTCTGGAACTTCTGGCAAAGAAGATGGTAGCTCTCGTCGGACCGCACAAGGCGCTGATCCCGTTCGTCATGTACCTGCTCGGATTCCTGATCTGTGCGGTGGGACCGGGAGCCATCCCGTCTCTCGCGATCGTTCCGGTCATCGCGATCCCGGTCGCGATATCCGCAGGTGTGAACCCGATCATGACGGCGATCATCGGTGATCTCGGCGTTATGTCCGGACGTATGAGCCCGCTGACTCCGGAGAGTGCCGTTGTCCGTGAGCTTATGGAAGCACAGGGACTTACCGGAAATACCGTTCCGATCATGATGTGCCTCACTGTGACTGCTCTTGTCGTGGCTGTTCTCGTCTACATTTATTACAAAGGATGGAAGGTCGCTCCGCACACCAACCATGAGGATGTTCTTCCGAAATTCAGCAAAAATCAGTGGCTCTCCCTTGCGGGGCTTGCAGCTCTCGCCATCGGTGCCCTGTTCTTTTCATGGAATGTCGGCCTCACAGGATTTACCGTCGGTTCCGTTCTGATCGTACTCGGATGCGGCGATGAAAAGACTGCGTTCAAGATGATCCCGTGGAACGTGATCATCATGGTTCTCGGTGTCGGCATCTTAATGAATGTCATCTCCCTCTCCGGTGGTATCGACATCATGGTCGACGGCCTGGAATCCGTTATGGGTCCCAAGACAGCCGCAACGATCATGGCTATCGCAGCAGGACTCATGTCCTTCTTCAGCTCAGGTCTCGGCGTCGTATTCCCGACCCTGATTCCGACAGCAAGCGGGCTTGCGGCAAGCATCGGCAACGTGACTGCGTTAGAGCTTGTCTCCGTCATCGTTATCGGCGGAACAGTTTCCGGTTTCACACCGATCTCCACCACCGGTGCCCTTATCATGGCCGGTGTTGCACAGCAGGAGGACGCAGATGAAAAATTCCCGCAGAACAGACTGTTCGTCGAGCTGTTCGCGGTATCCTTCATCGCGCTTGCGGTGTTGGCAGTATTCGCTTTTATTGGAATTTACAAGATTATTGCTTAAGTTTAGATAATTGTGGCTTTTCAGATCTGTACATTCTGAAAGGTCCGACTACATCCTGGAATGCCTGGTGAATCTTCATCGGGCATTTTCCTTAAGGTGATACAGATAACTTTGCGGAATCAATATTTATAATCATTTATCATGTAAGGCTCCGCAGTTTTAATGCTATAATCAATTCATAAATTTACGAGGATTATTTTTTAGAAAGGGGAATCACAGCTGTATTTATGTGAAGCAGCTGCGAAAACTGATATCATGTTCAACAAAGAAGAAAGAACCTACTGGATCGAAAATTACAAAAAATTCCCGACATCAAACATCTCCGACGCCATGGACAACCTCGGACTCCGCTCAGGAATCGTCCTTGGACTCCGCCCGTTAGATGTCTGCCAGCCGCGGACCGCAGGTTTCGCAAAGACGCTCCGCCAGATGCGCAGAAAGACAGCTTTTGACGGAAAGTCCCTGACAAAACAGGCATCCATCATCGACAGTCAGACAGAGTACGGTGATCTTCTTGTCATCGAGGCGACCGGCCTCACCGACATTGCCACAGGCGGCGCCATGTTAGCCACAAGAGCACAGATGCGCGGCGTTATGGGTGAACTTACAAACGGAAGTCTCAGGGATATCGACGAGATCGCAGACCTCAAATTCCCGGTTTATCTCGGCGGCACAAGTCCGGTAAAGAGCGCCCGCTTCATGGAAACCGTTGATGTGGATGTCCCGGTGTTCATCGGCGGCGTCCAGATCTGTCCGGAGGACCTTGTCTTAATGGACCGCACCGGCGTTGCTGTTGTTCCGAGTGCCCACTTAAAGGAAGTTCTTGAGGAAGCAGAGAAGATCAAGGCGAAAGAAGACCGTATCGAGACCCATGTCCGCGGCGGAATGAGCTTAAATGAGGCAAGACAGCAGAAATAAATAGAAGAAGTAAATAACAGAAAAGCCATGATCGCACCGAAAATGATGTGATCATGGCTTTTTATTACAGTATTTTAGTTCACTCCATAATAATCTTCCACAAATCTTATAAAATCCGAAACTCCCTCACTCTTATAACATCGCTCAGAGATCAGCATGGAAACCTTTCTGGAGACCGGATTTCCGTCCCGGTCATAGGCGGGGATCAGCTGCAGCTTTTCTTCATCGATCTTCCAGTCATCTCCAAACACAAAGCAGATCCCAAGCCCATTCTCCGCCATCTCAATGGCAATATCAAAGTATGGAACCTGCTGTTTCTCGTGGGGACTGCTTCCAAACTGGCTTTTCCACCACTGGTTGATGATCATGCGGACCATGGGGTTATAGAAGGTCTCGATCAGGGGCATGTGCTCAATGGAATCGATGGTTGCTCCCTTTGGTGCGACGATGTAAAGTTCTTCCTGAAACAGGCAGACCTGATCACCAAGATACGGGAAATCGCCGCAGACGAGCCCGATGTCGATGGTGTCGTCGATCAGATCCTTTAAGATCACATCGCTGGAATTTGAAATTGTTTTAATATAGAGATTTGCTCCGCTTTTCTGATAGGCGGCAAGTAATTTTGGAAGGTGACGCTTTGCGAAAGAGTTCGGAACGCCGAGCTTCAGCATCTCTGTCTTTGTATGTCGGTCTGCGAAATGGTCCTCGATCTCCTGAAGAAAATCCAGCATGATATTCGCTTTCTGGACCAGATATTTTCCATCATCCGTAAAGATCACACCCCGGCTTGTCCGCTCCACGAGCTGGTGTCCCCACTCGCTTTCGATAGACCGCAGACGCTTTGTAAGGGCAGACTGAGTCATGAAGAGGGCGTCGGCGGCCTTTGTGATGCTGCGCTTTTCATATAATACTTTTAAAATTTTCCAGTCGATATTTTTCATAAGAAATCCTTTTTGTAAAGTACACAGGTGAAAACCAGTAAATCAGCATTTATCTCTGCATTAGAGCAGACAAAATAAGAACTGACGAGTATTGCATAAAAAATTATTTAGACTCAGGAGTTTTCTGAGCTAAGTTTTCTGTATATTGGATAAAATCAAGCAGCTTCGCAGGCAGCCTCTTCTCCTTTGGGTACAAAAACCATGTCTTTCTGATCACAGGTGTTCCATCCGTCCAAGTTAGCGGTGTGAGAGTCAGCTGATACCGGTTCTCAAAATTCTCCGAGAGGAAACTTAAGGCATATCCCATGCCCTCGTCGATCAGCTTCCACGCCCCGTCGATATGCCCGACCATCATGCCGGACGGATATGGTGTCTCAAAGTGGGATTCCCACCAGTTAGTCAGGATCGCTGTCGTTTTCTCGTTTGTCTTATATTCGAGACGGTGCATGCCGGAGAGCGAGGAAAGCGCCACTGCACCTTTCGTCACGAGAAATCCCTGAGTTTCTCCAAGCAGTGTCCGGTTTACCGGACCCTCATAGTCCCCGCGCAGAAATCCAACATCCACAGACCCGTCAAGGATCTGCCGGTACAGGGCATCGCTGGAATCGTTGACGATCCGGAACTTCACATTCGGGTGGGTCACCTGATACGGGACGAGCACATCCGCCAGGGAATATTTGCTGTAGGTGTAGGATGCGCCGATGACGATCTCTGTAAGTGCTGCCTCCTGGAGTTTTTTAAGTTCTTCCTTCGTGGAATGGAACAGCTCCAGATACTTTTCTGCCTGCGCCGCGAGAAAATTTCCCTCAGCCGTAAATGTAAGTCCCTTCGGTGTCCGATCCACGATGCTGCATCCCCATTCGGTCTCCATCTGCTTCAGCCGCTTTGTCAGCGTCGGCTGCGTCATAAAAAGCAGATTCGCCGTTTTCGTCAGGTTTGATGTCTTATGCAGTTCATAAAGAATTCTCCAATCGGAGTCTTTCATGGAAAATCACATCCTCTGTTTTTTGTAACATGTTCCTTTTCCTATTTTACGACAAAAATCGAAACTTGTCTCAGACTTTTTGAGAGAAATTCAGGATAAAAATGAGAAAACGCAGCCATACGAGGGAGTATGACTGCGTTTTCCGCATCCTGATAAATTCACTTAAGGGTTTGGGGTATTGAAGGTATTTATCTGTAACAGTTAAGCCCGTATTTATATAGAGAGGGGATCGGGGCAAAACTATTGCATTCTATTTTGCTTCTTCCGCTGCCAGCTGTTTCTTTAAGAAAGATAACTGTCCGCCGCTTAATACAACGGCGATCTCGTTGTCTGTGAGGTCTAAGCGGGCGCGGAAAGTAAAGTCTTTTGTCTTGTCCTTGATGAGAATGGATCTTGTCGGGATCTGGTCGAGGAGGTTCGCGAATTCCAGTTCATCATTCTGGTCAAGACGGTCATAGTCAGCTGGATCCTCGAATAACATCGGGATCACGCCGTGGTTTACAAGGTTGCCCTTGTGGATACGCGCGATGCTCTTCGCGATAACAGCCTTTACGCCCAGGTACATCGGGTTGATCGCCGCATGCTCACGGGAAGAACCCTGTCCATAGTTCTCGCCGCCGATGATGATGCTCTTGCCCATGGCTTTCGCGCGGGCTGCGAACTCCGGATCATAGCGGTGGTAGCAGTACTGGGACATCAGCGGGATATTGGAGCGCATGCTGGAAAATTCAGCGCTGGCCGGGGTGATGTCATCGGTGGAGATATTGTCGCGTCCCTTTAAGCTGATCGGAGCGCAGAGGTACTGGGTCGGAGCTTCCGGAACCGGGAGGAACTTGATGTTCGGTCCGCGGACGATCTCAACCTTCTTCGCTTCCTCCTCGGAGAGCGGCGGGATGATCATGGAATCGTCAACGATGTACTGCTCCGGCTCCTTGATATCGCCGAGGATCTTCACATTCTCTCCCATGATATCTTCCGCGGTCGCGAATGTGCCCACGATAGCGGTCGCAGCAGCACTCTCCGGGCTCACAAGGTAGATCTTTGCGGTCGGGTTTCCGGCACGTCCCTTGAAGTTACGGTTGGAGGTGCGGACAGCGACGCCGTCTGTCGCCGGTGTCTGGCCGATGGCACAGCACGGACCGCATGCGATCTCAAGAATGCGGACGCCTGCAGCAAGCAGCATATCGATATAACCGTCACGCAGCAGCTCACGGTAGGTCTGTTTGGAGGCGATGGCACATGTACAGCTTACGTCCTCGTTGACATGATGGCCGTTAAATACAAGAGCGGCTTTCGCGATATCCGCGTAGCTTGCGTTTGTGCAGCTTCCGATGAATACCTGCTGAACGCGCTTCTTCTCTGCATCCTTCAATGGGATGACGTTGTCCGGCTGATGCGGACATGAGATCAGCGGCTCAAGCTCACTTAAGTTGATGTCGATGTACTCGTCGTACTCAGCATCCTCGTCCGGCAGCATCTCCACATACTGGTCACCGCGGCCCTGTGCAGTCATGAATTTCTTGACCTGCGCGTCAGCCGGGAAGATGGATGTGGTCGCGCCCATCTCAGCGCCCATGTTTGCGATGGTGGCTCTCGCCGGAACCTCCAGGGCAGCAGTGCCAGGTCCAACATACTCATACACATTTCCGAGGCCGCCCTTGATGGTTACGAGCTGAAGCATCTTTAAGATAACTTCCTTCGGGTTGCATCCAGGTTTTAAGGAACCTGTGAGGTTTACTTTTACAACCCGCGGCATGGTGAGACGCATCGGAACACCGGTCATGGCTGTCGCAACGTCCATTCCGCCGACACCGATACAGAGCATGCCGATGGCGCCTCCGTGCGGGGTATGGCTGTCACCGCCCATGCTGATCTTCCCCGGGATACCGAATCTTGCCACATGTACCGCATGGCAGATACCGTTGCCCGGTCTGGAAACATGGACACCAAAACGCTTTGCAGCGGACTGTAAGTAGATGTGGTCATCCGGTGTCTTATTGTCGACATAGAGCAGGTTGTGGTCTAAGTAGCTGACGCTGCACTCTGTGCGGATCCGGTCAAGGCCGATGGCCTCGAATGCCAGGTATGTCATAACGGCGTTGATGTCGTGTGTTAAAGTCTGGTCAACTTTGATGAAAACTTCCTCACCCGGAGTCATGCTGCCGGATACATAGTGAGACTCAATAATTTTTCTTGTTAATGATTTTCCCATGTTGGAACCTCCATAATGAATTTAGCGGTTTTGCAGCGGCGTGGCTGCTGTTTATCTTTGCTTCATCCGGAACTGCCGGATAACGGAATCTTTTTGTGGTTAGGAATCTTTGATCTGGTTTTATCATAGCATCGGCGGCGGGAAAAATAAAATTGAAAGGTGGAATGAAATGATTCAAAAGTGGAATGGGGCAGAGCTATAGATCGGGGTAACCTTAGAAAAATTTCAGGTAAATTTTGCCACAGGAATGCCACTTAAATTCCGAGAAAACTGATTGTATAATAGATATGTATGGTGCTATACTATAAAAGCCGCATTGTGTGCTGATGACCGCGTGGTGCGGGCAGCAGACGATGGGTAACTGGTGTAAACACTGAGATTGGAGGCATCATGGAACAGATCTATGACTTGATCATTATCGGTTCCGGTCCGGCGGGACTCGGGGCTGCGATCTACGCGAAACGCGCGGAATTAAAGACCCTCGTGATCGAAAAAGAGATGATGAGCGGCGGACAGGTGCTTACGACATATGAGGTAGATAATTATGCCGGTCTTCCAGGGATCGGCGGCTTTGACCTGGGAATGAAATTCCGGGAACATGCCGATAAGCTGGGCGTGGAGTTTGCGAAGGACACGGTTTTAAAAATTGAGGACGCGGACCTTGCGGAAGAGAACGAAGTCTTAGAGGCGGCAGAAGCGGGAGCGGGACACCCGCCTGTGATCCGTCAGGTAGTGGGCAAAAAGGAGATGAGGCTCGCGAAAGCAGTCATCATCGCTTCTGGCGCGCACCACAGAAAGCTTGGGATCCCAGGCGAGGCAGAATTTACCGGAAAAGGTGTTTCCTACTGCGCGACCTGCGACGGCGCGTTCTTCCGGAAAAAAATAACGGCGGTGATCGGCGGCGGTGATGTTGCCCTTGAGGATGCGATCTTTCTTGCAAGACTCTGCGAGAGGGTCTATGTGATCCACAGGAGAGACGAATTCCGCGGTGCAAAGAGCCTGCAGAAGCGGCTTATGGAGCTTCCGAACGTGGAAATTCTCTGGGATACTGTGCCGGAGGAGATCTGCGGAGCGGAGAAGGTGGAGACACTGAAGCTTCTCAATAAAAAGACTGGGGAAAAGAGAGACCTAGTTGTGGACGGTGTGTTCGTCGCGGTGGGAATCACCCCGAACAGCGAAGAATTTAAGGGATCCGTAGATATGGATCCGGCAGGATATATTGCGGCCGGGGAGGACGGAAAGACGAATGTTCCGGGAATCTTCGCGGCAGGAGACGTCCGTACAAAGGCGCTCCGCCAGATCGTTACGGCAGTGGCAGACGGGGCAAATTGCGTTGCGTCTGTAGAACAGTACCTGTACGGTATAGAGTAGGAATTCTCTGAACTGAAAATTCCGTATGATACGGCAGCGGCAGCAGATAGACAGGAGAAAAAACAATCTATGAACAGAGCAGGAAGAATCATCGCGGTCTGCGGTCTGAGCGTGGCGCTCATGATGCCGCAGGCTGCTTATGCGGCGGAAACACTTTCGGTGCAGGTAAGTGAGAGAACAGGACTTACCACCGTCGGAAATAAACAGTCGGCTTATGACAACGTGGCAATCTCCCACGTCAGCAACTATGTAAATATCCGTTCCGAGGCGAACACCTCCAGCAGTATCGTCGGCAAGATCTACAATAACTGCGCTGCGACGATCTTAGCTACGGTGGATGGCGAAGGTGGAACCTGGTACCAGATCAAGTCCGGTAACGTGACCGGTTACATAAAATCTGAATATTTCATCACCGGTGCAGACGCGGAGAAGATTGCAAAGAACATAGGTACTGTTTATGTAACGGTAAGCGCCGACAGCCTAAGACTCCGTGAGCAGCCGAGTACCGACAGCGCGATCCTCACCACACTTTCCAAAGATGCCGAGTATCTGGAAGTGAAGGAAGAGGGAGACTTTATCGAGATCCAGGTCGATGAATCCCTGAGCGGATATGTACATAAAGATTATGTCACCCAGCGCGTGGAGTTCAAGCAGGCCGTGAGCGTCGAGGAAGAGCGCCAGAAAGCGGAAGAGGACGCGAGGATCAGGAAAGAGGCGGAGGACGCTATCGCGAAGGTCGAAGCGTTAAAGAAAGAAGCAGGACAGGAGACTGCGTCTGCAAATAAGGACACCCCGTCCTCCACGATCGGAATGATTGCCCAGAATCCGAACGCGGATAACGGAACGACGAAAGAACAGAATAGTCAGGGCAGCCAGAGCATCCAGACCGGCACAAGCCAGAATACCGGAAATCAGGATACCGGCAGTACTGCAGGCCCCGGCGGAAGCGGAACTTCCACCGGTAGCAGCACAGGAACCTCCGGCTCATATCAGAGTACCCAGAACGGTCCGGGAAGCGCAGTCTACAATTCCGCAGTCCGCACCGCGATCGTTGCATATGCGAAACAGTTCCTTGGCAATCCGTATGTATACGGTGGGACAAGCTTAACGAACGGAGCTGACTGTTCCGGATTTACGATGCGTATCTTTGAGCATTTCGGTGTGACGACCGGACGTACCTCAAGAGACCAGGCGGCAAACGGCAAGGAAATCTCCCTCGACCAGATCCAGCCGGGCGATCTGTTATTCTACGCAAGCGGAAAGACGATCAACCACGTTGCCCTCTACATCGGAGACGGAAAGATCATCCACGCCAGCACATCAAAGACAGGTATTATCATCTCCACGGCGTACTACCGTACTCCGGCGAAAGCGGTTACATTCTTAGATTAAGAGCTGCAGGAATTTATTATGCAGCAATCTGTTCCAGCAGCAGATGTCCATTGATCTTCAGGATAACCGGGCAAAAGATAAAAGAAAAGATCATAAAGAAAAAATAAGGAGCTGTGGAAAAACAGCTCCTTATTGTGTATAATAAGAAATAGTGCAGTGTGTAAAATCCAAAATATGAAGGCAGAAGATATAACTTCTCAGTGCCTTTAAAGTTGTATGTAAAAATTCATTTTAGATAGGAATTTTTGCCTTTCAGCTTATGTTTTTATAGTCAGCGCGGCAGGTGCGCAGACCTGCGGAACAACAAAATACAATATGTAAAAGTGAGGAAACACGTATGAATGAGATCGGAACGTTCGACATTCTGGGACCGAACATGATCGGACCGTCAAGCTCACACACGGCAGGGGCACTGAGGATCGCTTTTATTGCCGGAAAAATGGTGGAGAAGCCGGCGGCGGTGCGCTTTGTGCTTTACGGATCCTTCGCCCGTACCTACCATGGACACGGAACAGACCGTGCATTAGTCGGCGGAATCCTTGGATATCACCCGGATGATGAAAGAATCCGCGATTCCTTTGAGTACGCGAAAGAGGCAGGACTTGACTTTACCTTCGAGGAAAACTTCACAGATAAGGAGATCTATCCGAATACGGTGGACATCTATGTAAAGGACGAAAATGGAAATGAGATGTCCCTGCGCGGAAAGTCCATTGGCGGCGGAAATGCAGTCATCACGCGGTTAAACGGCGTCGATGTTGACCTTACCGGAAATTACAGCACCATCGTTGTCCAGCACATCGACAAAAAGGGTACGCTGGCGTTCGTGACAGCTGTTTTGAGTGCTTACGACTTAAATATCGGTTCCCTGCGCCTCTACCGCGAGAGCAAGGGCAAGATGGCCTACGCGATCATCGAGGTGGATACCATGGTCACCAGCCAGGTGATTAACGCGCTGCGGGGCTTTGAGGCTGTGAAAAATGTACTTCTGGTACCGGCGATCGATCTGGACTGAGGGGAGGAGAAACGATGAATTTTACGAATGGTGCAGAGCTTTTAGAGTACTGCGAAAAGGAAAATAAAAAGATCTCCGAGGCTATGTTCGGGCGGGAAACCACGTTTCTGGAGCAGGATCCGGAGAAGACAAAAGCGAAGATGAAGAAAGCCTGGTCCATCATGCAGGCGTCGGCGAAGAAGCCGTTAAAAGAAAATATCGTCAGCATGGGCGGCATGATCGGCGGGGAGAGCAGAAAGCTCCACACGCTGAGGGAAAATAAGAAGAATCTCTGCGGGGATGTGGTTTCAAAGGCGATCGCCTATGCGGTGGGCGTTCTTGAGGTCAACGCGTCCATGGGACTTATCGTTGCGGCACCGACGGCTGGTTCTTCTGGTGTAATTCCGGGAGTCTGCTGTTCCCTGCAGGAAAACTACGGATTTACGGATGAGGAGATCTGCCAGGCGTTATTTAACGCGGCGGCAGTGGGATACCTCATTACGAGAAACGCCACGACAGCCGGAGCAGAGGGTGGATGTCAGGCGGAGGTGGGAGCGGCCAGTGCCATGGCAGCGTCAGCGGCTGTGGAGCTTTTCGGCGGAACACCGGCACAGTGTCTCGACGCGGCATCCTTCGCGATCGTGAATATTCTGGGACTTGTTTGTGATCCCATCGGAGGACTTGTGGAAAATCCATGTCAGAACCGGAATGCCATGGGGGCGTCAAATGCCCTGATCTCCGCGGAACTTTCTATGGCGGGAATCAAGAGTATCACCCCGATCGACGAGACCATCGGTGTCATGTACGCGGTGGGGCGGTCGATTCCGTCAGAACTCAGGGAGACTTCCATGGGCGGTATGGCGGTCGCAAAGAGCGCATGTGAGGCTTGCGCGGCATGTGCGAAGCAGACCCAAAAATGAAGAAAAGAATAGTTGATAACCGATAAAGGGCATCTAAACATAATAAACAGGCGGTACTTAATCTAAAATCAAGTACCGCCTGTATTTCTGCTGCCGGCATTTCAGTCGCTGTGCGGTTTCCCACATCAGCGCTGCCGCCCGGCTATTCATTCTTATTAAGTTTCAGAATTCTTTAGAACTCCGGCTCAATGAGTCCGTAAGAGTTTCCTTTTCTCTTATAAACGACATTGACTTCGTTTGTATCAGCGTTGAGGAACATAAAGAAGTTGTGTCCTAAGAGTTCCATCTGTACGCAGGCCTCCTCGGCATCCATCGGTTTCATTGCGAAACGTTTTGTCTTTACGATATTAACGGTCTCTTCCGGCTCGGATTCTTCCTGAAGGAAGGCTTCGTTAAATGCTAAGGCGTTCTGTTTTTTGTCAACGATCTTTGTCTTATATTTCTTGATCTGACGCTCGATAATTTCTTCAACGAGATCAACAGATACATACATATCGTTGGAATCCTGCTCAGCTCGGATAATGCTGCCTTTAACAGGAATTGTAACCTCTATTTTCTGTCGTCCTTTCTCTACGCTCAATGTTACCTGTACTTCAGTATCAGGAGAAAAATAGCGCTCCAGTTTTCCTAATTTACTTTCCACGGCATCTTTTAAGCCTGGTGTAATGTTGATATTTTTTCCGCTGATCGTGTAACGCATAAAATCAACTCCTTTGTTTGGGATGACTTAAGTATAACACAAAATTCTGTAAAAGACAACCAAAATACATGAAAAATGAGAAAATTTAAAAAGGTAAAAAAAGGTGTATAAAAGCTCAAAAACTATATGAAGCCTTCCCGGTTTGTCAATGGGATCAGGCAAAAAAGTTGTCGGAAATGTAAATTTTATAAGATGTTCACAAAAATAAAACAAATATTAAGGAACCGTAAAATCCACCGATGGGGAGGAAAAAACTTGTGGATAATGTGGATAACTTGGTGTATAACTGCGAAATGGCGTGAAATCGGCATTTTTCGAGGTGGACAACTTTCCACATAGTTTTGGTGGATTAATGTGGATAAAGTGGATAACTGTTAAATCGAATGTATGGTTTGTGCAAGTTGTACATTTAAAGGGAAAAAGCGACAGGAAGAGTGGGAAATAGGCGGGGACAGTGGAGAGGCAGAGAGAGTGATGAGGGAACGCGTCGAAGAAGAAAGAAATGGAATTGTCGAAAAATTTAGAGAAAAAAGCTGCAGACAAAACAGCAGAATCAATGGTCAGACGACGATTCCCGCAAGGATTTATGTACGAAATGTTAAAATTACAGGAAGTCATTGAATAAAACCCCGGAAGGTGTTAAAATATTAAGGATTGTACGATGCAGACGTATGCGGTTATGCAGAAATATCCGCCAGACGGAACATCGGAGATCAAAAATGATTAAAAATAGAAACTTGTATGCAGCAGTCTAAATAGGAGACAAGCCCGGTATCCTGTGGATAAAGAGCAGACTCCGGTGTTTGCCGCACCGCGCATCCGTGGATAACTTCAGGTGCCGGGCGCAATAGGGACAACAGCTGCATGTGTATATTTATTTATGTAGGAGAACAAACAGAATGAATTTTGTTGAAAAAGTATTTGGTACGCACAGTGACCGGGAATTAAAGTATATCTACCCGATCGTCGACAAGATCGAAAAGCTGCGCCCGACCATGCAGGCGATGTCTGATGAAGAATTAAAAGATCAGACAAGAAAATTCAAAGAGCGCCTCGCGCAGGGGGAGACCCTGGACGATATTCTGCCGGAGGCATTCGCAACCGTCAGAGAGGCGGCCAAGAGAGTTTTGAAGATGGAGCACTACCCGGTACAGCTCATCGGTGGTATCGTCCTTCACCAGGGACGTATCGCTGAGATGAAGACAGGTGAAGGTAAAACTCTTGTTTCTACCTGTCCGGCATACTTAAATGCCCTGGCTGGAAAAGGTGTTCAGATCGTAACTGTCAACGACTACCTGGCAAAACGTGATGCTGAGTGGATGGGACAGGTTCATGAGTTCCTCGGCTTAAAGGTCGGCGTAGTATTAAACTCCATGACCTCCGAGGAGAGAAAAGCCGCTTACCAGTGCGACATTACTTACGTGACAAACAACGAGCTCGGTTTCGATTACCTTCGTGACAATATGGCGATCTACAAAGAGCAGATGGTACTCCGTGATCTTGACTATTGCATCATCGATGAGGTCGACTCCGTATTGATCGATGAGGCGAGAACCCCGCTTATCATTTCCGGACAGAGCGGAAAGTCCACAAAGCTCTATGAGGTCTGCGATGTCCTCGCAAAGCAGTTAGTCCGCGGTGAGGAATCCGGCGAGTTCAATAAGCTCAACGCCATCATGGGCGAGGAGATCACCGAGACAGGCGATTTTATCGTAAATGAGAAAGAGAAGGTCGTAAACCTGACAGAACAGGGCGTTAAGAAGGTCGAGGCATTCTTCCATATCGACAACCTCGCCGATGCTGAGAACCTTGAGATCCAGCACAACATTATCCTTGCGCTCCGCGCCCACAACCTCATGTTCCGCGATAAGGACTATGTGGTCAAGGATGATGAGGTCCTGATCGTCGACGAGTTCACAGGACGTATCATGCCGGGCCGCCGTTATTCCGACGGTCTCCATCAGGCCATCGAGGCGAAGGAGCATGTAAACGTTAAGAGAGAGTCCAGAACCCTCGCAACGATCACATTCCAGAACTTCTTTAATAAGTATGCGAAAAAAGGCGGCATGACCGGTACAGCCCAGACTGAGGAGAAAGAGTTCCGCAATATCTATGGCATGGACGTTATCGTGATCCCGACAAACCGTCCGGTTATCCGTAAAGACTTAAATGACGCTGTATACAAGACAAAGAAAGAGAAATTCCACGCAGTTGTTGAGGAGATCGTAAAGGCACACGAGAAAGGTCAGCCGGTCCTCGTCGGCACGATCACCATCGAGACATCTGAGATGTTGAGCCAGATGCTTAAGAAGCGCGGAGTTCCGCATAAAGTATTAAACGCGAAGTACCATGAGCTGGAGGCCGAGATCGTAGCGGACGCAGGTGTTCACGGCGCGGTAACCATCGCGACGAACATGGCAGGCCGTGGTACCGATATCAAGCTTGACGACGAGTCAAAGGCTCTTGGCGGCTTAAAGATCATCGGTACAGAGCGCCATGAATCCAGACGTATCGATAACCAGCTCCGCGGACGTGCAGGACGTCAGGGAGACCCGGGTGAGTCCCGCTTCTATATTTCCCTCGAGGATGACCTGATGCGCCTCTTCGGTTCCGACAAGTTAATGAGCATGTTCAATGCCCTCGGTGTTCCGGAGAACGAGCAGATCGAACACAAGATGTTATCTTCCGCGATCGAGAAAGCACAGCAGAAGATTGAGACAAACAACTACGGCATCCGCGAGAATCTCTTAAAGTACGACGAGGTCAACAACGAGCAGCGTGAGGTCGTATACGCTGAGCGCCGCCAGGTACTTGACGGTGAGAACATGCGTGAGCTGATCATGAAGATGCTCAACGATATCGTTGAGGGCGCTGTGGATATGTCCGTCAGCGACGAGCAGACTCCGGAGAACTGGGGATTCAAGGAATTAAACGATCTTCTCCTTCCGATCATCCCGTTAAAGCCGATCGAGCTGACAGACGAGATCAGCAAGATGAACAAAGAAGAGTTTAAGCACATGTTAAAAGAAATGGCGACGAAGTTCTACGAGTCCAAGGAAGCAGAATTCCCGGATGCAGAGCAGGTTCGTGAGATCGAGCGTGTCGTACTCTTAAAGGTGATCGACAATAAGTGGATGTCCCATATCGACGATATGGATCAGCTCCGCGAAGGTATCGGTTTACAGGCATACGGCAACCGTGATCCGCTGGTTGAGTACAAGATGAACGCTTATGAGATGTTCGACGACATGACAGCGGCGATCCGTGAAGATACGATCCGTATCCTCTGCCATATCCGTGTAGAGGAGAAGGTCGAGAGAGAGCCGGCTGCCAAGGTTACAGGTACAAACCGTGACGATTCCGCGGCAAGAGCTCCGCAGAGACGTCAGACCCAGAAGATCTACCCGAACGATCCGTGTCCGTGCGGATCCGGCAAGAAGTACAAACAGTGCTGCGGAAGAAAGCCGTTAGCATAGGATCAACTGCTAATTGATTCATGATATTATGGTCAGCGCGGAACCCTGCGCTGACCTTGTTGAATATTTATAAGAAAAGTGACATTCCTGTATGGTCAGCACAGACCTGTTGGACAGTTACTGGAAAGGACAGATTCTATGGTTGAGTTAGACCAGTTTAAATATACATTATCCACATATGAAACTCCACTGAAGGAGGTCAGGGACTCCCTGAATCTGGAAGCGAAGATCAGAAGGATCGACGAGTTGGACAAGACCATGGAGGAGCCGAGCTTCTGGGAGGATGCGGAGAAATCTACGAGACTCGTGAAGGAAGCGAAAAACCTGAAAGATACGGTCGCAGAGTACAACAAGCTCCAGAATCAGTACGAGGAGATCGGTCTGATGATCGAGATGGGGTACGAGGAAAATGATCCGGAGATCGTTCCGGAGATCCAGGAGATGCTCGACGAGTTTACATCTGAGCTCGACGCACTCCGTCTCCGCACACTTCTCACAGGGGAGTACGATAACAACAACGCGATCTTAAGGCTGAACGCCGGAGCGGGCGGAACAGAGTCCTGTGACTGGTGCAGCATGCTATACCGTATGTACTGCCGTTGGGCAGAGAGAAAAGGATACCAGGTGGAGGTGCTCGACTTCTTAGACGGCGAGGAAGCCGGAATCAAGTCCGTTACGATCCAGATCAACGGAGAGAATGCTTTCGGCTACTTAAAGTCCGAGAGAGGCGTACACCGCCTTGTAAGAATTTCCCCGTTCAACGCAAACGGAAAGAGACAGACATCCTTCGTATCCTGCGATGTAATGCCGGATATCGAGGAAGACCTTGATATCGAGATCAACCCGGATGATCTGAGGATCGATACCTACCGCTCCAGCGGTGCCGGTGGACAGCATATCAACAAGACATCCTCCGCGGTCCGTATCACCCATATCCCGACTGGCGTTGTTGTACAGTGCCAGAATGAGCGTTCCCAGTTCCAGAACAAGGATAAGGCGATGCAGATGTTAAAGGCAAAGCTGTATATGTTAAAGCAGCAGGCAAACGCTGAGAAGCTCTCCGATATCCGCGGTGATGTGAAGGATATCGGATGGGGCAGCCAGATCCGCTCCTACGTGCTTCAGCCGTACACGATGGTAAAAGACCACCGCACTGGCTTCGAGAGCGGAAACGTGAACGCTGTGCTTGACGGCGGACTCGACGGATTCATCAGCGCCTTCTTAAAATGGGAAAGCCTCGGACGGCCGCAGGTGAAGGGCGGACAGGATGTAGAATAAGAGAGGACAGGGATGCCCGTTGGGCGGAACTGTTGTTATAAAGAAAGCGTATCGACAGATAGAAAATTTCTGTCGATGCGCTTTTTTGTTGAGAAAAAAGCGCACCCGGCTCATTTGAACCGGGTGCATGGGGTAGATTATGAGATTTTATCTTTTACAGGAATTGTTTCCTGCTATGAAGGTATAGCTGTATCTGAAATTATTCTCTGATGTATGTTCTGTCGTTGACAATAATCGTATCGTAGTCCACGATGGTCATGTTACGGCTGCGGGAGGAGTCGCGGTATTTTGTATCGCTCACTTTTGCGAAGCTGTATACATGACTTTCTCCATCGGTATCATAGTAGATTGCCGCTATGGAATCTCCGGCGCCCTGCATGAGCTCATAGTAGTCTTCACGGTCCTCATCATTGATCTTGAAGGTTCCGACCATGTCCTCGTTCGTATAAACGGTCTTATCGGAAGAATCGCTGCTGTTGGATGTGGAATTATCGTCTGCAGCTGTCTCGTTCTGCATATCTTTCTGGAACTTTAACTGTACGGAGTTTCCAATCGTCCATGCGCCGTCTTTGTTTACGGTGTAGCCGTCCGGAGTTGTTGTGTCAGAGTACATATATCCGTTTGCGTCGAATGCGTAGCACTCATAGATGCCGTCTTTATTTCCATCAAGCCATTTCCACTGGGACACCGGGTAGGAGCCGTTATCTTCCTGCCACCACCAGCCTGTGGTGTTCTGTACCCACTGTCCTGCGAAAGCGGTCATTCCCATAGAAGCAGCCATTGCTGCGGTAAGCGCGAGAGTCATAAATTTCTTTTTCATAGTGAAACCTCCTGTAAGCTTTATTTTTTATGGTTATTATTTCCTTTTGATGATACAAGTATATCAATGAAATGTGATTAACCTGTGAAGACTTTGCGGTGAAACGGTGAGGAATATGTGGCAGAGATGCGTCAGAAGGGGAGAAAAAAGGACATCTTCACCGGTCTGGCGAAGATGTCCTTTGTAGGCTATAGAAATTTATGGGGCTGCTTAAAGCATACTATAAATACTATGAAAATTTAATTAAGAGATTAGTGAGACTTTAAAGTACACTTTTCGGATCCAGAGTGAAGAACAACACCTTTAGGGCTTGTGCAGTAGTAAGTATCATCTGCATCTTTGACATTCTTTTTGTTCTTCTGGATTGTACCGCTTTCGTTTACAAGGTATTCCTCGTCTTTATAAGTAACGGTACCGTACTTGCTGTCTTCGTCAGCTGTCAGACGTAATCCGTTCAGATAAATATATCCGTTAGAGATACCAGTCTCACCAACGCCTCTTGGAGTACCATTGGACTTGAAGCTGAAGGTGTAGGTAGAGCCGTCAAGGTTAATCGTTGTTGTGCCTGTCTTTGCAGCGCCGCTGTCAGAGAAGTAGATTAATTTCATGGTATTAGAATCCATGTTCTTGATGGTGTCGACGGAATCAACTTCTGAAGAGATATTGGTGATCTTTGTACCGTTATAAGTAAGAATTCTTAAACCAGTAACCATTTCACCGCTGTCATTGAAGAGATAAGATTTTCCATCGATGGTTTTTGTTACACCCTTTTCATCATCGCCGGTCGGAATTGTAATCTCACCCTTAGAGTTGGCATAATACCAGTGAGAGGTTCCACTTTCGTGATCACTGCTGTTTAAAGCCTTATCCGGAACTGCCTCAAACCATCCTGTGTGAAGCTTCGGCTCTTCCTCATCGCCGTAATATTTCCAGGTTTTCTTATCGCTGTTGTGTACCCATGCGTCCTGGGCAACGCCTCTCTCATCGAAGGTATATTTTACATTGCCGATGGTCTTCTCTGTGCTGACAGTCTTCTTACCGTTGGAACCAAAGTAGAAGTGGTAGGTCGGCTCGTTGTCGTCCTCGTTGTCGTCATCCTTAACGCTGATATATACCCATGCGTTTGTAACGAGGCTGCCGTCGCCCTCTGCGTCACCGTAGTATGTAGCGGAAGCCCAGTCGGAGTCATCGGTGATATTATCGCCTGCGGATGTGATCCAGCCGGTAAGCATTCTTCCGTAGTTATCGAAGGCGAATTTCTTTCCCTTGATCTCAGCGATCTTTACGCCGTCACCGCTTGTGCGGTAAGCACGACCGTTGTTGTCGAAGTAGTACCAGCTGCCCTCGCCGACTTTATCGTCGCCCTGCCAGCTCGGATTCTCAAGGAAGCGCCAGGAGTTCTTTAACATCTGTCCGCCGCTTCTTAAGTAGTAGTAGTTTCCGTTGTCCTCAAGAAGTGTGTTGCGGACCATATATCCGTCAGAGCCGAGATAGTAGGACTCGCCGTTGTCAGATCTCCACGCGCTTGTCACGTTGTTGCCGTTATTGTCAGTATAGACCCATTCGCTGTTTACAGACTTCCAGGCAGCAAAAGAACTGAATGAAGCACCCAGAGCGAGAACTGCGGATGCGGAAAGTACTGCCAGGCAGAAATTTTTCTTTCTCATTTAATTTTCCTCCTCGTGGAAAGTGTAACAGCAGCCATGCGATGATTTTCATAGCTGCCAGTAAGCTTGAATTAGTAATTGCAAATCGTTTCTAGGTATTATTATACCAGAATTCCAGTTTATGACAATGGTATTTTCCTGTCAAGTTGCGGTAAAAGTGTGGCAGGGGAATTACGAATTGTTTAAGAAAAAAGTACGGATGCAGTTCAGAAAAAAGACGCAGACATCCGTACCTATATCATTTAATTTTATATTCAGAACAGATAGCTGATATGCAGCCTGTCGCATATCAGGAGCAACCGGGTATTGGCAAAAGGTAGTTAGTATTTAGGATAGAATCCCACTCTTATGACTTCAGATAATCCGACGCGTCCTTCAGGAAGCTCGCGATGATCAGCAGGATCACAAACGCCACCGGGAACGCCGCGATGATGGACACGCTCTGCAGGTTCGCCATGGAGCTGTCGGAAAATACAAGCGCCATTGGCAGCAGGATCAGCATGATCGCCCAGAAGGCCTTTACAGCGTTGTGCGGCTCCTCATCGCCTGTGATCTGGCGGTAAGTGTAGGAGGAGGCCACAAGGGCGATGGAGTCGAAGCTGGTGGCGTAGAAGGCCACCATGGCAACGATCAGAAGCACAAGGACAAGTGGCGCAAGCGGCAGTGTCTGGATGATGGAGATGATCGTCGTGTAGAGATCATTTCCGGCGGCGTAGATCGCCATCACGTCAAGTTTTCCGCTCACCTGGAGTCCGAGGCTGTAATTTCCTAAAATAATGAAGCTCAGGCAGGTGGCGCTGACGCAGCAGGCATATCCGCCGAGGATCGTCTGGCGTACGGTTCTGCCGCGGGAGATGGATCCGATGAAGAACGGGGATGCCACGCACCATACCATCCAGTAAGCCCAGTAGAAGATCGTCCATGTCTGAGGGAAGGAAGTAGTCCGCTGCGGATCTGTGAAGGTTGCGAGACTTAAGAAGTTCTGGGCAAGGTTTCCCACAGCCGCAAAGCCGGTTTCCAGGATGTACCGTGTCTCACCTCCCAGGAACAGCACATAAGCCAACAGGGCGAAGAATAAGTACATGCAGGACTTTGCGAGGATGGAAATGCCTTTCATGCCATGCAGCAGAGCGTATGTGTAGAAGATACAGGTGACACCTAAGATCGCGATCGTCATCCATTTGGAAGACGGAATATGAAACAGGGTGGTCAGCACCTGGGACATCAACGGAGTTGCCAGGGCAAATGTTGTTGTGGTTCCTGCAAGGAGTGCGAAGAGTGCCAGAAGGTCGATGAACTTTCCAGGAACGCCGTCCACCTTGTTTCCAAGGAGCGCGCGGCATGCCTCAGAGTATTTCTGCTTGTGGCAGCCCCGCACATGAAGCATAAAGCCGAAGCACACGGCGAGCACCAGGTAGAACGCCCACGGGATCGGACCCCAGTGGAAGAGCGGGTAGGTGCTGGACCAGGTCTGCATAGAGCCCATCTCGGCGATATGCGGGTCGTTGGCGTAGAGGATCCACTCACAGAAGGAGTAGAACAGGATGTCAGCGGCGAGGCCGGAGGTGAACATCATGCTAGCCCACACGAACAGCGGGTATTTCGGCTTCTCATCCGGTTTTCCGAGGCGGATATTACCAAACCTGGAGAAAGCCAGAAACAGGGAGAGCAGGAAGACGAAGAGACCGACTGCCAGGTAGAACAGGCCGAAGGTGTCGCCCAGGATAAAGCGGATCGTGTCGAGAACGCTCTTTGACGCGTCCGGCATCATGATAAAGCAGACGCAGAGTACCAGGATCGCGAGAAACGGCACGATGACAGTGACCCAGTCGATCCGGTCTTTTAATGGTGTTTTGGAATTGTTGGAGCGCATGATTGGAACCTCCTATGATGTTCAAAAATTAATAATTTATCAAGATATTGAACATTATAGCACTGGAAAGAGGAAAATGCAAGGAGAGAAGAAAAGAAATTGTCAATGATCATTGGAAAATCAGGTATCAGTAAGCTGGATCCGCACAAAATTGATCGTCAGGAATGTCACGCAGAGCATCCAGCCGAGTCCGGAGAACAGGGCGACCGCGGTGAGCCCCATCTTTCCGATCATGATGGCGGAACAGACTGCGCGGAAAATAATGTGCATCGTCGTTCCGCAGAAGGCGATGACCATGTGTCCGCGTCCTTTGAAGTATCCCATGTAGGCACTTCCGGTAAAACAGAAGATGTAGAAGATGGAAATGAGCCTGATGTAACTGTTTCCGTAGTCCAGGGCCGCCGCGTCCGATGAGCCCAGGAATACACGGAGCGCCGGATCGGAGCCGAAGAACATCAGGAAGGAGACTGCGATACAGACTGCCCAGTTGAGTAGCATGCCCCAGAACAGGCTCTTTTTCACCCGGTCATGGTTTCCGGCTCCAAGGTTCTGGGAGACCATGACAGAGACCGCGTTTCCACCACTGTCGCCGAAGGAGTTCGCGAAGCCTTCAATTCGGGTCGCGGCCGTGTAGGCGGCGATCCCAGGCGTTCCCAGTGTGTTGACGCTGCCCTGGACCAGGATCTTTCCGATATACAGGCTGGAAGCCTGGAGAGCGGAGATCAGGCCGAAGCGCAGCGTGCGGGCCATGAGATCCCTGTGAGCGCCGATGTCGTCCCTGCGGCAGAGCAGCCCCGGATAGGTGTCCCGCAGATAGAGGAAACAGCAGACCGCGGAAAAGAGCTGTGACAGGATCGTTGCCGCTGCTGCACCGCCAGTGCCGAAGCCCAGGACGCCGATAAAGAGAAAGTCCAGGGCAATGTTTGCGGTGATGGCAGCTGCGAGGAAAGTGAGAGCCGCCCTTGTGTTTCCGATGGAACGCAGGATCCCGGAAAAAAGGTTATAGAGGCAGGTGAAGGGGAGTCCTGCCAGGATGATAAAAAGATAAGATTCCGCATATGGGATAAGCTCATCCGGGGTATTGATCAGCTTTAAGATCGGGTCCAGAAAGGCGGTACACACGCCGCTGATGAGGAGGGCGATCACAATGCCGAGAAGGAGAGCCGTGAAGACCTCCTCGCGGTATTTCTTCCGGTCGCCTGTGCCGTAAAGCTGGCCGAGGATCACAGTGATTCCAGCGCAGAACCCGTCAAGGATAAAGATAAACAGG
This sequence comes from uncultured Clostridium sp., assembly GCA_902496665.1. Lineage (GTDB taxonomy): Bacteria > Bacillota > Clostridia > Lachnospirales > Lachnospiraceae > Pilosibacter. The sequence continues at coordinate 37,500 of CABVBU010000006.1, read as the reverse complement.
TTCATGAGACTGCCGGAAATTCCCACGGAGGCGAAAGCATTGCTTCCGAGAAATTTGCCGACGATCAGGGAATCGGCAGTGTTGTAAAACTGCTGTAAGATATTTCCGAATAGAAGCGGAACGGCGAGAGTCAGGATTTGCCGCCGGATGTTGCCGGAAAGTAATGTGCTTTGATTCATAGTGTATGGACTCCTGGATTTCCCGAACTGAAAATTCCGTACAATACAGTGGTAGAAGTGGATTTTGCCGATTTGGAATGCGAAGCATCGGCAAAATCAGTTACTGTCTGCACGGCGTGGACAGTGACATTTTTATTGCAATGAAAGTGTATCACAGAAAGTATCAATTGAAAAATGAATAATATAAGATTAAAATATAACCAAAAGCGGTATATATGGCGCTAAGGTGGATCGAAATAGTCTTTCGGAGCAAAAGAAGAGCGGAGGAAAATATCATGACAAAGACAGAGTTGGAGGCATTCTTTACAGTCCTTCAGTACGGCAGTATTTCGGCGGCAGCGGAACGGCTCTTTATCACACAGCCGGCGATGAGCCGCAGGATGAAAGCGATTGAGGACGAATTGGGATACAGCCTGTTTGAGCGCGGCCGGGGCCAGAGAAGCGTAGAACTGACGGAGAATGGAAAAGAGTTTGTGCCGGTGGCGGAACGGCTTTTAGCGCTCTACGGGGAGGCGGAGGAGATACCGAGGAGAAAGAAGAGTCCGCTTCTCCGGGTCAGCACGGTGAACAGCATTGCCTATTATCTGATGCCGAATGTGCTAAATAAGTTGATGTCGGAAAAGGATGCCTGCAGTATTGAATTTAAGACGGGGTGTTCCTCTGATATTTACGGATATGTGGAAAATGGGAGTGCCGATGCGGCGATGGTGTCGGATCTTTTAAATTCCAGAAAAGTTGTCCCATTCCCGGTATTCAGGGAGCCGTTCGTGTTTGTCGGCGGTGAGGGATGGAGGGGAACGGTCCGGGTGACTCCGAATATGCTGGATCCGGAAAAGCAGATTCGGCTTCCCTGGAACCCTGAGTACGATATCTGGCACAGCCGCTGGTTCCCGCCGGACGCGAATCCGAGCCTCATCGCGGATAAGATGGAGTTCCTGGAGTATTTCCTGAACGGGGAAAAGTGGGCGGTGATCCCGCTGCTTGTGGCGAAGCGGTTTAAGAGACAGGATGTGTGGATCTGTCCCATGGAAGGCGGTCCCGATGACATGACGATCTATGGACTCACGAAGGAGAACCGGATGGATGGACAGATCCGTAAATTTTTTGAGTGTGTCCGGAAGGAACTGAAGACGATCGAAGGAATTGAGCTGTTTGCGGGGAGATAAATAAAGACTGCCAGAACTGGCGGTCAGTGCAGAAAAAGAAGAACATGTGAAAACGAAAAAGGGTGCCGCACGGTTGATATGAACCTGCCCTTGTCGAGTTGAACGGGGAGCAGTTCATATTCTGCCGCACGGCACCTTTTTAATTTAATGACTCGCGAATGACTCAAAAACTAAGCCATTTTATCCTTTTCATGAGCAATTGACAGATGTTCAAAGAAATGAAACGTTCGTTAAGCCTCTAATTCTTTCTTATAAACCTCGATGACCTTCTTCATGGCGTCCGCGCCCGGAGCGCCGATGGTCACACGCTTCTCAACGCATGTCTTCATGGAGATCGCCTCGTAGATGTCTTCCTCGAATACCGGGCTGATGGACTTGAACTGGTCTAAGGTCAGGTCATCCAGGGCCTTGTTCTCGTTGATGCAGAGAAGAACCAGCTGTCCGATAATACCGTGGGCGTCACGGAACGGAACACCGTGATTAACAAGGTAGTCTGCAGCGTCTGTGGCGTTTGTGAAGCCGTTCTTCGCGCTGGCTTCCATCACATCCTTGCGGAATGTCATGGTGGATACCATACCTGTGAAGAGTAAGAGGCAGCCCTTTACGGTATCGATGGCATCGAAGGTCAGTTCCTTGTCCTCCTGGAGATCCTTATCGTATGCCAGCGGGATTCCCTTCATGACCGTCAGCATGGACATCAGGGCACCGTAGACACGGCCAGCCTTTCCGCGGATCAGCTCAGCGATATCCGGGTTCTTCTTCTGCGGCATGATGCTGCTGCCGGTGCTGTAGGAATCGTCCATCTCGACGAAGCGGTACTCGTTGCTGTTCCAGATGATGATCTCCTCGGAGAAACGGCTTAAGTGCATGGCAATTGTGGAGAGAGCCGCTAAGAGCTCGATGAGGTAATCTCTGTCGGATACGGAATCCATGCTGTTTAAGGTTGGTCCGTCGAAGCCGAGGAGCTCTGCTGTATATTCGCGGTCGAGCGGATATGTGGTTCCCGCGAGGGCGCCGGATCCAAGCGGGCAGTAGTTCATACGCTTTCTGATATCAGCGAGGCGTCCTCTGTCGCGGCGGAACATTTCATAGTAAGCGCCCACATGGTGTGCCAACGTTACCGGCTGCGCCTTCTGAAGGTGGGTAAAGCCTGGCATGTAGGTGTGGAGATTGTCCTCCATGAGCTTTAAGAGGACCTCTAAAAGTCCCTTTAACAGTCCGTCCATCTCATCGATCTCATCTCTTGTGTAGAGCTTCATGTCGAGAGCGACCTGGTCGTTTCTGCTGCGGCCTGTATGGAGTCTCTTTCCGGCCTCGCCGATCCTCTCGATGAGGTTCGCCTCAACGAAAGAGTGGATGTCCTCAGACTCGGTGGTGATCTTTAAGGTTCCGTTGTCGATGTCATTGCGGATGCTCTTTAAGCCCGCGATGATGGCGTCACGGTCCGCCTCTGTGAGGATCCCCTGTTTTGCAAGCATGGTCACATGGGCGATGCTGCCTGCGATGTCCTGTCTGTAAAATTTCTGGTCGAAGGAGATGGACTCGTTAAAGTTGTGTACTAACTGGTTCTCTTCCTTCGTAAATCTTCCGCCCCAAAGTTTCATGTCTCTTCCTCCGTTGTCTGTTTTCTGTTATTTATAGTATCGGGTAGGTCTTCGTTGTTAATATTTGAAATTTCTGCAGTCTGCACATCATCCAGATCCTCATCAAGATCTGGAATCTCTTCAAATTCGAGGTCATCAGCCGGTTCTTCATCAAACTCACGCTGTATTTTTCTGAGTTTTAACATCCGTTCTTTGGCTTTCCGCCTCTCCATCTCCCTGCGCACGAACCACAGAAGGATCAGGATCACAATGGATCCGCCGGAAATCAGGCCGCCAGGTTTCAAGCCCTCCGGAAAGTAGGAGAAGTCGATCACATGGTCACCCGCGTCCACATCGATGGATAAGAATGCGCCGAAGGCCTTTCTCGTCTCCACCTTCTGCCCGTCTACCTTCACGGTCCAGCCCTTATCAAAGGGGATCGATGTGAAGAGCATTCCCGCCAGGTCCGTGGTTACGGTCCCGGAAAGCTTCGTGTCCTTCCAGCTCGTCAGGTGCATCGGGTACTGGTTCAGCCGGTCATATACCTGGATCATGGCGTCATCGGAGAACCGGTAGGCGATGGCGTTTAACTGCTCGCCGGTCTCATCCGCTGTGAGTTTTACCTCAAAGCCCGGAGACAGGGTCCCTAGCTCCAAAAGATATCCGCGGTCCACATTGTTGAAGGATTTGGACCCCGACGGCAGCTCCGCCTTCACGGTCTTCACCTTCTTGTTCATGACGAACACATAATACTCCCCGGTCATATCCGGCGTGAACGTAAATGTGTTTTTGTTCACCGTTCCTCCCGCGTCCACAAGAACCTCATCCGCCCCGGAAACCAGGCACAGATCATTCTGGACCTCTGCCGGATTGTCCATCTCGTACTGCCAGTTCTCCTCGATATCTGAAGGGAGAACAAAGCCTAGCGGCAGCGTATAGAGGTTCTCATAGAGATAGGTTCCGCCGCTCTCCCGCTGATAGACTGTAAGTTCTGTGTTGTCCACCGCCTCAGAGTACAGGGCATATTTGACAGAAAAAATGCTGTCCACAAGCGGCGTGCTTCCCGTAATGCTGTAGGCATTCGTGGAAGACTCACATCCCAGCTTCTTAAAGAACCTCGACAGGTCCGCGTTCGCCGTTGAGGAGAAGAGGGATACCGATGGGAAGTTCATCCAGGCGCCGTCGTTCTTCGTTTTTCTCGTCTTTTTCTCGACGCGGTAGAAATCTGACGCTGGCTGCAGGGAATCCTTTAAAATCTCGACTTCCCCGTTGTCGGCGGTATAGGAGTCACGGCTCGTTGTGGTGACGCTGGTCACCGTCGTGTTGATCGCCGCCTCCATGGAGACAAGGGCCAGTGCCAGGAACCCGGCTGCCGCCCGCCGTCCGTCCTTATAGAGGTAGATCAGCCCCGCATAAGCCGCCAAGAAGAGGATCGCCACATAATACACGATAAAGTGGAAATGCTCCTGAGTCACTAGCTTTTCCGCCAGAAGCACAAAGCAAACACTCCCCCAGAACGCGATGGCGACGTATTTTTTCGGTGTCTCATCCAGATACATATATGCCCGGAAGCAGATAAACAGCATCAGGAAGATATAGATGAAGGACTGTCTGCACGGAAGACTGTTCGGATAGTGAAATCCATGCCAGATAAAGTTCAGCACATTGATGGAAAAGCTCGCGAAAAAGATCAGGAGCAGTCCACAGTATACCGCCTTTTCCTTCACGGAGATCTTCCGGCACGCGAGATACAGCAGGAAGAAGATAAATACCGCGACACCGCAGTAAATATTCGGCCAGTGGTCCAGGCCGATCTCTGTCTCCACGTTTCCGATATGGCGGGCGATCATGTCGAAGATCGGGAAGTAGGAACTCCAGGCCTTCGGAAAATCAAAATCGCCGGACGCTGTACTCTGAAGCGCGCAGATCTCCGGCAGCAGCACCGCCGCTGCAAGCCCGCCGGCGAGCAGGGAATAGATTCCAAACCGGATAAAGTTCTCCCCATATTTTTTGAGGGGACCCGGCTTTTCCATGATCAGGAGCGCGATAAAGTAGAGCACCATGAACAGGCAGGTCATAATGGAGATATAGTAGTTTGAGAGGATCGAAAGTCCCAGCGTCACGCAGTAGAGCATGCCCTTCTGCTCTTTTACAAGCCGCTCCAGCCCGTAGACGATCAGTGGGAACAGCAAAATACAGTCCAGCCACATGATGTTCCAGCTGTATGCCGCCATGTATCCGGACAACGCGTAAAAGATCCCGAAAAATCCGATGCCGAGGATACAGTTTTTGCAGTGCTGCTTTAAATACCAGGCAAAGCTGAGCCCCGAGAGCCCGATCTTTATGACGATCATGATGGTCATAAACTCGATAATGAATTTCTTCGGGCACAGCAGGATCAGCCAGTTTAACGGGCTCGCGAGATAGTACGCGTAGAGCGCCGCGAAGTTTACGCCCATTCCGACGTCCCAGCTGTATAAGAGACTTCCACCGGTCCGCAGCTTGTACTGGAACTCTGAGAAGAACGGGGCGTACTGGTGGTACATGTCTGTCCTTAAAAAGCACCGTTCGCCGAAGGGAAAGATCCCACGCTGGGCGAAAATGCAGATCATGACCAGCACAGGGACGAAGAAGGCGATCATGAGACCGTCCCGCGGTTTTAACACCGGTGTCGTTCGTCGCTTTTTCTTACGCTTTTCAGGAATTCCTGCGGACATTTCCTCCGGAATCGCGTCATCGATTTCTTTTATTTCTGTCATACAGTAAAAACTCCTCTATTTTTAGAATGAATTTCTTTCCAGCCTTTTCTGCTGCGTACATCCAAAACAGATAATTTTCCAAGCTTTAGTGAAGCAGATATATAAAACTGTAGGATTGTCATCATTTTTTCTTATCGCCGGTAAAGATCAGGATCTTACTGAACACATAGTTCAGCACAACGACCACTACAGAGATCACAAGCTTGCATACAAAGAACTCCATCTTCATAAGATCCACCATGACGTACAGTGCCGCCAGGTTGAATAAAAACGTTGCTACCCGGCAGAGCACGAAGGATACAAATTCCTTCCAGACTCTTGCAGGATTTAACGTATGGCTCTCAAATACCCACCACTTATTCGTCACAAAGGCGAACAGCACCGCCGCCACCCATGCGATGGTCTGGGCCGGAATGGGATCCATCTTCCATATATAATATAGAAGATTCGAGATCGCATAGTCGATCACCGTCGTCAGGACACCGAAGATCAGATAGGAAATGCCTTCCCTTGCCAGTCCTGTTTTCTTTTCTTTTTCATTATTCATAACAGTATACCGCTTTCATGATAGTCTTTTTCATTTTAGTATACCAACGCAAAAAAGTAAAGGACTGACAGCCGAATTACCGGCTGCCAGTCCCTCTTTTTTCAATATTCTATTCGATCCACGATTATTCAGCAAGCAGCTTATCGATGCTTACAAGTTTTACGCATACGCAGAAGATCTCAGCCGCAAGCTTTAAGTCCTCAAGTGTCGGGAAGGACGGAGCGATACGGATATTGGAATCGTGCGGGTCCTTGCCATATGGGAAGGTTGCGCCTGCGCCTGTCATAACAACGCCAGCGTCTTTACACTTTGCAACGATCGCCTTTGCGCATCCGTCGAGGGAATCGAAGGATATGAAATATCCGCCGTTCGGTTTTGTCCACTTACCGATCTCAAGTCCGCCGAGCTCCTTATTTAAGATCTCGTCAACAGCCTCGAATTTCGGGCAGAGGATTGCGGCATGTTTCGCCATCTGAGCCTTGATGCCATCGAGGTTCTTGAAGAAGCGGACATGACGGAGCTGGTTGATCTTATCATGGCTGATAAACTGTACGTTCATCTGTTTCTTCATGTCTTCGATATTCGCCTTGGAAGTAGCGATCGCGGAGATCGCGGAACCCGGGAATGTGATCTTCGCTGTGGAACCGATCTTGTATACCATATCCGGATTTCCTGCCTTCTCGCACTCGGAGAGAATATCGAGAATATGATCCGGATGATCCGGGTGTAAATGGTGTACGCAGTAAGCGTTATCCCAGATGATCCTGAAATCTTTTGCTGCCGGTTTTAAGTTCGCGAATCTCTTTACAGTCTCGTCGGAGTAGGACTGTCCGGACGGGTTGGAGTAAAGCGGAACGCACCAGATACCTTTTACGGTCTCATCGTTGTTGACATATTTCTCAACGAGATCCATATCCGGACCGCTCTCTGTCATCGGGATATTGATCATCTCGATACCGAAATACTGTGTGATCGCGAAGTGTCTGTCATATCCCGGAACCGGGCAAAGAAATTTTACCTTGTCAAGTTTGCACCACGGAGTGCTTCCGCATACGCCGTGTGTCCAGGCGCGGCTTACAGTATCGAACATCAGAGTCAGGCTTGCGTTGCCGTACATAACGATGTTCTCAGCCGGAGAACCCATCATAGCGCCCATTAACTCTTTTGCTTCCTGAATACCAGTCAGGATTCCGTAGTTTCTCACATCACCGTCAGCAGAGATATAGTCGCTGGAGCTGTTTAAGATGTCCATCATCGGAAGGGAGAGGTCAAGCTGCTCTTTGCATGGCTTGCCACGGGCCATATTCAGGTTTAAATTCTTTCCCTGGTACTCTTTGTAGACTGCCTCGAGCTGTTCCTTTAAGGACGCAAGTTCTTCTTTTGACATTTCGCGGTATGGTTTCATGTCAGTTTCCTCCTCAAATTCAGATTTACGATTTTTTAACGATACCGCTAACCCCTTAACGGTATCTGTCCCCTGTGTCTCTATTATAATCGAAGGAGTGAAAACTTACAATACAAAAAATAAAGTTTCATCCTATTTTTCGTACAATTTCTGGATGCCTGACGAAAGATTCTTAACCCTTGCCTCGTTGACTTTTTTTTAACAATAACGTATCATTATATTATGAGTTTTTGCAGGCAAAAATTATGCGGCTTGCCGTAAACAGACGCACTCGGCGCTGACATGCGCGGGGTATGTTCTTTTTTTATAAGTAAAGGGAAACTATCATGACAAACAGCAGCAAAAGATCCAGAAAACTGAAGCGGATGATTCTGATCGGCATGATCGTGGCGCTGGTATCCCAGCTCTACTGGAATGTTTTTGTAATTAATTTCAGGATCTCCACCTCCGTCATTGCGCTTCCGGTACTTCTCATGACGCTGGGAAAGAATCTTTCCACAACGGCGACATGCTCGGTGACGGCGGTCATTGTCTTTACCTTTCGCCTTGCCGTTGCGGCCCACGGTGGAGTCGGACTTGTTTCTTCTATAGAAAATGTATTTCCGAACGCAGTATTCTATGTTTGTTACGGGATCATCTTTAACGCTGTCGTTCCGGGAAAGCACACGGTGTCATTCAGCCGCCTGTTTCCGGCCGTTTTTTTCGCCGACTTCGGCTCAAATCTGGTGGAACTCTGCATTTCCGAGAGCGCTCTTCACACCATGACGCCGGATAAAGCCGGATATCTTCTCCTGATCGCGCTATTCCGCACGTTTCTCGCGGGACTGATCTTAATGGCGGAGAGCCATTACCGGACGCTTTTAAAGAATGAGGAGCACGAAAACCGTTACCGTCGCCTGTTTCTTATGACGACGGGATTAAAAAACGAGATCTACTTTATGCGGAAGAACTCCGAGGAGATCGAGTCTGTCATGGCGAACGCCTACAAACTCTACGAGAAGTTAAATGAGATGGATGTGCCGGATGACATGAAGCACATGTCCCTCGCCATCGCGAGGGATGTCCATGAGATCAAAAAGGACTATATCCGCATCATCCAGGGAATTGAGGAGGAGATCTCCGAGGAGTACGATGAGAAGCGCATGAGCTTCCATGATATCTTAAAGATCTTAGAGGATACGACCTATCACATGCTGGAGGCGAAAAATGTCCATATCCAGCTGGAGTTCCGCTGTTCCGACAACTTTATGACGGAGGAACACTATGAGCTCATGGCAGTTTTAAAAAATCTTGTCAACAACGCCATTGAGGCGATCGAATCTGACCGGAAGACAGGAATGATCTGCATCGAGGAACATCTCCGGGACGGCAGATATATTTTCCGCGTCACAGATGACGGACCGGGAATCTCACCGCGCCATCTGCCGAACATTTTTAAAATGGGATATTCAACGAAATTTGACCATAAGACCGGAAATATCTTCCGCGGTGTCGGCCTTTATGGGGTAAAAATGACCGTGGAGGAACAGTTTAAGGGAACCATTGAAGTAGAATCGCAGCAGGGTAACGGAACTACCTTTACCGTCACGATCCCGGCAGATTCCCTTGTGGAGGAAGAATTATGAGAATCTATATTGTAGAGGACGATCTGTCTGTCATCAACATTCTGGAAGATATTATCGAGACGCAGGAGCTCGGGGAGATCTGCGGAGACTGTGGTGGAGAGCCGGCGAATATTACCGATGTGCTGCGGGCAAAGCCGGACGTTGTCCTCGTTGACTTTTTTATGCCGGTGAAGGACGGCGTGGAATTTGTGAAGGAGCTGCGGGCAGTGAACACCACGATCAAATGCATCATGATCTCCCAGGTGTCCGCGAAGGAGCTGATCAGCAAGGCCTACAGCGCGGGGATCGATTTCTTTATCAGCAAGCCCATCAATCTCATCGAGGTCCGCTCTGTCTTAAAAAATGTGGAACACCAGATCATGAATGAATACACTCTGGCGAATATCCGCAAGATGTTCATGAATGAGATCGACCATATGCCGAAGGACAATAAGCCGAAGGCAGATGATTATGGAAGAAAATTAAAGTATGTCCTGAACCGGGTCGGAATGTCTGGTGAGAAGGGATGTCCGGATATCATCAAGATCTGTGAATATCTCCATGAAAACCGCATTCCAGTCTCAAGCTTGAGTGTCGCCCAGATGTGCGAGGCGGTCAGCGATTCTCCGAAGAACATGGAACAGAGGATCCGGCGGACCATCGCGGCAGGCATGTCCAATATCGCCCACATGGGGATCGAGGACTTCATGAATGAGACATATACGCTCTATTCCGGGACGCTGTTCTCCTTTGAGGATGTGAAGGCGGAGATGGATTACCTGAGAGGAAAGCGTACCTCCGGGGGCAAGGTCAGCATCAAGAAGTTTATCGACGGGCTGATGCTGGAAGTAGAACGATAGCGGAAATTTCGTGTTATCCACAGAAGTCTGGCGGCCAGGTTTTCTGACTGCGGGGCCGCGGAATACAGCTGTATTTAGTATGACTGCATACTAAGATGCGCTCATTTCTATACGCCGGAACGTTGGTTTCCCGGCGCTTTTTCTTACTGTTTCAGAAAAATTTCACAGGTTTCCTCTGACTGTATACAGAAAACTTGTTAAGAACTGCTAAAATTTTGTTAAGTAATTTTTGTAACTTTTTGTAACTTTATGAAGTTTTTTGAAGGGACATTCTTATACTCTTGTCATAAAAGGTATGGAGGTATAAAAACTATGTTACAAATCGAGCTCAACATGTATCAGGCAGTTGCAGTTGCTGCACTGGTCCTGCTTCTTGGACGTTTCCTTGTAAGCAAGATCCCATTCTTAACAAAATACTGTATTCCTGAACCGGTTGTCGGCGGCGTTGTTTACGCTGTTGTTCACCTGATCTTAAGATCCGCAGGAATCTTAGAGATCTCCTTCGACAACACATTACAGTCCTTCTTCATGACTGTATTCTTCTGTAGTGTTGGTTACACTGCATGTTTCCGTCTCTTAAAGAAGGGCGGCGTTCAGGTACTCTTATTCCTGTTAGTTTCCATTATCATGGTTGCTCTTCAGAATGGTCTTGGCGCTGTACTTGCCGGTGCTTTCCATCTCGACCCGAGACTTGGTCTTGCGGTTGGTTCCATCCCGATGGTCGGCGGACATGGTACCGCAGGCGCATTTGGACCGGTTCTTGAGGAAGCCGGTGTCGCAGGCGCTAACGCGGTTGCGATCGCATCCGCAACCTTCGGTCTTGTTGCCGGCTGTGTGATCGGCGGACCGCTCGCTTACCGTCGTATCCATTCCCTGAACTTAAAGTCCACAGAGACTGCTACCGGCAGCGATGAGGTTACAGTTGATAAGAACGAAGTTACCGGCGCGATCGATTCCAGAAGATTCCTGGACAGCGCATTATACCTTGCAATCGCAATCGGTGCCGGCACGATCGTTTCTTTATTCCTTAACAAGTTAATGACATTCCCGAGCTACATCGGAGCAATGGTTGTTGCCGCTATCATCCGTAACGTTGTTGACGCAACCCACAAAGATATGCCGATGGAAGAGATCAGCACGATCGGAAGCTTCTCTCTTTCCTTATTCCTTGGTCTCGCAATGATGGGATTAAAGTTATGGCAGCTTGCAGAGCTTGCTCTTCCGATGATCGTAATGCTCGCGGCACAGACAGTTCTCATGGCAGTATTCGCTTACTTCGTAGTATTCAACCTTCTCGGAAAGAACTACGACGCGGCAGTTATGACATCCGGCTTCTGCGGATTTGGTATGGGTGCTACACCGAATGCTATGGCTAACATGCAGGCAATCACCGGAAAGTATGGTCCGGCTCCGACCGCATACTTCGTAGTGCCGCTTGTAGGAAGCTTGTTTATCGACTTCTTCAATGCGCTTATTATTACGACATTTATGAACTTCCTGTAAGATCCAATCTGGGATCTTAGATTGTAACTCTTGAAAAAGGGCCCCCGCCGGAATCCTGGGGTATGTTCCGGCGGAAGGGTCCTTTTTCAATGCGCACTCGCGCGCAGATGTCTGAAGCACTTGATCTGCTTCTTTTATAACGAACACAGCCGCCATGGACGATACCCCAATTATCGTTCCAAGGCGGCTGTGCGTTTTAAATATCGCGTTATAATATAATGAGAAGAAAGTTTCGGGAAGAGTTGGTGCGGCTCTTCCTTCCATTCAAACATTATAGCATGGTTTTGCAGGAAAGTAAAATAGTTATGGGAAAATTAAAAGTGATAAAATATTATATTAAATGTTAATACAACTTAACATTTAAATGGAATGCACCGTCTGCGTTATTGCATGTGATGCATTCCATGGAATTCAGGTCTGATTCCGTGAGGTCTGAATGGATCAGGCAGCTCGCAACTTTCTGGATGTATATTGGTTACGTTTTGTCTATGGCTAAAGCATAATATATCAAAATATAATTGTAAAATGTTTATTGCTTTGATATTATGTAAATAAACATTAACATTATAACAAGGTTGAAACTACATAAAATATAGAAGAAGGGACACTGTTCATGACATTTCTGGAGATCGAGGCATTTTTAAAGATCGCCCAGTGCGGAAGCTTTTCCGCTGCGGCAGAGAAATTATATATCACACAGCCGGCTCTGGGTCGAAGGATCCGGGCGCTGGAGGAGGAACTTGGATATTCCCTGTTTATTCGAAATAAGGGTGTCCGCCATGTGGAACTTACGAGACAGGGACGTGCTTTCGTCGGAATCGCCCATCGCTGGCAGGCGCTCTGGAATGAGACCAAGGAGGAGGTTCTTCTGGGAAACGAGAAAAGCTTTTATGTAGCCAGTGTGGGAAGTCTTCTCGCCTTCATGCTGCCGAATGTATTCCAGGAATTTATGAAGGATACCCCGGAATGCAGTCTTCATGTGACGACACTGCATTCCAGCGATGCCTACAACTATGTGAACAATAAGACCGTGGATATCGCTTTTATCACAGACCCCATGTACTCGTCCCAGGTAAAGACAGAAATCCTGTTTAAGGAGAAGCTCTGCCTTGTAGTCGGAAAGGAACTAAATCTTCCCCACAATATCAGGATCTCTGAGCTGGATCCCCGTCGGGAGATCCGCACCCAGTGGGATCAAAACTTTGATTCCTGGCACAATTATTACTTCGGAAGCGCGGCGGTGCCGAGTGTTTTTCTGGATGAGATGGGATTTTTACAGTACTTCACCCAGAATGGAGATAACTGGGCATTCCTTCCGGTCTCCGTTGCAAAGAGCATCTTAAGGACCACTCCGGCCGCCATCCACGAGCTTGATGTGGAACCGCCGAACCGGACGATCTATTATCTGTACCGGGCGGAGGATAAATCTCCGTACCAGGAACCTCTTCTTGAGATCTGCAGACAGAAGCTTGCCAAGGAGAGCGGAATTACGCTTATGAATCCAATTTTGAATGTTTAATGGAAAAAAGTTAAAACAGGGGCTGTCAATGACAGCCCCTGTCGCATGATTCGATTATCGTTTGTTGCTTGCTCTCCAGATATGCATCTTCTCAGCCTCTGCGATCAGCTGGTCGCGGAACTGCGGGTGAGCTACGGAAATGATAGCTTCGGTCTTCTGCCATGTGGAGAGACCCTTTAAGTTTACTTTACCGTATTCAGTTACGAGCCAGTGGATGTTCGCACGGGTATCGGTTACGATGGAGCCAGGAGCCAGTGTCGGAACGATTCTGGACTCTAAGGTGCCGTCTTTCTTCTTGAAAGTGGAAGAGCAGCAGATGAAGCTCTTTCCGCCCTTGGAAAGGTATGCACCGAGAACGAAGTCGAGCTGTCCGCCTGCACCGCTGATGTGCTTGATTCCTGCGGACTCAGCGTTTACCTGGCCAAAGAGGTCGAGGTCAACCGCGTTGTTGATGGACATGAAGTTGTCAAGAGCAGCGATCGTGCGGACATCGTTTGTGTAGTTTACCGGTGCGGACATGCACTCCGGGTTCTTATTTAAGTAGTCGTATAATTTCTTTGTACCTGCGCCGAAAGCGTATACCTGACGGCCTTTGTCAATATTCTTTCTTGCACCTGTGATCTTTCCGGCCTTTGCGATATCAACGAAAGCGTCGACGTACATCTCTGTGTGAACGCCGAGGTCTTTTAAGTCGGACTGTGCGATCAGGGCACCAACTGCGTTCGGCATTCCGCCGATACCGAGCTGTAAGCATGCGCCGTCCGGGATCTCTTCGAGGATCAGCTTTGCGACTGCCTGGTCAACATCTGTTGCGGCAGCTCCGCCGCCCATCTCAGCGATCGCCGGGTTGTCACCTTCAACGATCATGTCAACGTGGGAGATATGAACGCCCTCTTCGGTACCGCCGAAGCATACCGGCATATTCTCGTTCACTTCCACGATAACGACCTTGGAAGTCTCACATACAGCTGCCATATGGGAAGCGTTCGGTCCGAAGTTGAAGAAACCGTGCTCGTCCATCGGGGAAACCTGGAATACAGCTACGTCCGGCTTGGTCTGGGATTCTCTGTAATATCTTGGAAGCTCGGAGTAACGGATCGGTGCATAGTAGCTGAAGCCCTGCGCGATCGCTTTTCTCTCGATACCGCCCATATGCCAGGAGTTCCAGGTCATATGCTCTGCCGGATTCTCGATCTTGAAGATCTCCGGCACCCACATTAAGATACCGCCGCGGAAGTTTACGTCTGTTAAGTCCGGAAGTCTTTTCGCAATCGCCTTGTCGACAGCAACCGGTGTCGCTGTTGTCCAGCCATAATCCACCCAGTCACCGGATTTGATTACGGAAGCTGCCTTCTCTGCGGAAACCAGCTTTTCCTGATACATCTGTTTGAAATCCATTTTCAATACCCTCTCTTTGTAACCATAAAAATATAGTAGCAATATATCGTGCTGTCTTCCTGCTTATATTAATATGAAAACAGGAAGCACAGGGCATTCGCCCTATGCCGGTACATACGAAAAGAGCTTATGCAGGCGGGCCTGCAGCACTATTTCCATAGATACCGCCGCACGGACAAACTATGAGATTATTTTAACATTTTCCGGGTGTAAGGTCAATAATTCCGGGAAAAAGCTTCATAAATGTTCGTAAAACATGACGAAGATCCAAAATACCGCGCTGAAGCAAAAAAGTAACTTTTGTACGAAAGGGTAAGGAAACTTTCTAATTTGTTTAGAAAAATTATATAAAAAGCTTATGAGAATTATTTGACACAAAAACGGTTTGGTGATATTATTAGTTATACATAATATACTGCCTTGCTCGTGAAAAAATATATGGTGTAGAGCATGGCAGCGGTATAATGAGGAGGAAAAGAAAATGGCAAAGAAAATTGTACTGGCAGGTGCATGCCGTACCGCAATCGGAACAATGGGTGGCGAATTAAGTACAGTCCCGGCTCCGGAACTTGGCGCAATCGTAATCAAAGAGGCTTTAAAGAGAGCAGGTGTAGCTCCGGAAGCTGTTGATCAGGTTTACATGGGTTGTGTAATCCAGGCTGGTCAGGGACAGAACGTAGCTCGTCAGGCTACATTAAAAGCTGGTCTCCCGATCGAGGTTCCGGCTGTTACGATCAACGTAGTATGCGGTTCCGGTCTTGAGGCTGTTAACATGGCAGCTGAGATGATCCTTTCCGGTGACGCTGATATCGTTGTAGCAGGCGGCATGGAGAACATGTCCATGGCTCCGTACGCTATGATGAAAGGCCGTTACGGATACCGTATGGGCAATGCTACATTAGTTGATACAATGGTTAACGATGCTCTCTGGGATGCATTCAACAACTACCACATGGGTATCACAGCTGAGAACATCTGTGATCAGTGGGGCCTTACAAGAGAAGAACTGGACAAGTTCGCTGCAGTAAGCCAGCAGAAGGCAGAGGCAGCTCAGAAGTCCGGCGCATTCAAGGACGAGATCGTTCCGGTAGAAGTTAAGAAGAAAAAAGAGACAGTTATCGTAGATACAGATGAAGGTCCGCGTCACGGAACAACCGTTGAGACACTCGGCAAGTTAAAACCGGCATTCAAGAAAGACGGCGGACTTGTTACAGCTGGTAACTCTTCAGGAATCAACGACGGCGCAGCAGCAGTTGTTGTTATGAGCGAAGAGAAAGCTAAAGAACTCGGTGTTAAGCCGATGGCTACATGGGTTGCCGGTGCTCTCGGCGGCGTAGATCCGAAGATCATGGGTATCGGACCGGTTGCAGCTACAAGAAAAGTTCTTAAGAGAACAGGCATGGAGATCAATGACTTCGATATCATCGAGGCTAACGAGGCATTCGCTGCACAGTCTGTAGCAGTAGGTAAGGAACTCGGCTTTGACCTTAACAAGTTAAACCCGAACGGCGGCGCAATCGCTCTCGGACACCCGGTAGGAGCTTCCGGATGCCGTATCCTTGTTACACTTCTTCATGAGATGGAGAAGGCAGATGCCAAGAAGGGTCTTGCAACTCTTTGCATCGGCGGCGGAATGGGCTGCGCTACAATCGTAGAGAGAGACTAATCTAATCTGGAACATAGACAAAATCTGAGGAGAACGATGATATGGGTTTTGTAAAATATGATCAGGACGGTTTTGTTGGTGTTATCACCATCAACCGTCCGGAGGCATTAAACGCGTTAAATACAGAGGTTATCCAGGATCTTGATGCTGTTCTTGACAGCATCGATCTTGGTACAACAAGAGTGCTGGTTTTGACCGGTGCAGGTGAGAAATCCTTTGTTGCCGGTGCGGACATTGCTGCAATGAGCACAATGACTGTACAGGAAGCACGTGAATTCAGTAAAGCAGGAAACGATGTTTTCCGTAAGTTGGAGACACTTCCGATCCCGTCGATCGCTGCTGTCAACGGCTTTGCGCTTGGCGGTGGAAATGAGCTTGCAATGAGCTGTGATATCCGTTACTGCTCCGAAAACGCTATGTTCGGACAGCCGGAGGTTGGTCTTGGCATTACTCCGGGATTCGGCGGAACCCAGCGTCTCGCAAGACTGATCGGAACCGGAAAAGCAAAGGAAATGGTATATGCCGCTGTTAATATCAAAGCGGACGAGGCATACCGGATCGGTCTTGTAAACGGTGTATGTGCGAAGGAAGAGCTTATGCCGACGGTTATGAAGCTGGCAAAGAAGATCGCCTCCAACGCACCGATCGCTGTCAGAAATTCCAAGGAGTCCCTGACAGATGGTTACCTTTCCGACATTGACCACGCAATCTCCATCGAGGAAAAATATTTCTCCGAGTGCTTTGAGACTGAGGATCAGAAGGAAGGAATGAAGGCGTTCCTCGAGAAGAGAAAAGTGGACGGCTTCAAAAATCGTTAATCGATAAGATTACATAACATTGTTGCATATATAAGGAGATAAAATCATGAAAGTTGGTATTATCGGCGCAGGAACCATGGGTTCCGGTATTGCACAGGCATTCGCACAGACAGAAGGCTATGAGGTAATGCTCTGCGACATCAATGAAACATTTGCAGCGAACGGAAAGAAGAAAATTGCCGCTGGATTCGAGAAGAGAATCGCAAAAGGCAAAATGACTCAGGAAGATGCAGACAAGATCCTTGCTAAGATCACAACTGGTGTGAAGGATATCTGCGGCGACTGTGACCTCGTTGTAGAGGCTGCGATCGAGAACATGGAGATCAAGAAGCAGACATTCAAAGAGCTCGACGCGATCTGCAAACCGAGCTGTATCTTTGCAACAAACACCTCCTCTCTTTCCATTACAGAGATCGGCAGCGCTGTTGAGAGACATGTAATCGGCATGCACTTCTTCAACCCGGCTCCGGTTATGAAGCTGGTTGAGGTTATCGCTGGCTTAAACACAAAGCCGGAGGATGTTGAAGCTGTTAAGAAGATCTCTGAAGAGATCGGCAAGACTCCAGTGCAGGTAGAAGAGGCTGCTGGTTTCGTTGTAAACAGAATCCTTATTCCGATGGTCAACGAAGCAGTCGGAATTTACGCTGATGGCGTTGCATCTGTAGAAGGTATCGATACAGCTATGAAGCTTGGCGCTAACCATCCGATGGGACCGTTAGCTCTCGGTGATCTGATCGGTCTTGATGTTGTTCTTGCGATCATGAACGTTCTTGAGACAGAGACAGGCGATCCGAAGTATCGTCCGCATCCGCTTCTTAAGAAGATGGTTCGCGGCGGCCTTCTTGGAAGAAAGACTGGCAAGGGCTTCTACGATTACAGCAAATAATAAAAAAACAAAGGGTTGCCTGACGGTGATCTTATCCCGTCAGGCAGCATGCCTTTTATAGCGCAAAGCATCTGCAAAGATCTGCCGGTGCAGTTCTGCTGATGTGAAAAATATTTTTATTTTTACTCAAAATTGTTTATTTTTTCACAAAAATTAAAAGGCATGGTCAGATGACGGACAGACTGTGTGAAGACGCACAGATGGCCAGGCTTCTGATATTTAATTAGGTACATCGGGAAAATGAAGCATCCACATTTCCCCATGTTATACATGATACAATTCACAAGGAGGAACTAAAAACATGGATTTTACATTAGGTAAAGAGCATGAGATGGCGAGAACACTGTTCCATGATTTCGCCGAGAAGGAAGTCAAACCCCTTGCTCAGGAGGTTGACGAGGAAGAGAGATTCCCGGTAGAAACCGTAGAGAAGATGGCTAAAAACGGTTTCCTTGGTATTCCGGTACCGAAGGAGTACGGTGGACAGGGCTGTGATCCGCTTACTTACGCTATGTGCGTTGAGGAGCTTTCCAAAGTTTGCGGTACTACAGGCGTTATCGTTTCCGCTCATACATCCCTTTGCATGGATCCGATCCAGACATTTGGTACAGAAGAGCAGAAGCAGAAATTCCTGGTTCCGCTTGCTAAGGGCGAGAAGTTAGGTGCATTCGGTTTAACTGAGCCGGGCGCTGGTACAGATGCTCAGGGTCAGCAGACAAAAGCTGTTTTAGACGGCGACGAGTGGGTATTAAACGGTTCCAAGTGCTTCATCACGAACGGTAAGTATGCTGATACATACATCGTTATCGCTGTTACAGGCACAGTTGAGAAACGTGGCAAAATGCAGAAAGAGATCTCCGCGTTTATCGTAGAGAAAGGAACACCGGGCTTCACTTTTGGTACAAAAGAGAAGAAGATGGGTATCCGTGGATCTGCAACATATGAACTTATTTTCACAGACTGCCGCATCCCGAAGGACAACCTTTTAGGTAAGAAGGGTGAGGGCTTCAAGATCGCTATGCATACACTTGACGGCGGACGTATCGGTATCGCTGCTCAGGCTCTTGGTCTTGCAGAGGGCGCTCTTGACAGAACAATCGCTTACGTAAAAGAGAGAAAGCAGTTTGGCCGCACAATCGGTCAGTTCCAGAACACACAGTTCCAGCTTGCTGATATGGCAACAAAGGTAAAAGCTGCTCAGATGATGGTTTACCGTGCAGCAATGGCTAAGGCTACTCAGAAGTCCTATTCTGTAGAGGCAGCTATGGCTAAACTGTATGCAGCAGAGGTTGCTATGGAAGTAACAACAAAGGCTGTTCAGCTCCATGGTGGTTATGGTTACATCAGAGAGTACGACGTAGAGCGTATGATGCGTGATGCTAAGATCACCGAGATCTACGAAGGAACAAGTGAAGTTCAGAGAATGGTTATCTCCGGCGCACTGTTAAAGTAATTTAACAGCTGGAAAATCATAACTAAAAACGAAAATAAGGAGTGAAATACAGTGAAAATCGTTGTTTGTGTAAAACAGGTGCCGGATACTAAGGGCGGCGTAAAGTTCAAACCGGATGGAACACTTGACAGAGCAGCTATGCTCACAATCATGAACCCGGATGATAAAGCTGGTCTGGAGGCAGCTCTTCGCTTAAAAGATCAGTATGGTGCAGAAGTTACAGTAGTTACAATGGGTCTTCCGAAGGCTGAAGAGGTTCTTCGTGAGGCTATGGCTATGGGCGCTGACAACGGTATCCTTGTTACAGACCGTGTTCTCGGCGGTGCTGATACATGGGCTACTTCCCAGACAATCGCAGGCGCTTTAAGAAACCTTGACTATGACCTTATCATCACAGGCCGTCAGGCTATCGATGGTGATACAGCTCAGGTAGGTCCGCAGATCTCCGAGCATCTTGGTCTTCCGGTAATCAGCTATGCTGAGGGTATCGAGATCGATGGTGATTCTGTAATCGTTAAGCGTCAGTTTGATGATAGATACATGATGTTAAAGGCTAAAATGCCGTGCTTAATTACAGCACTTTCTGAATTAAATGAGCCGCGTTACATGACTCCGGGCGGAATCTTCGATGCATACAAGAAGGATATCACCGTTTGGGGCAGAAATGATCTGAAGGATGTTCTTGATTCCAACCTTGGTCTTAAGGGATCCCCGACTCAGATCGCTAAGGCTTCTGACAAGGTAAGAAAGGGTGCAGGCGTTAAGGAGACAAACCTTGACCCGTCCGCAGCTGCAAATTACATTGTTGAGAAACTTACTGAGAAACATGTACTTTAATTTAATAAAAGAAAAGTGTGGTGAAAAGTGATGAATTTAGCAGAATATAAGGGTGTATATGTCTTTGCGCAGCAGGTAGACAATCAGATCAGCAGCATCGCTCTGGAGCTGATCGGAAAAGGTAAAGACCTGGCAAAGGATTTAGGAACAACTGTAACAGCAGTTTTAGTTGGTTCCAACGTAAAAGGTCTTGCAGACGAGCTCGGCGAGTACGGTGCAGACAAAGTTATCGTTGTTGATGATCCGGAATTAAAGGATTACAGAACTGAGCCGTATACTCATGCGATCACTTCTGTTATCAACGAGTTCAAACCGGACATCTTCTTAATCGGTGCTACAGCAATCGGCCGTGACCTTGGCCCGCGTGTTTGCGCACGTATCCATACAGGTCTTACAGCTGACTGTACACAGCTTGATATCGGAGATTTCCCGCTTGTTGCTATGCCGGGTAAAGAGCAGAAACATAACCAGCTCCTTATGACCCGTCCGGCATTCGGCGGCAACACAATCGCTACAATCGCTTGCCCGGAATTCCGTCCGCAGATGGCTACAGTACGTCCAGGCGTTATGCAGAAGCTTGACCGTGAGGCTGGCAGAAAAGCAGAAGTTATCGAGTTTAACCCGGGCTTCACTCCGGACAACAAGTACGTTGAGATTCTTGAGATCGTTAAGGCAGTATCCGACGTAGCTGATATCATGGATGCAAAGATCCTTGTTTCCGGTGGCCGTGGAGTTGGAAGCGCAGAGAACTTCAAGCTTCTTGATGACCTCGCTGAGGCTATTGGCGGTACCGTAAGCTGCTCTCGTGCAGTTGTAGATTCCGGCTGGAAGCCGAAGGATCTCCAGGTTGGACAGACTGGTAAGACTGTTCGTCCGCACGTATACTTCGCAATCGGTATTTCCGGTGCGATCCAGCACGTAGCTGGTATGGAAGAGTCTGACATCATCATTGCGATCAACAAAGATGAGTCTGCTCCGATCTTCGATGTAGCTGACTACGGTATCGTAGGCGACTTAAACAAGATCGTTCCGATGCTGACAGAGAAGATCAAAGAAGCAAAAGCTGCAGCAGCTAACTAATTTGCGTGAATTGTAAATGTATATAAAGTAGGCAGAGTGATTCTGCTGGTAGTGCCACAACAGGTGATAATCCCCGTCCGGGTTTCCGGGCGGGGATTTTTGCGTTATGGTGTCCTTGGTTTATCCTTCGTTTGTCGGTTATTGATGAAGCAAAAAAGATAAATGGGAGATCTGATTAGAAATAAAAGGCAGAATCTGATATCTCTGAGAAGGAGATATTGGATTCTGTTTTGTTATATAGATTACAGACAAATCACTGTTAGGCATACCGAATAAAACAGTTATACAAAGAAGTGATGCAGTGCTATGATAAAGTTAAGAAAAAGAGGCAGCAGGTAGCTTCGGATATAGTTACTGCAGAAATTCATGTACATCTAAGAAGAGACAGCAGGAGGTAGGTTTATGAATTTACTCGATCTATTCAGTCTTCAGGGAACCTTGTTTGCATTGATGCTTGTCGGAGCAGTCTTAAAGAAAAAGGGGATCATCGACGCCAACGGAAAGAAATGTCTGACGGATCTCTGCATCAACGTGGTGATCCCGTGTAATATTTTTAAGTCGTGTCTGATCGAATTTAATATGGAGATATTCCGGTCATGTGCGCTGCTTTTACTGGCGGCGGTGATCATGCAGGCGGTATGCCTGACTTTAAATAAGTTTATCTTTAACCGGTATGCGCCGCAGAGAAGGAAAGTCCTCCAGTACTGCACGATTGTTCCGATGAGCGGATTCCTCGGAAATCCGATCGCAGAGGCGATCTATAATGAGATCGGAGTTTTGTATACTTCAATTTTCCTGATCCCTATGCGTATCATCATGTGGTCTGTGGGAACAACTTATTTTGTGGCGGATGAGAAGGTGGATAAGAAGAAGGTCGCGAAGAACGTGCTGACACATCCGTGCCTGGTGGCGATCTACCTGGGTCTTATCTGCATGGTGACTCAGGTGAAGCTTCCATCCGTCATCACGGCGACGGTGAAGTATCTTGGGAATTGTAACAGCGCCCTCACGATGCTGATCGTGGGAACGATTCTGGCGGATGTAAAGATTACAACGATCTTTAATAAGGACACGGCGCTGTTTTCGGTGTTCCGTTTGATCATTCTTCCGGCAGCAGCTCTGGCCGTTGGACTTGGACTGGGACTTGATGCCACATCACTGGGAATCAGCGTTTTGATGACCGGCATGCCTGCCGGAGCTACGGCGGCGATTTTTGCGGCAAGATATGACAGTGACGCCTTGTTTGCAACGAGATGCGTGGTTATGACGACGCTGATGTCCATGCTGACGCTGCCGGTCTGGTGTTATCTGGCAGGGTGATCAGACCGATCGATCGTGTTCAGATAGGGGAAGTGCAAGTGCAGCGTTTGCGGCATCCATAAAGTTCCGGATCGCTTTCCACTGGTATGGCTGTTCGAGACAGCCGAAGCGGATCTTATATTTTGCGGATTGTCCGAGGTGGATGATCCGCATTTTTTTTCGCTGATCGGAGGAGAGGGAACTTAAGGCAAGGTTTAGCGGGGAGATGCAGGCACCTTTTCCGGCGGCACAGAGTTCCAGAAGCATTCCCATGTTGTCGGACTGGGTCTTTACGATTGGTTTGAAATTGCCCATGGTGATGAAGTGTCTTCCGAGCTGACCGGCGATGTCGGTAGCGTAGTTTAGAAGGAATGGGCAGTGTTCGAAGATCGAGAAGTCTTCCGGGCTTCTTAACATTAACGGTTCCGGCTGGGAATCTGTCGGAGCTTCAAGATTTTGGACAGAAAAGGAAACAGGGCCAGCGGTGTCATGGGTGAAATCAGAGCCAGAGCCGCAGATAGTCTTTGGAAGATGTAAAAATAGGGCATCTGCTGGGGTAGCATCGGAAATGACCTCATGAAACAGAGAATCGGCAAGCAGAAGAACGACCTCCTCCTCATAGAAATCGCTCAGAGTGATCCCCGGCAGAAAATCCGGGAACTTCGCGATGGCGAGATCGATCTTATGTTCCATCAGGTCTTTCTGCAGACCAGAGTTTGCGTTCTCGATGACCTGGATCTCCATATGCGGGTAGCGGCGCTGGTATTCCGTGATGATCGCGGGCATGATGGCATGGCAGCGGGTGAAGGAGATGCCGATCCGCAGGATCCCCTGATCGTTTTTATTCAGATCGGCGAACTCATGCTGCATGGCCCGGTATTTTTTCTGGAAGTCTGCGGCGTACTGGCGGAAGATCTCGCCGGCATAGGTGAGTTCCAGGGGAACATGGCGGACAAAGAGCTTACAGTCCAGCTCCTGTTCCAGATTGGCGATGTGGGTGCTCAGGGTCTGCTGGGTGATGTGGAGAGCATCGGCGGCTTTTGTGAAGCTGCGTTTTTCGGCGGTCATGAGAAAATAATCCATGGAAAGAAAGTTCATATAAATCTCCTGAATATAAAAAAGAAAGTTTAATTGTAAGTGTCCTGCAGAGTCTCGGATCAGCTGTGCTGGCCATAAAGGATATGGGGCAGCCAGAATGAACTGGGAAAATCGTGTGAAAGAATGAAAGCTGTAATTCATATACAGTATTTTGACTGTATTATATATCAGAAAATACAGTTAGACAAGTGAGAAATCCAGGCGTATACTGGAACCATAAAGGTGGATCAGGATATCTGGACAGGGAATGGGTATCTGAGGGAATGGTTCACGAAAGAAAACAGGGAAGAGGTAAACATTATGAAGGTACACATCAGTGAAACGGCAGTTCTGGTCGTGTTCGCGGTGACGCTGATCGGATGCATTCTTGCGGGGATCCCGATCCTGGCGGCGCTGGCCCTTGGATATCTGATCTTTTTCGCGTACACCTTAAGCCGTGGTTATACGGTCAGAGATATTTTTGCGATGTCCTGGAAGGGAATCAGAACGGCGAAAAATATTTTAATTACATTTTTACTCATTGGCATGCTGACGGCGCTCTGGCGGGCGGCGGGAACGATCCCGGCGATCGTGTCTTACTGTGCGGGACTTATGAATCCGTCGGTGATGATTTTGATGGCATTCCTTTTAAACTGTCTGGTGTCCGTCCTTACGGGAACAGCATTTGGAACGGCGGCAACCATGGGCGTGATCTGTATGACCATGGCGAAGGCGATGGGGTGCAATGAGATCCTGGCGGGAGGCGCGATCCTCTCCGGCGTGTTTTTCGGGGACCGGTGTTCGCCGGTATCCACCAGCGCACTGCTGGTCTCGGAGCTGACCCACACGAATATTTTTGACAATATCCGCCTGATGGTGAAGATGGCCATCGTGCCGTTAATTTTAACCTGTGCCTTTTACGGTGCATGCGGAATCGTATTTCCGGCGGCGGAAGCCGGAAACCTGTCGTTGGCGGAGAGCTTTTCCGGCGTATTCCGTCTGGGATTGATCCCAATCCTTCCGGCGGTGGTGATCATGGTATTATCGCTTTTCCGGGTGCAGGTGCGGATGGCGATGCTGGCAAGCATCGTGACGGCGCTCGGCGTGTGCCTTTTCTGGCAGCATACGAATCTGTCCCTGATCGTTGGAATTCTGGTCAACGGCTATAAATCTCCGGATCCATCGATCTCGTCCATGATCGACGGCGGCGGGATCATGTCCATGGTCAGGGTGGCGCTGATCATCACGATTTCGTCCTCCTATTCGGGTATCTTTGAGGGAACCGGGCTTTTAAATGGTTTAAAGTCGAAGATGGGCGCGGTGAGCAGAAAAATCACCGTATTTGGTACGATCCTTATGACGTCCCTGGTGGCGGGCATGGTGGCCTGCAACCAGACACTGGCGACGATGCTGGTGGACCAGATCTGCAAGGATCTGGAGCCGGATCAGCAGAAGTTTGCGATCGATATGGAAAACTCGGTAATCGTTACGGCTCCTCTCATTCCCTGGTCCATCGCAGGCGCGGTTCCGTTGGCGTCCGTGTCGGCACCGCTCGTGTCGATCGCGGCGGCGGTGTTCCTGTATCTGCTTCCGATCTGGCATCTTATTGTGAGAGCCAGAAAGACTGTGTGACAGGGTGTTGGGTTTCCTGTTCTGATTAAAAAGAGCAGGAGATGGAGATAAATAAGATATTAAAAATGTGAATGACTGTCAGGGGAGATCGGTTATGAAAAAAACAGAAAAATTCACAGCTGAAACCAATAAGGAAAATTGTTCAGTAGAGATGCAGCGGGATCTGTACCGGGAACGCTGCGTCAGACTTCAGAAAGAAAATGAGGATCTTAAGCGAATGCTTGATAAGATCCAGATCATGGTATGTCAATATTCTAACGGCTGACTACCTCCAGCCTTTTATCCGCGGCACCGCCGGTCCTTTCCTTAAGACCTGGCGGTGCCTATTTTGTGCGAATACCGCCTACCGTTCCGGTGTATTCTTCCATATCCCGCCCAGTGTGCGGGTATAGGAGTTGGACAGATGGTGCTGCATGGTCTGAGCGGCTTTCTCGGGCTGGCTGTTCAGAATCTCCTCCCCGATGGCAAAATGCTCCTTGTATACAAGTGTGCCGTCGATGGAATTGTTGTAGACGGATTTGACCTCAAACCGCAGATAATGGTCCAGGATTAGGCTTGTCTGGCGGGAAAACCATCCGTTGTGGGATGCGTCAGCGACCAGACGGTGGAACTGATGGTCGATGCGGTAGAGCAGACGGCTGTCCAGAGTCGAGAGATTCTCTTCCAATTCCTTCAGACAGCCCATAATGGCCTGCTTTTCCTCAGGAGTTCCGCGTTCCGCTGCAAGTTTCGCGTTGTGGGATTCCAGAAAGATCCTGGCTTCCAGGATATCTCCCGCATCCTGTTCCGTCACTGGGACAACTTTTACGCCTTTTCCACGGGAGAAACTCACATATCCCTCTTTCTGAAGTTCCAACAGTGCCTCGCGGACCGGCGTGCGGCTGATCCCAAGTTCATTACAGATCGCCTCCTGGGAGTAAATCGCGTCAACGCGGAACCGGTTGTAGAGGATCGCGTCCTTGATCAGGTCATATGCCTGGTTTTTGTAAGTTGCTGTATGTACTTTTCCGGCGCCTAAAAGGCCGGACTGATTTTCACCCATAAAAGATACCTCCCCTAATGGCAGAAAATGTGCTCCTGACGGTTCATCCGGGCTCACAAAAGAATGTTCTGTATTTTAATCGCATATTATATATTTTGTCGAAAATAATAAGCCCCTTATTAAGTATATAAGGAATTCACAGGGAAATCAACCAGTTTGGTTCTGCCTATTGACATTTCGAAAAAATATTTGTATTATTTGGTCATAGATATGTAATGTGTAATATATTTCTGATAAGGAGGCAGAAAATGGGCATAGGATCATATCCGGTAGAAAGTAATCATGAAACTGTTGACAACATGGAGCACAAAGGCTGAAATCAGCTGGCTGATCTCCAGAGTGGTTTTCTGGTAGCGGGTCGGACGCGGAGTCATGATCCAGGTGCCATCTGGAATCGGTTTTTAACAGGAGGAATATGTATGTTAGTAGCGGTTTGGATCATTACATTCTGTTTGATTATCGGCATAGGCGTGTATGCCGGAACAAAAATTAAGTCAGCGAACCAGTGGTCCGGCGGCGATAAGACCATGGGCGCTCTGTCCCTCGGCTGCGTTTTCGCGGCGTGGCAGATCGGCGGCATGGCGGTCGTAGGCGCGGCCCAGAACGGATATAACCTTGGCATTTCCGGTGCGTGGTATTCTATCGCAGGTTCATTCTATTTCATTGCCCTTGCGGTGTTCGCAAAGATCATCCGTGAGAGGATGCCTGGCGAATCTGTACCGGTCTACCTCCAGACGAAATACGATGTCAGAACAACAAGACTTTATTCTTATGCATGGATCGTATATGGTTTCCTCTATATCCCGATCCAGTTAAAGACAGTATCTAGTATCATCCAGATCGTACTTCCGGGGCTGAACCTCATGGTTGCAATGTTCATCGGTGTTACGATCGCAGTTATCTACACAAGTTTTTCTGGTATGAAAGGTGCATCCGCTGTTGGACGTGTTGTTTGCATCGGTATCTACGTGCTCCTGATTTGCTTCGTGTTCACAACACTTCCGAAATTCGGCGGATTCAGCGGACTTTTAAGCTCCCTTCCGGAAAAATATGATTCTATGGGCAATATGCCGACACAGCGAATCATCGCGTGGATCGTCGGCGGCTGCATCAGTACCGCAGTTATGCAGGCCGTTCTTCAGCCACTTCTTTCCGCTAAGAGCCCGGAGGCAGCAAGAGTCGGTTCTATTCTTGGTTATGTAATTGCAGCTCCTATCTGTTTCTTTACCGCAACTTGTGGTATGCTTTCTAAAGCGAGCGGTGCAGACCTCGGCGACGGCTCTACCGCATTTGCATATGCGATCAAGACATTCAGCAGCCCGGTATTCGCAGGTATCATTTTTGCGTTCGCAACCATGATCATCGCGGCAACAATGGCGACCATGATGCTGGCGACAGGAACGATCATTACAAACGTTTATAAGACTGAGATCAATCCGGATGTCGATGATGCGAAGGTCTTGAAACTCTCCAAGACCATCACATTCATATTCGCATACCTTACTTTGATTCCAGCCTTCCTGATCCCGAGCAGTTCCTTAACGAACCTGTTCTTAACCTTACAGCATGTGGCAGCGGCTCCGGTAAGCTTCTCTATTCTTGCAGGTCTTATGTGGAAGAAGACAACAAAACAGGGCGCATTCTGGAGTATGTTGACAGGTATGATCACAGGCGTTGCCTGGATGCTCCTTGGACTTACCGATATTGTTGAGGCAGTATATCCAGTTGTTATCGTTACATACGGTGTTGGTATCGCAGTTTCTCTTATGACATATAAGGAAAAGGCATGATAAAGGAAGCGTGATAAATATGGCACAGAATATGAAAAAACAGATCTATATGTGGCCGTCCTACTGGGGAAAACCAGTGGCTCACGGAAGTATGGGCGCAGTCAGTTGCAACAATGTCTATGCAACAAGAGCTGGGCTCGAGATCTTAAATAAGGGTGGAAATGCCTTCGACGCAGCGGTGGCTGTATCCCTGACATTGTCCGTTGTGGAACCGCACCATTCCGGTATTGGCGGTGGCTGTTTCTCCTTACTTTACGACGCAAAGACGGGAAAGACCGAGGGCATTGACGGGCGTGGAATCGCTCCGGCGAAGGCGACGGCAGACCTTTTTATCAAAGATGGAGAAGTACAGGATGAGTGGAAGGATTTGGGCGGACAGTCCGTGGCACTTCCGGGACTCTTAAAGACTATGGACATCGTCCTCAAGAAGTATGGAACCATGACACTGAAAGAAGTTGCGGTTCCGGCGATCCGGTGCGCGAGAGACGGATTCGGAACAAGCTATACAGGTGCGCTCACTATGTATGACAACTCTGTTGAGCGGAAGATGCGCCTTTCTGAGTCGTTCAGAAAGTTATATCTGAAGGAGAACGGAGGCTTCTATAAATTCGGTGAGATCCAGAAGAATCCGGAGATTGCAAAGCTTCTGGAGAACATTGCCGAGCATGGTGTGGACTATTTCTATAAAGGAGAGGTCGCAAAGAAGATCGTGGATTTGATCAACGAGCGCGGCGGCTGCTTTGAACTCTCTGACATGGAGACATATGAGCCGAAATTCCGCACACCAGTGAAGACCACTTACCGCGGATATGAAGTCACAGCGTTCGCACCGCCGAGCGGCGGCTGTGCGTTAGTGGAAATGCTCAATATTCTGGAAAATTATGATATCCGTTCTATGGGACACAACACGGCGGCCAGCATTCATGCGCTGGCGGAGTCCATGAAGCTTGGATTTGCGGATCGTAGTGTGGCACTCGGAGATCCGGATTTTGTGGATGTGGATGTGGACCGACTGACGAGCAAGAAATTTGCCCATGAGCGTTTTGAGCTGGCAGGGGAGAAGGCCGGGGAATTCGCGTCGGCCGATGGTATCGAGGCGAAGCAGTATCCGGGAAATACATCCCACTTTGCGGTCATGGATAAGGAAGGAAACGCGTTCTCACAGACACAGACCGTACGTGACTGGTTTGGATGTGGCATCGTTGTTGACGGACTTGGATTTGTTTTGAATAACGCTATGTCCGATTTCTCAGCGGCGGTGGGAGCAATGACGAGCCAGGGACTTGCCTACGGAAGCGCCAATGCAATCCAGGGTGGAAAGACACCGCTCTCCAGTATGTCACCGAGTATGGTATTTAAGGACGGAAAGCCGTTCCTTGCGATCGGAGCGGCCGGCGGACCGAGAATCATCACCGGCACACTTCAGGGCATCGTCAATGCCATCGATTTCGATATGACTCCGGAACAGCTTGTCAATGCGCCGTATATCAACTGTCTGACGAGGGCACAGGGATTGGAAGTGGAGTACGGAATTTCCGGTGATACAAGGAAGATTCTGGAAGAGAAGGGGCATAAGATCGTCCCGGTTCCGGTAGACCAGGCTATGAGCACGATGCTCAATAGTGTCATGAATGTGGATGGGGAGTTCTACGCGGCAGGCACGAAGCGTGTGGACGGCTGCGGCGGAGCGCTTCTTCCGGGCGGACATATTGTGCTGGAGGGCGTGAGCCAGGAAGAATTGTAAAGAGTGTGTGTGATAAAAGATAGAAGGATAGAACAAAACCCCGGGCAGAGAAATCTGTTCCAGGAGTAGACTTAAGTTCTTATAAAAAAATGAGGCACCGCAAGGTTCTTTTTGGGACCTAGCGGTGCCTTTTTTACACATCCGTGCGTATATTATTTAGCCTTTGTCACGGAAAGAATGGTTCCATCGAAAGCGTCTACTTCATTGACCGTTCCGGTGTAGGTTACAGTAACTTTATCGCCGTCCTTGACTTCGGAGAGACCTTCCGGTTTCTTATCGGCTTCGAAGGTGAATGCGTAATCCTTTCCATCAGCACTTACTGTGAACATGAAATCTTTTATGTCGCTGATGGTACCAGTCATTGTAGACTCTTTTGTTTCGTCACTTTTTTCACTGCTGTTTTCGGAAGCTTTGGAATCAGCTTCTTTCTGGTCTTTTGATTCTGTTGTACTTTCTGCCTTGCTTTCTGCTTTTTCAGCGGCGGTTGTCTCCTTTTCAGCAGCAGTTGTATTCTCCTTCACAGCAGCCTCTGTTGTTGCCTCAGCCGTTGTAGAAGCAGCGGTCGTTGCAGCAGTTGTGCTCTGGGAAGAGCATGCGGTTGCCAGTGCGATGATGCCTGCGATGCAGGTGGTAAGAAGTAATTTCTTTTTCATAATAATTTAAGTCTTCCTTTCTGATATCGAAAATATAAGGGGAAAAACGAAAGATCCAGATGATTCAAAGGAGCCCTCTCTTTCCTTATGATCCATATTAAATCAAAAAAGTGTGACCAAATTGTCAAAAAAAAATGAAGGAATACGGTCAGATATAAGAGGTTTTGTGAAGGGAATGAAAGAAAAATGACAGAAATGTAAAGAATCTGTACATATGAAGAAAAGATCCCGGCGGGAACATGTCCTGCCGGGATCAAGCCTAAGTTTTTTATGAAAGAGAGTTATTATTTCTGATTCTTCTCGACCTCTGCCATCTTCATTGCGCGAACCTTTGTGGAGAGACCATAGAGGTTGATGAAGCCGGTAGCGTCGTGGTGGTCGTAGAGATCGCCTGTTGTGAAGGAAGCGATGCTCTCGTTGTATAAGGAGTACGGGGAAGTTGTGCCTTGCTTGATGATGTTGCCCTTGTAGAGCTTCATCTTGCACTCACCAGTTACATATTCCTGTGTGGATTCAACGAATGCCTGTAATGCCTCACGAAGCGGGCTGAACCACTTTGCAGAGTAAACGACATCAGCGTACTCGTTGTCGATGTTCTTCTTATATTTTAATGTCTCTTTGTCTAAGATCAGTTCCTCTAACTGCTTGTGAGCCTCAAGAAGGATTGTTCCGCCAGGAGTCTCATAAACACCACGGGACTTCATGCCGACCATACGGTTCTCAACGATATCGGTGATGCCGATTCCGTTCTTGCCGCCGAGCTCATTTAATTTTGTGAGGATCTCGGAGAATTTCATCTTCTCGCCGTTTAATGCAACCGGGAATCCTTTTTCGAAGGAGATGGAGATCTCAGTCTCTTCGTCCGGTGCCTTCTCCGGTGTTACGCCGAGTACGAGCATATGATCGTAGTTCGGAGCCTGTGCCGGGTCTTCCAGCTCAAGACCTTCATGGCTGATGTGCCAGATGTTGCGGTCACGGCTGTAGCTGTCGTTTTTCTTGAACGGAAGATCGATGTTGTGCTTTGCACAGTATTCTAATTCTTCCTCACGGGACTGGATATTCCAGGTTCTCCACGGAGCGATGATCTTCATATCCGGAGCAAGAGCCTTGATGCCGAGCTCGAAACGTACCTGATCGTTGCCCTTACCGGTAGCACCGTGGCAGATCGCAACAGCGCCTTCCTTATTTGCGATATCAACGAGGATCTTCGCGATCAGCGGGCGGGCCATTGCGGTACCGAGGAGATACTTGTTCTCATATGTAGCGTTTGCTTTTACGCACGGAGCGATGTACTCGTCGCAGAATTCATCGACAACATGCTCGATATATAATTTGGAAGCTCCGCAGTATTTTGCTCTCTCTTCCAGACCATCTAACTCATTTCCCTGTCCTACGTCGATGCAGACGCAGACTACATCGTAATCATAATTTTCTTTTAACCACGGAATCAGAACTGTTGTGTCGAGTCCGCCGGAATATGCTAAAATAACTTTCTCTTTCATAATTGTTATCCTCCGATCTGTTTCAGACGTTGTTTTCTTTTCGCTTCATAAATATACATCCGAATATGCATAATGTCAAGCATAAAATGCATTTTTATGAAAGAAAATTGTATAATATGCAAATATGATGTATAAATTGGGAAAGGCGGGGGGAGATGGATATGTGCCGGCGGGGAAATGAGATCTGGGCGGCTGTCAGAATGCAAATCATATAGAGCTGGTAGGAAATATGGAGTCAGGATTGACAAGCACTGTGAAATCATGGATAATAGGTTTCAAGACTGCGCCAGCCGCCTGTCATGCTGTATGAAAGGATATGCAGGTGTTAGGAGAAGGGGATAGCTGCGCAGAGAGTAAATATGGAAGGAAACGTGTTCATGGAACAGTGGAACGAATACCTGGAAGTCTTGGCATCCAAGGCACCGACTCCAGGGGGCGGAAGTGCGGCGGCGGTTTACGGCGCCATCGGAACGGCTCTCGGTGAGATGGTGGGGAACCTGACTTCGGGAAAGAAGAAGTTTGCGATATATGAGGAAGATGTCCAGAAGATCCTTGCGAGACTTGGCGGGGCGAGAATGGATTTTATCCGGCTTGAGAAGGCGGACGAGCAGGCGTTTCAGCCACTCTCGGAGGTCTACCGCATGAAGGCGGAGACGAAGGAAGAGAAGACGGAAAAGGAAGAGCGGATGGAAGAGTGCTTGAAGGCTGCGGCGAAGGTTCCGATGGAAGTCATGGAGCGGGCAGTCAGCGTGATGGACGATATCGAGTTTCTGGCGCTCCACGGAAGCCGCCTTGCGGTGAGCGATGCGGGTGTCGGGATCCAGGGGATCCGGTCGGCGCTTCTCGGAGCGGTCATGAGCGTGTATATCAATACGAAGATGATGAAGGACCGGGAGTATGCCGAGGCGGTGAACAGCCAGGCGGAGCTTCTTATAAGGAAGGGAACGGAACAGGCAGACCGGATCTATGAGATTGTGTTAAAGGCGGTAAGAGGATGATCATATTAAAAGGTGCAGAGGTTTCTGCGAAAATCAAGGAACAGGTTCTCGCAATGAACGAGAAATTAGGCGGCTATGTGCCGACAGCGGCCGTCGTCCGCATCGGTGAGCGGCCGGATGATCTCTCCTACGAGAGAAATGTTATGAAACGTATTGCGGCATATGGAATGGAGACAAAGTCTTACGTGTATCCGGCGGATATCACAGAGGAAGAGTTCTTTGCGGAGTTCCAGAAGATCAACGATGACGAGACCATCGACGGGATTCTGCTGTTCCGTCCGCTTCCGAAGCATATCAATGAGAAGCGCGCAGAGCAGATGATCCGGCCGGAGAAAGATCTCGATGGGATCTGCGCGGTGAATACGGCGAAGGTGTTTGCTGGTGAGAAGGACGGATTTGCGCCGTGTACGGCTGAGGCGGTCATTGAGGTGTTAAAGGCATTTGATATTCCTATGGAGGGAAAGCGCGCGGTGATCGTTGGACGCAGCATGGTCGTTGGACGTCCGTTGTCCATGCTGATGTTGAAGGAGAACGCGACGGTGACTGTGTGCCACACAAGGACAAAGGATTTAAAGGCAGTCTGCCAGGAAGCGGATATTCTCGTCGCGGCAGCAGGAAAGGCGAAGATGTTGGATGCGTCCTACTTAAAGGAAGGCGCTGTGCTGGTCGATGTTGGAATCAACGTGGATGAGAACGGAAAGCTCTGCGGTGATGTCCTCTGGGACGGCCTGGAAGAAAAAGCGTCCGCAGCAACTCCGGTCCCGGGCGGCGTCGGCGCTGTGACGACGGCGGTGCTGGCGAAGCATCTGGCGATGGCGGCGGAGAGAAAGATAGAGCGCCAGTAAAGATAATGCCCAACAGGATTCAGAAAGGATCCTGACATATAACAGATTATAACTGCATAAAAACCTCCTGACCATGGAATCCTAAAGGAAACATGGTTTCAGGAGGTTTTTTATATGTGGGGAATTCTGGTGGCACTGCTTTCGGGCGCGCTTATGAGTCTGCAGGGGATCTTTAATACGGAGGTGACGAAGCAGAGCAGCATCTGGGCGGCGGCAGGATGGGTGCAGCTGACGGCGTTTCTGACATGTGTGGTTCTCTATTTTTTTACCGGGCGTGGGGAGATCTGGGGGATGTTCTCCATCGACCGGAAATATATGCTTCTTGGCGGTGTCATGGGCGCGTTCATCACCTGGACTGTGATAAAAAGCATGGACGGTCTGGGACCGGCTAAAGCGACGCTGCTCATTGTTGTGACCCAGATATTAGTCTCCTATATTGCTGAGGTATTTGGGCTTTTCGGCGTCGAGAAAGCAGCATTTGAGTGGCGGAAGCTTATTGGTGCGGCGTTGGCGATTGCGGGGATCGTTGTGTTTCGGTGGTAGCGCGGCGCAGGGCGTCTTGAAAATGAGCGAAGGTATCTGTGGTGGCAGCCGTTTCTACGAGATCTATGCGCTCGTCAGAGGTGAGGTATCTAATTGTGGGTGAGGCGAGTTCTCCTGCCTTTTTGCCGAAGCGTGAGACAATGATTTTCATGAGCATTTTATAGCTAGTTTCATCATTGCCTTGGGATATACCCTGGGAGAGACCCTTTGCTTCCCTTTCTGCTAACCAAATATCCATCGCTTTGCACATATTTATCTTTCCTCCTTTTGTCTGCATCATACTGTCACTGATATCCGCACTTGGAATTGTGCTCAAGTTCATACCTCCTTTGCGCAGGAGTCAGAACATGCAAAGTGGACAACATTATCAGCCATCTTCCAATGAATCTCGGATTCTCCTGCTTTTAAATTGATTGAAAATAGGTAAAGGATATAAAAGCAATGAAGTTCCGAAATGTGAAAAGACGGATCGTAGTCCGGATAGAAACTTAGAAAATATGCTTTTATAGGATTAAGTGTAACTGTTCAGCAGGTCTGCGCACTTGCTGCGCTGCCCGTAAGAAAACATAGGCTGGAATGCAAAAATCCCGTCAGCGAAGCTGATCTGGAATAGATTTTGCGCGTAACTATGAAGCTACTGAATAGTTTACGATTTTGTGTGGATATCGTATCACAGGATATGCGGGATAGCAAGGTAGTTTGGTATATAAAATTATAAAAAATTTCGAAACTATGAGGAATTTTGCAGCGCGGGGAAAATATATAGGCATGGGAGAAGCGTGTTGCTTCGGAATAGCACTGATATGAAAATTTTAAAACGATAACGCGAGAAGTTTAAAAAAATTAAATATATAATTTAAAATAAATAAAATCATATTGACAAACTAGGAAATAGGGGTTATTATAGCGCCATCGGATTCGAACAGAGAGTTCAGACGATGAGGAAACATTGGACCGTGGGATGAAAAACGGTTGGAAAGGAGATACAGGTATGAGCAATGCTGGAAGAATTGGTATGAACGTTATGTGTTGTTGTTGCTGGTGTATGTGTATTTCCGGGCGTTTTTTACGGTCAGGAGCTTTGCTGTGCGGTCATGTACCTGTATACAGAAAATAGTTTCCTGTTGATGCCAGAGAATGCGCCCGGAAGTGTAAAAGCTTCTGGGCTTTTTTATTTAACAGGAAATGCCGATGGAACTTCCTGTTAAACAAAAAGGCACTGCGTGCCAATGATGCGCACTCGCACGAAGATGCAGATTGTCGCAAGCGACCGCGCTCGGCGCGAGAATGTGCCAAGGCACATTCTTTTTTAGGGGAGGAATAAAACATTGATCCAGATCGAACATGTAAGCAAAACCTTTTCCGGGAAATACGGAACCGTCCACGCTCTGGATGACGTGAGTATCCATGTGGAAAAGGGTGATATCTGCGGTATCATAGGGTTTTCCGGAGCCGGAAAGTCCACATTGATCCGCCTGGTAAATGGTCTTGAGACGGCGGACAGAGGAAAAGTCACTGTCTGTGGAAAGGAGCTTTCCACATTGAAGAAGCCGGAACTTCGGGCGCTGAGAAGAAAGATCGGAATGGTATTCCAGCAGTTCAACTTACTGGAATCCAAGACGGTGTACCACAACATTGCGCTTCCGCTGATCCTTGCAAAGACTCCGAAGGCGGAGATCGACAAGAAGGTTAAGGATGTATTAAAGATTGTTGAGCTGGAGGACAAAAAAGACACCTATATCAGTCAGCTCTCCGGAGGACAGAAACAGCGTGTGGGAATCGCGAGAGCGCTGACCACCGACCCGGAACTTCTTCTCTGCGATGAGGCTACAAGCGCCCTGGACCCGCAGACAACGGAATCGATTTTAAAGCTTTTAAAGAAGATCAACCGTAAAATGGGCGTCACAATCCTTCTCATCACCCACCAGATGCAGGTCGTCCAGATGATCTGCAACAAGGTTGCGGTCATGGAGAGCGGAAGGATCGTGGAATCCGGCAGCGTACTGGAGGTCTTTGGATCCCCGAAGATGCCGGTGACAAAGCGGTTCGTTCAGACGGTCATCCGGGACCAGATTCCGGACAGCATCATAAGCCTGGTGAAGGAACAGAAAGAAAACTTCCGTGTGGACCGCCTGAAATTCATTGGTTCCAGCGTAAAGCGCCCTGTGATCTCTGATATCTGCAAGACAGAGGGCGTCGTGGTCAACATCCTTGGCGCGGCGGTCCAGGAACTGGAGGACAGCGTCATGTGCGTCTTTATCTTACAGCTCATCGGCGATGATGAGAGCATCGAAAAGGCGGAAGCGGAGATCGACAAGAACGGCGTCTTAAGAGAACGACTGGAGGTGGAGTAAGGTGGAAGAACTCATGAAAACAAAGATCTTTAAGGTCACGGTGGAGCGTCTGCTGTTGAACGGCGGACAGACTCTTTACATGGTTGGATGGTCACTTCTCATCGGAACGATCATCGGAATGATCCTGGCACTGACCCTGGTGCTCTGCAGAAAAGGCGGATTGGTGGAGAACCGACCGTTATATATGATCGTCAGCGCCTACATCAATGTGGTGCGAAGCATCCCCTTTGTTATTCTTCTTGTAACGATCATGCCGATCACCCGCGCTATTGTCGGCACGACCATCGGAAGCACGGCAGCATTGGTGCCGTTAGTAGTTTACATAAGTCCGTACCTTGCAAGGCTGATGGAGAACAGCCTGCTTGAGATCGATCCAGGAATCCTGGAGGCGGCTGAGGCCATGGGCGCGACAACATGGCAGGTCATCCGATATTTCCTGGTTCCTGAGACATTAGGTTCCATGGTGCTTGCACTGACAACGGGAACCATCGGACTTCTTGGAGCGTCTGCAATGGCCGGATATGTCGGTGGCGGCGGAGTTGGAGATTTGGCATTGACATACGGTTATGAAAAGATGAACACACCGCTCATGATCCTCACAGTTGTGATTTTGGTGGTTCTGGTACAGCTGTTGCAGATTCTCGGAAATACGATTTCCAGCAAGTTAAGACAGCATAAATAAAGATCTTTGTAACTGTTCAGCACCCTCACAGTTACGCGCAAAAATCCATTCCAAATCGGCTGCGCCGATAGGATTT
>CABVBU010000005.1 GCA_902496665.1 uncultured Clostridium sp. | reverse complement strand
AAATAAGTAAATCACATTCAATTACATAAACAGAAAATTTCGTCTTTTTTGACTGATTTTACGAATTTACAAAAAGTTTTGAAAGGTTTAAACCAGACAGATCTTAATACTTCTGGGCTAAATGCAAGCCAACTATTAGTATTTAATAAGATGGATGTATCTGCGTTGGACGATTACATCTCCAAAATCCAGCAGATCCGTGACGCTCAGAATTTAACAAGTATCTCTGACGAAGCGTTTAATGCTGCGAAAATAGAATCCTACTCCAATGCCCTTAAGAACCTTACATCCGAGCAGCAAGCACTAATCCTCTCAACCCAAGGATTATCTACTGCACAGATTCAACAGGTTCTTGCGGCAAAGAAAGCGGAGGACGTTGACGGAAGCACTTTGAGTTTTCGTCCTTAATGACGAAAACCTCCCCCATATCCCACACTTCCGTTCGTCATACTAGACGAACGAACAATTCGCCATGATGGCGGAAACCTCACCTCATCCATTCCTAAAATCGTTCCTGTACGAAAAATCGAAGTAATCCCCACCAAAAGAGAGAAGAATATTATTGAGCAGTTCCGGAACTGGTGCAGCATTGTTCTGAACCACCGGAAAACTCTCAAATTCATGTGACTTTTAAGACTTAGGAGGAAAGAAATCATGGAAAGAATAGTCAAACCAACATTCAATTATGATATTGCCGAGAGCAATCAGCTCATCAAATTGGGATTCAGTCCTATCGGATGTGGCATAGGCGACAAAGATGGACGGCCATACATTGTATTCAGATCATCGAAATCATACTTTGATGCCAGGGATCTGATCCGATTCAGAGCAAAATATGCAGTGTAAAATCACCGAGGTATGTGTATCGACAAAAATTTGTTGCCACACTCTATGTTTAAGAGAGTATAACGACAAAAATATGTCGTTATACAGAGTCATATAATTATTAAAAGAAATATAAATATAAAAAGAAATAATCTTTACACTCCGTTGGAGTGCAAAACTAAAAAATTTTACTCGTTTTATCATCTATTTAAGGAGACCTTCATTTATGGACATCTATTTACAAAACACAATTATTGACGATTTGCAATTTACAGACGCAGATATTTCACTCTATGTAGCTTTGCGAAGCCTTTACCAGTCAACCAGAATCGAACAGGTTATCACTTTCAATATGATAATGTATGAATTATATGGTTCGACAGGATTTAAGCGTGCTGCGCAGGAAAAGATCGGTGAATCATTCAAGAAGTTCGCCGACATGGAGCTTATTACAGTGAAAGAAAAATTTCCCGGAAATGAATACGTTGTAGATTTAAGCAACATCTATTTTGAAGGTGGAATTGGAAGTTACTACACGGTCATTCGTGATTCAGAAGTTCATACTATCATGAACATGGATAACAAGATGGACAAGTTCAAACTACTTAGGTATTACATAGTTTGCCTGGAATCTATCAATAAATCACAGGGCGTATATGAAGACCAAAGAGGAAATCAGAAGACGAACTTTGTTGGATTCATGCCGAAGGATTTCTTGTGCAAGAAAATTGGAATCAATTATGAAACTTGCAAATCATATATCCATCAGTACGATTCTGTCCTGGAAGATCATCACCTGCTGTATATCCATCGCCATAAAGAGATGAAGCGTGACAAGGCGACAGGACAGATAAAGTCCTTTACAAACCATTATGGTCGTTATGAGGATAGAAAGTATATTGACCAGTTTGCGGATCAGTATGAAAAACAGTGTGGCCCAACAGAAGAAATCGTTCGATCCTCAAAATCCAATGAGAAGCGGAGTCTGATGCAGAAGTATAATAGTCTTGTGCGAGATTTTGAAAAGTATTCTGTTGAGTATTCGGAAGAACTTCTTATAAAGATTTACAAACATGTTCATGTTTCTAATAAGAAGGTACTGGAATCCATGAAGAACATCCAACAGGGGTCATATTATTATCTTGAGTTGGAAGAAAAATTGCGGGATGAAAGTGTGTTCCAGAAGATTCCATGTCTGGAAACGTATTTGAAGAATGATGATTCTGAAGAAGATTCAGCTATTGACTTGGATGATCTTTTCTCTGATTCACCTGCAGCTTAATAACGAAAATATCCGGTAACACGGATCATATAGATTAGCAGTCCGTTGTCCCAAAGCTGGCACGACGCTCTGCATCATGTAACTTGACTCAGTATCATTCCGGTACTGAGTTTTTCTTTTGCAAAAATCCGGCAGAAACATGCCGATGAAACTGGTATTTCCTAACGGACAGGAAGTAAAAAATAGTCCGTACCAGAGACAGCGAAAGAGACAAAGAAGTCCTGCTGCTTTCTGGTTTAGAAAAAGGAGGAATATGTTTAATGATATTAAAACTAAAATTTGTAGCAAGTGTGGGAAAGAGCTTCCGGTAGATCAGTTCCGGCTATATACATTTAATGGACATCAGCGTTATGGAAATAAATGTAGGATGTGCGAAGAGGCAAAGCGACAGCAGAAGCATTATGATTCGTTCCTGGAAGTTTATAAATCAGATCCATCAATGCAGGTGCAGCGGATGTTCAAGAAGATCGCACCATGGCGTGTGCTTAATAAAAGCAGTCTTGGAATTAAAGGTGTCACCAGAGATGAGCGATTTGTAAAGCTCCTGTATTATAAAGATTCATGGATTTCCAGTTGTGGGCGCGTCATCCAAAAGGACAATGATGGCGAATACCATCTTCTCGGTGGGAAATATTGTAACGGCGAACTTACATATACTTTGGACTACAATGTCTATTTTAAGACCAGGAAAGAATGGGGATATAGACGAAAGAAGGTCAGAGCATGTGATCTTGTGATTCAGACGTTTATTGTAAATTACGATATCAAGAACAATATCTGTTGTTGGCATACAAATAATGATACGAAGGACAACTACTATAAGCACCTCTATCCAGTGAATGAAAAGCAGTACGCGATGATTCTTGAAAGACATAAAAGTGAGGGAGAAGTATCTGAGAATCAGATTATGGAAATCATCAATATACCAGAATATAAGCCGGAAGGATGGAATCCGTGGTACTTCCGCCATTCATATGAAGGAGTTGGATATATAGGTGGTCGGGCAGAACTTCACAGTGAGGTATGTCTTAGATGGCAAAACATGATACAGAGATGCTATAACAAAGCGGTTCATCGTTTAAAACCGTATTATAAAGGAATAAAGGTCTGTGAAGAATGGAAGAACTTCCAGAATTTCA
Organism: uncultured Clostridium sp.; assembly: GCA_902496665.1. GTDB lineage: Bacteria > Bacillota > Clostridia > Lachnospirales > Lachnospiraceae > Pilosibacter. The sequence continues at coordinate 113,424 of CABVBU010000005.1, read as the reverse complement.
AGGTATGGTATGATGAGCATATGATTCCGGGAGCAAGTTTTGATTTGGATAAGGACTTGTTAGGGCAGAAACAGGGGATATATAGTCCAGAAACCTGTGTATTGGTTTCACATTATATAAATACGGTATTTGAGGATCGCGGAGTAAAAGAGTGCATTAAGAAGAATGAAGACGGACAATATAATGTGTCTATGACATTTCTAAATAAGACAGAAAAAGTCGGTATTTTCGATACGAAAGAAGAAGCCAGTGATGCTTTTAAGAAATTCAGAAGAAATTATATTCGGGAGCTTGCAGAGAAAAGTAGGGGCAAGGTTCCAGACTGCGTTTACAACGCCATGATGGAGTGGAAGATTGAGATTACGGATTGAAACATGAGGGCATATCAGATGGGAATAATTCCTGTCCGGTATGCCCTTTTTTTACGATTTTTCATGTCGCAGGATCAGTTCCGCTTCATGGCTTTTATCAGATTTAGCAGTGCGTCAACTTCCGGCTGTGTGAGTCCGGAGAGGTCGAGTTCCTGTTTTCGTTCAATACCGAGTAGAAAATCCGTAGTGACGTTAAAGATCCGCGCAATCTGGATCAGAACATCATATGATGGGAGTCGCAGGCCGGTTTCGTATGCGCTGATGACAGACTTTGTAAGTTGGAGTTTCTGCGCAAGCTGCGCCTGTGTTAAATCGTCTCTCAGACGTAATGTTTTTAGTGTGTTTCCAAAATCAACCATCAGAATACCTCCTGCTGCCATCATGATACTATAAATATTGTACTCAATAGGTGGAATAAATATTTATTTAGTTGACAAAATACACAAAAGTAGTAAACTTGAAAGTAAGTAGAGCCGGAAAATTGGCTGTACTGGGAGGATGTTTAAGGTGTGCCGGAGCGGATCGAAAAGAATGGTGAAATTGGATTGACCGGAGCGCCTGGAACAAATAAAATGCGAGGGAGAAGAAAGAGTATGAGAAGGGGAATAATTGGAGTATTGCTTATTTCAACAGTGCTGTTATGTTCATGTGGCAAGAATGAAAAAATCGCAAATGAATATATGGAAAAAGTAAATCAGTTAGAAAGTAGTCAACTGCCATCAGTGCAGGATGTGAAAAAACTGGACGAGGAATATTATAATTTAACTCCAAAACAGAAAGAATTAGTTACCAATTACGGAACTGTAAAGAAATATCTCGATATGGATTTGGAAAAATTAAATAATATTCAGAATCAAGTAAATGAATTGCTTTCTAAGGATGATGTTTCTTATGCGGATGTCAAAAATGTTGAGAAGGAATATGATGAGTTATCATCTGATGAAAAAACGTTTATTTCAAAAATAGATGAACTGGATAAATACAAGGAGCTCAATGAGTATGATAAAGCCGCCATAGTGGCTACTAGATATTTAAGGGATTGCTTGAAAAACAGTGATAGTCTCGAAGTGGAAGAAATCAATGTAAAGAAAAATGGCAATTATTATGTCAAAGTCAATTATTCAGCGACTAATAGTTTTGGCGGAAGAAAAGACGATGTTTCTTGCCTGGATGTTTCATCTACATTTAAAATTGGACTTATAGGTTTATCTTCATTAACTGGAAAATTTGATGAAGGCTCTAATACATTACTTGGTGGATATTTAGGACTTAAAGATGAAGAAGTATCCGTAGAACCAGAAAAGGTAATGGATAATATTGAGCTTCAATTTGATGAACAGGGCAATGTCAAGTAAAGCAAAATAATAATTCATTGAGGGAGAAATAAAGTTATGGAACAGCTTCAGAGAGAAACAGCAGATAGATGTGACACGCTGGCAAAAATCGTATTTGTTATTGGTTTATTAGGAAGTATTGCGGCAGCGTATTTCCTTGGAAATGATTATTCATATAGTTCATATTTAGGCAGAGGATATTTCGAAAGAAACTGGGCGATGACTATAGGATGGTTTTTGGGCGGATTGTTTTCTACGGGAATTTTATATGAAATCATGGAAGGAATTTCACTGATTATCGAAGCTCAGATCAAGATCATGAGAGCATTAAACGATAGCGGAATTGTTGCTTCTAAGAAAGAAGAGGCAAAAGAAAAGATTGCCGATAATTCTAATGATGAAACAGTAGTAGAAAATGTAACAGAAGAGGTAAATACATCAGCAGAAAAAACAGAAGAAAGCTCTACAAAATAATCATATAAATGGGAGGAAATCAATATGAAAAAGACAAGAGTTTTAATTGGAGCATTAGCATTGAGCTGTTTATTAACTGTTCCAGCTTATGCAGCAGAATGGAAGCAGGATTCCAGAGGTTGGTGGTGGCAGGAAGACAATGGATCTTATCCGACTTCCACATGGAAGAACATCGGTGGCAAGTCCTATTATTTCGGTGCAGACGGTTATATGCTTCATGATACAACAACTCCGGACGGCTATAAAGTTGGTTCTGATGGAGCGTGGATTGAGGATACTCAGATAAAACAGCAGACAATTATTTCAAATCCAACAAATGATAAATGGCTTCCGTTTGGATTTTCGCGCGACTCTGTAAATGGACTTAAATTATGTTGGTTAGCGAAAAACAATTCTGGTAAGACTATTAACTATTATACTGCAAAATTGTATTTCTATGATCCAGTAGGTAATCCCGCATATGATTCTATTACCAAACTAAATTATGGTAGTGTAAAATATGTTGGACCAGTTGCACCGGGTGGAGATATGGTAATATATGATACGGTAGGATATTTGAGCGCTTGTAAGAAAATTACAATAGGTGAAATTACATTGGAGTATGCAGACGGAACCACGGAGACAGTATGGTATGGCAAAGATGCATATTGTACTGATTAAAATCAATTCGTTTAATCATACGTAACAAGAGGGCAGAGTCAATCCGGCTTTGCCCTTTTTTCACATCTGCTGCCGTCTGCCGACAATCGAACTGACGTTCTATATTCGATTTTGCACGGTTTAATCACTTTCAATGAAGAAGTTTACATCGGAATACTAAAAACGTTCTACAATGGCGCACAGAGCCTTAGAACAGGTGTTCTGCGATGTGGATTTGTAGAAATCTGAAATAATAGTTTCATTCGGTTTGGTGAGTGGATTTCCGCTTGTCAGATACGGAGAAATGGATGTAATACTGGGGCGGATGTGGTATAATAGACGGGGGTGAAGTTTGTGAGTTTAGGTTGTCCTTCATGTAGAAGACCAATGAAACAGGTAAATATAATTTTCCCAAATGAGAAATTTCAAGAATATGTATGTCCTAGTTGTCAAGTCTGTTTTGTTTGGCGTGCTGATTATAGTTCAATAAAAAAATTATTAGACAAATACCATATAAAATTTAAATATCCGATGGTCCGAATGAGGTGTAAAGCGAATGGAAAACCGCGTTCCATGCGTGGAGTAGAAAAGAGTTTACCGAGGCCTACAATCGAAGATAAATCGTTAAATGACCAGAGTAGTGGAAAAATTAAAGTTCGTCAAGTGGACGCTTCATGCAAATATTATAAACATGGTATGTGTTTATCACGTGATGATAAATGCAATGTTAATTCTGTTCGTTGCTCACATTTTAAAGGCGTAAAAAAGAAGAAATATAGTCCACCAATACCTAAACATGAAGAAGTAGAAAGCCCGGACAAATTCAAAAATATTCCTAAGATCGATTTACGAGATTTTGTTGTTAGAAGTAATGTGTTTAAATGCACACATTCACATCATAAAATTTCAAATATTGATGCAGCAGTTACGGTTATTGAAAACTCTGGAAAAGAAACAAAAATCAAGATTCCGGCAGGCTATTGTAAACAATGCGATGTGTATTTTATTATGGACAGTACATATCAAGAGTTAAAACGAAAAGGTATAATTCTGTGTCGAATCAGTGATGAAAAAACATATTTAAAAAGTGGACTTTTTAATGGAATGCAGCTGGCGCAAGAGTCAATATTGATGCAATATGGTTATAACGTTTCTCAAACAGAAGGACTATTCCAACGGACGAGACAACAGATTTTAGCGGTTTTAATTGATAACAAAATTCTTTCCAAAAGTGAAATAATCAGCTATTTGGATTTCTTTATAAGTCAGCGTGCTGGACGTAGTAACATGGAAATTGCAATTTCTAAATGGGAGACAGATCGAGAGTTCGTTGAAAATTATAGAATTGGCGAATATACGCAATATGGCATAAATGCGATTTACAGGAGATAAGAGAGGAACTGATCCAATGTCATACGATAATAGCGGACACCATTATTCCGATTGCACAGGTCCCGGCGGCTGTGATTGTGATGAACGTCGTTACGGTTATCGTGGCGGCGGAGGTGGCGGATGTCTTACTGCACTGATCGGCTTCATTATTGGTATGGGCGTTCTGTATGCGCTTGCGGAGGCCGGAGGAGCACTCTTATTCGTGATATTCTTTCTGGCGGTTTTAGGATTCATTATCATGAAGGACTGAAATTTTCCGGCGTATTTTGCCCCTATACCCGCTGCGGTTAGGTACTTAGATCGGTGAGGTTTACTGTACCCCCTCCCCCGGTGGGCGGAGCTGTTCTCTGATGAGTTCCATGGCAGCGTACCGCAGGTGATTTCCGGATCGGAGCGTAAATTTTTTAGTTGGTATGTGGATGAATCACCTTATACCCCGGTAGAAAATAACATTCGACTAAATGGTTTTTGCTACCCGGGGGATTTTGATCTAGTATGTGGATGAACCACCTTATACCTATATAAGAAATAAGGGTATTTCTTCAAGTTCAAACTACCCGGAGTCATTCACGACATAGCACCAACATATCACCAGAACCACACAGACATATCATATCAATTTCAGCACCAGACCATAAAAAAGGACTAGGAGTTTTGCCCCTAGTCCTAATTTTTTACGCTGTTCTATTTTCTGTTCTTATTCTGCGTCCGCTTCCGGATCAGTTTCACCGAAGATATATTTCACGGCTTTTTCTGCCTTACTTCCTGCACTTACAATCATCTTCGGATCATTTTTTAATGCCTTAATCCAACTTTGGATATATGCGGCAGAGTTGCGGAAGCTGTGAACTGTTTCAAGTCCAAGTCTGTTCATGATCGAAGCACTTCCTAATTCTGCACACAACTCTTCCTTGCTGTACTCCTCAGAACCGAATGCAACTAACTTTCCTTTTCGCTCCTGCTCACGGTTACATCTGGATTTCTTCATTGTGCTGTGAACTGATTCATGATAAGCGGTACTGTAATATTCTTCAATTCTCTGAAATTGTCCGATCACCGGAAGATGGATAAGGTCACGCATCGGGGAATAATAAGCTTCATTACTGATTGAAGATTCAAGCGTTATTCCTTCTCTGCTGATGTAATCGTGTAACACCTTCTCAGCCGCTTCTATCGGTTCAACTTCCTTCAAATCTTCTTTGTGTAAAGGTTCTATTCCTTCAGTCTGGCTGATGTGAAATACATTGTAATATCTTAATAATGGGATATGTCTTTCTTCCAGTTCCCCGTTCTCGTTTTCTTCCTGTCTGATCTGAATCTTCCAGAACACTACAAAGCTTGCTTTCTCACCTTTTTTGACGTGTCCGCCAAGATCCTGTACCTGTTTAAATGTCATCCACTCGCCGTCTTTTCCTAATAAGATCTGATTCAGTAAAGAATAAGGTTTCTTACTTATTCTATTGAATGCTCCACCGGAAGCGCCGCTCCACGGTTTCTCCCATGGAATCAATCCTTTTTCCAGTTCTGCTATGATCCTATCTGTTACCATTTCATATACGTTCTTACTCATTCTGAATACCTCCTCAAAAGAATCTTTATTTGATTGACACCTTAATAATACACGATAACGTGTACTCGCGCAATGTAAAAAGTACACAATAAAATGTACTAAAAATATACAAGTTCACTAATACGTGTACAAATTATACAAAAACATAGTACACTAAAACGTGTATAATTGTGTATTCTACGAATAGACTAAGTACACATAAACGTGTACAATTAAGCCACAAGGTTGATACAGAGCAACGCCGACGAGGTCGAAAACCTCAGAACTTCAATTCCATATACCTGTGAGTGGTTGACACACAGCATAACTACAATAGACAGGAAGATGAATGAAGCGGCGTTCTTCCAATCAACCACATAACATCAATCAAACAATCATACAGGAGGTATTCAATATGTGTAGAACTATGAACGAATTAGAAAGAACCGTTGCCGATTATCGCAACATGAAAACTTTATTAGATGAGGTCACCGAGCAGGTGAAAGCCCTTGAACGTGAAATCATCGGATATCTGGACATCAACGAAAAACTCAGTGAGACAGGAAAAGATTTTACCGTAAAGGTCAGCACTTGCGAACGCCGGACACTGGACAGCAAACGGCTTGAGGAAGATCTGGGAAGCCTTGCAGAGTACCAGAGAATCAGCCAGTATCGTAGATTATACGTTAAATAAGAATACACAGCGGAACGGGGAGAAATCCCCGAACCGCACCACATAGAAGAGGAGAGAACGACGTGAAGAAGATCGCAGAAGCCATTAGAAAACACCGCAGGAGTTCCGCACTTTCCGCACTTCAACAGCTTTGCATTAAAGGAATAGCAGGAAAGGACATTCCCGGACTTGAGAATATCAGCTTGCAGACATGGGTTGAACTTATGGGAATTTACAGAATGCTTACATACGATCAGCCATTACCACCTATGACCAAAGATGCAGGAATTGTCATTTCTAAAGTTGGCTTGAACTGAAAGGAGCGCACACGATGAAGAAATATAGAGTAAGTGCAAGCGAGCATTTCAACCTGCTTTCCATGTATGACAAGCTTAAATGTCAAGAAATCAATATGAACGAAGCATCTGCACATACCTACACGGAAGATCAATGGAATGCATTGTATGACCGTCTGGAAGAGATAGAACATCTCATGGAAGAAGCTTATTGTGTTGGTGCATTAGTCAGCTGGCAGACCTTGAAGCGCATTCGCGAAATCAAAGAAGAACGTCAACTAATCCGATACAACACCTGTATAGCACAGGGAGCATCAGAAAAAGATGCGGCATTAGCGTTTCAGTTATAACCCAGCACCCGCCCCGGAGGTTACGAGGGCAACAGGAGGAAACCATGGATCAGATTATTGCTTGCGCTTGTCTTATGGTAGGCGGATACGGGATCAGAATGTTACAGGAAGTATTGAGGGGGAATTTCTAAATGATGATGTCAGAATTTATCAAACGTACAAAGTTTGAACCTACATGCGAGGAGTACGACGCAATTGAACAGGAATACTACAATTTCCCCGGTGATAAAGACGCCTTTTGCCGCAAGTGGCTGAGAGATGGCGGAATCCAAAGACTGAGCCGGGAACGTGTGAAAAAGATCTATGCTTTACAACAGGAACTTATAAAGTTACAGCAGTCCTATAACGATCTTGACAAGTGGGCAAGTGATCGAGAAGCGCATTTGTGCCAGTTGCTCAACACGGTACGGCAGGAGAAGCGGGATGCACTGGACAGGTTAAACGTCATTAGATCTATTACAGGTTGAGGAGGAGATAAGTCATGGACAAGCAGACAGTACAGTTCGCAGTAGTTACAAAAAATCATGAGGTGGTGCAGGTAGGTCACAGTATTATCACACAGCCGCCGATACACTACACGGGAGCAGGAACCAAATGGTTCGATGACGAAAAGCTTTTAAAGAAGAATCAGTAACAATACAAGGCTGCCATCTTCCCCAAATGGGAAGGTGGTAACCGTTACCAATAATAAAGGAAGGTACAGGAATATGACAGGATTATTAGTTGATGTGCAGAGAAGCACTGTAAAAATTGTGAATGTGTCCGGTTTGCAGGACTATTACAGATTGATTGGATGTACGACCGTGGACATTGTAAACAGAAAAATAGGTAAAAAGCGGTATGAAATTATCTGTGATGATGAAGGACTTTTCACGAATGAGCCGATTGTATCAGCCCTTGATGGAAAGCTTCAGCCTATGTTGGTAGGGAATCTTATTATCGCAGGTGAAGCGGATATAGATGGAAATTTGACATCGCTCAAGGCAGATGATCTTGTAAATCTCAATGTAAATCTCCGGTATGTATTCAGCAGAAAGAAACCAATGGGATATCCTGTTATCTGTTGGATGGAATACTAAGCGAAAGAGAGGGAAACAAAAATGAAAAAACCAACAGCAGAGGTATACGACATTCTGGATGAGATCGAGGAGACATTAAAAGGCTTATATGTTGCGGTACTGGTAGCAGACGCAGAGCCGGACAGCATCACAAGCGAAAATATGACGGCATACATGCACATGCTGTCGCAGATCATAAATATGCTGATTGAAAATGTCGGAACCATCAAAGGAATGATAACGGAGGAATAAGCGAAATGAATTTTATGGTTCTGCTGCATGATGAGAAACGGAAAGTCGTTCTCTTGGATATCAAAAATGAGGACGAACACCATTACATCGTTGCAAATCGTTTTGATGATAAGGCAGATTGGAACAAGCGGTATTTCCAGTGTATTCCGTATTATGAGCCGGAAGCATTGCAAGAAGCCTTAGATGAGTACCGTAGGCAAACAGAAGCGGAATACACCAATAGAAATCGTTTGGAAGATATAGCAATCAGAACGCTTGCAGAACTGAGGGAAACGGATGCAGATGCATTCCTGGACTTCATCAACGGAGATCTGCGCCTGGATCAGTACGAACGAGAATTTTTCAGAATAGATACGAAAACGGAGGTATAGGCCATGGGAGTTAAAAGAGGAGAGAAACGGGAACTTGAGATTCTGGCAAGCGATTTTTGCCTGCTGAACAGAAAAGATGTTAGGGAAATCATCAGAAATAATAAGAACTATGCGGACAGCCGCAGAGCGATTCTGAAGATCTACGACATGGTTTACATGCAGTAAAGCGAAACGGGAGGGATAGGGAAATGGGATTTATTATCACGAGAAATCATACATACATCAGAGTTAAGGAAGATGGAAAGAAGTATTACAATTCCGATGAAAGAGAGAAAGCAACGGAATTTGCTTCTCTGGAAGAAGTTAGGACATTCATGGACGTAATGACAGCGGGTAAGCGAAAAACGTATTGTATCGTAGATGTGGACAGCGGCAAGAAGTACGTGTTTAAAGATGATGTAATTGTAGTAAAAAATCGTAGCAATTACGGAAAAGAAACACGCAAATACATATATGATAAAGCAGAAGGCAAATGTGAGCTGTGCGGACGAAAGATCCCGCTGCCGGAAATGACAATAGATCATGTGGTTCCGCTCGCTATGGGCGGAAGGGATGAGATTGCAAACTTGCAGTGTGCGTGTCAAATATGCAATCGCGTAAAAGATAAGTTGATGCCGGAAGAATATGCAGACTGGGTTAAGGAGTCGTTTGAGTATCAGATTCGGAAGAGAAACCGGAAGTCGTTGAGATGGATGATTGCGGCGTGGGCCGTAAAGGGAATCTGAGGGAAATGGTACTGGAAGGAAAAATCCTTCCGGTACTGTTGAATCTTAAACAGAAAATTGGTATACTATCACTAAAAAAGGTGGTCGACTACATGAAAATGTAGCTACACCTTTTAATGATGGCGAAAGTGAGGACAAGATGGTGGCATTGAAGGAAACATTCAAAGGCATCTCCGAAGAGAAAAAAGTGACTCAGCTTGAAATGGCGGAGTGTCTTGGAATCAGTAAACAGAATTTTAGTAATAAGGTTCAGAGAAATACGTTCTCACCGGATGAATTGGCGAAGATTGCGGCATTCCTTGGAATGGAGCTTGCATTTATAGATAAAGATGCCATAGTAGAAAACGGCTCTAAATATGTGATCGTGGAGCAGGTAAAAAAGGCAGAGAGTAAATAAGCTTATCACGGGCAATCGCCCTTGATATAGAGGTAATACCACCTTAAGAGTATTGTTTGATTGATGCGGGGAAGTCATGACCGGATGGTCATGGCTTTTTCTGCAAATAGGGAAATAAAAAGGACGCTTGATTTCTCAAACGCCCTAGTGTATAATCTACTTAGAAAGTGAATCGGATGCAAAATCCGATTTGCCATCAGTTGAGAAAACTATAAAAGAGATAGCATCCTAGACTTTGGACGGAATGGGATGCTATTTCTTTTTACCAAAATGATCGTCTAAGTACGACAGTGCCGAAAAAATTACTAACAATAAAGTGAGAACTTCCATTGTGTTCATAGGGCATCACCCTCCTTTTGTACTAGAGGGCATCTGATAATCGGAAAATCACATCCTGCATTTCTGTTCAATTATACATACCCAGTATACCACAAAAAGAACATACGTTCAATAAAAATGCGATCCACCAAACGGAATCCTTGTAATCATGTGCCGGGTCATGTATAATATAGGTAGAGATTCGGCAGCAGGACAATGTTTATTATAAAGAGGTGATTCTATGCCAGCAGTAACACGCAATATTCTTATAGACTTCTCGGAAGAGGTAAAGAAAATCCTCGGTAAGAGTTTAAGAAAAATAATTTTGTATGGATCTTATGCGCGGGGGGATTATACGGAAAACTCGGATATTGATCTCATGATTTTGACAACGCTAACAGATAAAGAGATAGAAAAGATCGAATCAAATATCTATAACCTGGCGTTTGACTTCCTCATGGACTATGGCGTGGATATCAGCGTCGTTATAAAGAACGAAGAACAGTTCAATTATTGGCTTGGAGCATTGCCGTTTTACAATAATGTGCAGAGGGAAGGTGTGGTTTTAAATGGATAATCGGCAGGAAGAATTAAGCAAATATAGAATACAAGAAGCGAAAAACAGCTTGAAGGTAGCCGAACACTGTCTGAAAGAAGGATGGTACAAAGATTCCATTAACCGCTCATACTATGCTGCATTTTATGCAATAAAAGCGGTACTTGCATTAGGGACTATTGATTTTAAGCGGCACAAAGATGTTGTGGCATACTTCAATAAAGAATATGTAGCAAGTAATATATTCCCGCGGGAGTTAGGCAGACGTTTGGGAATGTTGAAGCAGTTGAGAGAGAAAAGCGATTACGATGATTTCTATATTGCTTCAAAAGACCAAGCAGAGGAACAATATAATACGGCCGCATATGTGATAGAAAGTGTTGGAAATTATCTAACCGACAAAGGAATTTCACTGTGACACAAGGAAGTTATACCGTCAAAGATATATACGCCATTCCAGACGGACAGAGAGCGGAGCTGATCGACGGGAACATTTACATGATGGCACCGCCGACAACAAGACATCAGATGCTTGCGTTTGCACTGGCCCGTAAGATCGCAGACTACATTGACGGAAATAAGGGAAAATGTCAGGTCTTACTTGCACCGTTCGCCGTGTTCCTCAACGATGAAAAGAACTATGTCGAGCCGGATATCTCTGTTATTTGTGATCCAGATAAGATAGATGATGATGGTTGCCACGGCGCACCAGATTGGATTGTGGAGATTGTATCGCCGGGATCACGCCGCATGGACTATATGATAAAGCTGTTCAAATACCGCTCTGCAGGTGTGCGAGAATATTGGATCGTAGACCCGGAGAAGGACAGGGTCATCGTTTATAATTTTGCGGATGATACAATGACGGAATATGCGTTCGGTGATGCAGTGAAAGCCGGGATCTATAATGACTTGGAGATTGTAGTAGAGTAAGAGGGAAGATATGAAAAATACATCGTGGGATAATTTCTTTAAATCATCCATGAAGGAAGATTTAAAGCTCCGGGAAGAATATGTCAAAGAACAGCCGGATCAGCAGATCATGCATACCTGCATCGACTTCCGGAAGAATCTTACATTTAAGGAGAAAGCGAAACTGCTTGCTTCAAAAAGAAAAAGCTTCAGCGGATCGTGGCAGATGATTCAAACAGTGCAAAGCTCAAAGATCTGAAGAAACTGGCGGACGGTATGGGAAAGACGCTGCGGATTGAGTTCGTGTCGAAGGAACAGGCTGTAAAAGAATCTATGGACGAGTTGATGGAAGAAAGTGGTGATAGCATGGATGAGATGCAGGATCAGGAGTTGTGCATTCTACTGGATAGTATTCTTGCGTTGCTGGAAACTGACAATGTAGACAAGGCAAAGGAAGTTATTCAAAATGCAATCAATAGGATTGACAGAGGAATGACGACAAGTACAAAAGAATAACGTGCAGTCAGAAGGGCAGGAACCGGAATGCGGAACCTGCCTTTTGCGTGTTATGTGGTTATATACAAAAATGTCCGGTTTTGCTATAATATGATGTAAGAGAAGGGGTGGGAAGATGATAGTATATAACAAGTTCAATAGATTACTTGAAGAAAAGGGAATAAGTAAAACGGAATTACAAAAAAAATTAAAAATTTCACCATCCACAATGTCTAATTTCGGGAAAAACCAATATGTTGCACTGTCCGTAATAGACAAAATTTGTACTGAGCTAAAATGTCAGCCCGGTGATATCATGGAGTGGGTCGAAAATGAAGATGATCTGAAGAAAATAGAACTGCAACGTCAAATCGAAGCATTACAAAAAGAACTTACAGAGTTGGAAAATAAAAGTAAATAAGGAAAATTCAAAGAAAGTGAGAATGAGAATATCGTGATAGTATATAAAAAACTTGGAAAAATTTTAGAGGAAAAAAATCTATTATGGAGAGCTTTATCAACGGAAGGTGGACTTTCGCCAAATATGCCAACCAAACTCGCACATGATAGGCTTGTAAACTCCGATACCATCAACAAAGTCTGCGAGTACCTCAAGGTTCAGCCGGGAGATATCATGGAATGGATTCCGGACGCAGAATACGAAGAAAAAAAGCAAAATGCAGACAAGCTTGCTCTTGAAAAGCAGATCGCGGAACTGCAAGCACGTTTAAAGGAATTAAATAAATAAGATTACGAGGTAATAATGATGGCAAAGAAACAGTTCAGCTCTACATATGATGAAGAAACACTTGCGAATTTTCAAGCAACTTGCGAAGAGTATGGTTTAAAGGCCAATATTGTTATAGAAGCACTTATGAAATTCTTTAACGAGGGGAATTGTAAGCTGGTCATTAAAAAAGGTGGAATTCAAATAGAAGTAGACAACTAAATAGTACGGTATAAATAGCATCTTACAGAAATGTAGGGTGCTATTTTTATGCTTTAAACACCTTGCAAAAATCTAACCACCATGGTAAACTATGTATGACATATAATATGTATTACATAGCTACGGAGGAGTATTATGGGAAAGATTTCAGAAGCACAGAAGGGTTATCAAAAGAAATACGATCAGAAAACAAAGATGGTGTCGGTTAAGTATACACCTGCCGATATGGCGGACTACGAGCGCATGACAGCGTATTTGGAGAGAACCGGGCAATCAACCAACTCATTCATCAAAAAACTGATAAACGCCTTTTTTGAGAACGGTGAGAGCACAAAGGTGGCAGCATTGTTAGAAGAGATCTTAGTAGAAGAGGGTGCGGCACATATCAGCTCAGAAGAAAATAAGAAATTAGAAGAGATGTTAGGCGGCGATCAAGAGCGATATAACGCTATTATGAGAATATATGCTGAATTTCTGTATGAGGACATTGACACAGCGTTAGAAGAGGAATCGTGCGTTATGGATAATTGGATCTTAAATGAATTTGTTAATGAAGGACTATCAGAGAAGCATGGAAAAGAGTTTGAAGAGGCCGTTCGTAAAAGTTTAGGAAATGTATGGTGTGAAATTATGTGCAATACACCGATGTAGTAGGTATTACCATAGTAAAGATAAAATCTCTGTATTACAGATATTACAACGAAGCTAAGTCATACATAGAAGATATAGGTCATACATATAAATAAGTATTACATAGAATGCTGGAAAAGCACTGTATTTGGATGAAAAATTCCATTTATGGTGCTTTTTTGCATTCAAAATAAAATTTTTTAAGAAAAACTGCGCCCAAAAAGGAGAACAACAAAGTGTGAAAGTAAAAATTTCTTTCACAAAAATAAAAATTCTTCAAAAAGGAGCAGATTTTATGATGCAAAACACAGTAACAGGCGTGATTTTAACAATCATGAGTATGATTCTGGTCACCAGTTTCACACCAACAAGGAAACTAAGTATTACAGAGATAGCGGTTCTATCGGACCAAAACGCAGAAATTTTGAAATTATATCCTAAATTCGATGTGGTTTCCGGTTTTCCGGACATTCGTACTGACATGCAGGTGACAACAAAGAGCCTGTTTGCGGATGTAGTTAGAACAAAAGTGATGGCAGAAGATGTAGAAGTGGCAGCAGGACTTTCATCGTGATGATTTTTTCATTCAAACGAAATTAAAACGGAGAAATATACAGTACCAGATAAATTCTGGTAGAAATGGAGACATCACGATGAATATTTTTTTGAAAAGGTACTACGACATGCTTTATCCCGCATCACTGAAAGAAAACGAATATGTTTGTCTTTTTATGGTGAAAGCGGATGAAGAGGGTAATCCTGTATGCGATGCAACTGGAAATGAGATCAAGTTCCATCGTTTCGTAAAAAATTTTGAGCAGTATGAGGAGTGCGTGGAAAAATTCAAGTATAACTTCCATGTGTATACTGCGCTGGCAACTGTGAAAGCTGACCGAACAGGTGAGCTTCATCGGCGGGAAGGTGATATGCGACAGCGGCGAGTCCTGTTTATTGATTTCGATAAGAAGGACTACGAAGACCTGCACACCGCACAAGAATTTACGCAGATGATAAAGGAAAAGATGCCGGATTTATTCCTTCATGCATGTTATGATTCCGGTCACGGTTACCATTATTACGTTATTGTTGATCCGACGTGTAAGGTCAAGGAACTCAGCGAGTTAAATAAGGAGATTTGCCAGCTGGTCGGTGCAGATACGAATGCTTGCAAGGTCACACAGGTTGCCAGAGTGCCGGGAACATATAATAGGAAACGACTGGATAAAGACGGTAAGTTCCCAATGGTGAAAGAGATTGACCATTATCTGAATCATGAGGTGACAAGCCAGAATTTCCATCCGTGTGATGTGGACTACATCAGAAGAAGAATAGAAAACGCACAGAAGAAAGAAAAACTCTCTTTGGAGAGCAAGCCATTGAAGAAATGGAATTATGTTGGTGATGGTCTGGATGTAGTGATTTATCCGTGTCTCTGTACCGAAAAGATTCTTCGTGAGGGAGCTGATGAAGGACAGAGAAATACATGGCTAGGGCGCATCATTTCCATGTTAAGACATCAAGGATATACAGAAGCAAAGGTCAGAGAGGTTTGTCTTGATTGGAATACTATATGTAGACCGCCAAAGAACCAAAGTGAGGTAAAGAGGGATATTGAAGCTTATCTGAACCACGAAAATGTTTACCGACTAAATGGATGTTGGGAACAGATCCCGGATGAACGGGTTAAAGAAATGGTAAAAGCTCAGTGCGACAAGAATCACTGTTTACAGGCGGTGCAGAAGAAAAATATTTCCATCGAAGAGGACATTGGAGTAAAAATGTCACAAAAGTTATTAACCAATAGTAAGCTAAGAAATGATAAGGATACAAGTATGACAGGATACGAATATTTAATTATGACAATTTTATATAAGTATGTTAAAAACGGTGCAAAGACACCATTTACGATTAAAGCTTTAAAGATGAAAATGCAGTATAAGAAGAGTGGAAAATGGCAGCTCTGTATGGACATAAAGACGTTTAAGACCACTTTAGATAGTCTGGTGGAACATCAGTGCATAGAGCTAATCGAGCCGTCAGAAGGAGAAAAACAGGTGTATGATAACACGAAAATTAAGATTAAAAGAGGTCTAAAAGACTTCAATGACAGGTACATCGAATTTTATTATAGTGCGGCAAGAGCATTCATTTCGAAGCAGATCACACAAAATGAATTTAAGGTATTCCTCTGCATTGTAAACAATGTGAAGAATGGTAAAACCTGCACGATAGAAGAGATGGACAGCATCTTACATATGGGAAAACCGAATATCGTTGTTGCAATAAAGAACCTCCAATCTGCACAGTGCATTGATGTAATTCAGAACAGAAGTAATAAGGGGAACTGGTACAATTTGTATTCACAGAAACATACCAATGAATACGATGATATCACATACAACGATAAGAAAACGAAAAAAACGAAATCGAAGAAATCCACTGAAAATAAAACTGGGAATGATACTTGTGATAAGGATGATGATGGAGTACTTGTTAAGCTGTTAGCTTGATGTATACCTGCCGGTATATAATACATTCTATACATAGGTATGAATTTTCCCTATAAAATTCCCGGAAATGCCTTGTTTTTAAGGTGTTTCCGGACTTCCTATAATGCAAATCCCTGGTATGATTTTTCCCTAAGAATTTTCCGGCTTTTCCCGTATTTTCAAGGCTCAAACGCACTTTCTATAATGCAAGTTTTTTTCTGCAAAATCCGGTTTACTGAGTTGGTGGAGATACGGGAGAATGATGAAGGGGGCGGTGTTTTACCGATACCTTGTTATATTTTACAGCGCAATTTTGCGCGCTGTGAGAAGGTATGTTGCTTCCGGATCGACAGTCATTTATGGACAGTGAAGTTCACAGAAATTTCATATATTCATCTCTGGAGAAATCAGCACAAAAATACTATAGTAAAAATATAGATACATGTTCTGATGATGGTTTCAGATGTCAACTTTATTGGCTTCCAAGAAAGCAATTCTGCCGTCGGCAAAACCGACATCCGGTGATTTCCCAGTGGATGATGAAGTGAATATATGAAGTGACGTTTCGTGATCTTATCGCAAAAAAGGCCCCTGTTATTAAGACAGTAGAAATTAAAAGCCTTGTTTTTCTGTGGTTTGCGGTGTGTTAGAGAGCAATTTTATCACTTTTCGATATAGATGATAACTCCACAATTTTTGTGGAGTGAAGATAAGAGAAATATTCTAAAGTCGGTAAATACGACTTTTGATACGACAAATACATTTCAAAGGAGACAACAAACCATGAAAGAACTGAAAATTGATCCAGAGCTGAGAGACCTGTTACCGCCTCTCGCGGACGATGAGTACAAGCAGCTTGAAAAGAACATTGTAGACAACGGCTTTGACCGCAACTTTCCGATTATGGAATGGCACGGCTTCATCGTAGACGGACATAACCGCTATTCGATCTGCCGGAAGCACAACATTGATTATACAATCGGAACCCTCGCATATGAAACTAAGGAAGAAGTTATGCGCTGGATGCTTGATATCCAGTTGGGGAGAAGAAACCTGACACCGATTCAGAAAATCGCCGCTACGGAAAAATATAGACCGATTTACGAAAAACAGGCGAAGGAAAATTTAAAACTTGCCACTGGTGGAGACAGAAAATCGGAAGACTTTAAGAAAAATCAAGGTTTGACAAATTTGTCAAAGGTTGATTCTATCATTGATACAACACAAGAACTTGCAAATATCGCAGGTGTATCGAGGACTACCTATCGTATGGGCGCAAAAATTCTTAATTCTGATGACGAAGAGCTAAAACAGCGTGTAATGTCTGGTGAAATAAAGATCAGTGCAGGTTATAAGGAGTTGCAGAACAAGAACAAGCCGAAGGTGAATGATGTGGTGGAGAAATTTTGGAAAACGGTAAGTGGATTTACCGTTCCGTCCAATTGGACGGAACGGAGTCAGAGCCATGATCCGTTGACCTTGCGTCCATTTGGACACAAGATGACCGCGATTCATATTTCATGATGATTTCATATGCGTCCAATTGGACGCAATTGGAACCGGGTTTGACACATTTGTCAAAGGTGATTTTATTATCACGAGTTCCGTCCATTTGGACGGAAGGCAGCTTTTTATATTTCTTTTATAAAATCACGAGATGTGTCCACGTGGACACAAGCCGTTTTCCATGTTTGGTGTGAGGGTTACGGGGTGTGTCCATTTGGACACAACCAAACAAGAGATAGTGGTGCACAAGACCTCCTCGAAACAAACATCCGTCAGCGTGGCGATGTCGGTGGCAGTGCTAAGAAGGTAGGGCTGAGAATCAAGGAACTGGAAAGGCTGTATGGAATTCAGAATGGTGGAGATAGAAAATCAGATCCGAAAATTTCGGAACTGAAAAATTCAAAGGCAAAAACCGAAAATTTCGGATTTTGCAAATTCTTAGGCAAACCCGAAAAATTCGGACTTGGCAAACGCTTAGGCAGATCCGAAAAATTCGGAACTGGCAAATTCCAAGGTGGTTCCGAAAAATTCGGAAGCACCAACTCAAGCCGATCTGGCATCCCATACGGAAATAATCAATACAACAAGAGCCTTCCGAAAATTTCGGAACCCTCTCAAATGCTTGACCCGAAAAATTCGGATGAAGCACGTGAACGAATTGAAAGCGGCATGGGGATATAGATATATTCTCCTGCTGCGATTAAAGAAGATGCCGCCAATTTTGTCGGGATGCTTCAGTCGCTTTAATAAAAAATATTGATGAGAATAACAGAAGGAGATTATTTTATATGGATAATAATTATGGTAACGATTACTCAAATAATAATGGCGAAGAAAAACGAAAAGTAGGTAGACCAGAGAAGATAAATCCTGAGATGATGGAAATGCTGAAACGTACATATTCCGGTACGAGAGCAAATAAAAGACATTTGCAAAATCATTATTATCAGATATTTTCAGTAGGACCAATCCTAAGGTATAACGCTGAATTTCCTATAGATAATTTCAAATTTTTATATGAGAATGATGTTTATTTTAAACAAACAATCTTTACGGAATTAGGCAGAACCGCACAAATGTTAGGAGAAATTTTTACGGAAGAAGAGGCGGAAAAGTATATTATAGATTTGGCTATTGAGATATGTGCATTGGCGAAAAAAGAAAAGCTTACCTCAAGATTTGTAGAACGACTTATAAGAGAAGATAGAGAAGAATTGAGAAACAAAATCAAAACAAACAGGATGGAGTAGCTAATAAAATTCGGTTTTCATTGTCATGCTATTTTCTGAAAATTGGATAAAGGTTTCTCCGTTTGGAGAACCCTTCATTCCAAAGTATGTTAATAAAGGAGATAAGCTAAGAAACCAAATTGAGTACGTAACCGCAAACATGAAGTAGACTCTTCTCCAAATGGAGAACAGTCTACTTTTACAGGTAACTATACATCGGATAGCTTTTCTCCAATTGGAGAACACCTATTTTGTTATCACGGCTCTCGTCCGCATAGACGGAGAACGTTCTAAATTTCTTTCAAATTCCCCACAAAAAAGAGAACAACTATATATCATCATAAGAAAGGGGCGCATTTGCCATAAATATTGATTACACATTACCATTGAAGCCGCTTCGGATCAAAGCAATCGAAGCAAACCAACTCTATATCAGTGAGATCGCCGCACGGAATCCAGACAAGAAGGTCGAATACAAGCTCGGAAGAGAATGGCACGAACTGTCAAGAATCAGCGAGAGGTTTGCCGTCATCAACGACAGTCTGTTCCTGCGTTACATGGCTGCTAACACAGCAAGTAAGATCACGCGGTATGCGGATGATTCCTGCTTTGACTTTATAATGTTGAAGTTCAATTATCCGGCGGAATACTGGATTAGTGACGCTGAACAGGAACAGTCGCTATCATCAGAGGAAAAGCAGAAGCAAAGTAAGAGAGTCATGCCGAGTACCTTAAGAAAAAAGTATTATACGGAAGGTTTTGAGTATGCGCACACGAAGTATAAAAAGAATGGCGAGTGTGTTACTGTGAAAACTGTCCGCTATAAGATGCTGATGCGATCTCCCGGAAAAGCCAAGGCAGGAGAGTGCATGTTCATTCGGGAAGAGATATACGACAAAGCGATTAAGTTTCTCACCATGGGCCTGTATGAGAAGATGCTGAAACGCCAGGAGGATGATCCGAATACATTCTTTAATATTGTTGGCCTGTCGGCATATCAGACGCTTACAACGGCAGATGCAATCGGGTACATACAAATTCCGTTTGATAATATTCTGATCCTCAAGGATATCGAAGTTGAATCAGCACCACTTCCGGCGGCAGTTGTCAGTTCGGTTGAAGTGGAGATGCCACAGGCTGAAACAATCGTAGATAAGAATGGTAATGTGCGCAAGAAGCCACAGAAGAAGAAATATCAGTGCCAGGTAAAATATGGTAAACAGAGGATCAAGAACATTCTGTACGATGGTATGGGACTGATTGAAGATTCCTGGTTCCCGGAGGTGATGAACGGTTTTATCTACTGTCGATCACATTTCTTTAAATCCTGTTTGTTCCGTGGAAGTTTGGAACAGTTCTTCCGTGATTACTGCGAGGAGCATGGTCTTGACTATGATACCTACACCGTCAAGGATATGTTTGGGAATGAGATGAAGATATCTGACGTGAAAGTCATCATCACGGACAAATCTCTGAAATGGCTGAAGTTCGTGGACTTCATGGGCGGAACGCAGAAAAAAGCTTATAAGCAGTACAAGCGATTCATGGAGAACGCCGGGAACTACTTTTCTATTGTCAAGACAGCACATAAGAGCAAATGGGGAGATAAACAGCTTACGACATATCAGATGAATAATACCCTTCCGACTGTGGATCAGAATGTCTTGAGCAGGATTACGCAGCCATCAGCGGAGTATTATCTTTCTTTGAAGGACGATGCGAAGTATCTGAACTATCTAAGGACCACCAAGAGCAATTTTAATATTAATGAGCTTCTGTTAGATCTTGTGGATCGGAATCCGAAGACCGTTCAGACAAGACTCTATAAAAATAAGAAGAAAAAGGACCTTACGAAGCTGAAAGCTGAATTTAAAGAGGGACGGCTGTTACAGTCTGGTGACAATATGACGATTATGGATAACCCAGTTGCGCTGCTGCGATATGCGGTAGGAGATCCAGAACCTTTAAAAGAGGACTGTTTCGAAATCATGGATGATGGAGTCCAGTGTTATACGACCCGATTTGCTGACGGTGCAAGTCTGGCGGCATTCCGTAGTCCACACAATTCCCCTAACAATATCATTCATCTAAGAAATGTGTATGCGGAACCGATCATAAAGTATTTTCCTAACATTGGCGATAACGTGATCGTGTTTAATGCTATTGGCACTGATACACAGCCGAGATTATCCGGTCATGACGTGGACAGCGATTTTGTCCTTGTCACGGACCAAAGAGACATGGCAGAGTTGGCGGCAGATGCCTACAAGAAGTACCCGACGATCATCAACGATGTTAAAGAGGTAGACAGCTCGAACAGTGACAGTAAAAAGAACGCATACCATATGAAGATGGAAGATTACGCCCGGATGGACAATAAGATCTCGGATGCACAGGCGGCAATCGGTATTTCCACGGACACGGCGCAGTTAGCGTTGAGTCATTATTTCCACGGTGGAGTGAAGGAAGAGGAACTGCTGGATTGTGTTGTTATCTTATCCGTCATCGGACAGATCAGTATAGACCTTGCAAAGAAAGAGTTTGTCGTTGGTGTCATGCAGGAGATCAATCGAATTAAAAGTCTGGAATCCATGCAATGTATTAATAGAGTCCCGGAGTTTTTCGCAGAGACGAAGAAAAGCAGGAACAACACGAAGATTTTGACTAAAGAAGAGTTAGAGAGTCTGGAAGAGGAAAAGAAGAAGCGTCCGGTGCGAGAAGAACTGAACTGTCCTATGGATATCATGGGTAAGCTTATTACGGAGCAGACCAGATCTTATGCACCGAGGACTGCGGTGACCAATATTCGGGACCTCATCACGAAGGAAACGAAAAAAGCAAAAGTCAAGAATCGTTATAGTCGGGATAAATTCCTGGAAGCTGTTAAGGAATACCGGAATGAGGTGCGAAAGCTTAAAGCATCCACCAAAGATAAGTACAGTAAAGCTTATCACCAGGAATGGCAGTGGATCGAAAACAGTTTTGTGCGCAGTGCGAATAAAGGTCTGGACGAGTGCGGAGTACAATGCCTTGTGAATATCGCTACCAAGAATGCGAACTCCGATATCTGTAATACGATTTTGCTGTTTCTATATAAGGAACGTAGGAAAGAATTGTTGAAATGCTTTGTTGAAAATATACAAAAATCAGTATAAATATTTGCATATATTACACAAAAATATAGTAAATATAAGGACCGAGAAAGTTCCCATATGAAGAGAGAAGGACGTATATGAAAAGACCGTAGGCTGTGTAGTATATGTCATAACTTCTTCCTGTGGATCAAGCGTTCCTCAAACAAACGCGCCACAGTAATAGTACGATATTCGCACATTCAATTACAAGTTCAGTTATTGTCCTGCTGCCGATCCTTTACATGTTCAACCCGCATGTGTGCCATATGTTATCTTTCATTAAACTTCCATTAGGCGGCAGGACGATGACCAGAACTCTATATTTTTACGAAAATGGCATTGTATACAAGAATGCCTATATATACAAACAATCAAAGAAAGGAAATTTTTATGACACCAGAACAGTTACGAGATGCATATAACAGATACATCGATGAGAGAAAGCAGAGTTATGTTGCGCGGATGACCAATATTAACGCATCAACACTCTCATCTTTTAAGAACGGGAAATTTGATCTTTACCCGGAACTTCATGAACGACTTGAAACATTTTTAAATGAACACAGATAGGAGAATCATAATTTATGGACAATATTAGAAATTACGAAGCAGAACAGGCAGCAGAAGTAACAGAAGGAAAATACACATACAGTCAAATGCTGGCGATATTAGAAGCATTTTCAGACGATGAGCTGGCAGTCTTTGGACAATGTACGTTTAATGACATGTTAGCATTCCTCAATAATCCTAACGGCATTGATAACATGATGGAAAATTGTAAGGCTAATATCAATGCCGCATTTGTGGAAATCGCGCTATTAAGAAAATTGGAAAAAGCAATGCCGGAAAAACTGGAACCTGTGGAGTCAGAAGATCCGGAGGAACCAGAGCTGACGAAGAAAAAAGAATCCGGTAAATCAGCAAACTGGAATTACCCATCAGCTGGGTATGAGTATGGACGCAAAAAACCATATGGTTATACAATGCTTGATCTGGTACAATCCTATGGCAGATCTTAGGAAAGCATTAAAGAATCTGGATGTGTCGAAACTCAAGACGAGCAGTGGCAAATCAGTTTCAGAAGAATTAAAACATCATGCGGCAATTCTTGCCGACTGTATCATGTATCGACTCGATGAAGTCTACGAGTCATATTCCCCCAAAATCTATAAGCGTACTTATAATCTTTACAATTCCATCTACATTGACCAGACACCAGTCCTTAAAATAGGGACCTCTGGTGCGGCAATCTGTATTTCGGTTCTATTTGATGATGGAGCGATCCACCAATCATTAAACGGCAAGTATGTCGATGTGGCGATGCTTTTAAATGAAGGATGGCAGACACACGGCAGTTTTGCAAATGTCCCGTATTTCGGCTACAGGCCTGGAACACACTTCATCGACAAAGGAATCGAAGATTATAAGCGCCGGGTGGATCATCCATTCGATGTGAAGTTTATGAAAAATCAATAGTAACAAATAACGACCGGGAGTGTTATGCTTCCGGTTTCTTCTATATTAAAGGAGTACACACATGGCAGGAGCCAATATTCTATTATCAGCAGGACTCGATCTCGATGAGTCCCTGGCAAATCTCAAGAAAGATATCCAAACAATTCAAGAGCGTCTCAATGCCGCTGGAATTAAGATCACACTTCCGGTAGATCTCGATGAAAAGATCGCAAAATCCCTCAAGGAGATCGGCAACAGTAAAGCCGCGGCAGAATCCGGTAAGAAGATTGGAGATACTTATGCGACAAATCTTATAAATCAGTTTAATGTTAAGGCGAAGTCCGCACAACGTCAGATCAAAGATGCCTACAAGCAGATACAGAATGTGTTTGTTGGGGAGCTGTCTTCCGGACAGGAAAATCCCCGTTTCATAGAACTGTATAATCAGCTTGGTGAAACGGTTAAATCGAATGCGAACATCTTACAATCCCGTATGGGTATCTACGATGATTTCTACAAGTATTTCCAAAATCTTTCTAAAATAAAAATTCCCTCCATTGTGCAGACTGATCTCGGAAAAGACTGGGATAATATGAGAAAAGTTGCTGTCGGAAAATTTGTGACCGATAAAGCAAAGTCTGGAACTGAATTGGATTCTATTTATCAAGAGATGGCAGACAAATACAAGGATCTTTTCTCCGGCACAGCAGATCCGACGGAACAATTCCGGGAAATCGTGAATGCGGTTAAAGCTTACCGGGCAGACATTGATAGATTAGAACCAGTAGATCCTAAGAAGATCACAGGTTTTGAAGAGGACATGTGGTCTGACATCATTACAAGCATCGGTCAGATGCGGGAGCAGATCAAAGCACAGATGCCGCAGGTGGCAGAAGAGATCGAGAAAAACGTTTCCAACATCAAAAAATCCCTTATGGAAGTGGATGCATCTTTTGACCATACAGGTATCGAACAGCTTACAGCGGATGTGAAGCAATACTTTACTGCATTGACCGGAATATCCGACAAGGACATCAAGTTGCAGTTTTTCAAAGATGCCAACGAAGATGTGACCTCATTCAATGCGACACTTGACCGTGGACAAGGAATCCTTGAGAAGTATTCCTTTGCCATGAATGACCTAGGTCAGTATGTTTATACAGGTGGATCATTGATTGACCAATCTGGCAAAGAGTTTTCAGAGGTTTCTGCCAAAGCCGCAGAGTATCAGAAGAAGCTCGAAGCGTTAAAGTCTACATATCAGTCATTCTTACAAGGCGATTCCGCCAACAATCCATTTAAAGCATTAGTAGATGGTATTGATTTCTCCAACATCACCGACAAGGGCAGTCTGGATCAGATGATTGCTAAGTTCAATGAAGCTACGGCGCAAGCCAAGGCGTTTAACGCAGAAATCAGCAAGAAAGCGTCCTTCAATGCGGCAGAGAAGCTGAAACAGTATTTATCTGAACTTCCGGCACAGATCGAATACCTTGAGACAAAGTTTAAAGGTGCAAATTTCCAGATCCCGGATGATGTAAACAAGTCCTTCACATCCATGCGCCAGTGCTTACAGGATATCAATAAGGCTGATGGTCCAGAGCAAAAGATCAAGCTCTACAATCAGCTTACAACAGAACTGGACAAAGTGACGCAGAAGTATAAACAGTTAAATCTGGAACAGAAGAATGCTGCGAAAGACAGTGCATTACAGTCCGGTAAGAATCTTCTTGGCACGAACATTGACAGTTGGATGAATAAGAATACTGCCGCTGCCAAAGTATTCGCAGATCGTCTTACGGACATTAAATCTAAGCTCTCAGCAGCCGACTCTGCGGACTTTAACAACTTAAAGCGTGAGTTTAATGAGATCCAAGCGGAAGCGAAGCAAATGGGTCTTACGGGGTCTAAAGCGGCACAGGAGATGAAATCACAATTTGATTCGATGTTATCTTCTGTGATTTCCGTGACTGCGGCCATGCAGACATTTAGGAAAATGGTGGGAACAGCAAGAGAACTGGACACTTCCTTATTTAATCTGCAAGTTGCCACAGGATCGACCAGAGAAGAGACAAAGGCACTTCTTGATACCTATAATCAGATGGCGAGGGAACTTGGTGCAACGACTACCGATATTGCCAATGGTGCAGATGCATGGTTAAGACAGGGTAAATCCATTGAAGAAGCGAACAGTCTTGTGAAGGATTCCATGGTCCTTTCTAAAATCGGTATGATTGATGCGGCAGATGCCACGGAAGATCTGACGGCTGTTTTAAATGGTTACAAATTGGAAGCTCAGAGCGCACTTGAGGTAGTTTCAAAGCTGTCTGCAGTCGATCTTGAATCAGCTTCAGATGCAGGTGGACTCGCTGAATCCATGAGCAGAACTGCAACCTCCGCAAATCAAGCTGGAGTGTCCATTGATGAACTGATCGGCATGCTGGGAACTCTCAAGGACGTTACACAGGCGAGCGACCAGGAGCTGGGAAATGCCATCAAGAGTATTGTTTCCAGATATTCTCAGATCAAAGCCAATAAGTTTATCGACTATGAGACAGGAGAGGATCTTTCAAACGTGGAAACCGTCCTCGGAAAGAT
Source organism: uncultured Clostridium sp. (assembly GCA_902496665.1). GTDB lineage: Bacteria > Bacillota > Clostridia > Lachnospirales > Lachnospiraceae > Pilosibacter. Next base: position 87,272 of record CABVBU010000005.1, on the reverse strand, counting down.
CGGCATTAAGATTCGCGATGGTTTAACCGACTTCCGGGATCTTAGCGATGTATTGTCAGAACTAGCGGCAAAGTATGACAAGTTGAACGACGTAGAGCGTAATGCGGTCAACACAGCAATGTTCGGCACATATCAGCAGAACAAAGGTGCGGTTCTTCTTTCTAACTGGGATAAAGTGGAGAAACTGACGAAGGTATCAGAAGATTCCACCACAGAAGCACTGGATAAATTTGAAGCGTACTCTGAATCTGTTGAAGCGCATATCAATTCCATGACAGCTTCATACGAGAATCTGGCATCTACAATCGCAGGCAGCGAGTTCCTTAAAGGTGCAACAGATGCGGCATCCGGTTTTCTTGATGTGATTTCACAGGTTGTTGATAAGCTTGGAGTTCTCAGCACGGCAGCAGGAGCAATTACAATCGGCGGCGCATTAAAAGGGAACAACATCGGTATCGTGGACAATAACGGCACAGATCTTACATTCCTTGGAAAGACCGCTGATGAATTGGAACGTGCATCAGCGGCAGGAGAGAAGTTTGGCGGAATCTTCAATAAGAGCGTGAAAGAACCAATCGTAAATGCTGAATCCATCATTGGAAATTACAATGAGCTTGTCAAGAAACAGTGCGTCTCACAGGAACGTATCAATGCTTTAACTGATGATCTCGACATGAGGAAGTACCTCTCTGGCCTTAAAGGCGCAGAAGCCGGAATGACAGGATATACTGCGGCACTTAATATGGGTTCTGCTGCCACATTAAAGCTTAAGATCCAGACAGTAGCGTTAAATGTTGCACTGAATATGGGCGTTGTAGCGGCAATTACAGCCGGGATTACGGTTCTTACAAAAGGAATCGAACTGGGTGCAGAAGCAATCGACAACTACGTCCATAAGCTTGAAAAAGCCAGAGAAGCGGCAGAGGACGCGAAGGAGTCCTACGATGAGACAGCATCAAAGTTCGAATCCTTAAACGATGAGTTAAAGACTACCCAGTCCCGGATTGATGAACTGAACGGCAAGGACCATCTCAGTTTTGTGGAACAGGAAGAACTTAATAAGCTTCAAGCCACAAGTGCAGAGCTGAAACAGCAGATTAAATATTACCGTGAACTAAAAGAGCTGATGTTCGGCAAAGCCCGTGATAAGGCGAACAAGTATTTTGACACGGAGACATCCACAAAACGATATGAAGGATGGGATTCCAACTCATCACTGGCGGATTATTCCACCGAAAAAGAGAATCCTCTGCAACGAGCGGAGAAGGATGTTGAACAGTATTCCAAACTCTTAGATCGTCAAAAAGAGTTAAACGCTGAGATCACTAAGTATAAGACAGAACACGTTGACGATGTATTCCAGTCACAGGAGCTGAACGATAAGACCTCTGAGCTTGCAGTAGTGGACAAACAGCTCGCAGAACTGAAAGAACGTCTCGTGGACAGCAACGGGGATTTTGTTAAGTTTAAAGCCGATCTGGATTCCCTTGGTGATAAGGATAAGATTGATAAGATCAATGCCCTTGTTGAGGCGATCAACAACCTGTTCAGCGATGACGGAAAGGATGCCACAGAAGCATTCAACAAGGTATGGGACGACTCTTCCTTCTCTTCTGAAAAACGTGAAATCACAGAGTTGGCAAGTGCCGGAAAACTCACACCGGAAACACTGGAATCCAATGAGAAGTACAAAAAGCTTCTTACGGAAACGGGAAAGACAGCCGATGAGGTATGCGACCACATTCAGTCTCTTGTTGATGCAGAGCAGAAAACCGGAAATACCGACATCTCTAAGCCATTCACAAAGTCTGAGATGATTTCCGAAATCAACGGTCTCTCCGAAGGTTTTGAAGAGCTGGATAAGATCATGGCTTCGGTTATCGATAAGGACAAGGCCTTTGACTTTTCTCTTCTCGATGATAAGAAGTTCAAAGATAATTTCCATGATTATACCAAGGAATATAATAACTTCATCGAAACCATTACGAAGCATCCAAAGGATATCAAAGCATGTCAGAGTGCGTTTGATGATCTAACTACGGCATACATCTATAATTCAGATGTAATGAAAGGGTTAAGTGATGATACTGCAGATGTTGCGGCTCAGTATCTGAAACTCATGGGTGTCTCTAACTCTGCTGAAGTTGTTGCCTCTGCACTCGCACAGAAACATGCTGAAGCTGCATGGAATAGTCGAGACCTTTCCAATGCCACGGCGGATGAAATTGACGCACTGGCAAATGAGTCAGAACAGACAGACCAGAATAGAGAATCCTTCAAGCTATATATCGCACAGAAAATTCTTGCAAGTGACGCATTTGATCCTACTGGAGATATTACTGCTCTTTCTAAGATCGTAGAGTCGTTAGGAATTGCTTCGAATGCATGGATTAAGTACAACGCTTTAAGAAATCAAATCCTGCAAATGGATGCGACAGCTCATGTTAGCAATGGTCGTACTTATTATAGTTATACTTCAAAAGACAAAAATGGGAATACTGTAAACCACCTTGCAACTCAAGAAGAATATGATAACTATAATAAGCAGATGGAAAATCAGTTAAATGATTTTTCTGATGACATTACGGCAAAACTTAAAGCAGACATGAGAGTGTCCAATACTGGAGGCAACAAGACTTCCAATAAGAACTCATCTAATTCTAAGGATAAAAACAAAAAAGACCCAACCACCTTCGATTGGATGTCTCGAAAACTTGATATCCTCGACAAACAGACTTCCACTCTCCAAGATAAGATCGACAACCTTGTCGGCTATAAAGCGAAGAACCAAGTAACCGATACGGTTCTTGATCTGTTAGGTGATAAGCTTACAACTCTTGAGAAGATGTCTGCCCGTTATCAAGAACAGCTCAACTCTATCGACCTGCCGGAAGAATGGATCACAAAGATTCAGAATGGTGATTACGACATCACCTCTCTTGATTCCGATAAGGATAAAACCCTTATCAAGAAGATCCAAGACTACCAGACATGGTACGATAAGATTCAAGACTGCAAAGATAAGATCGACGAAACGACCAAATTCATCAAGGAAATGAATCTTTCCAAGCTGGACAACATCATCGATCAGTTCGACCAGACCAAAGATATCCTATCCCAGATCATCGACACAGAGAAAGATTTACTTGACCTGCGTGAACAACAGGGCGAGAAAATCAGTGCCAACGATTATATTTCTCTGGCGAATAAACAATATGAAGCTACCAAGCAAAATATTGAAGAATACAACCGTCTCTCTGCCGAGATGTCCAAACTGAATCTAAAACGTGGTTCTGAGGAATGGAAGAAATATAACGATCAGCTCCAAGATCTGAAGGATAACATGATCGCCGCCGCTGATGCAGTTGAATCTTATAAGGATGCAATGACAGAACTTGTCTACAAGGATCTGAATGATTATAAGAGTAAACTGGATTCCCTAAACGGTACAATCAGCACAATGAGCGGTTTGATCGGTGATACGAACCTTGTGGATGATAATGGAGAACTTACTGACCGTGGACTTGCACAGTTAGCATTATATGCACAGCAGCTCACCAATGCAAAGAAGGAAGCGGCTGAGTACGACAATGCGATTGATTCTCTGAACGATGCGCTCCGCACAGGACTTATCACACAGGATGAGTACAACTCCATGCTCTATGAGTACAAGTCTGCACAGGAGTCTGCCGTGTCCTCTGTTAAGGATGCAAGAGATTCTATTCTGGCACTTGTGAAAGATGGAATCCAGGCAGAGATTGATGCTAAGAAGGAACTGATCGATCAGACCAAGGCAGAGCTTGAAGCTGAACAGGATCTTCATGATTATCAGGAATCTATCGCAGACAAGCAAGGTAATATCGCAAAGCTTCAGCGACAGATTGCGGTGCTATCTGGTTCTACGGATCGTAAGGATATCGCACAGAAGTTACAGCTTCAGCAGGATCTCGCAGATGCGCAGAAGGATCTATATGATACCCAGTACGATCATGAGATGGAACAGCGCAAGAACGCTCTGGATGACGAATACAACGCATTCGAAGAGTCCAAGCAAAAAGAGATGGAAGAACTCGAAACCGATCTGGACAAACAGGAAGCTGCTATCAGCAAGTATCTGGATAAGGTTAAGAAGGATCACTCTACCGCTTATGATGTTCTGAAGCAATACGGAGAGAATTATAATCTGACGGCAACCGATGATTTAACAGAACCGTGGGAGTCTGCAAGTTCAGCAGCCGATCTCTGTTCTGATGCTATCGGTGAAGTGACTGCGAACATTCAGTATCAGATCAACAGTCTTGATTTTAGTTCACTATATGAACTTGTCAACCTGCTGAACACGATTAAGGGACTCGGCTATGGTGATGGTGATGCTACTAATTCCCAGTGGGAAGATATTTCCGGAACTGGTACATGGCATAAGAGTACCGCGAGTGGACGTTGGTGGTATGGAGCTGATGAAGACAATTATGCTTCTGATGGTATCTATACGATTGATGGCAAGCAGTACGGCTTCAACGGCAAGGGACAGATGGTAACCGGTTGGAAAAATGATATTGGTGATGATGGTACATGGAAGTATTTCGAGCCGAGCAATGGTCAGATGGTTCGCTCCGAATGGAGAAAATCTAAAGATGGAACATGGTACTATCTCGATCATAACGGTGATATGGCTACCGATATGGCTGTCAAAGCAAAGGACGGCAATGGTTACTATTATGTAGACAATGATGGTAAATGGGATGGTACTACTCTTTCCAGTGAAGATGTAAATCGTCTTAAGTACAAGATTGGCTACAAGAATGGTACGAAGAATGCGACCCGTGGATATCATCCGGTATTCGAAGATGGCTCAGAAATCATCACACTGAAAGATGGTACGGTTCTGTATCCGTTTGAAGGTGGCGAAACTGTTCTGGATCATGCCAAGACGGAGAAATTCATGAACTCGCTTAGAACTACGATGCCGAGGTTTACAGACGGATTTAAGAACTCCACATTGGATAATGTCAAGGTGAAGGATGTCGTTCAGACAATCAACATTGATATGCCGATTGGCGGAGTGCTTGATGAAGCTGCAGCAAGAGTTTTGAGTAAGGAATTACCAGGATATCTGGAAAAGAACGGCAAGGTAATCTGCAATATGGTTGCGAAAGACATGACAAAATCCACACGTTGGTAATAATTAAGGGCGGTTATGCGCCGCCCTTATGAGTTAATGGAATTGAGTCATGCAGATATCATAGAATGCTTTACCAATATTAGTTTTATGTAAAAGATGTTTGTCATAAGTAAATTCTGATCCATCTTCTTTATCTGGATGACTTGCTTTTTGTTCGGCGTAAAATTTTGAGTTTAAGATTTTTTTGTAAAGCTCGTCATCCTCACAGTATTTATCGTGGGCTATGGAGATAAGGTTCTGCTTTGCAAGGTTATCTATTGATAAACTTACGAGATGTGCTGGAGCAATATCAATATCCGATACGTTCGATTCAATTGTCGTGAAACTGCCATCTGTACGTTCATATCCTAAATCAATAAGAGGGTTTTCTTCTCGTTCCATAATTATTTTAAATATTTTGGCATCGAGAGGAGACATCTGTTTGATTATTTCTACGAACATAGGATGAACGTGGTCTTTTGTATCTTCATACATAGATTTTGCGAGTAGGTTAGTATAAAGATCTCGAAGTTCCTCTCTGTCCATAGAATACGAAACTGCTTCCAGTGTAGGGATAGCGACATAAGATTCTGGAGCTGAGATTTTAGCCGCATCCATATTATGAAGTTTAATTTCTACTTCCTTTTGAGCCATCAAAATTTTTGCTTCTCGCTGTATGTTCCATACACTAAGATCTGCGAAGATTGCATTAACGGTTTGTGGGATAATAGCAAGTGCTTTTCCTGATTCTGTGGTAAATGGCTTGAAACCGTCATCATATAGATCCTTTGAGCGATCTTTAACGACATCTTTTGCAACTTCTACGAACGCTTCAGTAGCTTTTTCATTCAACATATGCGCACATCCTTTCGAAAAAATACACTTATACATTAACATGAATTGTCAAAATATTCAAGGAGCAACAGGATTATATGAATTTTATATTTGGATTTAAAGGAAAATTGTTTTCTGGAATATATTATAATAAAAATATTGATACGATATATTTAGAAATGGTGATGGCGTCATTATACGACGACCTTGTACAGAGAGCATGTACAGAGAAGGGATATTCAAAAGAAAAGGCTGAGTTGTATGTTTATGAACTTACACAGAAAACCAGAAAAATTCTTAAAGAATATAGAAGGAGCCGGTGTTAAAGCCGACTTCTGAGATTGTCGCTGTCAGTTATCTTAGAATTAGAGAATTGAAAAGAAAATAACATGATGAGTTTGATCCTCGGCATCAAGATGAACAAGGTGGGAGTTAACTTTTTAATCTAACGATTTGGAAGTCTTCTCCAGTGTTCGGATACGTGTTCCCAGCGTTCGCACCGGTATCGGTCGTATTCGTTCACATGCACAATATAAGGATATATGCACTTATACATATGCTCTCACCTGCCTTTCCGTCAGATAGTCGTACTCTTTCGGGATTGGCTGACAGCGATTAGATATGATTGCGGGACGGCGGATAGGATGAAATATCCGCCGGAATCTGTGGGGAGATACATTAAGAGTTTTTACCTAAAGTATATCCCATCATAAAAATGCCAGACATAAAAGAACAGAATGTCATAAAAAATTCAATAGTCATAATTTAATACCTCCTTTCGGAAAAAATTTATACATCTATTTTATACGAGATAGGAGTGCTTGCCTAGCTGACGCTTTGAGGCATTTAGAGACATTTAAGGACATTTTAAAGAATTTTGATAGAAAACAATAACAGCAGGATGGAATCCCGGCGTGGGACTCCATCCTATTTTCATGTATAAAGGGGTAATTTAATGGAAAGTAACGTAGCAGAACAACAGAAGCTATACGTTCCAATCTGGGAGAAAGTAAACCTTACACTTCCGGAAGCGGCAAAACTATTTAATATCGGCATAAATGAGATCCGATCCCGAACAGACGAACCGGGGTGCGATTTTGTCCTTTTTAAAGGGACACATCGATTGATTAAAAGGAAAAAATTTGAGGAATATGTTTCAAATCTCCAGGTCTGGTGATGGATCAGAGAGTACATGATTTCAATAGACAGGAAAAGAATGTGTGTTATAATGGGGATATATCTTATAAATATATCTCCGCTCAGTATAGGAAGGAGATATTTGATGGAAAGAAGGAAAGATCATAAAGGCCGTGTACTAAAACCGGGTGAAAGTCAGAGAAAGAACTTGACATATGTGTACCGTTATACGGAAGGAGAGTCATCGGAAAGAAATAGTGTATATGCTAAAACCCTGGAAGAACTTCGTGAAAAGGAAGACGAGATCCAGAAAAATATAGCGCTTGGTATATATAATAAGAACTGGACGTTAAACGATCTGTTTTACAGGTATCTGGATCAGAAATCTGAAGAAGAGATGAAGCCTCGTACAAAGTTGAAGTATAGAAAATCATACGACCGTTGGGTAAAGGATTCCGCGATTGGAAAGAAGAAAATTAGTCAGCTCACGAAGTCCGATGTATCTATTTACTATCGCAGCTTAAAAGAGGATAAGGGGCTTGCCAATGGAACAATCCGCTGCATCCACAAATTTATCAATGGAGCATTAAATATGGCGGTCGAGGATAGGATCCTATTGACTAACTGTGCGAAGAAATGTGCGCTGCCATATAGAGCAAATAAAGAGAAAAAGAAGAAGGAAACCAGTACCTTATCTGTGGAGCAGACAAAAGTGTTCTTTACTGCGGCTGAAAATATGCCATACGGCAAATCATATATCCGGGCGTATAGAGTATTTATCGGTACGGGATTAAGATATGGTGAACTGGCGGGGCTGATATGGGATAATCTTGATTTTAAAAATAGGATCATCACAGTAGATCATCAATTTGTGCAAGGTGATAATGAATCAGTTACACAGTATCATATAGATGAACCTAAAACGCAGGAATCCATTAGAAAAGTTCCAATGTCAGATGAGGTGTATGAGATCCTTTCAGAATTAAAAAGAAACACCTATTTCAGCTCAATGAAATTTGGTATGAACGTGGATGGTTATAGAGGTTTTGTATTCCACACTCGTTCCGGGTTACCGCTTTTAGAAGTAACGTACAACAAATTTGCAAAGAAAGTGGTGGAAGAATACAATACAAAGCATAAGGATAAACTCCCGGAGGTAACCTGTCATACATTCAGACGTACATTTGGAACAAGAATGGCGGAATCCGGTATGCCTGTGGCGATTCTGCAAAAGCTTATGGGACACGAGGATTATAGAACCACGGCAAAGTTCTATGTTCAGACTGATGAGACTGTAGTAAGAGACCAGTTTTACAAGTCGATGGATGCAATTCAGGTCGGATAAAAATGGAGTAAATGCGGCGTAAATGTGTAAGTTGAACTTTGGAAACACCGATGTTTACTGGATATTTTCCATATATCATAATCCATGGCGAGAACCACGAACTCTCAAGAAGCGGTAAACCGAAACACAGAATCCGCAGAATGACAGAGATGATGGAGTGGTTTGATAAGTATCTGAAGTAAAAAGAAGGCAGGGTGCGGCAGCACCTGCAGACTGAAGATATAAGAAGTACCCCGGCTGGCAGCAGAAATGCGGCTGACCGGGGGATTTTTGTGGCAAAATTTCGTCAGTATGCATTTTTCAGTGACAAGCGGTGTAAAGTATGGTACTATACATATAAGCGTGGGTCTTTCTGACCTATGTGCGGAATTTGATTTTAAAAGGAGATTTTTGCATGCGAAAACGCTTATGTGCGATATTTCTTGCGCTGACAGCGGCGATCGGAATTTCCGGCGGAACGGTGTTTGGCGCGGCAAAAACTACCCAGGTAGATACGATCACATTGGAGACACAGACGGCAGACGACGAGGTTGCGGTGGATCTTGGATGGAAGACTCAGCAGGACAAGGGACGCTGGATCGACAAGATGGGAATCGCAGATGATGTGAACAGCCTGGTTCTGATCATAAATAATATAGAAAATGATACCGACACGGTAAAGACAAATACAGGAAATGGTTCCAGCGATAAAGTTGTAAAAGTAAAAAGAAAACAGCTGCCGGGGAATTCGAGAATGCTCTACCTCTCCAGAACGGAAAACGGGACCTGGCAGGAGAATTTCTCTGTCAACTGTTATATTTCCGGCGCACAGGGAGAAGATTCCGATATTTACGGCGTTTACCGCTTGGAGAGCACCTTTGGAAACGAAAATGATCCGGGAAGTCTCGTCCCATACCATAAACTGACATCGGACGATTACTGGATCACAGATCCGGATGCGGATGGATTCGGCGTTATCACCGCAAAGAAGCCGTCTGGCTTGTTGTCGACCCAGTATGTGAATCTGGAGGAGATGCGAGCGTTCTCGAACTTTGGCATGATCTTGAAACCGGAGGAAGGTTCTGAAGGATACCCGGCTCTTGTGGTCAACTGCCAGCAGTCCGGCGCAAAGAATAAGTCTTTCTGTGGGATCCAGCTTGCCCAGTCCTATGTGAGAATGCTGATTCAGTCTATGGATTCCGGAACGAGAATCATGATCGCCGGTGAGGTGGAAGAACTGGAAGGAATGTAAAACTAAGGTGAAAGATTCCCCGCGGGGAGTCTTTCACTTTTTTCTTTCCTAAAAATTAAAAAGATCCCTGGAATCTCACACTGGTGGCAAAATTCCAGGGATCTTTCTGACTATACGCACCTGATGGTTTTGCCTGCAGCAGACTTCTCAAAATTTTGCAGGAACAGGATACGCCTTATTTTGGCGGGAACTGTCCGGCAAGGCGCCGGATCATTTCTGCCTTCTTTCTGCCATCCGGTGACAGATTTTCTGTCAGGATGGAAAAAAGCAGATCCCGCTCCTCGCTGGAAAAAACCAGATTTGCCTGCCGCATCTTCCTGTGCAGATCTAAAAATAGATTCATTCTTTGAGTTTCTGGGGCTGCGGCCAGTTCATCGGCGAAGGAAGCCAGTAAAGCGATCTTTTTCGCATCCATGTGATGGAGCCGCGGATCTGATTTCCAGGTTCTTTCCTGATCATGTTGTTCCATGGGCAGATCCTCCTGGGGCAAAACTCTGCATGACTAACTGCAGGGTTTCGTATTGTGCCTGCATATCCGGGGGAAGAATGGAAAACAGCTGTTCCGGAGTGAGCCCGGAACCGGATCGTCCGCGGCGGCTGGCAAGAAAGCGAGAGATCATATCGATGGTATCCTGTTCCGCCTTATTTGCATATGGGCGGACTGCGCTCAGCATATCTTCGACGGATGGGTTCGGGGACTCCAGGGAACATACGCTCATCATCCCGTCATCGTTCTCCCGGAAAAATTCCATGGTGTGCATCATCTCCCTGGCACGGATGAACATGGAGAGAGACCGCTGCCGTCTGATATCCAGATAGGGAAGAGCGGCCTTCATCATCTGTAAGTGATGATCACCTGTGGCATAGTCCAGGTCGGTCAGCTTTAAATCTTTTTCACTCATATTGGGACCTCCTGCATGTGACAATATATGAGAGGACCGGCGGATTCATGCGTAAATGCACGGAAAAGAGGACAGGGGAATAAAATATAGGGAAAGGGGTTACAACCCAGGGAGGAGAGAACGTGGGAAGACTTGTCATAGATGGAAATGATGTCTACGAGATCGATGAGGAGTGCGAGAGGAGAAAAAAGGAAAACAGGCCTCAGAAAGAAGAAAATACAGAGAGAAAGAACAGAAAGGGCGGCCATTAGCCGCCCCGCAGTCTCTTGAGATGCCGGTTCGATCAGCAGCCGAAACCGCATCCATTTCCCCATCCGCCGCAGCAGCAGAGAAGGAGAATGATCCAGATACAGCTGTTGTCGCAGCCGTTTCCGCATCCGCATCCACCGCCGTTATGTCCGCATCCGCCGCAGCAGCACAGAAGCAGGATGATCCAGATCATGTTGTTGCCGCATCCGCCGCATCCTGATGCCGGAGCATCACATCCACATCCACAGTTTGTAGCAGCTAAATCACTCATGTTAATTCCTCCGGAATTATCTTTACACTTCCAGTATATGCGTCACGGCATGTCAGACTTTCACTCCAAAGATGAAAAATGTTGCAGTTCATTCCCTGCAGAACCAGTTGCAGAACGAAAAATTCTATATGGACCGAACGTGAGTGTACTTTTGCTGCTTCATGTGGTATGATGGGAAAGTGAAAAGTCAACAGAGATACCAGCAGTAATTTTTATATAAGAGACGGGAAGAAAGTATGAAAAACACGATGAAGATTCGAATGATCGGCGTAACGGCGCCTGGGTACACTAACAGAAATATAAGAGGAGAAACGAATTATGAAAAAACTATTCTATGATTCCGCATATATCCGCACATTCGAGGCGAAAATACTTTCCTGCGAAAAAGGAAAAAAGGGATATGAGGTGGTTCTGGACCAGACCGCATTCTATCCGGAAGGCGGCGGACAGCCATATGATACAGGAATTCTTGGTGGAGCGCATGTGACGGCAGTCCATGATGTAAAGGGAGAGATCGTCCACTATACGGATGCGCCGCTTGTGGTCGGTGAGACTGTGACAGGTGAGATCAACTGGGACAGAAGATTCCAGAATATGCAGGGACATTCCGGCGAACATCTTGTGTCCGGGCTGATTCACGCGAAGTATGGGTATGACAATGTGGGATTCCATATGGGGGCTGAGGAGATCACCATCGATCTCAATGGCCTGTTAGAGTGGGAAGATCTCATGGAGATTGAGAAGAAGGCAAACAGAATTATCTGGGAGGACCGGGAGATCTATGCGGGATTCCCGTCTGCTGAGGAACTTGCCCATATGGATTACCGGAGCAAAAAAGAACTCACCGGTGATATCCGTATCGTCAGCATCCCTGGAGGTGATACCTGTGCCTGCTGCGGCACCCATGTGAGGACGACGGGGGAGATCGGACTTGTAAAGTTCCTGACCATGATCCACTACAAGGGTGGCGTGAGAATTTCCCTGCTCTGTGGTGAGGCTGCAGTTATGGATTATGAGAAGAAGAGAGAAGAGCTTCAGAAGATCTCTGTTCTTTTATCCGCAAAGGCTGGAAAGACTGCGGATGCTGTGGAAAAGGTAAAAAATGAGCTGACGATGACGCAGGCAAAGTGCTCTGAGATGTCAAGAAAACTCATGAAGATCTATGCGGATCAGTTAAACGGTGGAAATAGTAAGATCTGCTGGATAGAAGCTGGACTCGATATGACGGAACTCCGCCATTTTGTGAATTTCGCGCTGGAAGGTAAGAAGGGGGGAATTGTCCTCGCCCTGTCAGAAAGTGTGAATGGGGGATTCTCTTATGTTCTGGGGAGCCAGAGCGAGGACATGCGCGCTCTCTCGAAGGAATTAAATGGGGAACTCTCCGGGAGAGGCGGGGGAAGCAGCCAGATGGCACAGGGAACTTTCTTCGCAAGGAAGGAAGAACTGCTCTCCAGTCTGGCCGCCAGAGAGTTTGTTATGGCCGACTAGCGGCGGGCTAAACCTGCCGCTGCCTTTTGGCGCGGCGGGGACAGCTTTATTGTGATCTGCTTAGCAGCCCTGAACCATGTACTGGATCAGGCGCTTGGAATCCTCATCGTTGTGAGTGGTGAGGCTTAACTCCTTGATGCTGCCGTTGGAAAATACGGTAGCCATTGAGAAGTACTGGCTGAGCTTGGATTTTAAGTTTACGCTTCCGCCCTCCGGAAGACTTAACTCAACAGCGCCGTCACACTGGTTGATGACTTTGAAAAATGTATCAAGATTGGAAATGTTTCTCATTTTTAATTTCATAATTCGTTACCTCCTTAAAAGGTGATTGTAACTGGCTGTAACTCCTTAGTGCCATTGCCTGTGAAATCTGTCTCCGACAGTTCTCCGGGCGGATACATGGTAGCTGTTACGAATCCTGTTCTTATTCCAGTTACGCTTGTTTTACATTGTCACTTCGTTTTTCTTTTAACGATTTGAATTCTACCAGATGGGTAGGAAAAAAACAATCGACGGAATAGATAAAATTTTAACAATCAAAAACTGGATTTTTATAGAATTTATGGGAAAGATCTGGCGGAGGCAGGGCGGACTGTCGAAAATGTACCAAAAAGCGGGAAAGGATCGAAAAAAATGGCATGTTTTCCATTGTTTGTGGACCTTGAGGGGCGGCAAGTGCTTGTAGTCGGCGGCGGAAAGATCGCGGCGAGGAGGGTGCGGACTCTTTTGGAGTTCGGGTGCGAGATCACTGTTATATCTCCGGAAGTGTGTGAGGAGCTGCGGGAAAAGGTTCTCTGGAAGAAAAAACGATATGATGAGACGGACCTTGAAAGTCTGGGAAATGCAGGAGGAGCTTCTCAATTTGTATTTGTTCTTGCAGCAGCAGTCCCGGAGGTAAATGAAAAGATAGTCTGTGACTGCCGTAAAAAAAAGATCCCGGTAAACAATGCGTCAAACCGGGATCAATGTGATTTTTATTTTCCGGGAATCGCGAAAGACGGCGATACTGTTGTCGGAATTACTTCCGGCGGGGGAGATCATAGGCTGGCGGCGAAGATCTCTGCGGCAGTACGGCAAATATTGAGAACAATATCTGTTTAGCTTCTGCCCATTCCAGCCATAAACATAGAAAGTTTGATATCATCCAGGTAAAGCGCCGAAATCCGAAGCCCGCCGCGGCCGGAACCGATCTCGATATCGGGTTTTGCGGCACCGTGAAAGTCAGAGCCGCCAGTGGGGGCGAGGGAGTATTTTTTTGCGAGTTTGCGGAGCTTTCCACTCTCATCCTGGTTATTGGAAGAGTGGAAACACTCGAGCCCGCGGAGACCATGGTCGGTGAGCATGGAAACGAGTTCCTCCGTGCCGGCCCAGCCGAGCTTATACTGGAGCGGATGGGCGAGAACCGGGAAACCGCCGGCACCGAGAAGCGCCGCGAGAACCTCCTCCGGGGTGATCAGTTCCCTGGAGCGGTAATATGGGCGGTCCGGGTTTAGATACTTTTTAAAAGCCTGGTCCACGGAAGTTACATATCCGTGCTTTAAGAGTGCTCTCGCGAAATGAGCACGGGTGATGACGGTTCCGGGATTTCCGCAGAGGAGATCTTCCCCGGTGATCTCAAATCCATCCTTATTAAATGCGGCTAACATTTCCATATTGCGGTCATGGCGTTTTCTGGACGCTTCCTTTAAAAAGGAGAGCAGCTCCGGATCCTTATGATCAATGTAGAGACCCAGGATATGGATCTCTTTTTCTTTGTAGATACAGGAGATCTCAATTCCCGGGATGACCTCCATGTCGAGATCTTTTGCGGCCTCAAGTGCCTCGTCGATTCCTGCGACGGTGTCGTGGTCCGTGAGGGCCATTGCGGTGAGACCGAGATCGTTGGCGCGGTTTACGACCTCCGTGGGAGTTAAGGATCCGTCGGAGGCGGTGGAGTGTATGTGAAGATCTATTAATTTCATAATAAATATCCTTTCCGAATAATTTCCAACTGTTACCTAGTTTAACATATTTGAGACAAAATTGTGAATAAAATTTAAGATTTCTGTTATTCCATTTTCTATAAATTATGCTATACTAATACCTGCATATCTGCACCCTTGAAATACTGAACTGACGGAGCAGAGAATATCAATGGTTTAAGATAAAAGGTGAGAAGAAATGAGTGACACATACAGGAACAGCAGAGCGGGCGGAAGACGTTCCCGCCAGTCAAGCAGCGCGGACCGTATCATGGCAGTCCAGAATGCGAGAAGCCGGGGAACCGGATCCAGAAGAGGAGGTTCCGGAAGACGGCGCGGAAGACGCCAGGGGCCGGATATGGCAAAGATCATACTGATCGTGATCGGAGTGCTGATCTTACTGATCTGTGCGGCGGTGGGTTTCCAGAGCTGCGCGCGATCCGGAGACGATAAAACCAGCGTGGAAAGTGAATCGGAGACAGAGACGACAGAGCCTGAGACAGAGATGGCAGCGGAGATCACTGTGAACGGAGTCCAGGTCCATGGTCTGACAAAAACAGAGGCGATCAAGAAGGTTCTGGAAGATATGGGCTGGGAGATGAAGGTCTCCTTCGGCGATGAGACCGCAGATCTCCCGAACCTGATGGAAGCGAATGTGGACGCTGTAATCGAAAAAGCATTTGCGAAGAAGGAATCCGGGGACTATACCGTGGAGACTGACGGTCTCGATGACGCGGTTCAGGTGGAAGTAAAAGCTCTTGCCGCAAAATGGGATGTGGAGCCGAAGAATGGATCGATCTCTACTTATGATAAGGCATCCGATAAATTCACATTTGCCGGTGCCCAGACCGGAAAGAAGATCGATCAGGAGAAACTCACATCCGATATTCTCTCTGCAATGAAGGCGGGAGAGTACAATAAGACGATCACGGCGACAGCAGACGAGGTCCAGCCGGAGATCACGGAGGCCCAGGCGCGGGAAAATTTTAAGCGCATCGGAACCTACACGACAAAGACAACGACAAACAAGGATAGAAATGAGAATATCCGTCTTGCCTGCGCGGCGATCAACGGAACGATCATTAAGCCTGGCGAGGAATTCTCCTTCAATAAGATGACGGGAAACCGTACAACGGAAAAAGGTTACAAACCGGCGGGCGCCTACTCAAACGGCGTTGTGGTACAGGAACCGGGCGGCGGTGTCTGCCAGGTGTCCTCGACTCTTTACAATGCGGTCGTATTCGCAGGTCTCAAGACCACTGAGCGCCATGCCCACACCTACGAGCCGTCCTATGTAACTCCCGGTGAGGATGCAATGGTCAGCTATGACGGCTATGCCGGTCCGGATCTGCGGTTTGTAAACAACTCAAAGACTGCAGTGGGAATCAAGGCGGCATACTCCAACCAGACACTGACGGTATCCATCTACGGAAATCCGATTCTGGAGGACGGCGTGACTGTCTCCATGCATTCTGAGAAAATCAAGGAGCTGGATCCGCCGACACCGACCTATGTCGAGGATCTAACACTGGAGCCGGGTGTAGAGGTCGTTGCGAAAGCGGCAACTCCGGGCAGCAGATGGCAGACGAAGCTGATCACGAAGAAGAACGGACAGGTTGTGAGCGATGTGCTTCTCCACAACAGCACCTACACCGGAAAGGCGGCGACCATCAAGCGCAACACTTCCGGCACCGTGGCGGCGACAGAACCTGCATCTGTCGATGCATCGGCTGCGTCCTCTGAGGCAGCGGGCGAGACAACGGCAGCAGCACCTGCAGAGACAACAGCGGCGGAGACGACAGCTGCGCCGACAACGGCAGCGCCATCCCCGGGTGAGAATTACGGTCCGGGATATGTGAACGAGGCCACGACGGCAGCTCCGGCGGAAACGAACCAGGCACCATCTGACATGGGGCTGATTTCTCCGAATGGGCAGTAGGAGACGGTAGAAGATTTTATTTGCCGGAAATAGACCGGGTCTGTCATATAGGACTGGTTATCCGTGCCTAAAAAAACTGGTCAGTCCAGTGCATGGAAAATTAAATACTTACTTTATATAAAAAAGCGGTGAACAGGAATAAAATATATTTCCTGGATCACCACTTTTTATTTAAAGGAAATACATATCAAAATGAAAGATCTTTATTGATATGCTGGTTTGTCAAAACTAACTCGGAGCCGAAATATAAGTTTACTAAAACTAACTAAATGACTATTCTCACAATGTGGACAACATTCCATAATGTGGAAAGATAATGCGGAAATTTTAATATTGTTTATGATTTGGTACATGATTCCGGTGTTTTTGGTTTGCATTTTAGGGAAAAATTGCTATAATAATCTATAGATGTTCTGCGTATGCAGGGCACAAGCAAGTTAAATAAATATTTACATATTTATACACTTTATAGGAGGAAATCAACTATGGCAAGAAAAATGAAAACCATGGATGGTAACCATGCAGCCGCTCATGCTTCCTATGCATTTACGGATGTAGCAGCCATCTACCCGATTACCCCTTCTTCCCCGATGGCGGAAGCTACCGATGAATGGGCAACCGATGGAAGAACAAACATGTTCGGACAGCCGGTACAGATTACTGAGATGCAGTCCGAGGCAGGTGCTGCCGGTGCCGTACATGGCTCCCTTGCAGCAGGTGCATTAACAACAACTTATACAGCTTCTCAGGGTCTTCTTCTTATGATCCCGGATCTCTATAAGATCGCTGGTGAGCAGCTCCCGGGCGTATTCAACGTATCCGCTCGTTGCGTAGCAACTCACGCATTAAATATTTTCGGTGATCACTCCGACGTTTATGCCTGTCGTCAGACCGGATGCGCAATGCTCTGCGAATCCAGCGTACAGGAAGTTATGGATTTAACACCGGTTGCACACCTTGCAGCATTAAAGGGTAAAGTTCCGTTCATCAACTTCTTCGACGGTTTCCGTACTTCCCACGAGATCCAGAAGATCGAGACATGGGATTACGAAGATTTAAAAGAAATGGCTGATATGGATGCCATTGATGCATTCCGTAAGAACGCTCTGAACCCGAACCATCCGGTACAGAGAGGTTCCGCTCAGAACCCGGATATCTTCTTCCAGGCAAGAGAGGCATGTAACCCGTACTACGATGCTCTTCCGGCAATCGTACAGGAGTACATGGATAAAGTAAATGCTAAGATCGGCACAGATTACAAGCTGTTCAACTACTACGGAGCTGCTGACGCTGAGCACGTTATCATCGCTATGGGTTCCGTAAACGATACAATCGAGGAGACAATCGATTACCTTGCAAAACAGGGCAAGAAGGTCGGCGTTGTCAAAGTTCGTCTGTACAGACCGTTCTGCACAGAAGCCCTGATCGAGGCAATTCCGGATACTGTTAAGCAGATCTCCGTACTCGACAGAACAAAAGAGCCGGGTTCCATCGGCGAGCCGTTATACCTTGATGTTGTTGCAGCATTAAAGGGCTCCAAGTTCGATAAGGTTCCGGTATTCTCAGGCCGTTACGGTCTTGGTTCCAAGGATACAACACCGGCACAGGTTGTTGCTGTATACGAGAACACAGAGAAAAAGAGATTCACAATCGGTATCAACGATGATGTGACATACCTTTCCTTACAGTTAGGCGCTCCGCTTGTTACAACTCCGGAAGGAACTACAAACTGTAAGTTCTGGGGTCTTGGCGCAGACGGTACTGTAGGTGCTAACAAGAACTCCATCAAGATCATCGGTGACAACACAGACATGTACGCTCAGGCTTACTTCGATTATGACTCCAAGAAGTCCGGCGGTGTCACAATGTCCCACTTACGTTTCGGACATACTCCGATCAAGTCCACATACCTGATCCACAAAGCAAACTTCGTTGCATGTCATAACCCGGCATACATCCGTAAGTACAACATGGTTCAGGAGCTTGTTGACGGCGGTACATTCCTCCTCAACTGCCCGTGGGATGCTGAGGGTCTTGAGAAACACTTACCGGGACAGGTTAAGAAGTTCATCGCTGACCACAACATCAAATTCTACACCATCGACGGTGTTAAACTTGGTATCGAGACAGGTATGGGCCCGACCCGTATCAACACAATCCTTCAGTCCGCATTCTTCGAGTTAACAAAGATCATCCCGGCTGACAAGGCTAACGAGCTTATGAAAGCAGCTGCAAAGGCTACTTACGGCCGTAAGGGTGAGGACGTTGTTATGAAGAACTGGGCAGCGATCGACGCCGGCGCTAAGGGACTTGTAGAGGTTCAGGTTCCGGAGAGCTGGAAGAACTGCGCAGACGAAGGTCTTGACATGGTTCACGCTACAGAGGGCCGCGAGGATGTTATCAATTTCGTTAACAATATCCAGGCTGCTGTAAATGCTCAGGAAGGTAACAACCTCCCGGTATCCGCATTCAAGGATTACGTTGACGGTACAACTCCGTCCGGTTCCGCTGCATACGAGAAACGTGGTATCGCAGTTAACGTACCGGTTTGGAATCCGGACAACTGTATCCAGTGTAACTTCTGTTCCTATGTCTGCCCGCACGCAGTTATCCGTCCGGTAGCTATGACAGAGGAAGAGGCTGCTAAGGCACCGGCTGGTACAAAGACCATCCCGATGACTGGTATGCCGGAGTACAAGTTCGCTATGACAATTTCCGCTCTTGACTGTACCGGATGTGGTTCCTGTGCGAACGTATGCCCGGGCAAGAAGGGTGAGAAGGCTCTTACAATGGTTCCGCTTGAAGGAAACACTGCAGAGCAGGAAGTATTCAACTACGGCCAGACACTTGACATCAAGCAGGATGTAATCGATAAATTCAAAGAGACAACTGTAAAGGGCAGCCAGTTCAAACAGCCGCTCCTTGAGTTCTCCGGCGCATGCGCAGGCTGTGGTGAGCCGCCGTACGCAAAACTGATCACACAGTTATTCGGTGACAGAATGTACATCGCAAACGCAACAGGATGTACTTCTATCTGGGGTAACTCTTCACCGTCCACACCTTACACAGCAAACAAGGCAGGCAAGGGACCGGCTTGGTCTAACTCCCTGTTCGAGGATAACGCTGAGTTCGGTTATGGTATGTTACTCGCTCAGCAGGCGATTCGCGATGGCTTAAAGGCTAAAGTTGAGGAAGTTGCTGCAAACGAGAACGCAACAGCAGAAGTTAAGGCTGCTTGCCAGGAGTGGTTAGACACATTCGGTGTTGGCGCTACAAACGGCGTTGCAACTGACAAACTTGTTGCTGCTCTTGAGAATATCGACTGCCCGACATGCAAGGACATCGTTAAGAACAAAGATTTCTTAGCTAAGAAGTCCCAGTGGATCTTCGGTGGTGACGGATGGGCTTACGATATCGGATTCAACGGTGTAGACCACGTACTTGCAAGCGGCAAGGATATCAATATCATGGTATTCAACACTGAGGTTTACTCCAACACAGGCGGACAGTCCTCCAAGGCTACTCCGACAGGTGCTGTTGCTCAGTTCGCTGCAGGCGGTAAAGAAGTTAAGCAGAAAGACCTTGCTGCAATCGCTATGAGCTATGGCTATGTATACGTTGCACAGATTTCTATGGGTGCTGATATGAACCAGACCATCAAGGCAATCGCTGAGGCTGAGGCATATCCGGGACCGTCCCTGATCATTGCATACGCTCCGTGTATCAACCATGGTATCAAGAAGGGTATGGCAAAGGCTCAGACAGAGGAGAAGCTTGCTGTTCAGTCCGGTTACTGGAATCTCTTCAGATTCAACCCGGCAGCTGAGGGCAAGAAGTTCAGCCTTGACTGCAAGCCGGCTACAGTTGACTACCAGGAGTTCATCAAGGGTGAGGTTCGTTACACATCCCTCGCACTTAAGAACCCGGCAAGAGCTGAGAAGCTGTTTGCTAAGGCAGAGCAGAACGCTAAGGATAAGTACGCTTACCTTGAGAAGTTAGTTACACTCTACGATGAGAAATAATTAACGGAATCACGAAAGACCCCGGAACAGCTTCGGCTGTGGCCGGGGTCTTTTTGCGCTGCGGTGTGCCCGGAAGAAACTGCCAGTGGGCAGCTGGAAAAAATTTGTGCATGCACGAGACTGTACTGTATCGTAAGAATTCCGTAAGAGAAAAGACCTGTGATGTTCATTGACATTACGGGCCTTTTTTACTATATTAAGTGTATTAAGAGTATTCATACAGTTGAGACATGAACGGACATGTGCGAAAAAGTGTGTTGTAAGTTTGCTTACATAAGCGCTTTTTTGTACAGGGCTGCGCATCAAAGTCGCAAGCTGCATAGAAAGGAGGATGCCTATGATTCTATTAGATCACAAAGACCGCCGCCCGATCTACGAACAGGTGGTCTCGAAGCTCGAGGAGCTGATGCTGCTCGGCGTTATGAAAGAGAATGAACCGCTGCCGTCGGTGCGAAGCTTGGCGATGGAGCTGTCCATCAATCCAAATACGATCCAGCGCGCCTATGTGGAACTGGAGCGGCAGGGGTATATTTACACAGTGAAGGGGAAGGGAAGTTTTGTGGCAGATAATACAGTGATGAAGGAAAACAGGAAGAAGGAAGTTCTCCTTCAGGTGAGTGATATGATCGATGAGGCGATCCGGGTGGGAATTCCCGGCGACGAGATCAAAAATATGGTAGAGATTCAGTATAAAGCGGCAAAGAGAAACGGAGGTGGAGACGAATGATCGAGACAAACGGATTGACAAAACGGTTTGATGATATTCTGGCGGTCGATCACATCAGCGCGAAGATCAGGGACGGCAGTGTATTCGGACTGATAGGAACGAACGGTGCCGGAAAAAGTACATTCCTGCGCATGGTCAGCGGAATCTTAAAACCGGACGAGGGAGAGGTGCTGATCGACGGTGAAAACGTGTACGAGAACCCGGCGGTGAAATCGAGATTCTTTTATATCTCTGATGACCAGTATTTTTTCGCCAACGGAACTCCGTTGGAGCTTATGAAATTTTATAAGTCCATTTACCCAGCCTTTGATGAGCCAAGATTTTTCCATCTCTTACAGTCCTTTGATCTGGACAAAAAGAGAAAGATCTCCACATTCTCAAAGGGAATGAAAAAACAGCTTTCCATTCTTTACGGAATCTGTGCGGGGACGGACTATATCTTCTGCGACGAGACCTTCGACGGTCTTGATCCGGTGATGCGTCAGGCGGTAAAGAGCCTGTTCGCGAGCGATATGGCGGAGCGGAATCTGACTCCGATCATCGCCTCCCACAACCTGAGAGAGCTGGAGGATATCTGTGATCATGTCGGCCTTTTACACAAAGGCGGGATCCTGCTCTCTAAGGATCTGGACGATATGAAGTTAAACATTCACAAGATCCAGTGTGTCTTAAAACCCGGCATAAAAGTGGAAGACCTTACGGAGCTTGATATTTTAAAGACGGAATACAGGGGAAGTCTCGCGACGATCACCGTCCGCGGCGCGAGGGAGAATGTAGAACGGCAGATGGCGGCGTGCGAACCGCTGTTCTTCGAGCTGATTCCGCTGTCTTTGGAAGAAATCTTTATCAGTGAAACGGAGGTGGCAGGATATGACATCAAGAAACTTATTTTTTAAACTTATGAAGGAGGACCTGAAGCGGAGACTCTGGGCCATCGGTTTCTCGGTTCTGGCACTGTTTTTTGCGATGCCGATGGCGGCAGCCATGGGGATCGGAGAGATCGGAAACCAGTACAAGCAATGGCTGATCTCCGGAACCGGATACGAGAATATGGTGCCGGAGACACTGCGCCAGACGAAGATCCTGCGGCTTGCCGGTGAGATCCTGGGTTTTGAAAATTATGTCCTCTTCATGGTGGTCGGAGCCGCGGCGATGATTCTTGGACTCACAGGATTTTTGTATCTCCACTCAAAGAAACAGATCGATTTTTACAACAGCCTCCCAGTAAAGAGGGAGATGCTGTTTACCGTGAAATTCCTTGACGGATTCCTGATCATCCTGGCCGCTTACCTGATCAATATGTTTGCGGCGTTTGGAATTTTCTGCGGAAACGGGATCGCGGCAGGCGATCTTTTCAGGATGATGTTTGCTTCCTTCGCGGTCAATATGATCGGATTTCTCCTGATCTATGTGGTGATGGTGATCGCGGTGCTTCTCACAGGGAATCTCTTTATCTCGATCCTCGGCGCAGGCGTCCTGTACGGATATTTGCCGGCGGTCTCCCTGCTGATCGAGGGCTTAAAATCCCTGTTCTTTGTGACACGGGGAAGAGAGGGCGATGTGTATTGGCTTGCAAAATACGGTTCCCCCATCGGCTATTTCACAAAACTGGCAGGCGCGGGGCTTGAGATGTTCCACTCAGACCAGTTTTATGACGATATCGACTATGGATTTTCCAGGATCCAGATGGAGCTGCAGAGTACCGCTGACAGCGGTGCAGAGCTCTTAAAGCTTTGCGGGCTCGGGATCTTTGCGGCGGTGATCCTCACCGGGATCGCACTGGTCCTCTATAGGATCCGCCCTTCGGAGGCGGCAGGAAAGGCCATGTCATTTAAGAAGACTCAGGCGCCGATCAAGATCCTGCTTCTCGTTCCGATGACCGTGACCACGACGGTATTCTTATGGAGCATCTACTACAGCGGCGTATGGGCGGCGGTCGGCTTTGTACTTGGACTTGTACTTACGAGCTGCCTCATCGAGATCATTTATCATTTTGATTTCACGAAGCTTTTTGCAAATCCGGTCCAGACGGTGATCGGAGGTGTCATAGCTCTCCTTGTGGTGGGGGCCTTCTGGACAGACGTTTTTGGATTTGATTCCTATATTCCGGATGAAAAGGACTTTGTATCCGCATCCATCGACTTGAACCTTGACAATGAGCCGGACTGCGGGCTTCCGTACCGGAGCGGTGATTCTTATAGTTGGCGCTATATGAATTCAAGTGATTACGCGGACGCAAATATGAAGCTTACCGATTACGCGGTAGTCCGTGCCTTTGCGGAAAAGTCGGTAGAGAACGCGAAGCAGCAGAGAGACCTGCGGTTGAAAGGAGACAACTCCTACAGCTACCGCAATGACGGCGGCTATATGATCTATGTTGAGGCAGGCTATCGGCAGAAAAACGGAAAGACGGTTTATCGTTCTTATCGGATCACCCGTTCCGTTCTTGGCAGTACTCTGGATGAGATCTATGCGACGAAGGAGTACAAGGACGGCACATATCCGGTGATGTCCTATCAGCCGGAGAATATTACGGGGATCTACTGGCTGTCAGACCGTGGTATCCTTGAGGTGAGTGCGGATGACACACTCCGTGCGGAGATCCTCGCGGCGTATCAGGAGGAACTGGCAGGCCTCACCATCAATGAGAGAGCCGTCGAGGCTCCGGTGGCAGCACTGAGATTTCTCACAAAGGCGGAGAATGAGTATCTCGGCGCGATCAGCACCCAGAGAGGCTATACTTCCCCGGGATTCCGAATGGATGATATGCAGATAGTGAACTTCGTTCCGGTCTATCCGTCCTTTACAAAGACTATTGCCCTCTTAAAGCAGGCGGGCGCGGATGTGACAGAGAAGCTCTCTGTGGATGATGTCACACAGGTAAAGATCCTGTATCCGATGGAGTACGAAGGCACTGTAACCGGGGAGGATGCGGTCACAGGAGAGGACGTTCCGATCAGCGAAGACGGCGGGGGAGTGGCGACAGAAACGGAATTGAGCCCTGTTTATTATAACGGTCAGAAGATGATCACCATTGTAAATGACGGGTCGGAGGAGAACCGGAGGAAGATCGAGGACATCCTTTCCGCCAGTGCGTCGGGGGTCATGCTTGACAGAAACCGCCTTTGCACCTATGAGATGGGAATCGAGATCTATGTGTCCATAAAACCCGACAGCGTCTTTTCCTCCGGAAATGGAACTGTGGACGAACGGGTCTACCAGATCATGGGAGATACGGTTCCGGAATGCATTGAGAAAGCGTTAAATTACAGTAAAATCAGTACAAAATCTGTTAGAAAAGGCATCGGAGTGATGAAAAACGATTGATAGATCAACGAATATCATGTATAATCGAACAAGTCTGAATAGGAGAGGGAAAACCTGGCAGGGAACTGCTGGGTTTTGCCGTTTCCTGAATCTGGAATAAGGATAGAGAAATCGGAGGTTTATCATGGAATTTTTTGGAAATATCATAAAGGGAATCATGATCGGCATCGCGAACATCATTCCGGGCGTTTCCGGCGGAACGATGGCGGTGTCTCTCGGCATCTATGACCGGCTCATCGGTTCGATCTCCGGTCTGTTTCGGGAATTCAAAAAGAGTATCCTGTTTCTGATCCCGATCCTCATCGGCGCCGGAATCGGCATTGTGGGTTTTACCTACGCCGTCGAATACTTGCTCGATAAGCATACCTTCGTTACCTGTATGGCGTTTGTGGGCCTGATCCTCGGCGGACTCCCGGCAATCTTTTCGTCCATGAGGGCAAAGGTATCTTCAGGCGGGATCGGTGTCTTTGGAATCCTTGCCTTTGTGATCGCCTTTGCGATCTCCGGCGGCATGCCGCTTTTAAAGGAAAGCAAGGAAGCCCTCACGGTGATCACGGTGACTCCGGGGAATATGGTGATCTTATTTATTCTCGGCATTGTGGCTTCTGCCACAATGGTAATTCCGGGTGTTTCCGGCTCCATGATGCTGATGATCTTTGGCTATTATTACGCGATCATCAATACGATCAAGACATTCCTTGACAATCTCCGTGCCTTTGACCTTGCGGGCATGAAGGACGGGATCCTGCTCCTGGCGCCGTTTGGGATCGGAGTGGTTTTGGGAATCTTTCTGATCGCTAAGCTGATCACGTTCCTCTTTGAGAAGTACGGCGTGCAGACATTCTGCGCGATCTTAGGCCTCGTGATCTCGTCCCCGATCGCAATCTTTATCAACACGGGACTTGTATCGAAGCTCGGCTCCCTGTCACTGTGGGAGATCTTATTTGGAATCGTCCTCATGGCTGCCGGGGCTTTCGTCACGGTATTTGTGGGCGAGCGGTAAAAATAAGAAACGGTAGTAACTGTTTAACAGGTCTGCGCACTTGCTGTGCTGACCGTGAGAAAACATAAGCTAAAAAGCAAAAATAGACCGTCTGCGGGAAACGACAGGAAAGATATCGTATGCCCACAGACGGTCTTTTTGCACTGTTTATTTAGTTCCGGTCCCACTGGACCGGTCCCGCCATTGCGAAAATAGCTTATTCCTGATCCTCTGTAACGTTTACAGTCGTCTCAGCAGATTCGGCCTCAAATTTCTCATCCGGAACGGCCTCGCAGGTGCAGGCCTCATCCGTCTTTTCTTCTCCGGCAGTTTCGGATGCTTCAGCTGTATCAACAACATCGATATCGTCGTCCTCCGGCTTTGTCTCCGCAATCTTTGCACCGCACTTGCTGCAGAAGGCAGAGGCCTTTTCAATCTTTGCACCGCATTCCGGACAGTGGATAAATCCTTCTAAGGTGGAGAGCTTGTCCTGAAGCTCGTCGATGGTTTTTAAGCTTTCACGGATCAGGGTGAATTCTGCAGTGTAGGCTTCCTCATCTGCTTCATTTGCGGCTTCAAATACCTTTTTGCCGATCTGCGCATACTGACGGTTCAACGCCTCTTTCTCCTTTGAGAGCTGTGTTTTTAACTGGACCGTGTCAGAAAGCTCCTTTGTCTTCTGGGCAACCTGTTTCCCAGTTTCGGTGAGGCTGCGTTTCATATCTGTAAAAAATGCCATTGCAATAGACTCCTTTCGAAAGTGGATTGGTACAACCGCCTGAAAAGACGGCTATATATTATCTCTATTTTAACCTTTTTAACGGGAAAAGTCAATTTCTAACACCAGATTCATGAAACAGCGGAAAAATCCAATGCCACCGTTGTATTGTACAGAATTTTCAGTTCGGAAAATTCCTGCCTGTGCACAGTAACATGAGAACAACTATAGAACTTTAGTAGGTTGATGTGAAAGATAAAGTGTGCTATGATGGATCTATTCAGCAGGTCTGCGCTTTCTGCGCAGTCCATATGTCAGACACAATGGAGGAGACGATCATGGGAGAAAAGAGAAAACCGGCAACGATCTGCATCCAGAGCGGATGGAAACCAAAGAACGGAGAGCCGAGAGTTCTTCCGATTTATCAGAGCACAACTTTTAAATATGAGACGAGCGAACAGATGGGAAGACTGTTCGATCTGGAGGAAGAGGGCTATTTCTATACAAGACTCGCAAACCCGACGAATGATGCGGTAGCGGAAAAGATCTGTGAGCTGGAAGGCGGAGTGGCTGCGATGCTTACATCTTCCGGGCAGGCGGCGAACTACTATGCGGCCTTCAATATCTGCAATGCGGGTGACCATATTATCAGCGCAGCGACGATCTACGGCGGAACATCCAATCTGTTTACGGTGACAATGAAGAAACAGGGGATCGATGTGACACTGGTGGATCCGGATGCGCCGGAGGAGGAGATCGAGAAGGCGTTCCGCCCGAATACAAAAATGGTATTCGGCGAGACGATCGCGAACCCTGCCCTTGTCGTCCTTGATATTGAGAAGTTTGCCCGCCTTGCCCACAGGCACGGGGTTCCGCTTATCGTGGACAATACCTTTGCGACACCGATCAACTGCCGTCCGTTCGAGTGGGGCGCGGATATCGTGACCCATTCTACCACAAAATATATGGACGGACATGCGATGACGGTCGGCGGCTGCATCGTTGACAGCGGAAACTTTGACTGGAATGCCCATGCGGATAAATTCCCGGGACTTACCACACCGGATGAATCCTATCACGGAATCGTGTATACCGAGCGCTTCGGTAAGAAAGCCTATATCACAAAGGCGACTGCGCAGCTTATGCGTGATCTGGGTTCGATCCAGGCCCCGATGAACGCTTTCCTTTTAAATGTTGGTCTTGAGACCCTGCACCTCAGAATGCCGAAGCACTGTGAGAATGCCCAGAAGGTTGCGGAGTGGCTGCTTGCGAGAGAGGATGTGGCCTGGGTCAATTATCCGGGCTTAAAGGAGAACAAGTACCATGCCCTGGCTGAAAAATATATGCCGGATGGAAGCTGCGGCGTGATCTCTTTTGGATTAAAGGGAGGAAGACAGGCGGCAGGAGAGTTCATGGACAAACTGAAATTCGTTGCCATCGTCACACATGTTGCCGATGCGAGAACCTGCATTCTCCATCCGGCAAGCCATACCCACCGCCAGCTCACCGATGAGCAGCTCGTGGAGGCGGGAGTTGATCCGTCCCTGATCCGTCTCAGCGTTGGAATTGAGGATGCGGATGATATCATCGAAGATTTAAGACAGGCACTGGAAGATTAAATGCTCCTGATGCACAGGCTGCGTTGAGGATCAGATAAAAAGAAGCCGCCGGGGAAACAGTCTCCGGCGGCTTAACAGAAGATATGAGGCATAATTTATGATCGAAATGGATGAAATGAAGGGAAGAGGAAAGCGTGGTCTTTTAAGGGTTGTATTCGGACGAACCATGTTCTTTCTGCTGTTTATCGCGCTGCAGCTGGCGTTTTTCTTCTGGATCTATGTATGGCTGGATAACAAATATCAGGCCTGGGGATACGGCTCCTTCGCTTTGATCAGCGCGATCCTCACGATCCATATCCTGAATGAAAAGCAGAACGCCAGCTTTAAAATGGCGTGGCTGATCCCTGTCCTGCTGTTTCCTGTATTCGGAACCCTGTTTTACGTGTTTATCCAGCT
The DNA here is from genome assembly GCA_902496665.1 of uncultured Clostridium sp. Lineage (GTDB taxonomy): Bacteria > Bacillota > Clostridia > Lachnospirales > Lachnospiraceae > Pilosibacter. Next base: position 58,963 of record CABVBU010000005.1, on the reverse strand, counting down.
TCAGATGGAGACGAAGATCTTTGCAAAACGGATCGCTGAGGTCCGGAAGCGGACGGACCACTTTCTGGAACAGGACACGGCTGTCTATGAAAGGCTTAGCCGCAGGAGCCGGAGAAATGCGAATCTCAGCCATTATATGAAGAAAAGCGGCGGCTATCCCACCTGGGACCGCACGAACTTCAAATATTTTCCGCTGGGGGATGAGTTCTATACGGATGTCCTTCAGGAGCTCCAAAAGGCCAGAAGGTATATTTTTGTCGAATACTTCATTATCTCAAAAGGAATCCTGTGGGATTCGATCCTGAAGATCCTTGAGCAGAAGGTGAAAGAGGGCGTGGAGGTAAGAATCCTCTATGATGGCATGAACTCCTTTTCCAACCTGCCCCACGATTATCCGAAGGAGTTGGAGGCAAAGGGGATCCGCTGCCGGATTTTCAATCCGATCCGTCCGGCGATCTCTACGAGCCAGAATAACCGTGACCATAGAAAGATCCTTGTGATCGACGGCCATACCGCCTACACCGGAGGCGTGAACCTCGCGGACGAGTATATCAACCGGAAAGTCCGGTTCGGCCACTGGAAGGACAACGCGATCCGTCTGAAGGGAGAAGCCGTGAAGAACTTTACGGTCATGTTCCTCCAGATGTGGGATGTCTGCACAAAAAAGCTCGATTCGGATTTTGATTACGGCCCGTATCTTGACACCGGGGACTATTTCCATTCTCCGGAGCTTGACATGGACGGATTTTCGATCCCGTTTTCTGACAGCCCGATCGACGGGGAACCGGTGGGACACCAGCTTTATCTTGATATCATCTACCAGGCAAAGAAATATGTGTACATTATGACCCCCTATCTGGTGCTCGATGATGATATGATCACAGCCCTGACCTATGCGGCTAAGCGCGGGGTGGACACGGTCATCATCATGCCGCATATTCCCGATAAAAAGTCCGCGTTCATGCTGGCCCATTCCTACTATACGGAGCTTATAGAGGCGGGGGTAAAGATCTACGAGTATCTTCCGGGCTTTGTCCACTCAAAGACGTTTGTCAGCGATGGGGAGAAAGCTGTGGTTGGATCCGTCAATATGGATTTCAGGAGCCAGTATCTGAATTTTGAGTGCGGGGTTTATATTTATGAGAATCCGGTGGTGGAGCAGATCAAAAAGGATTTTGATGAGACGCTGCCGAAATGCGTGCGGATGACAAAAGAGAGCGTAGAGGCACTTCCGGCACTGCATAAGTTCTGCGGAAAGGCGATGCGGCTGATCGCACCGTTGATGTAGGGAGAATGCAGGAGAAGGACAGCCGTGCCGGGGAAAGTACCTGGATGGCATCATACAGAAAAAAGAAAAGGAAGCGGGAAGAGGAAAATCCTCTACTCGCTTCCTTCTTTCGCGTTTAGCGGGTCTGCAGCGGCCGTGTTGACGGATGATTCTGCGCGCTCCCGTAAAGAAGTTGCGCCCATCTCCTTTTTGTAGGCTGCAATCGCGTCCGCGATCCGCTCTTTGATGTACTGGTCTTTTTCTAATTTCCTTTCCTGCTCATCCGGATTATCCAGGATGGGTACAAAGAGAAACCTGCGGACAGCGAAGAGGATCGCCACGGCGATACAGCCGATAAGAGCTTCTTTAATGGCAAGGTGGTCGATGACCATCTGCCTTGCCACGGAGAAGAGTAGAACTTCGACGATGGAGTCGATGTCATGGCGGCAGAACATTTTTAAAAGCTCTACGCCGATGACGAGATCGAAGCTTTTCTTCATGAAATCGGAAAGATCGAAGCCATTGTCGAGATACAGGCTGTACAGGTTGTGGGGAACCGGTATAAAGGCGATCAGGATCGCGACGATCAGGATCAGGGCACAGGCGATCTCCAGATAGGAGGAGACTTTCATAAGGAATAGCTGCGCTCGCTGGATGCGGGGACTTGTGTAGTGCTTCATGAGCTGGTACCTCCCGGGGTATAGAGAAGTCTTGGCGACTTATGCAGAGGTGGACGGGTTGCTGCTTTGTCTTTGAGCGTGCTGCAGGTGGTGGAAAACTACAGCAATATGGACAAATATTTAGAAATATTATACAGAAAACCGGCAATATTATCAATTATGAATTGAAATTGTGTTAAATAAAATACAAAGCCGTCCCGGATCCGTTCATACTTTTTTAATAGAAAAAATTTTGATTTTTTATTACAAATATGTTACACTATTGTTCGTATGTATCGTACAGGAAGACGGAAAACAGTAATGGAGATAAACACATGAATGATGATAAAGATACAGTAAACTATATGGATTCTATCAACAAGGCAAGCAGAAAGCGTAGAAGAAAACCGTCTTTCTGGGAACAGTACGGGATTCTTGTGATCGGAGCGGCTGTACTTGCAGTGATCGTTGTGGCGGTGGTATTTGGCGGAAAAGCTGTGAGCGCCGTAAAAGGAAAAATGGCGGCAGCGCAGGCTGCATCCGAGTCCGCCTTAGAGATCGAGAGCGCGGAGGAAGCTTCTCTTCAGGCAGAGGAGGAGAGCCGTGCAAAGATCGAATCTGAGTCGGCGGAAACGGATGCAAAGATTCAGGAAGTGATCGATTCCTACTCGAATCTTGGTATTGCGAAGGTCACAGGCTACTTAAATATCCGGAAAGACCCGAATGAGGCGGCGAATGTGATCGGAACACTTTCCGACGGAAGTGCCTGTGAGATCCTGGAGACTCTGGAGGGCTGGTATAAGATCAGCTCCGGGGAGGTTGAGGGATATGCCAGCGCGGAATATATTCTGACCGGGGATGAGGCGAAGGCTGCGGCAAAAGATCTTGTAAAGGAACGCGTATATATTACCGCGGACAATTTAAATATCCGTGAGGCACCGTCTATGGATGGGAATATCGTTGGAAAGTGCCTTCAGGGCGAGCTGCATGAGCTTCTCGGGGAGACGGATGGCTGGTATCAGATCTCCGGCGGCTATATCTCTGCGGATTACGCCGAAAAACGGTTCTGTATGAATGAGGCAAACAAGCTGGATATGAAGGCGATGGTCTTAAACTTCTATGACCGTCCGGGCGTATCCAACGTCTCCAATTACTTAAATATCCGTGCCGGTGCGGGTGAGACCGAAAAGATCATCGGAAAGCTCCCGAGCTATGCCGGATGTGAGATCTTAGAGGATGTCAACGGCTGGTATAAGATCAGCTCCGGAGGGATCACGGGATATGTAAAGAGTGAATATATCCTGACCGGTGACGCGGCGAAGGAAGCGGCCATGAGCCATGCGGAGCTGATGGCGATCGTCCATGCGGACCGCTTAAACGCGAGAACAGAGCCGTCCACCGACGCGAAGATCTGGACTCAGATCTCCGAGAATGAGCGGTATCATGTAGCGGAGCAGCTTGACGGCTGGGTAAAGATCGAATTCGATGAAGGCGGAGAAGGCGATGGAAACGATGAGATTTCTTCCGCCTATGTCTCCTCGGAATTTGTGGAAGTACGGTATGCCCTGTCTGAGGCGATCAAGTTCTCACCGACGGAGGAGAGCGCTTCCTTACGGAGCCGGATCGTAAACTACGCGATGAAGTTCCTGGGCAATCCATACGTCTGGGGTGGTACGAGCCTTACAAGAGGCGCGGACTGTTCCGGATTTACGATGTCGGTCATGAAGAACTTCGGAATCTCCCTTCCGCATTACTCCGGTTCCCAGGCGAACAGCGGAAAGCGGATCAAGTCCAGCCAGATGAAGCCGGGCGACCTGATCTTCTACGGAAGCAGCCGTGGAAGAATCAACCATGTTGCCATGTACATCGGCAATGGACAGATCATCCACGCAGCGAGCCGAAGAAGCGGAATCAAGATCTCTACCTGGAACTACAGAACTCCGGTGTGCATCGTGGATGTAATCGGAAACAGGTCCTAATCGGGTATATTGTGATAAAAATGAATATGAGAACTCCTTTCTGGACATACTGGGTGTATCTGGTATGTCAGAAAGGAGTTTTTTGTTATGAATGAAAAGGAACAGAAGGAGACAAAGGCGGAGGAAGAGCGGATCCGGGAGAACGGACAGGTGACGCTGGAGGAGAACGGGAAGAGGATCCATCTCTTATCTATCATTGGGGAGATCGAAGGGCATGACAATCTATCCGGGAGCACGAAGACCACAAAGTATGAACATATTCTGCCGGAACTGGCGAAGGTGGAGAGCGATGAGAAGATCGGAGGGGTCCTGATCCTTGTGAATACCATCGGCGGGGATGTGAGCTGCGGGCTTGCACTGGCGGAGATGATCACTTCCCTCAGCAAGCCGACGGTGTCATTAGTCATCGGGGACAGCCATTCTATCGGGGTTCCGCTTGCGGTGGCATCGGACTATTCGTTTATCGTTCCCACCGGGACCATGCTGGTCCATCCGGTGCGGATGAGCGGGATGGTGATCGGAACGGCCCAGACTTACGAATATTTTGAGATGATCGAGGACAGGATCATAGGATTTGTGTCGGAACACAGCAAGATCGACCGGGAAAAAATGAAGCGGCTCATGCACAACACGAAGATGCTGGCAAAGGATCTGGGGACGGTATTAGTCGGAAAAGAGGCAGTGGAGTGCGGACTGATTGATGGGGAAGGCGGAATCAGGGACGCGATCGAGAAACTGAATGCGCTGATGAGGGATTATAAAGATGTAAAATGCTGACGATGAATGGTTGGCCAATGAGATTTAAAAATAGTACAGGTGTATGCCAGGTGTAGTGAGGAAAAGAAATAGGTGGAATTGGACTCGTCTAAGAACAATCGAAAATACGTTCGATTTATAATTTCTTACGGTTGCAATTTGGGATTTTTTTTTGTATACTATACTCCGGGGTATCTACCCCGCAAAATTAAAGGGGGAAAAGCACTTGGCTGGAACCAGAAAGCAAAAAGAAACGACAAAACAATCACAGACGTCCGCGAGAACAAAATCATCATCAAAGACAACACTGAAGTCCGCGCAGACATCTACAAATAAGACAACGAAGACAGAGACGAGATCTTCCGCGAAGAAAAGAACACCGGAACCGGAGTATGAGGAAGGCACTAGCTTCTTACAGTCTGAGGCGGCGATCCTCGGCGCTTTCGCAGTGTGCGTGCTGTTATTTTTAAGCAACTTCCATATCTGCGGATTTCTCGGGAATTTCTTCAGCCAGATCATGCTGGGCGTGTTCGGCTGTATCGGTTATTTGGCACCGTTGCTGCTGTTCGCGGAACTGTTGTTCTACGCTTCCAATAAGGGAAATATCCGGGCGGTCTACAAGATGATCGCGGTGGAGGTGCTTCTGATCGTGCTCTGCGGTCTCGCGCAGCTCGTGTTCGGTGGCGGATACCAGGAGGGACAGACGATCCTCGATATCTATGAGTCTGCCGGACAGAGCGGTCTCGGCGGAGGCGTGATCGGCGGCATCCTCGTTATGATCCTCCATACGGCAGTAGGGACGATCGGGGCATATGTGGTCCTGCTCGTATTTATGACGATCTCCCTGGTGTGCATCACGGAGAAGTCCTTCGTGTCCGCGGTAAAGAAAGGCAGTGGAAAGGCGTACCAGTATGCGAAGGAGGATTACAGCAGAAGAAAAGAGATCCACGAGGAGCGTCAGGCGGAGAAACGCAGACTCCGGGAAGAGAAACGTGTTGAGGGCGTGGACCTTGCGGCGACGGATCTTTCAAGGAATCCGGACTTCGGCGGAATTGCCGGCGGCTATATGGGTGTTGTGGATGCAGAGGCTGTGTCCGAGTCAGACGATATGAAGCAGGAAAAAACTGCTTCCGGTACATATAAAGATGAAAATGCGGATCTCAAGGCGGAGACGAAGAACATGCAGCCGGATCCGGCGGATATCTTTAAAGGAAAGATCACCATGGGCGGCAGACCGTTAGAGAATACGGAAGCTTCCCGGGAAGATAAGAGTGCGGAAAACCGGTCTGAAAAGAATCCGGCAGATGATGTGGAGCGTGTTCCGTTCGAGGAAGATTCTGTGCCGACAGGATCCCACGAGGACGAGGATGTGTTTATCAGTCATGGGGAAAGTGCCTTTAATGATCAGGACATTTTCCCGGACGAGAAGAAAAAGGAGACGGAGGCCTGGGAGAGAAAGCCGAAGGTATCTGTCTTATCGAACATTCCGGATATCCAGGTGGACGAGTCTGAGGAGGACGATGACGAGATCCTTGCGTCCATGAGAAGAGAGGCGGAGAGAAGAGCAGAGATTTTCCGGGCGGAGAATGTTAAAGAGAAAGATAATACAATGTCTGCGGAAAATGTGGACAATGGAACAGAGGTTACGGGGCATGAATCGGCAGTTGACAGCACAGCAAAGCCGGGAGTGGAATCTGGAACTGCATCTGTATCTGGGCCTACAGCCGCATCTGGCATTGATATGGATTCCGATGGAATATCTGTATCTAAAGAGAGTAAAGAAAGTAAAGAAAGATCCGTTCAGGATCTGACAGACGATGAGCTTCTCGACACAGAACCGTATGTGGAGAATGAAGACTACTGGATCCAGGCAGCAGAGCCGGGAAGCCGCGCCTATGCGGCGGCCCACGGAGGCAGCACGGACTTCCACGAACGCGCGGCAGACTTCCATGACAGTGAAGATGACAGCGGTCAGAGCAGCGGATCTTCTGCATTTAGCGCAGTACAGAATATGGAAGCTTCAGAGCCTGAAGATGAGGAAGTGTTCACTGAACAGATAATACCGGCTGCGCGGACAGCGGAACCGGTACAGCCGGCGCGCCAGTCATCTGACAACCGCCGACAGGTCGTGACCGCTTCCGGAAAAGTTATCGAGACGGACACGGAAGAGATCATAAAGAAAAAGGCGGAAGCTAGAAAGCGGGAAGCCATCGAGAGAGAAGAGGCAGGAAACGAGGTCTTAAAGGAGATCAAGCAGACTGAGGAAAAACCGAAGAAACCGTATGTGATCCCGCCGCTTGACCTCTTGAAGAAGGGAACTCCTGTGGCGGGACAGTCAGAGCAGGAATTCAAGGATACGGCGATCAAGCTCCAGCAGACGTTAAGAAACTTCGGCGTCGGAGTCACCGTGACGAATATCAGCTGCGGACCGACAGTCACCCGGTATGAATTACACCCGGAACAGGGTGTGAAGGTGAGCCGGATCCTATCCCTGGCGGACGATATCAAGTTAAACCTCGCTGCGGCGGATATCCGTATCGAGGCACCGATCCCGGGAAAGGCAGCCGTGGGAATTGAGGTTCCGAACAAGGTCAACAGCATGGTATACCTGCGTGATCTGTTGGAGAGTCCGGAGTTTAAGAACCACAAGTCGACCCTGGCGTTCGCGGTAGGTAAAGATATCGGCGGACAGGTAGTCGTCGCGGATCTCGCGAAGATGCCGCATCTTCTGATCGCCGGACAGACAGGTTCCGGTAAATCTGTGGGAATCAATACAATGATCATGAGCCTGATCTACCGCTCATCCCCGGATGATGTGAAACTCATCATGATCGACCCGAAGGTAGTAGAACTTTCTGTATACAATGGGATTCCGCATCTTCTGATCCCGGTAGTCACCGATCCGAAAAAGGCAGCGGGGGCATTAAACTGGGCTGTTGCGGAGATGATGGACCGTTACAATAAGTTCGCGTCCTCAAATGTACGCGACTTAAAGGGATATAACGCGAAAGTACAGACGATCATAGACAGCGGCGATATCCCCGCAGATCAGATTCCGAAGAAACTGCCGCAGCTCGTCATTATTATTGATGAGCTGGCGGACCTTATGATGGTTGCCTCCAACGAGGTGGAGGACGCGATCTGCCGTCTGGCACAGCTTGCCCGTGCGGCGGGAATCCATCTTGTCATCGCGACCCAGCGTCCGTCCGTCAACGTCATCACAGGCGTGATCAAGGCGAACGTGCCGTCACGAATCGCATTCTCTGTTGCGTCCGGCGTGGATTCGAGAACGATCCTCGACATGAATGGCGCAGAGAAACTGTTAGGAAACGGCGATATGCTGTTTTATCCGTCCGGCTATCCGAAGCCGCTCCGTGTGCAGGGCGCTTTCGTATCGGACGGTGAGGTATCAAATGTAACCGAGTTCTTGAAAGAACAGAACGAGGATACAGGATATAACACGGAAATTGAGAAGAAGCTGACCCAGTCCTCCTTTGGCGGAGGTTCTGGCGGACAGAATGAGCGGGACGCGTTGTTCACGGACGCGGGCAAGTTCATTATCGAGAAGGATAAGGCGTCGATCGGCATGCTGCAGAGAATGTTCAAGATCGGCTTTAACCGTGCTGCCCGGATCATGGATCAGCTTGCTGAGGCCGGTGTTGTAGGAGAAGAGGAAGGAACGAAGCCAAGGAAGATCCTTATGTCCATGGAAGAGTTCGAAGAATTCCTGGAAGCAGGTTACTAGAGTTATGCTACTACAAAAGGAGGATACCTATTATGAAGACCGATATCGAGATCGCACAGGAGACGAAAATGCTCCCGATCACCACTGTTGCGTCCCAGTATGGAATTACGGAGGATGATCTGGAACTTTACGGAAAGTACAAGGCAAAGATCTCTAATGAATTGTGGCAGGAGATCAAGGACAGACCGGACGGAAAACTTGTTCTGGTAACAGCAATCAACCCGACCCCGGCAGGAGAGGGAAAGACAACTACCAGTATCGGACTTGCACAGTCACTTGCAAAATGCGGAAAGAAAGCGATGCTTGCGCTCCGCGAGCCGTCCCTCGGACCGTGCTTTGGAATCAAGGGCGGAGCTGCCGGCGGCGGATATGCCCAGGTCGTTCCGATGGAAGACTTAAACCTTCATTTTACTGGGGATTTCCATGCGATCACAACGGCGAACAACCTGTTGGCGGCACTTCTTGACAACCATATCCAGCAGGGAAATGCCCTGGGAATCGATCCGAGACAGATCCTCTGGAAGAGATGTCTCGATATGAATGACCGTGTGCTGAGAAACGTTGTTGTGGGACTTGGCGCGAAAGCAGATGGATTTGTCCGCGAGGATCATTTTGTGATCACAGTTGCCTCCGAGATCATGGCGATCCTCTGTCTGGCAACCGACATGAAGGACTTAAAGGAACGTCTCGGAAAGATCATTGTAGCATATAATTTTGCAGGAGAGCCGGTGACAGCGAAGGACCTCAACGCGGTGGGTTCCATGGCGGCACTCTTAAAGGATGCTATCAAACCGAACCTGGTACAGACGCTGGAACACACAGGTGCCCTGGTCCACGGTGGACCGTTCGCCAATATCGCCCATGGCTGCAACAGCGTCATGGCAACGAGAACCGCTTTAAAATTAGCGGATGTGGCGATCACAGAGGCGGGATTCGGCGCGGATCTCGGTGCGGAGAAATTCTTCGATATCAAGTGCCGCAAGGCGGACATCCATCCGGACGCAGTTGTCCTTGTAGCTACTGTCCGCGCGTTAAAGTACAACGGTGGTGTTCCGAAGGACCAGCTTTCCGAGGAGAACCTTGAGGCGCTGAAGAAAGGTATCGTGAACCTGGAGAAACATATCGAGAACATTCAGAAATACCATGTTCCGGTAGTCGTAACCTTAAACTCATTCCTCACAGACACCGAGGCAGAGTATGAGTTTATCCGGAACTTCTGCGAGGAGAGAGGCTGTGAGTTCGCCCTTTCTGAGGTATGGGCAAAGGGCGGAGACGGCGGAATTGAGCTTGCAAAGAAGGTATTAAATACCTTAGAGACAAAGAAGAGTGATTTCGCCCCGCTATACCCGGATGAGATGGGAATTTCCGCGAAGATCGAGACCATCGCGAAGGAGATTTACGGCGCAGGCAGCGTAAGCTACGCACCGGCGGCAAAAAAAGCTATCGCGAAGATCACAGAGATGGGATTTGGCGATCTTCCGGTTTGCATGGCGAAGACCCAGTATTCCTTATCCGACGACCAGAAGAAACTCGGTCGTCCGGAAGGATTTGACCTGACTGTGCGCGATGCATATGTGTGCGCGGGCGCTGGCTTCGTTGTTGCCCTCACAGGTTCCATCATGACCATGCCGGGACTTCCGAAGAAACCGGCTGCGGACAATATCGATGTGGACGAGAATGGAAAGATCACAGGATTATTCTAAATCATAAAAATTTGCAGGCGGGCACTTTTGTTCCCGCCTGTGTGGGTTATAGGAAAGGATGATGACAGTGGTAATTGGAGATTGGTTAAAACGCATGAAATATGATCTGGTTTCCGGAAATCTGGACCAGAACGTGGATGAAGTGATCTATGATTCGAGAAAGGCGAGACCGGATTCTGTATTCGTGTGTATCCAGGGCAGCACCAGGGATTCCCACGAGTTTATTCCGGACGTACTGAAGGCGGGCTGTAAGGTCCTTGTGGTAGAAAAAAAGGTGGAGGTACCGGCGGATGTGACCGTGATCCGGGTGGAGAACGGAAGACTCGCGTTGGCAGAGCTTTCCGCCGCGAGATTCGGTTATCCGGCGGAAAAGCTGATCACCATCGGAATTACCGGAACAAAGGGAAAAACTACGACAAGCTATATGATCAAGGCAGTCCTGGAAGCAGCCGGAAAGAAGACCGGACTCATTGGAACAAACGGTGCTGTCATCGGGGATGAGAAATTCCCGACCTCCAATACGACGCCGGAATCCTATGTGGTACAGGAATATTTCCATAAGATGGTGGAAGCGGGCTGCGAGTGCTGCGTGATGGAGGTCTCCTCCCAGGCGCTGATGCTGCACAGAGTCGGCGGTATCATGTTCGATTACGGCCTGTTCACAAACATTTCTCCGGACCATATCGGTCCGAAGGAACATAAGAGCTTTGAGGAATATCTTTTCTATAAATCAAGACTGCTCACGGTATGCAAGACAGGTGTTGTGAACCGCCTGACAGACCACTACGACGAGATCATAAAGGACGCGTCCTGCAGGCTTGCTACATACGCGCTCACAGGAGATGCAGATTTCACGGGAGATGACATTCACTATGCGTCAGACCATGATTTTGTCGGCATCGAATTCTCCATCCATGGACCGCTTGACGGAAGAGTCCGTGTGGGAATGCCTGGTAAATTCAACGCGGATAACGCTCTGGCAGCCCTGGCAGTGTGTTCTCTGGCGCTTTCCGGCGGAAGCGGGGAGCTTGACGGGAATACGAAACAGGCGATCCTCAGCTCCCTCGAAAATGTCCGTGTGGATGGTCGCATGGAGATCGCCTATGTATCGAAAAAGTGCAGCGTGATCGTGGATTATGCCCACAACGCGGTCAGCATGGAGAGCCTGCTCACGACGCTGAGAGATTATCATCCGAAGCGCCTTGTATGCGTATTCGGCTGCGGCGGAAACCGCGCGAAGGACCGCAGATATTCCATGGGTGAGATCGGCGGAAAGATGGCAGATTTCTGCATCATCACGGCTGACAACCCGCGTTTTGAGAAGAATGAGGATATCATCAAGGATATCGAGGTGGGTCTTGCGAAGACAGACGGAAAGTACATCGTGATCCCGGACAGACGGGAAGCAATCTTCTCCGCGATCCACAACGCCGAGGAGGGCGACATGATCGCAATCATCGGAAAAGGCCACGAGGACTACCAGGAGATCGAGGGAGTGAAGCACCATTTCCTTGACCGGGAAGTTGTGGAAGAGGCTGTTCACGCCCTGAGCGAACAGTAACAGTAAAGGAGATTGGAAAGTAATGGAGAACGTAAGTGTTCAGGACATCGTCGCTGCCACCGGAGGCGTGCTGCTCTCTGGAAACGGCGGCGCCATGTTGAATAAGATCCGCCTGGATTCAAGACAGGTGGAGTCCGGGGATCTTTTTGTGCCGATCATCGGCGAGAAGGTGGACGCGCATAAATTTTTAGGCCAGGTTGCAGCGAAAGGTGCCGGTGCGGTGCTCACAAGCGAGCATAGGGAGAAGACGGCGGAGATGGACGAGACTTCCTGTGCCTGGATCGCAGTGGATGACACGAAAAAGGCACTCCAGGAGGTGGGCCGCTACCTCAGAAAACGTCTGACATTGCCCATTGTCGGCGTTACGGGGAGTGTGGGAAAGACTACAACGAGGGAGATGATCGCGGCGGCACTCTCCGCACGTTTTCATGTATACAAGACTCCAGGCAACAGTAACAGCCAGGTAGGCGTTCCCATCACCGTGTCTGAGATCACAAAGGAAGATGAGATCGGTGTTTTAGAGCTTGGAATGAGTGAGCCTGGTGAACTCACCGTGATCGCCCAGATCGCGAAGCCGGATGTGGCGGTGATCACGAACATCGGAATCACCCATATCGAGCAGCTTGGTTCCCGTGAGAACATCTACAGAGAGAAGCTGACGATCCAGGACGGGCTTCCTGACGGCGGCGTTTTCATCTTAAACGGCGACGATGACATGCTGCGGAGGACGACAGGAAAGGCGGGCGTGAAGACGGTCTACTACGGAACCGGGGAAAACTGCGATTACCGCGCGGTGGATCTCGTCCTTACAGACGGAAAGGCCGAATTTACAGCTGTCCATGATGGAAAGACCCAGAAAGTCTGCTTAAATGTCATGGGTATGCACAATGTGATGAATGCCATGGCGGCCATCGCGGTCTGCTGTGAGCGCGGCATGACCATGGAGGAGGCAGCGGAAGGACTTTTAACATTCCACGGCTTCAAACATCGCCAGCAGGTCTACGCCGACGGAAGATTCACCGTAATGGACGATTCCTACAACGCAAGTCCGGCATCCATGAAGGCGGCTCTCGACGTGTTTAAGGGACTTACAGGAAAGCGCCATATCGCTGTTCTTGCGGATATGAAGGAGCTGGGTGAGAATTATCTTGAGTATCACAGGGAAGTAGGCGAGTATGCGGCAAATTCTGGTGTGGATCTTGTTGTGACTCTCGGTGAGGCCAGCAAGTGCCTGGCAGAGGGTATCCGTGCAGTGAAGGACATTCCGGTTGTGGAGTTTTTGGACTGCGATGAGATGGTGAAATATCTGGAGAAGGAAGTCCATGCCGGGGACTGTGTCCTCTTTAAGGGATCCAACTCCATGGGACTTTCCGCTGTGGCAGATAAATTTGCAGAGATGGCTGGAAAGTAGGAAAATTGATATCTTTTTGGAAGGGAGGGATCCGAATTGGAGCAGTACGCAGACGTCATCATTGATCTTTCAGTAAAAAACGTGGACCGGATCTTCCAGTACCGGATCCCGGACCACCTGAGAGATCTTGTAAAGCCTGGAGTTCAGGTGAATATTCCTTTTGGCAAGGGAAATACCGAGCGGAAAGGGATCGTGGTGGGTCTCTCAAAGGAGACGGACTACGACCCGCAGAAAATGAAGGAACTTCTCGATGTGGAGACAGGCGTGGTCCCAATCCGGACCCAGATGATCTGCCTGGCGTTCTGGATGAAGGACCGCTATGCCACCACAATGAACCAGGCATTAAAGACGGTCCTCCCGGTAAAGGCGAAAGTCACCCCAAGGGAAGAGCGGGTGATCGTCTCCTTAAAGCCGAAGAATGAGATTGAGACACTGCTCGTGGAGGCAGAAAAGAAGAAATACCGGGCGAGGATCCGGCTTTACCGGGCACTTCTGGAAAATGGAGAGCTGCCGTTAAAGCTCACATCGGAGAAGCTTGGTATCACGGCGTCCATGTTAAAACCGCTGGTGGAAAAAGAGATCGTGGAGCTTAAGGTATCACCGAAGGAACCAAAATACCGGGGAAGCTTTCCGGCAGCGGGAAAGGTCCGGCTTAATGAAGAACAGAGACAGGCGGCAGAGACTGTGATCCGGGACTATGATTCAGGACTGCGGAATACCTACATGCTCTATGGAATCACGGGAAGCGGAAAGACGGAAGTCTACATGGAACTCATCGACCATACATTGCGGGAAGGAAGACAGGTCATCGTCCTGATCCCGGAGATCTCCCTGACCTACCAGACGGTGATGCGTTTCTACCGGAGATTCGGAAACCGGGTGGGGATCATGAATTCCAGGCTTTCGGCGGGGGAGCGCTATGAGCAGTCGGAGAGGGCGGCAAACGGGGAGATCGACATCATGATCGGCCCGCGTTCCGCTCTTTTTACGCCCTTCCCGGATCTTGGGCTCATCGTCATTGACGAGGAACACGAGGGAGCCTATAAGAGTGAGACAGCTCCGCGATATGACGCGAGAGAAGTGGCAAGAGTCCGCGCGGATATGAGCGGGGCGGTTCTTGTCCTGGGATCCGCCACCCCGTCTGTGGAAAGCTTCTACCGGGCGGAACAGGGAGAATATAGATTACTGACCCTCACGAAACGGGCGAAGGAGAACAGCCGCCTGGCGGGTGTCCACATCGTGGATCTCAGGGAAGAGCTTGCGGAGGGAAACCGGTCGATCTTCAGCCGGAAATTAAAGGAGCTGATCGAGGACCGACTGGCGAAAAAACAGCAGGTGATGCTGTTCATGAACCGCCGGGGATACGCGGGATTTGTGTCCTGCCGCTCCTGCGGAAAGGCGATGAAATGTCCCCACTGTGATGTGAGCCTTACATATCACAGAAATGGGCGGTTAAAGTGCCACTACTGCGGATTTGAGCGCCCGCTGCCGGATAAATGTCCGTCCTGCGGCTCTCCGTTTATCGCTCCATTCGGAACGGGAACCCAGAAGCTGGAGGAATTCACAAAGAGAGAATTTCCGGAAGCCAGGATCTTAAGGATGGATGCGGACACCACGGCGAAAAAAGGTGCACATGAGGAAATCCTCGCCACTTTCGCAGAAGGAGGGGCAGACATCCTGATCGGAACCCAGATGATCGTAAAGGGACATGATTTCGCCAATGTGACGCTCATGGGTGTCATGGCGGCGGACCTCTCCCTCTACGCCCCTGATTTTAAGAGCGCGGAGCGGACATTCGAGCTTCTGACCCAGGCATCGGGCCGGGCAGGACGGGGAGGCCTACAGGGGGATGTGGTGATCCAGACCTACGCGCCAGACCATTACGCGGTATCATCCGCGGCAGAGCAGGACTATCTGCAGTTTTACCGCCAGGAACTCCTGTACCGGAAGATGATGGGGTATCCGCCGCTTGTGGGGCTTTTAACTATCGGCCTTTCCTCAAAGAGGGAGGCGGATGTGATTCGGGCTTCGGAGGACTTAAAACGAGTCATTCTCCGGGAATATGCCCTGGACGGCCTCAAAGTTATCGGTCCGGTGGAGGATTCCCCATACAAACTTAATGATAATTACAGAAAAATTTTATATATGAAACATGAAAGTTATGATATACTATTAAAAGTCAGAAATTGTGCCCAGAAGCGGGAGAGCATCCCGGATCTCTTCCGGAATGTGTTCGTCCAGTACGACCTGACGTGATAATTTACGATAAAAAATTGAGAGGAAATAAAATAAAATGGCAATCAGACAGATCAGAACCATCGGAGATGAGATCCTTACAAAAGAGTGTAAGCCGGTAAAGGAAATGAATGAGAGGACCATCGAACTCATTGAAGATATGTTCGAGACAATGTATGAAAATAACGGCTGCGGCCTTGCGGCACCGCAGGTAGGCGTGCGCAAGCGCATCGTGGTCATCGATGTGGACGACGGAAACCAGTATGTGCTGATCAACCCGCAGATCCTTGAGACCAGCGGAAGCCAGACAGGTCAGGAAGGCTGCTTAAGTGTTCCGGGAAAATGCGGCCAGGTGACCCGAGCAGAGCATGTAAAGGCGAAGGCACTCAACGAAAATATGGAAGAGTTTGAGATCGAGGCGGACGGACTTCTCGCAAGATGCATTCTCCACGAGTGTGACCATCTGGATGGAAAGCTCTATGTGGACCTTGTAGAAGGCGAGCTTCAGGATACAGTCGGAGAGGAAGAGGAATAATATGCGTATCGTATTTATGGGAACGCCGGACTTCGCAGTTCCGACGTTGACTGCTCTCGTGGAGGGCGGACATGAAGTGATCGCTGCGGTGACGCAGCCGGATAAGCCGAAAGGACGCGGAAAATCTGTCCTCATGACTCCGGTAAAGGAGAAGGCGCTGGAGTATAAGATCCCGGTCTACCAGCCGGTGAAGGTACGGGATTCGGAATTTGTGGATCTTTTAAAGGTCATGGCACCGGATGTAATCGTTGTCGTTGCTTTCGGACAGCTCCTTCCGAAAGCGATTCTTGATCTTCCGAAATACGGCTGTGTGAATGTCCATGCGTCCCTGCTTCCGAAGTACCGCGGAGCTGCCCCGATCCAGTGGGCGGTCATCGACGGCGAGAAGGAGAGCGGCGTGACGACCATGATGATGGATGTAGGCCTTGATACCGGCGATATGCTGGAACAGAAGGTAATCCCGCTTGACGAGAAAGAGACCGGCGGAAGCCTGTTTGATAAGCTCTCTGCCCTCGGCGGAGCCATGATCTTATCTACATTAAAAGGACTGGAGGACGGCACGATCACGAGAACTCCCCAGGGAGAATCCCAGACTTCCTACGCGAAGATGCTCACAAAGGAGATGGGACATATTGACTGGACAAAGGACGCGGCGTCCATCGAGCGTCTTGTCCGCGGCTTGAACCCGTGGCCGAGTGCCTATACGTCCTACGCGGGAAAGACCATGAAGATCTGGGCGGCGGATGTTGCCGAGCTTCCGGGGGAGAGAACTCCTGGAAAGATCCATGTGACAAAAAATCAGCTTTTTGTGGAGACCGGTGACGGTGTCCTTGACGTAAAGGAACTTCAGCTTGAGGGAAAGAAGCGGATGGATACAGCTTCCTTCTTACGCGGCTTCCAGATGGAAGACGGAAGTTTCTGCGAGTAAAGTCCGCGGACCATATCGCGGACGTTCCTGATTATTCCGCTTGAAAAGGCAGAGGTCAGGGGCAGCAGAAGCAACATCGAAAGGAGAGATGTTTATGTACGGAATGTATGGTTACGGTTATGGCTACGGATATGGCCTTGATCCGACGATTATCCTTGTATTGATCGGTGTGGCTCTTTCTTTGTGGGCCCAGGGACGTGTAAATTCCACGTTCTCCAGATATTCAAGAGTCCGCAGCATGACAGGAATGACAGGAGCTGAGGCGGCGAGACGTCTCTTAAATGCCCAGGGAATCTACGACGTGACAGTCCAGCAGATCGCCGGGGAGCTCACGGACCACTATGATCCACGGACGAAAACTGTAAACCTGTCCCAGTCCGTATACGGGGCAACCTCTGTGGCAGCTATCGGTGTTGCCGCCCATGAGTGCGGACACGCGATGCAGGACAATGAGGGATACGCACCTTTGAGATTCAGAAGCGCCCTGGTTCCGGCGGCAAACTTCGGCTCTAAGCTTTCCTGGCCGTTGATCCTCCTGGGACTTGTGTTCGGCGGACTTGGTTCCCCACTTGTGGAGATCGGAATCTTAATGTTTTCTTTAGCGGTGTTGTTCCAGCTTGTGACACTTCCGGTGGAGTACAATGCCTCTGCCCGTGCAGTAAGACTCCTGGATGCCCAGGGCATTCTCGCCGGAGAGGAAGTAAATGGAACGAGGAAGGTACTGAATGCGGCAGCCCTCACCTATGTGGCAGCGGCGGCGACCTCGATCTTACAGCTTCTCCGTCTCATTATTCTCTTTGGAGGAAGAAACAGACGTGACAGATAATACGACAAATATCCGGGAGGTCGTCCTTGACGTCCTCCTGGAAGTCCTTGAAAATCATAATTTAAGCCACATCGTTTTAAAACAGGCACTGGAAAAGTACCTGTTTCTGGAGCGCCAGGACCGGGCGTTCATCACAAGATGCGTGGAGGGAACGCTGGAGTACCGGATCCAGATCGACGCGGTGATTGATCGCTTCTCGAAGGTGAAAACCGCGAAAATGAAGCCGGTGATCCGGGAGATCTTAAGGATGTCTGTCTACCAGATCCTCTATATGGAGCGCGTACCGGATTCTGCCGTCTGCAATGAGGCGGTAAAGCTTGCGAAAAAGAGAAAATTCCAGGGGCTTTCCGGATTTGTAAATGGAGTCCTGCGGACAATCTCCAGGGAAAAAGAAAAACTCACCTGGAAAGACGTCTCGGAGCGCTATTCGATCCCCCAGTGGATGTTATCCATGTGGGAGGAGATGTATGGAAAAGAGACCGCCGAGACTATTGCGGCATCGTTTTTAGAGGAGCGTCCGTTGACTGTGCGGTTTAATGAGAGCATTGCACCGGCGTCGGAGACTATAAGGGAGATGGAAGACCAGAATATCACAGTGGAGAAATCGGATGTATTTCCGGGAATCGCTTCGATACGCGGCTTCGATTACTTAGACCGTGTAAATGCCTTCGCAGAGGGAAAAATCACAGTACAGGATCCAAGTTCCTCCCTGGCAGCCCAGATGGCGTCCATCGACTCGGGAGATTTTGTCCTTGACGTATGCAGCGCTCCGGGTGGAAAAGCCATACACGCGGCGGACCTTTTAAAGGGAACCGGCATGGTCGAAGCGAGAGATGTGAGTGAAAGGAAGACGGACCTTATCGAGGAGAACATCATGCGCTGCGGTTTCCAGAATATCCGCACGAATGTCTGGGATGCCACAGTCCTGGATCCATCCATGGTGGAACAGGCCGATGTGGTCCTGGCGGATCTTCCATGTTCCGGTCTTGGAATTATCGGAAAGAAGCCGGATATCAAGGAGAGGATGACGAGACAGGAAATTAAGGATCTCGCGAAATTTCAGCGAGAGATCCTCTCTGTGGTGGCCCAGTATGTGAAACCGGGCGGAACGCTTGTTTACAGCACCTGCACGATCACGGGGGAAGAGAATAAAGAAAATGCGGAGTGGATCGAGAAGAACCTGCCGTTTGAAAAGAAGATGATCGCGGATCTCCTGCCGGAGGCGCTTAAGAGTTCCTGCGACAGGAATATGATCCAACTTCTTCCGGGAATCCATCCCTGCGATGGTTTCTTTATATCGGCATTCAGAAAGAAGAAATAATACTGCAAGGTTCCAGATCTGCAGATATATTAACCTGCGGATGTGTCCATGAATGAATATCTGTGGATGCAGCAGAACCAATGCTTTGGAGAATAGAGAATGGAAAAGAAAGACCTGAAATCAATGACACTGGAGGAGCTGACGGAGTTCGTGAAGGAACTTGGTGAGAAGCCGTTCCGCGCGAAACAGTTATACCAGTGGATGCATGAAAAACTTGCCGCGTCTTTAGATGAATGTACGAACTTGCCGAAGGCGTTTAAGGAAAAGCTTGCGGAAAACGGTACATATACCTCGCTTAAGACTGTGAAGATGCTGGAATCCGGGATCGATGGGACGAGAAAATACCTGTTCGGCCTTGATGACGGAAACGTGATCGAGAGTGTCCTGATGAAATACCATCATGGAAACTCTGTATGTATTTCCTCCCAGGTGGGCTGCCGCATGGGCTGCCGGTTCTGCGCGTCCACCCTGGACGGACTCACGAGAAACCTGCGCCCGTCGGAGATGCTGGATCAGATCTACCGGATCCAGAGATCCACAGGGGAGCGCGTCTCCAATGTGGTCGTTATGGGAAGTGGGGAGCCGATGGATAACTACGACAACCTGATCCGGTTCATCCGCCTTCTCTCGGACGAGAATGGTTTGAATATCAGTCAGAGAAACATCACAGTATCCACCTGTGGAATCGTTCCGAAGATCCTGAAGCTTGCGGATGAAGGTCTTTCCATTACCCTGGCACTTTCACTTCACGCGCCGGACGATGAGACGAGAAAGACACTGATGCCCATCGCCAACAGCTACTCCTTATCGGAGGTGCTTCCTGCATGTAAGGAATATTATAAAAAGACAGGAAGACGCCTGACCTTCGAGTACAGCCTTGTCCAGGGCGTCAACGATAACCTGGACGAGGCAAAGCGTCTGACAGCCCTTTTGAAGGACATGCAGGGTCATGTAAACCTGATTCCGGTAAATCCCATCAAGGAGCGTGACTTCAAGCAGTCCAACCGGGATGCCATTGACGCGTTCAAGGGTTATCTTGAAAAACACGGAATCAACGTCACGATCCGGCGGGAGATGGGCCGCGATATCGGCGGCGCCTGCGGACAGCTTAGAAAGAGTTACCTGAGTGAGGAGGAACCGTCATGATCTCTTACGCGAAGACAGATACCGGCCTTGTGAGAAGATCCAACCAGGATTTCCTGTTTGCCTCGGATCAGCCGGTGGGGCCGCTTCCAAACCTGTTCATCGTTGCGGACGGAATGGGCGGACATAGGGCCGGGGATTTCGCGTCCCGGTATGTCGTGGAACATATGAAAGAATATATTGAAGGCTCTGAACCTGCGAGTCCTGTGATGATCTTGAGAAAAGCCCTGGAGAAGACGAACCTTGGACTCTTCGATGAGTCTAAGGAGGATCCGGACCGGGAGGGAATGGGATCCACCCTGGTTGCCGCCACCATCGAGGATGATATGATGTATGTGGCAAACGTTGGGGACAGCAGACTCTACCTTTTACGGGACAGCCTGGCACAGATCACGCGGGACCATTCCCTTGTGGAGGAGATGGTCGCAAGGGGCAAGATGGAACGGGACAGTGAATCTTACCGGAGCCAGAAGAATATTATCACCCGCGCTGTCGGGATCGGAAAGCGCGTGGAAGCGGATTTCTTTGAGGTGCCGCTTCTCGAGTGCGACTGCGTTCTTCTCTGCTCGGACGGTTTGACAAATATGGTGGACGATGCCGAGATCAGCCGTGTCTTAAAGACAACTGATACGTTAAAGGAGAAGACGGATGCCCTGATCGATGAGGCAAACCGGAACGGAGGAAAGGACAACATTGCGGTGGTCCTTGTAGAACCTCAGATAAGTGAGGTGAAGCTATGATATTATATCCTGGAACAATGCTGCAGGACCGGTATGAGATCCTGGAAAAGATCGGCTCCGGTGGAATGTCGGAGGTCTATAAGGCGAAGTGCCATAAATTAAACCGTCTTGTCGCGATTAAGGTTCTGAAATTGGAGTTTACCTCCGACGCGACCTTTGTCAGCAAATTTAAAATGGAAGCCCAGGCCGCGGCTGGACTTTCACACCCGAATATTGTCAATATTTACGATGTTGTGGATGAAGGAGATATCCACTTTATCGTTATGGAGCTCGTAGAGGGAATCACCTTGAAGAGCTATATCACGAAAAAAGGTCATTTGGACGTGAAGGAAGCCATCGGGATCGCAATCCAGGTTGCCTCTGGAATCGAGGCTGCCCATGAGCAGCACATTATCCACCGGGACATTAAGCCCCAGAACATGCTGATCTCTATGGACGGAAAGGTGAAGGTAGCAGATTTCGGAATCGCGAGAGCTGTTTCTTCCCAGACTATGAATGCAGCGACAGTCGTTGGGTCTGTCCACTATATCTCCCCGGAACAGGCGAGAGGTGGATACAGTGATGAGAGAAGTGACCTGTATTCCTTAGGAATCACCATGTTCGAGATGGTCACCGGCCATGTTCCTTTTGAGGGGGACAACACGGTGACGGTGGCATTGGCGCATCTGGAGGATCCGATGCCGGATCCGAGGACCCTGAATCCGGATGTATCCCCTAGTCTCGCGAGAATTATCTTAAAATGTACGGAAAAGAGACCGGAGCGCCGCTACCCGAATGCGGCGGCTGTGATCAGTGATTTGAGAAGAGCGCTCTTAAACGATGATGACCCGTCAGTGGGCATGATTGAGGAGGAGGATCACAGTTCTGACACCATCGTCATCAGTCCAAAGGAGCTGAACCTGATCAAGACGAGAAGCGGGGAGCGGATCCGGGAAGCAAAACCGGTAAAGGAGATCCGCGAGCGCAGGGAAAGGCATGATCTGGAAAAACGGTATGATCAGCCGGAAAACGGAAAGAAAGACCAGAAAAAGAAAGAGAACGATGAAGCCACAGGCCTTGAAAAGATACTGACAGGTTTAGGCGTGGCGGCAGCAGTCATCGTCGTGGCAGTTGTCATCGTATTTATTTTAAAGCTTGGCGGTCTGTTCAGAAGCAGTACGCCGGAGGATCCGACGGAGACTTCTTCCGTGGAGGCAACTACGGAGGCAAAGACCGCTGCTGCGTCGGAGACCACCATCAGCCAGAAGGAAGTTTATATGCCGAATCTTGTAGGCCACTCGGAGGAGGAAGCTGAAAAGATCTTACAGGGGCTTGACCTCACGATGCAGGTGGAGCAGGAAAACTCTGATGAAGTGGAAAAGGGCATGGTCATCTCCCAGAAGGAGGAAGTGGATACGGTAGTTCCGCGCTTCTCCAAGGTGACAGTTGTCGTCAGTGCAGGTTCTGACAAGGTGGACATCTCAGAACTCGGTCTTTCCGGAATGACACTTGAGACGGCGATACGTCTCCTGGAGGGAAAGAACTTAAAGGCGGATGTCCAGGAGGAAGCCAGCGAGGACGTCACCTCCGGAACGATCATCCGGTATGAACCGGAAGACAAGGTGGCTCTCGGAAGTACCGTGATCTTATATGTCAGCACAGGTCCGGAGGAGGAATTTGTCCCTGTTCCGAATCTCTACGGAAAGACGGACGCGGAGGCAGCAGCGCTCCTTTCCGCATCAGGACTTGTGGCAGGTGAGGTGACAAAAGAGTACGACAGTACGGTCTCAGCCGGACATGTCATCAGCCAGGGCGTGGAGGCAGGAACCCAGGTGGCGCCTGGGGATACGGTGGATTACACCTTAAGCCTTGGACCGGAAGCTCCGAAGAAGCAGTTTATCGCGTCATTAGATGCAAGCTATCCGCTTCAGGTCTCCTACGGACCGGGGGCAGCGTCCTCTGAGATCCAGATCCTGATCCGGTTGAAGCAGACGGTAAACGGAAAAGTGACCTACACAAAGCTTGCGGAGCCGAAGTCCTACAGTGCAGACACAACGTTAAACATCAAGCTTGACAAGATCCGCGGCGCGGACGGCGTGCAGACTGGTGAGGTGGAGATCGTGGATCTCACGAATAACGTGGTACTGACATCCTACAATGTGACATTTACGGAGGTTGACGGTTGACAGGAAAGATCATAAAGGGAATTGCCGGATTCTACTATGTACATGACGGTGTTTCCAAAGTATACGAATGTAAGGCAAAGGGAGTGTTCCGGAACCGGAAGATCAAGCCCCTTGTGGGTGACAATGTGGAGTTCGATATTCTCTCAGAGGAGGAACATCTTGGAAATATCGTGGAGATCCTCCCGAGAGTGAACTCCCTGATCCGCCCGGCAGTGGCGAACATCGATCAGGCGATGATCGTGTTCGCTGTGGCTGACCCGGAGCCGAATTTAAACCTTTTAGACCGTTTCCTGGTCACCATGGAGGCCCAGGATGTGCCGGTGGTGATCTGCTTTAACAAGACAGACCTTGGAAAAGAGGGCGAGGCCGAGCGTCTTGCAGGGATCTACCGGAGCGCAGGATATGAAGTCCATCTATCCTGTGCCCTGGAGGGAGAGGGGATCGAGGCGATCCACGATCTCTTAAGAGGAAAGACAACAGCCCTTGCCGGTCCGTCCGGTGTCGGCAAATCGTCCCTGACAAACCGGATCCAGCCGGAGGCAGAGATGGAGACGGGAGCTGTCAGCGAGAAGATCCGCAGGGGACGCCACACCACGAGACATTCCGAGCTGTTCTTCGTTGAGAAGGAGACCTTCGTGATGGATACGCCAGGCTTCAGCTCGATCTTCGTCGATAATATGAAGCCAGAGGAATTAAAAGCATTCTTCCCGGAATTTGACGCTTACGAGCCGGAATGCAGGTTTTTAGGCTGCGTCCATGTGGGAGAACGGGAGTGCGGCGTCAAGGATGCCGTGAAAGCAGGAAAGATCGCAGAGTCCCGGTATGAGAATTACCGGCTGATCTATGATGAACTGAAAAGTAAAAGGAGATATTGAGACCATGTATATTTTAGCGCCATCGATTCTTTCAGCAGATTTTTCAAAACTTGGTGAGGACGTAAAGACTGTTTCCGATGCCGGAGCGCAGTACATTCACCTGGATGTTATGGACGGAGCCTTCGTCCCGAGCATTTCCTTCGGCATGCCGGTGATCTCTTCCCTCAGAAAGACAACAGACCGCGTGTTTGATGTCCACATGATGGTGGAAGAGCCGGGAAGATATGTAAATGATGTAAGAAAGGCCGGCGCGGATATCATCTGTGTCCACCAGGAAGCCTGTCTTCACCTGGACCGAACCATCAACCAGATCAAGGAGACCGGAGCGAAGGCAGCCGTTGCGTTAAACCCTGCAACTCCGGTGGAGACGCTTTCCTGTATCTTAAAAGAGGCCGACATGTTCCTTATCATGTCCGTAAATCCGGGATTCGGCGGACAGAAGTTTATCCCGTATACCTTGGAGAAGATCAAAAAGCTCCGTGGTATGTTGAATGAGGCAGGTCTCGCTACAGACATCGAGGTGGACGGCGGTGTGAACGCCGCGAACGTGAGAGAGGTTCTCGACGCAGGCGCCAACGTGATCGTTGCGGGCTCCGCGGTATTCAAGAATGACGCGGCGGCGAATACGAAGGAGTTCTTGAAGATCTTCAGTGAGTATCTTGCAAAATAGTGAATAAAACGTGTGTACTTAAGCGTATATGTGAGGGTGCGCATTTGTCAGCCATGTGTTTTCCGTATGCCATAAAATATGGCCGGGAGGCGGCATGGCTGAAATTTTATCTCTGTCGAGAAGACTCCCACCTCGTTTAGATGGTGAGTAATAGCAAATTTGCAGCTTCTCTGACCAGAATCACGCGTCAAGTCTCACGGACGTTCGACATGAACAGAAAAGGAGCGAGAGGGATCATATGAGTTCAGATAGACGAGAAATGGCAGATGCCTGCCTGATCATTTCGGGCGGACCGACGGACCGGAAATTTGCGGCGGAATTTGTGAAGGAGCGGAAGTATCCCTATGTGATCGCTGTGGACGCGGGTCTTGCCGTCTGTGAGGATCTGGGGCTCGTGCCCGACCTTGCGGTGGGGGATTTCGATACCTTTGGGCTGGAGCGGATGGAAGAACTTCGAAAGAAAGAGGGCTGGGCGACGGATGTCCACAAGCCGGAAAAGGACGAAACTGACACGGATCTTGCGGTCCGCTCCGCACTCCGTGCCGGTTTTCATACCGCCCATCTGCTGGGAGCCACCGGGGGGAGACTGGATCACGAACTCTCCAATATCCACCTGATGCGGGCGGCGAAGGACGCCGGACTTTTTATAGAGATATACGACGCGAAGAACAGGATTTTTCTTCTGACGCCGGATGATAGGGAACATTCTGTCTTTTTGAAGGATCATATCTACGGAAAATATGTTTCTTTCCTGCCGTTGACGGAAAAAGTTCTTGGAATCACGCTGGATGGATTTAAGTATCCGCTGCATAATAAGGATATCTCAATTTTAGGGAACCCGAGCCTCTGCGTCAGCAATGAGGTTCCGGGGGAGCGGGCAGAGATTTCGTTCCGGGAGGGAATCCTGATCTGCGTGGAGTCGAGAGACTGAAAGGAACATTGCAGGAAAAGCGCAGATCTACTGGACAATTATGCGTAAGATTCAAATTTGAGGCTGGAAGTAATTTACTGGACTGTATAAAAAAAACAAAACTGGACATTTCATACAATCCACATGCGTGTTACCATGGATGACAAGACAGAAGAGACAATTTCTGGATGATTAGGCAGATACTTTCTGATACGTCATGAGAGGCCTCAACTGTCAGTAACACATGAGGGGAGATCTTACTTATGAAAGAAAAGAATGGACAGTTAATGAAAATTGCGCAGGCTGGCCTGATGGCTGCGCTCTGCTATATCGGATATGCCGTGTTCCCGGCGATCTCAGCCAGCGGAACAAAGATCCATATCGGCAATGCCTTTGTTGTACTTTCCGCGTACCTTCTCGGCGGTGTATATGGCGGACTTTCCGGCGCTGTCGGTTTATCTATCGCTGATATCGTCGGCGGTTATGCGGCATCCGCACCGAGAACCTTTATCACGAAGCTTGTGATCGGTCTTATCGTCGGCCTTGTTGCACACAAGATCGCAAAGCTTTCCGATGAACATGACCACGCCTATGTGATCCGCTGGTCTGCGATCGCTGCTGTGTGCGGTCTCGGTTTCAACTGCTTCTTTGAGCCGGCATTAAAGTATGTATGGTATACCTTATTATTCCCGAACGCTGACAAAGCAGCATCCGCGATCAAGGCACTGTTAGCAATCACAACTTACACCACGATCATCAATGCGGTGATCAACTCTGTGATCGCAGTCGTTCTCTACTCGGCACTTCGCCCAGCGTTAAAGAAAGCCGGTTTTATTGCTGCTGAGAGAGCTTAAGTACTGAAGAGGGAAAGTAAGAAAAGAGCTATAAAAAGCAAATTAAAACTAAGAAAAATAAATTCTGCAGTGTAACATAGATGTTAGTGCATCGCATGTGGGCAGTAAAAAACTCCTGCATGTGAGCAGCCGATATACTGCGGAAGCAGGAAGATTGGAAGATAAACCTATGCAGAAGAAAATTGCTGTGATCAATGATCTTTCAGGTTATGGCCGCTGTTCATTAACAGTGGCTATTCCTGTTTTATCCGCTATGGGCCATCAGTGCTGTCCGGTGCCGACGGCGATCCTCTCGAACCATACGGAATTTCCGGTGTATTTCTTTGATGACTACACGGAGAAAATGATCCCATATACAGACAAATGGAAGGAACTCGGACTTTCCTTCGACGCGATCGTGACCGGCTTTCTCGGATCGGAAGCGCAGATTGAGATCGTCATGGACATCATCCAGAAATTAGATGCAGAGAAAACATTCGTTGTTGTGGATCCGGTGATGGGAGACCATGGACATGCTTACGAGACTTACACACCTGAGATGTGCGAGCAGATGAAGGAGCTCGTCTGCATGGCGGATGTGGTACTGCCGAACGTCACGGAGTGCTGTATCCTCACAGACACCCCGTATAAAGAAGAAAACTGGACGAGAAAAGAACTCTTAAATATGGCGATGATGCTGCGGCTCATGGGCGCGAAATCTGTTGTCATAACAGGAGTCCGGGAGGGAAGCTACTACACGAACGTGGTCCTGGAACAGGGGCAGTACGATGCAAAGTTTATCCGTACAAAGTCCTCCGGCGGCGAGCGCCCGGGAACCGGCGATGTCTTCTCATCCGTGGTGGTGGGAGCGCTTTTAAACGGAAAGTCTCTCCCCGAGGCGGTCGCCCAGGCAGCAGGATTCGTGAAAGAGTGCATCAAAGTTTCCGATGAGGAGCAGATCCCCCACGCGAACGGTGTCTGCTTTGAGAAGATTCTTGGCAAACTGATAAAAAAGTAGGGGAAATCCCCTTTCTTTTCTTGAAGAAATATGATATATTTTTACCAAAGCGTGTTTTACAAGGGAAAGCGGTCAAGTCTGCCATTTTCTGCATGGACTTAACCGTAAAGAGATGAAACCGTTACAGAATAAGGAGAAAAGCTCATGTTAGATTTAAGATTTGTAAGAGAGAATCCGGAAATCGTAAAGCAGAATATCCGGAATAAATTCCAGGACGCAAAGCTTCCGTTGGTAGATGAAGTGATCGAACTGGACGAGGAGAACAGAAAAGTAAAGAAAGAGGCTGATGACCTTCGCGCAAGCAGAAACAAGATCTCCAAGCAGATCGGCGCATTGATGGGACAGGGAAAGAAGGAAGAGGCTGAGGAAGTTAAGAAACAGGTTACAGCAGCCTCCGACCACCTTGCTGAGCTGGAGGAGAAAGAAAAAGATCTCGAGGAGCGCATCAAGAAGATTATGATGACGATCCCGAACATCATCGATCCGTCCGTACCGATCGGTAAAGATGACAGCGAGAACGTAGAAGTCCAGAAGTACGGCGAGCCGGTTGTTCCGGATTTTGAGATCCCGTACCACACAGAGATCATGGAGAGATTCAACGGCATCGACCTCGACTCCGCAAGAAGAGTTGCCGGAAACGGTTTCTACTACTTAATGGGCGATATCGCAAGACTTCACTCCGCAGTGATCGCATACGCAAGAGACTTTATGATCGACCGTGGATTCACATACTGTGTACCGCCGTTTATGATCCGCAGCGACGTTGTCACAGGCGTTATGAGCTTCGCTGAGATGGACGCTATGATGTACAAGATCGAGGGCGAGGATCTCTACCTCATCGGTACAAGTGAGCACTCCATGATCGGTAAATTCATCGACCAGATCATTCCGGAAGAGGAACTTCCGAAGACCTTAACAAGCTATTCTCCGTGCTTCCGTAAGGAGAAAGGCGCACACGGCATCGAGGAGCGCGGCGTATACCGTATCCACCAGTTCGAGAAGCAGGAGATGATTGTTGTCTGCAAGCCGGAAGAATCCAAGATGTGGTTCGACAAGTTATGGCAGAACACGGTAGATCTGTTCCGCTCCATGGACATCCCGGTTCGTACCTTAGAGTGCTGCTCCGGTGACCTTGCTGACCTGAAGGTAAAATCTGTCGACGTTGAGGCATGGTCCCCGAGACAGAAAAAGTACTTCGAGGTAGGAAGCTGTTCCAACCTTGGTGACGCTCAGGCAAGACGTTTAAGAATCCGTGTAAACGGACCGGACGGAAAGAAATATTTCGCACATACCTTAAATAACACAGTTGTGGCTCCGCCGAGAATGCTGATCGCCTTCCTTGAGAACAACTTACAGGCAGATGGTTCTGTAAGAATTCCGGAAGTCTTAAGACCGTATATGGGCGGAAAGACAGAGATCAAATAAATAAGGATTTGTAAAGCTGTGGCGATTCATTTTGTCACAGCTTTTTCAGTTGCATGACAGCTCCGGGAACTGTCAGAATAACCGGGATTTTTGTTATGCAGAGCATATTACGAAGGAGATGAGATCCATGCCGGCAGCATTTGCGCATGATCTATACGGGAGAAAAGTATATATGGAGGCCGATCCGGTCATTAAACGGATCATAAAGAAGGAGCGGTACTGCTTTCTTTTAGGGGTTCACGGGCCGGATATCCTGTTCTTTTACAAGGCACTTGGAAAAAACAAGGTAAACCAGAAAGGCGTGCGAATGCACGGCGAACCAGCTGCAAAGCTCATGGAACGTGGCCGGATGTTGGTACGTGAGGCCGAGACAAAGGACGAGAGAGACGAGATGATCGCGTATCTCATGGGTGTTGCCTGCCATTTCTGTCTCGACAACCGCGTCCACGCTTACGTGAACGCAGAGGAGAAGCGGACCGGAATCACCCACGCGGAGATCGAGACGGAGTTAGAACGGAGACTTTTGGAGCGGGAACATATGCGTCCGCTGCACTCGAACCTCACCTGCCATTTAAAGATCACAGCCCAGACCGTGCGGGCATCATCGAGGCTTTTCGATGAGGATCCCATCAAGGTGGCAAAGGCGATCATGAGTTTTCGGACCATGAACCGGCTGTTTATCAACTCGAGCGAGCGCACGAAACGGTTCTGCTGCTTCCTCCTGCGTTTTACGGGAAGCTATGGGGTCATTCACGGCATGTTTATGAGGAAACAGCCAACACCGGGCTGTGAGGCTATCACAGACCATTTGGAGCACGAATTTCATGAGGCAGTCCTTAAAGGAGCAGAACTTTTAAGCGATCTGCTTACATACCTGAGAGGAAAAGGACCGATGCCGGAAGCTTTTCAGGGAAATTTTAACGGCGAATAGAGATGTGCGGCAGAATCTGAAGGTGGATTGCATGTCAGCCGGAAAGGCTGGTAAGATTGCACAGAATTGAAGAAACAGGACATAAAGGAGAACAACATGCAGGGAAAGATCTATGGAATCGGAGTGGGACCGGGGGATCCGGAGCTTATGACATTGAAGGCGGTGCGCCTGATCCGGGAGGCAGACGTGATCGCGATTCCGGGGAAAGAAAAAGAGACATGTACCGCGTATCAGATCGCTCTGGGGGCGGTCCCTGAGATCGAGAAAAAGGAGATCATCCCTGTGGTATTCCCGATGACAAAGAACGAGACGGTGCTGAAGGAGAGTCATGAGGCGGCGGTAAAGAGCCTGTCAGCTCTCATGGATCAGGGAAAGACCATCGCGTTTCTGACACTGGGGGATGTGACGGTCTACTCTACGTACGGCTATGTCCATAAAAAACTTCTGGATCTGGGATACGAGTCTGTCCTGGTTAACGGAGTCCCGTCCTTCTGCGCGGCGGCGGCAAAGCTCGGGATCTCCCTGGGAGAGAAGGCGGAGTCCATCCATATCCTGCCGGGCTCCTATCCGGTGGAGGCTGGGCTGAAGCTTTCTGGAACAAAGATCTTAATGAAATCCGGGAAAAAGATTGCGGATGTGAAGCAGGAGCTTCTTCTCACGGAGTGTCCTGCCTGGATGGTGGAAAACTGTGGGATGGACGGTGAGCGGCTGGTACGGAGTGCCGCCGATATCCCGGAGGACGCGGGATATTATTCCCTTATTATCGCAAAAGACAGGGAGGAACAGTAAAGGATGGAAGCAATAAAACGCCGAACGGTCCGGATCGGAACACGAAAGAGCAGGCTGGCGCTTGTGCAGACAAACATGGTGGCGGAGGCAATCGAGGCCGTATGTCCGGAGGTGAAGTGTGAGCTGGTTCCCCTGATGACAAAGGGCGACAAGATCTTAAAGACATCCCTGGTGGCATTCGGAGGAAAAGGTGCCTTCGTGGAGGAGTTTGAGCAGTCCCTCTTAAACGGGGACATTGATCTTGCGGTCCACAGTGCGAAGGACATGCCAATGGACTTGAGCGACGGGCTCTGTATCGGTGCCGTCTTAAAGCGGGAAGATCCGAGGGATGTCTTTGTGACGGTAAAGGGTCGTACTCCGGAGCGGAGTCCCAGGATCATTGGAACGGGAAGTCCGAGACGCCAGGTGCAGATCATGGAGCACGGGGATGTGGAATGCCGCCTGCTCCGCGGAAACGTTGATACGAGACTTGAGAAGCTGTACCGGGGGGAGTATGACGGGATCATCCTGGCTGCGGCGGGACTCTCGAGGCTGGGACTTTTTGAGGATCCGAGATTTTCCTTTGAGTTTCTTGACCCGGAGACCTTCATTCCGGCGGGCGGCCAGGGAATCATCGCTGTGGAGGCGAAAAAAGGCAGCGATGTTCTGGAAATACTGGAAAAATTTAATGATAGAGAAGCGGAACGGGCACTGTTCGCGGAGAGAAAAGTGCTGCGCCTTTTAGGCGCCGGCTGCACCGCGGCGGTTGGCGTGTACGCGAAGGAAGAGAATGGGCTGTTCCGGATGGACCTTATGCGGGAGGCAAAGAGCGGAGTGATCCGTACAAAGGTCTCCGGAGCGCCGGAGGATTCCATGAAGCTTGCGGAACTTCTCGTGAAACAGGGAACCGCGGGGGATATTCCCGCTGGAAAGGCATATCTTGTGGGAGCAGGTCCTGGAAACGGCAGCCTTATCACAGTGAAGGGACAGCAGACGTTAAAGGCAGCGGAGGTTCTTGTCTATGACCGGCTTGGCTCCGAGGAACTGCTCTCCATGGTGCCGGAGGACTGCGAGCGGATTTATGTGGGAAAAGAAGCAGGACATCATATCAAAAAGCAGTCGGAGATCAACCGGATCCTGGTGGAGAAGGCACTGGAGGGAAAACGCGTTGTCCGGTTAAAGGGTGGAGATCCCTTTGTGTTCGGACGCGGAGGCGAGGAAATCCAGGCACTCACGGAGGCGGGAATCTCCTATGAAGTGATTCCTGGCGTCACCTCTGCGATCGGAGCGCTGGAGGCGGCTGGAATTCCTGTCACCCACCGGAATATCGCGAGAGATTTCCATGTTTTCACAGGGCATATTTCCCATGAAGGCGGTGAAGGACTTTCTGGGGATTACAGCCTGTACGCGAAGCTTCCGGGAACCCTGATCTTTCTCATGGGACTCTCGAACCTTGAGGAGATCGTGAAGCGGCTCATGGACGGCGGAAAGGACGGGGAGACGCCTGCTGCCGTTGTGACAGACGGAACGCTCTCCAGAATGCGTGTTGTCCGGGCATCCTTAAAGGATCTTCCTGGGGCTGTGAGAAAGGCGGGACTGACGCCTCCTGGAATCATCGCTGTGGGCGAGGTCTGTGCATTCCACTTTACGTCCATGGTGCCGGGGACACTCACCGGAATCACGGTGGGAGTCACCGGAACAGAAGGCGTCGGCGGACGGATCATGAGCCGCCTGTCCGATGAGGGCGCGAAGACCATCCGGGCTGGAGAATCCCTTGTGGTGCGGGAACCGATGGAGCGCCTGGATCAGGCATTTGCGGGTCTTTCCCGGTACAGCTGGGTGGTCTTTACGAGCCGGAACGCGGTCCGGATCTTCTTTGAGCGGATGAGAGAGAGACATGTGGATCTCAGAAAACTTGGCGCGTTAAAGTTTGCGGCTGTCGGACGCGGAACCGGGGAATACCTAGAGAGCGTCGGAATTACGCCGGACTTTATCCCGGAGGAATATACGACGAAGGCCCTTGCGGATGGACTTGTGAGACGATTAGAAGAGGATGCGGAAACTTCTGGAACAGGAAAGTGCTGCGGTTTGGAAAATGCCAGTTTGTGTACAGCAGCAGAAAAACTTCTGATCCCTCGGGCAAAGCAGGGATCGAAGGTCCTCACGGAGATATTTGCGGAACATGGATATGCGTTTGACGATATTCCGGTCTACGATATCCAGGTGGAACAGACGGAGCTCGCGAGACTTAAACACGCGGACTATATCACATTCGAGAGCGGTTCCGGCGTCCGCGGATTCTTCGCGGGCCGGGAGGCGGAAGCGATGGCCCTGTTTGAAACGGTGCGCCCAGTCTGCATCGGAAAGGTGACGGCGGCAGTTCTGGCAGAATATGGGGTCACGAATGCCCTGACGGCTTCCGATTACACGGCGGATGGAATCCTGGAGGTACTGCTGGCAGATAGAAATGAGATTGCGAGATAACGGTTTTGTCTGGCAATTCTTTCGCAGCTGCAGTGTGTGGACAACATGAAATTATGGGCTGAAAGGCAGAAATATGGATACCTTTGTATATAAAGACCATAAAAAGTTAAGATGTGGATATACGACAGGAACCTGCGCGGCGCTGGCAGCTCAGGGGGCGGTACAGTTTCTGCTCACAGGATCCTGGAAGGAGACGGAGGAGATCATGACCCCGAAAGGGATCCCGGTATGTGTATCTCTGGAAGAAAAGACTTCTGGCGACGGCTGGGCGGAGTGCGCGGTCAGGAAAGACGCCGGGGATGACTATGATGTGACGAACGGGATCCTGGTGTATGCGCGGGCGGAGTTTGCGAAATATGGAAATGTGGAACTTCCGGACGATCTCATCAAAATCGATGGTGGCGTCGGCATCGGCCGCGTCACAAAACCAGGCCTCGATCAGCCGGTAGGCGCGGCGGCGATCAATTCTGTGCCGCGAAAGATGATCCGGGACGCTGTCTACGCTCTTTTGGAGGAAGCCGGGGAGCTTTCCCCGGTATCTATCACCATATCGGTTCCAGCGGGTGTGGAAGCCGCAAAGAAGACCTTCAACCCGGTTCTGGGCATCGAGGGCGGGATCTCTGTCCTCGGGACCAGCGGGATCGTGGAGCCCATGAGTGAGGAAGCGCTCGTCGAGACGATCCGCACTCATCTAAATGTCCTCAAGGCAGAGGAAAGAAAATGGGTGATCGCCGTGCCGGGAAATATGGGGGCGGGATTTTTAGAGAGGTATCTTATCGAACACGGGAAAAACAGTTCAGATCTATCACTGATGGAGAAATTTATGAACTCCCTCGTCACCATGAGCAATTTCGTCGGCAGAACCATCGATATCGCCGCGGAACTGGGCTTCTCTGGCATCCTGATCGCCGGTCATATGGGAAAACTCGTGAAGATCGGAAACGGGATCATGAACACCCACTCCAGGGAGGCGGACGGCCGCATGGACACGATGCTGTCCTGCGCGTTATCTGCCGGAACAGAAGATCTGGAACTTTTAAGAAAGATCCAGGGATCCAACACGACGGATGAGGTGATGGACCACTTAAAACAGGCGGGAATTCTCGATGACACGATCAAAGTGTTCCTGAAGCGTGCCGCCGGGCATCTCGCCCACCGTTCCAGGGATGAGGTGAAGACGGGAATGATCGTTTTCGGGACAAAGGGCGAGTACCTGGGGGAGACGGAAGACGCGGATGTGATCCTCAAGAAAGCGTTGGAGGAGCTGGACAGATAAAGTCCTGAACGATGGATCAGGAATAAGAATCTCACAAAAGAACGGGGAATGGGATGGAAAACAGACAGAAAGTCATGAAGATTCGAAAAGCAGGAGGAAAAATATCATGATACATTTTGTGGGAGCCGGAAGCGGTGCGCCGGACCTGATCACGGTCCGGGGACAGAAATTCCTTCGGGAGGCGGATGTGGTGATCTATGCGGGATCCCTCGTGAACCCGGAGCTTTTAAAGGAGACGAAGCCTGGATGTGAGATCTTAAACAGTGCCTATATGACGTTAGATGAGGTGATCCAGGCCATGGAAAAGGCCGAGAGCGGGGGAAAGATGACGGTGCGCCTTCACACCGGAGACCCGGCGATCTACGGCGCGATCCGGGAGCAGATGGACCGCCTGGACGAGAAGAAGATCACTTACGATGTGTGCCCGGGGGTCAGCTCCTTCTGCGGCGCGGCATCGAGTCTCCATGCAGAGCTCACGTTACCTGGCGTGTCACAGTCCGTGATCATCACGAGAATGGCGGGGCGGACCGGAGTACCGGAGCGGGAGAGCTTCCGTTCCCTGGCGGCTCACCATGCGACCATGGCGGTATTCTTGAGCACAGGCTTGCTGTCACAGATGGAAAAGGAACTGGCGGAAGCCGGATATGAGCCGGACACCCCCGCAGCGATCATCTACAAGGCGACGTGGCCGGAGGAGAAGATCGTCCGCTGCACGGTCTCTACTTTGGCGAGATCCGCGGAAGAGAACGGCATCAAAAAGACAGCGATGATCTTTATCGGGGATGTGTTCGGCACGAGAGAGGCGAACGGCTATGAGGAGTCCAGGCTCTACGCACCGGATTTCTCCACAGAATTCAGAAAGGGGACGGACGCATGAAAAAACTGACGGTGATCGGCATGGGACCTGGGGAGTATGAGGCGATGACGCTCCGTGCCGTGAAAGCACTTAACACCTGCGACGTGATCGTAGGATATACGGTCTATGTGGAGCTTGCGAAGCCGTATTTTCCGGACAAGGAGTTCCTGACTACGCCCATGAAGCGGGAGATCGAGCGCTGTGAGATGGCCTTCGCGGAGGCGGAAAAAGGAAGATCCGTTGCGATGATCTGCAGTGGGGACGCAGGAGTCTACGGCATGGCGGGACCGATCCTGGAACTAGGGGAAAAGCACCCGGAGGTGGAGATCGAGGTGATCCCCGGCATCACAGCGGCTCTCTCCGGCGGCGCGGTCCTCGGGGCACCGCTCATGCATGATTTTGCGGTGATCAGTTTAAGCGACCTGCTGACGCCCTGGGAGACCATCGAGAACCGCCTGGACGCGGCGGCGAAGACTGATTTTTCCATCTGCCTCTATAATCCGTCCAGCAAGAAGCGGGCGGACTATTTGAAGCGTGCCTGTGAGATCTTTTTACGGTACAAGAGCCCGGATACCGTCTGCGGCATCGTGAAGAATATCGGAAGAGACGGGGAGACGAAGAAGGTCATGACGTTAGCGGAGTTAAAGGATTACGCGGCGGACATGTTCACCACCGTATTTATTGGAAACAGCCAGACCGAAAAGTCCGTCCTCGGCGGACAGGACTGGATGGTCACACCGAGAGGATACCGGATATGAAGATAGCGGAAGGGAAAATTGCGATTTTTGCGGGGACGACGGAAGGACGGATTCTGGCGTCCCGCGCTGCAGGAAGCAGAGTGCAGGCGGATGTGTTCGTTGCGACGGAGTATGGAAAGGCAGAGATCCCGAAGGCGGAAAACATCCATGTCCATGACGGGCGCATCGATGAGATCCAGATGGAGGAGCTGTTCCGGGAAAAGAAGTATGACCTGATCCTTGACGCGACACACCCGTTTGCGGTGGTGGTCACGACGAATATCAGGGAAGCGGCAGAAAAGACAGGGACGCCTCTTTTAAGGATCCTGCGAGATAAGAATAGTGGGGGAACAAATGTTCATATTGCTGAAACCGATCCCCGCACTTTGGAAGATGACAACCAGAAAAACCGGAATACCGAATCAGATATGGAAATGCCCGGAGAAACTGAGGTGGAAGAAACGGCAAGCATTTCAGACGGTTCGGACTGCCGGATCGTCACAGTGGAGAATATTAAGGCGGCAGTGGACTTTTTAAAGACCACAGAAGGCCCGGTATTCGTTACGACGGGAAGCAAGGAACTCTCTGCGTTCTTAGACCTCCCGGACTGGGAGACGAGAGTCTATGCGAGAGTCCTCTCCATGCCGGAGGTCGTAAAGACCTGCGCTGACATGGGCTTTTACGGCAGCCACCTGATCGCCATGCAGGGACCCTTTGCGGAAGACTTAAATGTGGCCATGATGAAAGCCGTCCACGCGAAGTGGATGGTGACGAAGGAATCTGGAAAGGCAGGCGGATTTGAGGAGAAGGTCAGCGCGGCGGAAAAGGCCGGAGTTGGTCTCGTTGTGATCGGACGACCGGTGGAAGAGGGAATTTCACTGACGGAGGGAATCGCTTATCTGGAGGAGCATTTCGAGGCACAAAAAAATACAAAGCAGTTTGAAAAACGTCAGGTATTCCTTATCGGTACAGGCCCTGGAAGCGGATCCTATCTCACTGGCGAGGCAAAAAAGCGTCTGGAAGAGTGTGACCTGATCGTGGGCGCAAGCCGTTGCGTGAGACAACTGGAAAATTTCCACAAACCAGTTTTTGAAGGCTATCAGCCGGAAAAAATTGCGGACTATCTGGATGCTCACCCGGAAGCAGAAGTGATCTGCGGAGCCATGTCCGGAGATCCCGGATTTTACAGTGCAGCGGAAAAACTCGGCGCAGTGTTGGAATGCCGTGGAAGATATACCGTGGAAGTAATCCCGGGAATTTCCTCTGTGGGCTACTTTTTCGCGAAGATCCGGCGGTCCTGGGATCATACGAGACTTTTCAGCATGCACGGGCAGGCGGCAAATTTTGCCTCAGAGTTAAAGCGCTCTGGCAGTGCCTTTGTCTTAGGAGGCGGAGCGGATTTTTATGAAAAGATCTGCGGACAGCTCATGGATCTTGGCATGCAGGAGGCAAAACTCTTTGCGGGAGAAAATCTGACTCTCAAGGATGAACAGATTTTTGAGGCAACACCGGAGAGTCTGAAAGACCGGAAAGCCCCGTCATTAGCAGTCCTCTATGCGGAATGGAGCGGAGTCCGCAGGCCATTATCCCACGGCATTTCGGATGAAGCATTCACCCGCGGAAACGTTCCGATGACAAAGATGGAAGTCCGTACCGTGTCCGTGGCAAAGCTGGAACTCGTGGAAAATTCCGTTCTCTACGATGTCGGAGCCGGAACAGGATCCGTCTCCGTGGAGTGCGCAGGTCTTTCTGATTCCGTGAAGGTCTACGCTATCGAAAAGAACCCGGAGGCAGTGGAGCTTCTCCATGAAAACCGCAAAAAATTCGCCCTCACAAATGTGGAAATCATAGCGGGAACAGCGCCGGATGCCCTGGAGGGACTCCCGGCCCCGACACACGTTTTCATCGGCGGAAGCAGCGGAAAGATGGAAGAAGTCATCGCATTATGTCTTAAGAAAAATCCCAAGGTGCGATTTGTTGTAAATCTTATTACCCCGGAGTCCCTGGCAGCAGTTCTTGAAGCCGCAAAGACTCTCCCGGTGACAGAGCCGGAGCTTGTGACTCTGACTGCGGCAAGGTCTAAAAAAGTCGGATCGAGCCACTTAATGATGGGACAGAATCCGGTGTGGATCGTAACGTTTGAAGGAAAAAACTAAATCAACGGAATTTAATGATTATGAAGGAGCGGGAAATATGGATAAGGATCGAATGAAGTGTTTGGCTCAGAATTCTCAGACAGTTTCCGTCCGCTTTCCCCGGATCATGATCGCGGCGGAGAAGAGCGGTGGGGGGAAGACGTTGTTTACCTGTGTGCTGCTTTCGCTTTTGAAGGAGAGGGTTCAGGCGGTGCGGGCGTTTAAGTGCGGGCCGGACTATATCGATCCAATGTTTCACCGGACGGTGCTGGAGATTCCGTCGAGAAATCTGGACAGCTTTTTTTCAGATGCGGATACGCTGAGGTACCTGCTTGGCAGGGAAGTTTTAGAATCAGAAGATTTCCCGGAGAACCGGATTGCCGTGTTGGAGGGCGTCATGGGCTTTTATGATGGACTTGGCGGTGTCTCGGAGCAGTCCAGTGCCTGGGAAGTGGCGGACCTTACGGATACGCCGGTGATTCTTCTGGTGGATATGAAGGGGCGGAGTCTTTCAGCGTTGGCGTCGGTCAGGGGATTTCTTAATTATAAGGAGAAGAGTCATGTGGCCGGGGTGATCTTTAACCGGCTGTCACCGATGCTGTATCCGGGATTAAAGGAACGGGCAGAGCGGGAGCTGGGAATCCGGGTGTTCGGGTATGTGCCAGAGTTAAAGGATCTGACGCTGGAGTCCCGCCATCTGGGACTCGTGATGCCGGAAGAGATTCCGGGGATCCGGGAGCGGTTGGATCTGATCAAGGAGAAGGTTCGTGCGGGAATCGATCTGGACGCGATTATTGCAGAAGCCGGGAGAGCGGAAAAAATCGAAATGAAGCTGCCGGAAACTGTAAGACGGTCTGATCAAAGTGTCACGAAAACAGTGGTTGCGGTCGCTGGAGATGAAGCTTTCTGCTTCTATTACGAGGACAACCTGGAGCTTCTTAAGAAACTTGGAGCGGAGATTCGGTATTTTTCCCCTATCCGTGACAGAAAACTTCCAAAGGGAACCTGTGCAGTCTACCTCGGCGGCGGTTATCCGGAGCTTCATGCGAAGGCATTGTCTGAAAATATTAGCATGCGGCATGCGATCCGCCAGGCGATGGCGGAAGAGATGCCATGTATCGCGGAGTGCGGAGGATATCTGTATCTGAAGGATTCAATCGTGGACCCGGATGGAAAGGAATGGCCGATGACGGGTGTGCTGCCTGGCAGCAGCCGTGACACGGGGAAACTTGGGAGATTTGGGTATATTACAGTGACCTCGAAGAAAGACGGACTTTTAGGACCGGCGGGAATCGAATTTTGCGCCCATGAGTTCCATCACTGGGATTCGGAGGAGAATGGAACGGATTTCTCGGCAAAGAAACCGGTGGGAAAACGTGGCTGGGACTGCGGATATACGACAGAGAATTTTTATGCAGGATTCCCGCATCTGTACTTTTACAGCAATGTGAAAATTGCTGAGAATTTTATTAAACGTGCAAAAACGTGGAAAAAGAAAAATTCCAGACATATCTAGCACTTTGCCAGTTTGACAAATTTGAATTTTGATCAAATTTTTTGCATTGACGGGAGCTATCGTTTAAACGGTATCAGGATACAGTAAAAAAAGATTCTTACTAATATGACATAATCAAAAAGATGAATAACAAAATGAAATGTAACAGCAGAATGAAAATTAATCTGACAGAAGAAGCTTCAATAGAAGAGACCTGGAATACATATCTGGATAAGATTCAACCGGCCGACCGGACCGCCATGGAGCTTGCGAAAAAGCGCTGGAATTCCGTGGCAAAACCTATCGGAAGTCTCGGAATCCTGGAAGAGGACATTATAAAGATCGCTGGAATCCGCGGAAATGCGGCGGGAATCACATTGGACCGCTCTGCCCTGGCAGTCATGTGTGCCGACCATGGTGTCGTTGCGGAAGGTGTTTCCCAGACGAGTAAAGATGTGACGAAGATCGTCGCGGAAAACTTCACGAAAGGCGAGACATCCACCTCCAAGATGTGCCGGATTTCTGGAACTGACCTCTATCCGGTGGATATGGGAATGGACTGTGAGCCGACCGGGCAGAAAGAGCTTGACATGCACCGGATTTTGGACCGGAAAGTGGCGAGGGGTTCTGGAAATATTGCAAGGAGACCAGCGATGAGCCGGACAGAGTGTCTCCGGGCTCTTCTCTCCGGCATGGATCTCGCATTCCAGCTTAAGGAGATGGGATATGAGCTTCTGGCCGTGGGGGAGATGGGAATCGGAAACACGACTCCTGCTGCCGCCATGAGCGCGGTGCTCACGGGGCTCTCTCCGGAGCAGGTGACTGGCCGGGGTGCCGGCCTTTCCGACGCGGGGCTTGAAAAGAAAAAACGTGCAGTGGAAATGGCTGTTTCCCGTTTTTACGGGAAATATCCGGAGTACCGGAATGGAACAAAGAAACAGTATGAGAGCGGCGAGCTGTCCGCAGTGACGCTGCTTGCGGAGCTTGGCGGATTCGACCTCACTGGAATGGCAGGGCTGTTTCTCGGCGGAGCGGCGATAAAACTCCCGGTCCTGATGGACGGATTTCTCTCCACAGTCTCCGGACTTCTGGCAGTGCTCATCAAAAAAGAGACAAGGGATTATATTTTCGCGTCCCATATCTCCACGGAACCTGCCGGGGCGGCGGTGCTTCAGATGCTGGACCTTCCGGCACCTCTCCATATGGGAATGCATCTCGGCGAGGGAAGTGGAGCTGTTGCCATGATCCCGCTTCTTAGGATGGGGGCGAAAGTG
This sequence comes from uncultured Clostridium sp., assembly GCA_902496665.1. Taxonomy (GTDB): domain Bacteria; phylum Bacillota; class Clostridia; order Lachnospirales; family Lachnospiraceae; genus Pilosibacter. The sequence continues at coordinate 18,302 of CABVBU010000005.1, read as the reverse complement.
TACGAGGAGATGAGCACGTTTTCAGATATCTCCGTGGAACAGTATGTGGACTACGCTGAGAAAGGAGAACTGTCATGAGGGCAGCGATCATCGCTTTTTCCATGTATTCCAGGATCCCGATGCCGATGTTTGAGTGGAAAGAGGAGGACATGAAATATGCCATGTGCTTCTTTCCGGCCATCGGAGCGGTGATCGGGGCGGTATTTTACGGGATGTTTCTGCTGCTCTCATGGCTTCTTCCGGGAAGCTTTCTGTCAGCTGGAATCCTTCTCGCAGTTCCAATCTTCATCACAGGCGGAATCCACATGGATGGTTTTATGGACACCTGTGATGCAAGGGCGTCCTACGGAGACAGGGAGAAGAAACTCGCGATCTTAAAGGACACCCACACGGGGGCGTTCGCGGTGATCTTCGGCGCACTGTATCTGATCCTTTATGCGGCGGCATGTCTGGAGCTTGACCGGGAGACGGCGGAGCTTGTCTCGATCGGTTTTGTGATCTCAAGATCCTTAAGCGGACTCTCCACGGTGACATTCCCGGAGGCGAGAAAACATGGGATGCTGGCAGATTTTATGAAGGATGCGAAAAAGAAGACGGTGGCGGTCTGGATGGTCATCCTGTTCCTTGCGGCAGCAGTTCTGGAACTTTTTCTTGGCGGAAGAAACGGTGGGATCATCCTATCAGCGTCGATCCTGATCTATTTCTACTACCGGCATATGGCAGTGAAGGAGTTCGGTGGTGTCACGGGAGATCTGGCGGGATTTTTCCTCCAGATCTGCGAGCTTGGGATCCTCCTTGTGGCCGTGATCGGGAAGGCGGTGATCGGATGAAACTCTTAATGATCCGGCATGGGGCAACGGCCGGGAATCTGGAAAAACGGTATGTGGGCCGGACTGATGAGGAACTGACGGAGCAGGCAGTGTCCGATCTGAAGGAAGAAGCGCTGAAGCTTCGGGAGATTGCAGGAAATGTGGCAGCGATCGTCACAAGCACGATGAAGCGGTGCCTTGAGACGGCAGAAATTCTGTTCCCGGAGAAGCTATATGAACATGTTCCGAGAATCCAGAAAGCCGGACTCTCCGAATGCGATTTCGGAACCTTTGAGTATAAGAATTATCTGGAACTTTCCGGGGATGCGGAGTATCAGCATTTTATCGACACGCTGGGGAGAGAGGGATTTCCCGGCGGGGAGACCACGGACGCGTTTAAAGCCCGGACAGTGAAGGCATTTCAGGAAATATGGAAGGAAATTTCTTCTCAGGCTGAACAGCAGGATAACCGGACACTCGTTTTTGTCGTTCATGGAGGAACGATCATGGCAGTCATGGAGGCATTTTCGGAGGAAAAGAAAAGTTACTATGACTGGCAGGTTGGGAACGGGGAAGGCGTTTTGGGAAAAATGGATGCGTCAGATGGACAGATCCGCAACGCGCGGATCATTTCAGCTGAATGATCGATAACGAAAAGTGTAAAGGAAAGATGAAGGGAGAGTAAAAACATGATACTTTTATTATCTGTATGCAGCATTGGATTTCTGATCTACGGTGCGCTGGTCGTAAGCGGCATCTACACGCCGATCAGCTCAAAGATTCTTGTGGAGGACGAAGAGCGGGCGAAATGGTGCCACACAGAGGGAGTCACAAAGATGCTCTGGGGACTGGATCTGGCATTTTTTGTTATGTACCGATGCAGCGTATTTCCGGCAGTTTTATGGCTGGCGGCATTTCTTGTGCTGACGGTGGTTATTATCATCATGGCATATAAGAATAACGGAAAATATTTGAAATAGAGTCCGTAAAGGATTCCTGAATTTTTTGTCCGCGGGGAAAAGGACGTCAGGCTCACATGCGTATGGAAACATAGTTTCGTTTATGCAGCTGAAAACAGGAAAATTACGGCAGGTAAGGAAGAATTTACATGATAGACAGAATGGAACTTCTGGCGGTGATCGTGCTTGGATTTCTGCTGGATCAGGTTCTCGGAGATCCGCACTGGCTGTACCATCCGGTGCGGCTGATCGGGGCATATATCAGTTTTCTGGAAAAAGGAATACGGAGAGTTTTCGGAGACGGGGAACGGGCATTGCTTGCGGGAGGTGTCGTCCTCGTGATTTTTGTGACAGGGACGACGGCGGTGGTATCCGGCGGCATTCTATATGCCTGCGGACGGGTCGCACCGTGGCTGAAATTTTTCGCTTCTGTAATCTTATGCTATCAGCTTTTTGCGGTGAAGTCATTGAAGTTTGAGAGCATGAAGGTATACAGGGAGTTGGAAAAGGATGATCTTAAGGCAGCCCGGTACGCGGTCTCCATGATCGTGGGCCGTGATACGGAACGTCTCGACATGACGGGAGTCACGAAAGCGGCGGTGGAAACTGTAGCGGAAAATACTTCGGATGGTGTCGCAGCCCCGCTTTTTTATATGGCTCTCGGCGGCCCAGTTCTCGGCTGGGTATACAAGGCAGTTAACACCATGGATTCCATGGTGGGATACAAGAACGACAAGTATCTTTATCTTGGCCGGGCGGCGGCGAAACTGGACGATGTCCTGAATTTTATCCCGGCGAGACTTTGCGCCTGGGTCATGATCTTCGCGTCCTATCTGCCGTCAAAAGATCATGAATTTGACGGTCCCCACGCGAAGGAGATCTTTTTAAGGGACCGCTTCAACCACGCAAGCCCGAATTCCGCCCAGACGGAATCGGTCTGCGCAGGATCACTGAGGATCCGCCTTGCGGGAGACGCCTGGTATTTCGGGAAGCTTGTGAAGAAGAAGTATATCGGGGATGATCTGCGGCCGGTGGAGATCGAGGATATTCCGCGGGCGAATAAGCTTCTTTACCGGACATCATGGATCCTTATGGGGCTCTGTGCGGTGGTGGAAACGGTTCTCAATTTATTATAAAGATGGCTTACAGACATAGAAACAGGATATGGCAGCAGTTGTAGTGCAGAATGTATACAATAATAAATTGTGTTAAAACGGCTGCAGAACTATGGAGGAATCACATTGGCAAAAGTAATCATGATTCAGGGAACGATGTCGAATGCGGGGAAAAGCTTTCTCGCGGCGGGACTCTGTCGGATCTTTAAACAGGACGGGCTCAAGACTGCCCCGTTTAAATCCCAGAATATGGCGTTAAATTCCTACATCACAAAGGACGGTCTTGAGATGGGACGCGCTCAGGTCATGCAGGCGGAGGCGGCTGGAATCGAACCCGAGGCGGCGATGAATCCGATCCTCTTAAAACCAACCTCGAACATGGGTTCCCAGCTCATCGTAAACGGAGAAGTCAGGGGAAATTATCCAGCGGCAGAATATTTTAAGATGAAAAAGAGCCTGATCCCGGATATCATGGACGCTTACAACACTCTGGCATCCAGGTACGATGTGATCGTCGTGGAGGGTGCCGGAAGTCCGGCAGAGATCAACCTCAGGGAGAACGATATCGTGAACATGGGACTTGCCGAGATGCTCGATGCGCCGGTTCTTCTTGCGGGAGATATCGACCGGGGCGGAGTCTTCGCCCAGCTTTATGGAACAGCGGCACTTTTGACAGAGGAGGAGAGAAAACGGATCCGCGCCTTTGTGATCAACAAATTCCGCGGCGATAAGGAGATCTTAAAACCGGGCCTTTCCATGCTCTATGAGAGGATCCGGATCCCGTTCGCGGGTGTGATCCCATATATGGATGTGGATGTGGATGATGAGGACAGTCTCTCGGAGCGCCTGATCGGAAAACACGGCTCAGGGCCGCTTCTCGACCGGTCCGGACATGAGGCGTTTGCAAAGGTTGCTGTAGTAAGACTTCCCCGGATCTCCAACTTCACGGACTTCAATTCCCTTGAGCGCCTTCCGGGAATTGCTCTTTCCTATGTAAGCCGGCCGGAGGAACTGACAGGATCCGATCTCATTATCATACCCGGAACAAAGAATACGATGGGGGATCTCAAGTGGCTCCGCCAGAACGGGCTGGAGGCAGTGATCACACGGATGGCAGGAAAGGGAACTCCTGTTATCGGTGTGTGCGGTGGATTCCAGATGTTAGGAACAAGCCTCGACGATCCCCACGGAGTCGAGGAGGGCGGAACCATGCGTGGAATGGAGCTCTTACCGATCCGGACGATCTTTGCGGAGAAGAAGACGAGAACAAGAGTGAGAGGAACTGCGAGATTTTCGGAAGCCGGAGAGCCGGTTGCAATCTCCGGCTACGAGATCCATATGGGAGAGACGATCCGGGATGGTGGAAGAAATTTCTCGGAAATCTGTTACAGTGATGGAACTGCAGAAAAGATGAATGCAGGGGTAAAAGTTATCGCAGGCACGGAAGCTGGTGCGAAGTCAGAGCTGGATACGAATGAAAATTCACATGCAGCCATATTTAAGAACAAATGTTCGAACAACTATACAGCTGATACAAAAGACGATGGCTGTATATACAAAAATGTATTCGGAACCTACGTCCATGGCGTTTTCGATACGGAAGAGATGCAGATGGTGGTTCGTAACTTCCTTGCAAAACAGAAAGGTGTCCGTCTGGAAGAATACGAGAGTGGAGTGACCTTTTCCATGGCAAAATACAAAGAGGAACAGTACGATAAAATGGCAAAGATCATCCGGGAAAATCTCGATATGGATATGATCTACCGGATCTTAGAGCGAAAGGATGTGATATGATGAGCGGACTCGACTGGACAGAAGAATTAAAGAAGCGGACAGGCATCGACTTTCTGACGACCCGTCCGATGGAGATCGAAAAGAAGAGCTTTGAGATCATAAAAGGGGAGCTGGGTGAAGAGTTCGTCTCCTCCTATCCGGCGGAGGCGCTGCCGGTCCTCTGCCGTGTGATCCACACGACGGCAGATTTCTCCTACAGGGACGCCCTGACGATCACGGATGGTGCTATCGAAAAGGCGAAGGAAGCGATCCGACGCGGACTTCCTATCATCACCGACACCACGATGGCGGCATCAGGGATCAATAAAACGGCGGCCGGAAAGTTCGGGATCAATGTGCACTGCTTTATCGGGGATGAGGATGTAAAAGCGGCGGCGAAGGAGAGCGGCATGACAAGATCCGCGGTCAGCGCGGAAAAGGCCGCAAGACTTTATCCGGAATGCATCTACGCGGTGGGCAACGCACCGACGGCCCTGATGCGCCTTTATGAGCTGATCGAAGAGAAAAAGATCCGCCCGGCGCTCATCATCGGAGTCCCGGTGGGATTTGTCAATGTGGTGGAAGCAAAAGAGCTGATCTTAAGGACAGATGTTCCGGCCATCGTCGCAAGAGGACGGAAAGGCGGCAGCAATATCGCGGCAGCGATCTGCAACGCGTTATTGTATGAAGCTGGCGGGAGATAAAAGAATATACGATGGAATACAGATATAGAAAAAATGCCTCAGAGCTTTGCACATTCGGTGCTGCTCTGGGGCATTTTCTATTTCACTTCCTGTACCGTGATCCCCGGCACAGCCATGAGAGAATAGTTCGTGTGGTACACAACGAATCCAGGTGCGGCACCCGGAACTTTTTTCAAATTCTTTCTCTGGATATAATCGACCTCCACCTTCTCGTTCCCTCGTCCCTTGGAGTAGTAGGCAGCCAGCGCTCCGGCTTCCTCGAAGACGCGGTCCGGCAGTTCCTTTCCCTCAGTCTTTACGATGACATGGGATCCCGGGATCCCCTTCGCGTGAAACCACCAGTCGCCGCCGTTGGCAAACTTGAAGTCGAGTTCTTCATTCTGGTAGTTGTTTTTTCCGACGTAGATATGGAATCCGTCGCTGGAAAGGTAGTGGAACGGGCGGCTTGTGACCTTTACCTTTTTTCCGCCGGTGTAATGGCGTTTGATATAGCCGTACTCCGTAAGCTCTTCCTTGATCTGTACAAGATCCTCCTCCAGCCTTGCGATATCCATGGAGGTACTGATGGATTCCAGATGGTCGATCTCCGCCTTTGTCTGAGCGAGCTGTTCCGTGACGGCCTCGTAGGTACGTTTCTGTTTATTGTACTTATCGAAATACCGCTTCGCGTTCTCCTGTGCCGTCATCGTCGGATCCAGAGGGATCGTAATTTCCGTATTGTCGTAATAATTTAAACATTTAAAACTTTTTTCCCCGCCGGAGAGACCATATCCGTAGGTATTCAAAAGTTCTCCGTAGATCCGGTATTTTTCCCGTTTTTCGGTATCCTTGAGCTGCTTTGTCTGAAGATCCAGCTTTCGCACACTGCGCTCCAGCGCATTAGAGATGATCTTTCTAAGATCGGTGGACTTCTGGTGGATCCGTGATACCGTATTCTTCTCCGCGTAGTACCGCTCGAGGAGCTCACTGATGGAATCAAATTTCACAGTTCTGTAATTTCCGCCTTCCATCATCGTCAGAGGGACAGCGGCAAATTCGATGGGTTTTTCTCCCTCGTAGATAATATTCGGGGTGAAATTGCCCTCGCGGATATCGTCCATGATCCAGTTGAACGCGTGGAAGAGATGGGTGAGTTCCGCATCGGAGAACTCTTTCGCAGAGATATCCCCGTCTAAGGATGCCAGATGGCAGATCTCTGCGGCAACCACGGGACTCAAGCCTGTAAGGTCCATGTAGAGCGCTTTGGAAAGATTCTGCGGTGTGTTGTGCAGAAGCTCCTTGAATTCCATTTCCGTGATCGTAAGTGGATCCTTCTTCTCACCGGAGTGGGGGATAAAATAGTCTCTGCCCGGGAGAACTTCCCGGACGGAGCTTACCTGAGCCGAGATATGCTTGATGCTGTCAAGGATCACGTTATTCTCATCGCAGAAGATGATATTGCTGTGTTTTCCCATGAGCTCGATCACGATGAACTTTCTTCTGAGGTCGCCCATCTCATCAAGATGCTCCACCTCGATCCGGACGATTCGCTCCAGCCCCGGCTGGGTGACAGAGATGATCCTGCCATTTGCGATATGCTTTCTTAAGAGCATACAGAAGTTCGGGGCCGTCATCGGGCTAGGTTTATTGTTTGCCGTAAAATAGAGAAGCGGGAGACTTGCATTGGCTGAGACCAGCAGCCGCACGTTCTCCCGGTTTCCTTTTATCGTAAAAAGTAATTCGTCCTTTTCCGGCTGGGCGATCTTTGAGATCCTGCCGGAGACGATCTTATCGTTCAGATCGCGGACCAGATTCGCGATCACAATTCCGTCAAATGCCATTATTGTTGTGGTTCCTTTCTGACAACAGCTCCGTCTGAAACGTCAAAAACCGTGAATGCGGAATCTGCTGTCTCTATATTCTCCTTAAAAATTTCCTCGATCGCGGCTGTCAGTTCCGCCACGGAATGTGTGCGGCTTCTGGAACACTCCCTCGCAGGGCGTCCGCAGAGCAGACAGGTCCGTCCCGGTTTTCCGATATCACTCCGGGAGATCTTTTTCCCATCCCGTCCGATGATGTCGATATCGTAAAGACGTCCAAGCTTTGACGTGTCCTCCAACGGCACCAGCAGGCGCTTTACATCAAGGGCATCCGCGTCCACGCATAAGAAGGCCTCCGGACCTGTCCGATCCAGGATCAGGTTGCGCTTTAAGACCGGGATACCGGAATCAGATAATACCTGTAAGATCTCCTTCAGCGCAAGATCAAAGGCCTCCGGTACATAGGGCAGGACCTTCACCGGTCCCGGAATATTCAGGGTGAAGGAGACGAGAACTCCGGGATATTCCGAGAGAAGCTTCTCCTGTACCCAGACACGCCGCTCTCTGGCATTCAGCATATCCGGCAGTTCGGCATCCGCACCGATAAACTGTTTTAATTCTTCTATTTCTGTATCACTCAAAAAAAATTGTTCCATAAAAACCTCAAATTCTGAAAATACGGAGACTCCGTGCAGGATCCGTTAAGCGTTTTTTGCCGGATTGCGGAGCGCATGCAGGATCTCAAGGAATCCCTTCATATATTTTGTCAGATACATGTCCTTCCGGTAGCAGGCGTAAAAGTGCCGCGGATTCTCTACACCGAGGATCGGATAGGAAAAGTAAGGGGATTCCGGTGAGTTGGAGGTATCCACATAGGCATCGGGACACGCCATAACAACGGGGCTCGATGCAACCACATGTTTTCCGATCTCAATGCTGATCGTCTCAAGATCGATCTTCGGCTTCATATCTCTTGTGATGAAGAGAGCGTCCTGAATCGACCGGACAGAGTGTCCGGGGCGGCTGGAGACAAAGGTCTCATCCTTTGCCTCTATAATATCGATAGGCGTTCCGGGCAGGATCCGTTTTGCGAGTGCGCAGTCTCTGTTTACGATGAGAATGAGCTGTTCCTCCTGAATTAGATCATAATATAGATCCGCATGCTTCGGAAACGTGGTCAGGAGTGCGATTCCGACCTCCCCCTCCAGAACACTTTTTTCCATCGTCGCGGACCCCTGCTCGTGAAGCTCGATCTCCACATGAGGGAATCGTTTTTTAAAACGCGGATATAATTCCGGTAAAAGCTCCATGCCGCGCTGGACAGAGATACCAAGACGGATCTTTCCGAATTCCTCATTGCTGAGTTCTTCCACCTGCTTCTTCAGGTTTGTGGAGATCGTCGTCACCTGTCTCGCGGCTTCCACATAGAGCTGCCCCGCAGGAGTCAGTGTGATGGGCTCCGTGGAACGGTTAAAGATCGGAGCGCCAAGATTGCTTTCCGCTGTCTTTATGATCTGGCTCAAAGAGGGCTGGGAGATATAGAGCTTCTTTGCCGCGCTCGTAAAGCTGCCTTCCTTTAAGACGGTCAGAACATACTGCATGTGTTTTTCATTCATGAGAGGGGCGCCCCTTTCCAGAACAGATTTGTAAAAAATACACCATTCCAACTGAATTTCCCTGATATTTTGCGTTTCTATATTCTATCATATCACGATTGAAAATTCAACGTGCGGAAAAGGACAAAGCAATCTCTCTCATAAGAATTCTCCTATATTCACTATAGACGGATATGTATTGGATTAAAAAAAATACAAGTGATATAGTAAAGCCATAGAAAGTAATAGAACTCAAGCGGGAAACAAAAGCGAATTTGTGCATCCTGCATAAAAGAAAACGGAAGGTCCGGCGGCAAGACATACATAGAAATGGCAGCAGCGGACCATGCGGCCACCTAAAAAATGGCAGCAGACCGTGAATGATCACAGGAGGGATTATATGGAAATCAAGAAGACAGCCATGGCCGGCACACTGGAATCCAGCGATGCTCAGGTCACTGTTGAACCGGGCGATGGAACGATCGAGCTCACCATCGAGAGCAGTGTGATCCATCAGTACGGCAGACAGATCAGAAAAGTCACATTAGAGACTCTGGACCGTCTCGGTGTTGACAACGCGAAGGTCACGATCTTCGATAAAGGAGCTCTCGACTGTACCTTAAAGGCGAGAGTTGAGTGTGCGGTTTACCGTTCCAACGGCATCACCGAAAATCTTCCGTGGGGAGGTGTCATCAAATAATGCATCCGAATAAAAAACGCTTAAGAAGATCCATGATGTTTTTAAACTGCCAGAAACCGGGCCTCATCAAGGATCCGTACATCTACAAACCGGACTCCATCATGTTGGACCTTGAGGACGCAGTTGCGGAGAACCAGAAGGACGCAGCGAGATATTCCTTATATCATGCACTTCAGGAGATCGATTACCGCGGTGTTGAGAGAGTCGTAAGAATCAATGGTCTTGACACCCCGCACTGGAAAGAGGATATTCGTGTCTGTGTTGCCGGAGGTGCCGATACGATCCGTATCGCAAAGACCGAGACAGCACAGGATGTTAAGACCGTTGAGGAGCATGTCCTTGCGGCAGAGAAAGAGTTTGGACGCCCGGAGGGAAGCACGCTTTTAATGGCAGCCTTAGAGTCCTGCAAAGGCGTTTTAAATGCCTTAGAGGTATGTCAGTCCTCCGACAGACTCATCGGAATCGCCTTATCCGGCGGCGATTACACAAAAGACCTTCAGACAACGATCACCGGTACCGGGGTGGAGCTCATGGGAGCGAGACAGCATATGATCATGGCAGCGAGAGCGGCAGGTGTTCAGTGCTGGGATACGGTGTTCACAAACCTTGACGATATGGAAGGTTTCGAGAATGAGACGAGAATGATCAAGATGATGGGCTTCGACGGAAAGTCACTCGTAAACCCGAGACAGATCGCCATTGTCCACAAGATCTTCACACCGTCGGAAAAAGAGATCATCTTCGCAGAGAAGGTTGTCCGCGAGATCGATGATAAGAAGGCAAAGGGAATCGGCGTCTTCACCGTTGACGGGAAAATGATCGACATCGCATTCTACGACGGAGCAAAGAGAACACTCGCCATGGCAAAAGCAGCAGGCGTTTATAAGGGGGATTTATAAGATGATCAATGCAGTTGGAAGAGAAATTCCCGAAGAGGTCTTAAAAGCAACAGGCAAGGAGCCGTTCAAGGGTGTCTATGCCTATGATGATTATGAATATACAAAGGCGGCTCCGACCGTCCGCACATTAAATGACCCGACAAGAAGCAAGCTTGTCGAGAACATCCACGATGCCCTTGTAAAATGCGGCATCAAGGACGGCATGGTCCTTTCCTTCCACCATCATTTCCGCGAGGGCGACTATGTGGTAAACATGGTCATGGAAGAGGTCCATAAGATGGGCATCAAGGACATCACGATCTGTGCGAGCTCCTTAGGAAAAGCTCACGATCCGATCGTTCCGTACATCGAGGATGGCACTATCACAGGAATCCAGTCCTCCGGTGTCCGCGGAAAGATCGGTGAGGCGATCTCCACAGGACGGTTAAAAAACCTTGCGATCATGCGCTCTCACGGCGGACGTGTCCGCGCCATCGAGTCTGGCGAAGTCCATATCGATATCGCCTTCATCGGCGCTCCGACCTGTGATGAATACGGAAATATGCGCGCAAACGGCGGAAAGAGCGACTGCGGAGTATTATCCTACGCGATGGTCGATGCCCAGTATGCAGATAAGGTCGTTGCCGTGACAGACTGCCTCGTTCCGTTCCCGAACATTCCGGCAAGCATCTCCATGGTAGACGTGGACTATGTGTGTGTCGTGGATGAGATCGGAAATCCGGCAAAGATCGCGACAGGTGCCGCAAAACCGACGACTGATGTCAGAAAGATCATGATGGCAGATTACTGCACAAAGTTTGTTGTCAACACACCGTATTTTAAGGAAGGTTTCTCCTACCAGACAGGTGTCGGCGGAGCTTCCATCGCCTCCACGATCTCCCTCGGAAAGATCATGGAAGAGAGAGGGATTCATATGGGACTTGGTCTCGGCGGAATCACCACTCCGATGTGTGAGCTGTTGGCGAAAGGTCTTGTAAATAAGCTTGTTGATACCCAGGATTTCGATCAGGGTGCTGTCGAGTCCATCAAGACAAACCCGAACCACTTCGAGATCTCCGCATCCGAGTATGCGAACCCGTTCAACAAGGGCGCTTATGTCAATAAACTGGATTTCGTGATCCTTGCGTCTCTTGAGGTTGACGTAAACTTTAACTGTAACGTTGTTGTCGGTTCCGACGGCATGATCACAGGTGCCCAGGGCGGACATCCGGATACGGCAGCAGGTGCGAAGTGTACGATCGTCATCGCTCCGCTGCTTCAGGGAAGAATCCCGGCAATCTGTACAAATGTTACGACTGTTACAACACCGGGTGAGTCTGTTGACGTGGTAATCACAGATTATGGTATTGCCATCAACCCAAGAAGACAGGACCTCATCGAGTGCATGAAGGATGTTGACCTTCCGTTCTGTACGATCGAAGAGCTTCGTGACAAAGCATATGCCATGGTCGGAACTCCGGATCCGGTACAGTTTGATGACCGTGTTGTCGGTGTCATCGAGGCCCGTGACGGCACCATCATCGACGTGGTAAGAAAGATCAAGGATTATGAGTTTACCTCAGATGTAGAGTAACCAGGAAAGCAATCTGTCAGTTTGCGCTGACTTGAAAGCGTGAGAAGGACGAGAATGAGTATGCAAGACCGAAGCTTTTCGCCTTCAATATCTGCCTGACCATTGCAGTTATCGCTATGCTTGTATGGGATCAGTTCCCAAGCTATTTCCCGTTCATGCTCGGTGTAGCGGCAGCTCTTCTTGTAAACTATACACCAATCAAGCTTCAGAAGAAGATGATCAACCGTCACGCGGGTCCGGCGCTTATGATGTGTTCCACTCTGATGGGCGCTGCAGTCCTTATGGGTGTCCTGGTATATGGCTTTAACGCAAGCGGTGCCGCTGCGATCGCAAAACCGGGCGTAGAGATGATGAAGACATCTGTTGTATCCAACATGGCCAGCATCATTTCCATGATCCTCCCATCTGCACTTGACCAGCACTTACCGCTTGTGATCGGTATCCTTTCCGTTCCGCTTGCACTTTGCTTTGATACCGATTCCTATTTCTATGGAATGCTCCCGGTCATGATCGCGATCGGTGCTTCCTTCGGAGTCGAGGCATTCCCGATTGCCGTTGCAATGGTTGTTTGCCGTAACTGTGCAACTTTCATCAGCCCGATGGTACCGGCAACACTGCTTGGTATCGGACTTGCCGATGTGGACATCAAGGATCACATCAAGTCCAGCTTCGGTTATGTATGAGTATTCTCGATCCTTTGCATGCTGTTTGCAGTACTGATCGGAATCCTTCCGTTATAATAAACGACAATTTTCTTGAATTCAGATAGAATCGAGCAGCCGCTCTTCTTACCCCACAGACGGCTGCAAACTACCCTCTTTTTAAACACCCCGGAGATCCAATCGGAACTCCGGGGTGTTTTCCTGCTCTTAAGGTCACGGTTCATAAAGCTTTCAAAATCTTTTGATTTACAGAATCTGGTTGACTGTATTTTTTATTTGCCGTATAATAAAAGTTATCTATGGGAAAGCGAGGCATGTCTGATGATTAAGAGCATGACCGGATTCGGCCGCCACGAGATGGTGACGGACGAGTGTAAGATTTCAGTAGAGATAAAGGCGGTTAACCACCGGTATCTGGATCTGGGAATTAAGATGCCGAAGAAATTCAATTACTTCGAGGCATCCATGCGTACCCTCTTAAAGGATCATATCCAGAGGGGAAAAGTAGATATATTTGTAACCTATGAGGATTATACCGATGCGAAGGTATTCCTCAAATATAACAGATCCCTTGCACAGGAATATATGGACAGCTTTAAAAAGATGTCCGATGATTTCGGCATCGACAATGACGTAAAGGTGTCTATGCTGGCAAGGTGCCCGGAGGTCCTCACGATGGAGGAGGTTCCGGAGGACGAAGAGCATATGTGGGAACTCTTAAAGGACGCTTTACTTAAGGCCTGCGAGGGCTTTGTGGAGTCCAGGATCCGTGAGGGAGAAAATTTAAAGAACGACCTGATCGGAAAGCTTGACCATATGCTGGAATTAGTTGATTTTATCGAGGAGCGTTCCCCGAAGGTGATCGCGGAGTACCGCCAGAAGTTAGAGGACAAGGTAAAAGAACTTCTTGCTTCCGCCTCTGTGGACGATTCCAGGATCGCGACGGAGGTTACGATCTTTGCCGATAAGATCTGTGTGGACGAGGAGACCGTCCGCTTGAGAAGCCATATCGAGGGAATGAAGAAAGAACTTTTAGCCGGCGGCAGTGTCGGAAGAAAGCTTGACTTTATCGCCCAGGAGATGAACCGGGAGGCAAATACGATCCTCTCGAAATCCACGGATCTTGAGATCTCCGACCGCGCGATTCTCTTAAAGACCGAGGTCGAGAAGGTAAGAGAGCAGATCCAGAATATTGAATGATCAGGGGGCATTTGTAATGCAGACAAAAGGAGTCCTCGTTGTAGTTTCCGGGTTCTCAGGAGCCGGAAAAGGAACCGTGATGAAGGCGCTTTTAGAAAAATATGATAATTACGCGCTTTCTGTATCGGCCACAACAAGAAACCCGAGACCGGGTGAGGAAAACGGAAGAGAGTATTTCTTCCTCACAGAATCCCAGTTTGAGGATATGATCAGAAATGACGAGCTGATCGAGCACGCTCGCTATGTGGACCATTACTATGGAACACCTAGAAAATATGTGGAAGATAAAATGGCTGCGGGAAAAGACGTGATCCTTGAGATCGAGATCCAGGGTGCGTTGAATATCAAAAAGAAGTTCCCGGACGCCCTTCTCGTGTTTATCGTTCCTCCGACTGCGGAAGACTTAAAAAAACGTCTGATCGGACGCGGAACGGAAAGTGCGGAAGTGATCGAGAAACGTCTCCGCCGTGCCGCGGAGGAGTCCGACGGAATGGCTTCCTACGACTATATCGTTGTCAATGACGATGTGGACACATGCGTGGAAGACCTTCACAGCCTGATCCGTTCCAGCCACTTTAAAGAGTCCGCGAACACAGACCTCGTGGCGAGAATGAAGCAGGAACTGCACGATATGACAAAATAAAGAATGTATCCGAAAAATACCATGTGCAAAACCGGATACTTCAGATATTTAAGAACTTTTTAATTCCATGATCTGAAAGGGGCATATTTTATGTTACATCCGTCTTATACAGACTTAATTGAAGCCGTAAACAGCGACGTTGAGCCAGGCGAGCAGCCGGTAGTCCAGAGCCGTTATTCCATCGTTATCGCAGCATCCAAGCGTGCGAGACAGCTCATTGCAGGTGACGAGCCGTTAGTTGCAGGAGCTGCGGGAAAGAAACCGCTCTCCACCGCTGTCCAGGAACTCTATGAACAGAAGGTAAAGATCCTCACAGAGGATGAGGAGCCGGAGATCGAGGATGATTTCGAGGTTAAGTCGAGAACTGCAGAAGAGATCAAAAAAGAAGAAGAGTACGCAGAAGAATAAAATGGTCCGTCTGACTGTGATCTAATAGGACGCAGGCGGACGAACCAGAAAGTATTTCGGAAAGGGGAGGAAAACGGCTGAATCTGGCTTAAGTTTCCTCTTTTTTTCACCGATGGCACCGGAAAAACGGTCTTTGCCGTCGCAGATACGCAAAGAAAGGAAATACGAACAGAATGAATTTACTTTTCATATCACTGGGCTGTGATAAAAACCTGGTGGATACGGAAAAAATGCTTGGAATCCTCGGAAAAGAGGGATACTCCTTCGTGGATGACGAGAACGAGGCAGATATCGTTGTTGTAAACACCTGCTGCTTTATCGGAGACGCAAAAGAGGAGAGTATCAACACGATCCTTCAGATGGCGGAGTTAAAGAAAAACGGCCGTTTAAAGGCGCTGATCGTCACAGGATGTCTTGCGCAGCGCTATAAACAGGAGATCATCGACGAGATCCCGGAGGTGGACGCGATCCTTGGAACTACATCCTACGAGGCCGTAGGTGAGGCCATCAAGAAAGTCATGGGCGGTGAGACGCCGGAAGTGTTTGAGAGCATCGATGCCCCGGTGAGCGCGACCACCGAGCGCCTTGTGACAACAGGCGGACACTACGCGTTCTTAAAGATCGCCGAGGGCTGCGACAAGCGCTGCACCTACTGTATTATTCCGTACCTTCGCGGAAAATATCGCAGCGTTCCGATGGAACAGCTCGTAAAAGAGGCGGAGGAGCTTGCGGAAAAAGGCGTGAAAGAGCTGATCCTGGTAGCCCAGGAGACAACGCTTTACGGAAAAGACCTCTACGGCGAGAAGAAGCTTCCGGAACTCTTAAGACGTCTGGCAGCTATATCCGGAATCCAGTGGATCCGTCTTCAGTATTGTTACCCGGAGGAGATCACTGACGAGCTGATCGAGACCATCAAGACAGAAGAAAAAGTCTGTAACTATCTGGACATCCCGATCCAGCACGCAAGCGATGCCGTGTTGAAGAGGATGGGCAGAAGAACAAACAATAAAGAAATCCGCGACCTGATTGCGAAGCTCAGAAGAGAGATCCCGGACATCGCGCTCCGCACAACCCTGATCTCCGGTTTCCCGGGTGAGACCGAGGAGGACCATGAGATCCTGATGCAATTCGTTGATGATATGGAATTTGACCGTCTCGGCGTATTCGCTTACTCCCCGGAGGAAGATACCCCGGCTTTCAATTTTGAGAACCAGGTTCCGGAGGAGGTAAAACAGGACCGCCGCGATGAGATCATGGAACTCCAGCAGGAGATTGCTTTTGAGAAGTCTGAGGCAATGAAGGGACGCACCCTTGAAGTCATGATCGAGGGCAAGGTTGCTGACGAAAATGCCTACGTCGGACGGACTTACATGGACAGCCCGAACGTGGACGGACTTATCTTTGTAAACACCGGACTTTCCCTGATGTCCGGAGATTTCCTTAAGGTACGCGTCACAGGCGCGTCCGAATATGATCTGATTGGGGAGGCAGAGGATGAATTTACCGAATAAACTCACAATATTACGAGTGATCATGATCCCGTTTTTCGTAGCCGCACTTCTCTATGACGGCGGCGCAGACCAGAATATGCGCTATGTAGCGGCTGCACTCTTTATCATCGCGAGCCTGACCGATATGCTGGACGGAAAGATCGCGAGAAAGTATAACCTGGTAACAAACTTCGGAAAATTTATGGACCCGTTGGCGGATAAGCTTCTCGTCTGCTCCGCGCTGATCTGTATGATCGAGCTTCGTGAGCTTCCGGCATGGATGGTCATCATCATTATCAGCCGTGAGTTCATCATCAGCGGCTTCCGCCTTGTGGCTTCCGACAACGGTGTTGTTATCGCGGCGAGCTACTGGGGAAAATTTAAGACCACATTCCAGATGATCGGTGTGGTTCTTCTGATCTTTAACATTCCGGCATTGTCCACATTGACGACGATCATTGTCTGGATCGCTCTTGCATTGACAGTGATTTCACTTGTTGATTACATTGTGAAGAACGTCGGTGTTCTTACGGAAGGAAAAATGTGATGATTCGAACAGAACAGGGTTATGCCCAGATATTTAAAATTTACGGAAAAAGCGAGACGGAAGTAAAAGAAAAACTTCAGGATCTTTTAAAGCGCGGCGGCGCAGTTGTGATTTATACGAGACGCCGCGGAAAAGATGTCCATGTTCTCGCGGAGACACAGGCGGAGGACGAGGAGTCCGCAAAGGCGGCGTTAAAGCCGGTTGCCAAGGAGATCAAGAAGGCGCTGGGTGATATGTATTATTCCACGAAAGAGAATGAGATGATGGAAGAGACTGTCGTGCGTCTTCTCACAAAGTACGGGCTCACAGTGACAACGGCGGAGTCCTGCACCGGCGGTATGGTGGCGGCAAAGATCATCAATGTGCCGGGTGCGTCTGACGTATTTGAACAGGGTTATATCACATATTCGAACAAATCAAAGAGAAAGATCCTCGATGTCAGCAAGGCAACTTTAAAAAAATACGGGGCAGTCAGTGAGCAGACCGCAAGGGAGATGGCTCTCGGCGGTGTTCTTGCTGCTGACGCAGATGCCTGTGTGGCTGTAACAGGGCTTGCTGGTCCAGACGGCGGAACAGAGGAGAAGCCGGTGGGACTCGTATACGTTTCCTGCTGCATGAAGGACGAGGTAATGGTGGAGGAATGCCACTTCCACGGCACGAGACAGGAGATCCGGGAACATGCCGCGGTTACGGCGCTGGATCTTTTGAGAAGAATGATCATCAGATCGAAACAGTAGATCTGGTCTGGGCGGGACCTGGAAACGGGAACTGCCCGTAAATAATAAGGGATGAGCAGGTGAAGCATGCGCTGGTATGAAAAGCTGTATGTCGGAGAAAAAGCGAAAAAGCACAGATACGAAACAATCCAGGCGGTCCGGAATGGAAGACCAATGGGGTTTTATGTCCTTACTCCGGCGGCAGGGGATCGGAATCTTTTAGATATCTATCCGGCGCTGACATTAAAGCTCCCCTACTATGAAAATCAGGATCTTCTGATCGTAGGGATCGCTGCGGATTTTGAGGACGCGTCGATGCTTGCGGGGCGGATCATCTGTGAGGTCTACAAAAAGACCGGTGGGTATGATGTGAACTCCTTTCTTTTTGGAAAGGGGTGCTGCGAGTGATCCATATTTTACTGATGATCTTAAAGATCATCGGGATCATCCTGTTGGTGATCCTGGCGCTGCTGCTCACAGCGGTCCTGCTCATCCTGTTCGTTCCGGTGCGGTACCGGACGGATGTCTCCTTCGACGGAAAACCGGACGGGGAGGCGGCGGTGAGCTGGCTTTTACATCTCGTGCGGATCCGGGTGAGTTATCACGAACACGCGGATGTATCTGGGCGGGTATTGTGGTTTAAGCTGTTCGATATGAGGCTGTGGCCGGCGGAGGATGAGGAGACGGAAGGACTGGATTTTGAGCCGGAA
>CABVBU010000004.1 GCA_902496665.1 uncultured Clostridium sp. | reverse complement strand
GACGGATACTATGTAGATAAAAACGGTGTCTGGGACGGAAGAAACAAGCAGTAAAGCAAGTTTCAAGTCGAATCTCCGTGAGACTTGGCGCGTGGTTCTGGTAAGAGAAGCTGACATGCTTCTATCAGAACCACTGCGTATCCTCGCGGAGAGATGCGCTTACGCTAAGTATAGAATAATCCGGAAGGAATCCGCAGGCTTTGGGAATCCTTCCGGATTTCTATTTATTTACTTATTTTTCGCAGAAAAAAATCCGCTAAAATTAAGCTTGTCAAGCGTTTTGGTGAACGCTATAATAAAAAAGCATTAATCGACATCGGAAACAGGACTATACTGTTCGCGCTGTCATTGCTGCGTGTCAGGTGAAAGCCTGTGAGTTGAAAAATATTGTTATATATTTATAAAAAGGCAATTGAATTGAAATGATTCGATTGCTTTTTTTAATTTAGTAGCCTTGTTCTATAATAAATTTATATTATTATAAATTTATATATTACATTGACTTTTTGAGATGAAGGGACTATGATGAAATTACAGTAAATAAAAGGCAGATAAACGGAGAGATGCAAAATGAAAAGTGCGAAGATCAAGCTTTCTGAGCAACAGAATCAGCAACAGAATCAGCAGCAGAATCAGCAGCAGAATCAGTTGCAGGATCAAAATCCGGCTTATCAAAAGCTGGCACATGTTAAGCTGGCACATGTGGATCATAAATCCCAAAGATGTCAGTCCATGCAGGAGCATTCGGGGAATGTGGCTTGCTTTTCCTCCAGCATATGTGAGCTTCCGGAGCTGAAAAGTATTGTAGAGTTGGCAGGATTCCTTCACGATGCGGGAAAGCTCGGTACGGAAAATCAGGCGGATTTTAGAAATATCCTTGCGCGAGGGGACGAGGCTCATCAGTATGGATTGGATCATTCTACCGCCGGAGGAAGGATTGCGTTAGAGCTATTAAGGGGAAACCCGGTTTCGGAATTTATCAGCACGATGATCTACTTCCATCATGGGCTGGAGGATTGTATAAATTTAGAAAATGGCCAGATGCTGCAGGAACGGCGTTTGAAAAAAGAGATTGAGTATTCCTGTATCAAAGAAAGCTTTTTTAAGCTTTATGACAGAGAACTGCTGGAGAAGACCGGAGAGCAGGCAGATCAGTCATATCGGATCATGCTTCAAAAGATAGGGGATTTTGTTAAGAATTGTGATTCCAAAGGAAAAAAATATGGGAGCAGATATTTTTATCTGGGAATGTATCTGAGAATCGCATTATCGCTGCTGATCGATGGGGATTGGACAGATACGGGCTGTTTTTTTCAGGATATCCCTATTGAGAAAAGATTTTCGCAGGAAGAAACGCAGAGAATATGGAAGGAATGTATCTGCAATTTTGAGCGGTATATGGAAAATGAAGTTCGGAAAAATCCGGATCAGGGAAATCAGCTCAATGATGTTCGGCAGGAGATATCGGATTCCTGCCGAGCGGCTGCAGAATCAGAGGAAAAACGATATCGTTTGACCGTACCGACTGCTGCCGGAAAAACCCTGAGCAGTCTTCGTTTTGCTCTATATCATGCCGAAAAACAGAAGAAGCAGAGGATTATTTATATAGCGCCCTATAATTCCATACTGGAACAGAATGCGGAAGAAATAAGAAGTGCGGTAGGAATGCCCTCGGTTGTTTTGGAGCATCATTGCAACGTGATCTGCGAGGAGGGTGAGGAAGAACGATATCGCGATCTCACGGAAACATGGGACACACCGATCATCGTAACAACAGCAGTACAGATCCTGAATACATTGTTTTCCGATCGCAAGTCCTGCATTCGCAGAATGCATAATTTATGCAATAGTATTATCATATTTGATGAGGTGCAGGCATTCCCGGTAAAATGTACGGAGCTTTTTAATCTGGCAGTAAATTTCCTTACGCAGTTTGGCGGTTCAACGGTTGTATTATGTTCTGCGACACAGCCGACGCTGGCTCCTCTTAAGGAAAATAATATATGTGAATGCAGGGAAATGTCAAGGGAAACTGAAAAATATGCAGAGGTTTTTAAACGGGCAGAGATCATCGATGAAACAGAACGTTATCCGGGCGGGATGAAAACCGAAGATCTGAAGGAGTTTATACTTGAAAAAACCGAAGAATACCGGAGTACATTAGCGATCGTAAATACTACCGCATGTGCATTTCAGGTATTCCGAAGGCTGGAGGAGAGCTGTTCGGATGAATATGAGATCTTTCATCTCAGCAATAATATGTGTCCGCAGCACAAGCTGGATACGCTGAAGGAAATAAAGCGTGCATTGAAAAAAAGAGAAAAAAAGATTATTTGTGTCAGTACACAGGTGGTGGAAGCGGGCGTTAATGTTTCCTTTGGCTGTGTGATCCGGTCAAAGGCGGGATTAGATAACGTGATTCAGGCTGCCGGAAGATGCAATCGTCATAAGGAGCTTGGAAAAATGGGAGCGGTCTATATTGTTCAGATGTCTGATGATGCGGAGCATCTGGAACACTTGCGGGAAATCAGAGATGCACAGGCAGCTCTGCAGAAGGTCTTACATAGTTTTGATCTTGATGAGGGCGACCTCGATTCGGAGGCGGCCATAAAATACTATTATTCTGCTTATTACTTACAATTACGAGAGCTGGAAACGAAATATCCGGTCGAGGTGAGCGGAGTGACAATGACCTTGACTGATCTGCTTGGGAAAAATCAGATAGGACAAAACCAATATTATCGGAAATATGAAAGAAAGATCCATACAAAGCTTCCACAGGCATTTTTAACAGCCGGACGTGAATTTGAGGTTATCACCGATACCCACAAAATCAGTGTCGTAGTTCCCTATGAAAATGAACCGAAGCGGCTGCTTGAGGAGTTATCTCAAACACAGGACGAAGCAGAAAAGAAAAAGATATTGAGAAAAATACAGAGATATACCGTTGGCATCTCAGAAAACAGGAAAAATAAGCTGGGGAATGCCATATACGAAAATGAGGAAGGGATTCTGGTATTATGTGATGGATATTATGATAAGAAAGCGGGTGTTGTGGATGAGCCTGAAATGGGGTTTTATGAAATTTAAAGGAGGTGAGAACAGTGAAAAAATACAGAAATACGATCGAATTTGAAGTATATGGTCCGTATGCGCTTTTTTCAGATCCTGTACTTCGTGTCGGCGGCGAGAAAACCAGTTATCATATCCCAACGTATGAGGCGCTGCGGGGAATCGTAGAAAGCATTTTCTGGAAGCCAACGATCTTATGGATCATTGATGCCGTCAGAGTAATGAATCCGATCCAGACAGAAACGAAAGGGATCCGCCCGATTGCATATAATGGCGGAAATGAGCTTGCATATTATACCTACTTAAAAGATGTACGATATCAGGTGCGGGCACATTTCGAGATGAATTATAATCATCCGGAGCTGGCGGAGGACAGAAATGAGAACAAGTACCACAATATGGCGAAGCGAATGGTAAATCGAGGCGGGCGCAGGGATATTTTCCTTGGAACAAGGGAATGTCAGGCTTTCGAGGAACCGTGTGTATTTGGCGAGGGAGAGAGCTATTATGATACCATGACCGGAGAAGTGGATTATGGTTTCATGTATCATGGGATCACCTATGCAGAGGAAGCGGTCTTAGACGAAGATAAGGGAAAGATGACGGTACGCTTCTGGAAACCGGTAATGAAGAAGGGCGGGATCATTGAATTTTTAAGACCCGAGGAGTGTACCCAGAAAAGACACATCAGGGAAATGCAGCGCAAGGTCTTCGGAAAAGGCAATTTTACCGGACTAGAAGAATTTACCGGTGAGGAGGTGGAGGAGTGAGCTGGGTTAATGAACTGATCGATCTGTATGAAATAAACAGTGATAAAGTAGGGATCATTGAATATCGGGGAGATATGCCTTATGTTCTTCTGCCACCGTTTCATACGACAGTAACCGCACAGATCGAGGTAACCATCGACAGGAATGGAAACTTTATGGAGGCAAAGCTTGTAAATCCGGAGGACAAGCTGACAGTAATACCGGTCACAGAAAAATCCGGAAGCCGTACAGCGGGAAAGGAGCCCCATCCTTTGTGTGATAATCTGAGGTATCTTGCGGGAGATTATACGAAGTATTATGAGGATGACGGAGTCTGTTACCAATTATATATTTCCCAGCTGAAGGAATGGGCGGAATCAGAATTCAGCCATGAGAAGGTTTTGGCCGTTTATCAGTACCTGAAAAAGAACAGCCTGATCCGGGATCTTTCGGATCAGAAGATCATTAAGCTGAATGAACAGGGAAAGATCGATGATAAGGAAAAGCTTCAGGGGATCGAGCAGGCAAAGGCATTTGTGCGTTTTATTATCCGTCCGGAAAGCTCAGGCGTGTTTGAAACGTGCCCGGATGAGTGCTGGAAAGACAGAAGCCTGCAGGAGCGTTATATAGGCTATGTTCGTTCACGGGAAAAAGAACAGGGACTATGTTATCTTACCGGAAATACAGAGGCTATTTCATATCTCCACTCCAGAAAGATCCGCAATGAAGGGGATGGCGCAAAGCTGATCTCTGCAAATGACAGCCAGAATTTTACTTATCGGGGACGCTTTGTCAGTAAAGAGGAAGCCTTTGCAGTAGGAAATGAAACATCCCAGAAGATACATAATGCCCTGAAGTGGATCATCCGTAAGCAGGGATCCTTTTTCGATACGCTGGTCATCGTAACATGGGAATCCAATCGATCAAGCATGCCGAGATGGAATGCGGATACGGAAGATATCGCATCTGAGTATGACGAAGAACAGGATGACTGGGATGACGAGGAAAATGATAAGAGTGCAGTATCCGATGGGAATGCGATTACCGCAGAAAAATTCTATAAGGCGATCAGGGGATATGGGCAGAAGATCGAGAATACGTCATCGATGATCCTGCTCAGCTTTGATGCAGCGACCCCGGGAAGATTGTCGATGGTGGAGGAGGCAACTCTGGATTCTGCAAAATATCTGGAAAATATAAAAAAGTGGCATGAAAGCTGTGGCTGGATCCACACGAAATGGAAAGACAAAAAAAGAGTACAGTTTTACGGTATGGTCGGAGTTAAGGATATCGCAGATATTTTATTTGGTATCGAAAGTAAAGGAACACTTACGATCGTGGACGCAAACGGAAAAAGAATGTATGCAGAGGTTGCGAAAAGACTGCTTCCCTGTATCTGGAGCGGACACAGGATCCCTTATGATTATGTGAACCGCGCGGTGCAGAAGGCCTCCACGCCGCTGGCCTATAAGGAGCGAAATAACTGGGAACGGGTTTTGGCTTTGGCCTGTTCGCTGGTAAAAAAATGGAAAAAAGAAAATGAACAGGAGGAATGGACTGTGGCATTAGATAAGGAAGAAACGAACAGAAGTTATTTATACGGACGCTTGCTGGCAGTTGCGGACAGGATCGAATACCGCACGTATGATGAGAAGGATAAGGCGAGAGTGACGAATGCAAAGAGATATATGAGCACTTTTTCGCAGAGACCCTTTGAAACATGGAAAATGATCGAGGAAAATATCCAGCCCTATATGAATAAACTGGAATTTCCGGAGCAACGTTTTTATGAAAACCTGCTGCATGAGATCGATGGCTTATTCGACGTGGACAGCTTTGGTGATAATAGCAAGCTGGATGGATTATATTTGTTAGGCTTTCATCATCAGGCCTATGATCTGAGAACAAAAAAGACAAGTTTTAATGAAAAAGAGGAGGAATAATGATGAGCGAGTTAAAGGGGAAAATCGATTTTACGTTATTTGTGAGTGTTGCCAATGCCAATCCCAATGGCGATCCGTTAAACGGAAATCGTCCGAGGATCAGCATGGACGGCTATGGTGAAATATCAGATGTCTGCATCAAAAGGAAAATAAGAAACCGCTTTCAGGATCTCGGACAGAAAATTTTTGTGCAGTCCGATGACCGGGCGGACGATTCCTACAGCAGCTTGAAGGACCGTGCCGATGGATGTGCGGAGCTTAAAGCTCAGATCGCTGACCAAAAGAAAGCCAATCGCGATGTCTGTGCAGCGATCTCCTGCAAGGAGTGGCTGGATGTAAGAGCGTTTGGACAGGTGTTTGCGTTTAAAGGGATTCCGGTATCCTTTGGAGTAAGGGGCCCTGTTTCCATCCATCAGGCAATCAGCCTTTCTCCCATCGACATTATCAGCATGCAGATCACAAAGAGCGTGAACAGTGAATCCGGAAAAGAGAGTAAGGCTTCCGATACTATGGGTACAAAACACAGAGTAGGTTTTGCAGTATATAAAGTGATGGGAAGCGTCAATGTTCAGCTTGCGGAAAAGACGGGATTCAGTCAGGAGGACGCAGAAGTGCTGAAGGAGGCGTTAAAAACCTTATTTGAGAACGATGCTTCTTCTGCGAGACCGGAAGGAAGTGTGGAGGTCTGCAGGATGTACTGGTGGCAGCATGATGCTAAGACACCGGAGATCTCCAGTGGCAGGATTCAGAGAGGTTTTAACATTAAGGCCAAAAAGGAGCGTCCGAAAGAGTTTTCAGATTATGAGATCACATGGCATGTAGACGGATGTAAAGAACCGGAGGTATTTTAGCTTTGTTTCAGGAGGAGGATTTCCTCCAGCTATCCGGAATCCAGCACTTTGAGTTCTGCAGAAGACAGTGGGCACAGAGAAATATAAGCCTTTCTTTTATGTCCGGGAACAGAAGATTTCTTGCAAGAGTTACGGGTGAAGTCAAGGGAAATGTAACACTGTTTCTGGCACGAGTATGGAAAACGAAGCAGTCATTATGACAGAGGAAGGAAGCAAACGTTTATGTCAGGTGGCGAAGGAATACACCAATTATGGGAAGAGAGTGTAGAATTCTATATTTAAATGTCAGATGGACGCAGCAAAATGCAGACAGGTGAAAAACATACTTGAAAATCTCATCGACAAAGACGTAGACAGTCTGAGATTCTATTATCTGGGCGAGAAATACAAAAATAAGGTAGAACATATTGGCGTTAAGCCGGGATTTGATGTTACGGAAACGCTGCTATTATAGTGCGAGAAGTATGTATACAGAAAAACCTCGGGACATTCGCACCGAAAAAAAGGGAAATCTTAGCCCAAAGGTCATGGAAATCCTGAAGATGCGAGGGAAACTTAGTAGAAATATGTGAAATAAGCACAAAAAACAATTTTGGTCAGACAATATTTTAGCTAAAATTGCAGTCAGCCCCCTTGCGGGGCTGTGAGTTGAAATATTTGAATACTGAGAAAGGTCAGCGGCAGAGATGGTCAGCCCCCTTGCGGGGCTGTGAGTTGAAATGTTTTCGGGGTCAATGACAAGAACGCCTGTCTTAGTCAGCCCCCTTGCGGGGCTGTGAGTTGAAATTCGTCCAGTTCTTCCAGAGTAGAACCATGCACCATGTCAGCCCCCTTGCGGGGCTGTGAGTTGAAATAGTTCGAGGAAAAAAGAGACAAAAATGGTAAGCCATGTCAGCCCCCTTGCGGGGCTGTGAGTTGAAATACCTACTCGAAGGACGGTGTCAATTACCAGAGTGGTCAGCCCCCTTGCGGGGCTGTGAGTTGAAATGAGGGATGCCGATTGACGGCATATAAAGACAGTGTGTCAGCCCCCTTGCGGGGCTGTGAGTTGAAATTTGTAGTTGTAAACGAGTAACCAGTTTGCTTTTGTCAGCCCCCTTGCGGGGCTGCGAGTTGAAATGTCCAGTATTCTTCCGGCAGGTCGTGCCAGTTGCGTCAGCCCCCTTGCGGGGCTGTGAGTTGAAATATCGATGAAGCGTATGCTTTACTGTCCGGCGATGGTCAGCCCCCTTGCGGGGCTGTGAG
The DNA here is from genome assembly GCA_902496665.1 of uncultured Clostridium sp. Taxonomy (GTDB): domain Bacteria; phylum Bacillota; class Clostridia; order Lachnospirales; family Lachnospiraceae; genus Pilosibacter. The sequence goes on along the minus strand of CABVBU010000004.1, from coordinate 132,436 downwards.
TTGAAATTTCATATCGTTTTCAGAACGGATTCCCAATTCCTGTCAGCCTCCTTGCGAGGCTGTGAGTTGAAACACAGCACTTTCGATCGGATCATTATAATCGGTGGTCAGCCTCCTCGTGAGGCTGACAGAAGATCCCACGTAAAGAATTTTTTACTTGACAGTTCCCGTGTTTTTCATGTATGATAAAAATAGTGTGAAGAGACATTTATCGTTTTCATGCAAATGTATGTAATGACCACTCCCGCAGAACAGACTACGGAAGTTAAGCCCATCGGACAGGCGGGTCAAGCGCCGCGTGGGGGTAAGCCCACATTATTGATTGAGTTAAAAGCTCAAATTTATAAGTTGATTACTTTATAATCAGTGTTTGAAAAACACATCATCTTGTGAATCGGTCAATAAGTGCAGGGACAATATATTTGCGATTGCAGACTTGGAGGAAAAAACGATAAAGGTCAGAGGCAGACGGGAGCGGAGTGACGCGCCCCAGACCCCAATGGAATAGAATCGTTTTGAGCAGATGATGGTTTTGGCGTCATCTGCTTTTTTTATTATTAAGATGATGCGCAATCAATAAAATGCATGAGGAACAAAACCATGGACAGAGAGAGACAAAAGAAAGCCCCGATCTATGAAGCACTCGAGGCATTTAAAAAGAAGAGAGTTGTCCCGTTTGATGTACCGGGACATAAGAGAGGACGCGGAAATCCGGAACTTGTACAGCTTTTAGGAGAGAAATGTGTATCTTTGGACGTAAACTCCATGAAGCCGCTTGACAACCTCTGTCATCCGGTCTCCGTGATCCGTGAGGCGGAAGAGCTTGCGGCGGAGGCATTCGGAGCGGCCAGCGCCTATCTGATGGTGGGCGGAACGACATCGGCGGTCCAGAGCATGATCCTCTCGGTGGTAAAAGCCGGAGATAAGATCATCCTGCCGCGAAACGTACATAAGAGCGTTATCAACGCGCTGGTGCTCTGCGGCGGAATCCCGATCTACGTAAATCCGGAGATGAACCAGAGACTCGGTATTTCGCTGGGAATGCAGGTTGAAAAAGTAAAACAGGCCATCGAGGACAATCCGGACGCGGTTGCGGTGTTCGTCAACAACCCGACCTATTACGGCATCTGCTCTGATATAAAAACGATCGTACAGCTTGCCCATGCGAGGGGCATGAAGGTCCTCGCGGACGAGGCCCATGGAACCCACCTGTATTTCGGAAAGAATCTTCCAATCTCCGCAATGGCAGCGGGAGCTGATATGGCGGCGGTATCCATGCACAAGTCCGGCGGAAGCCTGACCCAGAGCTCGCTTCTTCTTTTAAATAAGGGTGTGAACACCGACTATGTGCGCCAGATCATCAACCTGACCCAGACCACAAGCGCCTCCTACCTGCTTCTTTCCAGCCTTGATATCTCAAGACGAAATCTGGCTCTCCGCGGTGAGGAATCCTTCGCGAAGGTCGTTGAGATGGCAGAGTATGCGAGACGGGAGATCAACTCTATCGGCGGCTACTATGCTTACGGAAAAGAACTGGTAAACGGGGACAGCATCTTCGATTACGATGTGACGAAGCTCTCCGTGTATACAAGAGACATTGGACTTGCTGGAATCGAGGTCTATGATCTCCTGCGCGACGAGTATGATATCCAGATCGAATTCGGTGACATCAGCAACATTCTTGCTTACATCTCCATCGGAGACCGGATTCAGGACATCGAGCGTCTTGTGGGGGCTCTCGATGATGTGGAACGTCTCTATAAAAAAGACAGCGCGGGACTTCTCTCCGGTGAGTATATCTCCCCGAAGGTCGTGATGTCCCCACAGAAAGCGTTCTACTCGGAGAAGGTCTCCGTTCCGGTGGAAGCGTCTTCAGGAAGAGTCTGTGCGGAGTTTGTGATGTGTTATCCGCCGGGAATCCCGATCCTGGCGCCGGGTGAGATGATCACGGACGATGTGGTCCAGTATATCCTGTACGCGAAGAAAAAGGGATGCTCCATGCAGGGAACAGAGGATCCGGCTGTGGACCATCTGATGGTGCTGGCAAACATATAGGCTTTGGCCAATACGATACAAGGAGTCACGAGATATGGAATTCTGGTTTTCAGAACTGCACACCGGAAATGTAAAGCTGTCCATCAAGATCGAAAAGCAGCTGTTTTCCGGGGAGAGTGAATATCAGCGGATCGATGTGTTCGATTCTGAGGAATTTGGAAAATTTATCTCTCTGGACGGGGAGATCGTATTCTCCGAGAAGGACGAGTTTATTTATGACGAGATGGTGACCCATGTGCCGATGGCGGTCCATCCGTGTGTGAAGGACGTACTGATCATTGGCGGCGGCGACGGCGGTGTCGCGAAAGAGCTTTTGCAGTATGACTGCGTGGAACATATCGATGTCGTGGAGACGGATGAGATGTTCGTGGAAGTTTCAAGAAAGTTTTTCCCGGAGGTAGCCTGTGCCTTAGATGATCCGCGTGTCGAGGTCCACTATGATGACGGTCTGAGATTTTTAAGAAACAAGAAGGCAAAATATGACCTCATCATCAACGATTCCACAGATCCCTTCGGCCACACTGAGGGACTGTTCACGAAGGAATTCTACGGAAGCTGCTACAGCGCCTTAAAGGAAGATGGGATCATGGTCTACCAGCACGGAAGCCCATTCTACGATGAGGACGAGCTGGCCTGCCGCAGTATGCACCGCAAGGCGTTCCGCTCCTTCCCGATCAGCCGTGTGTATCAGGCGCATATTCCGACCTGTCCGTCTGGATACTGGCTCTTCGGCTTCGCTTCAAAGAAATATCATCCCATCAAGGATTTTAAGCCCCGGGAATGGGATGCATTAAATATCGAAACATGGTATTACACGACACATCTTCACATGGGAGCGTTCATGCTGCCGAAGTATGTTGAGGATCTTTTAAAAGAGGAGGAAAAATAAACATGAGCAGATTAATGATCATCGGCTGCGGAGGTGTTGCGTCCGTAGCAATCCACAAGTGCTGTCAGAACAGTGATGTATTCACAGAAATCATGATCGCAAGCCGTACCGTATCCAAGTGCGATGCTTTAAAGGAGAAACTTCAGGGAACGACAAAGACGAAGATCACGACCGCGAAAGTGGATGCTGACAACGTGGATGAGCTGGTGGCTTTAATGGAAAGCTACAAGCCGGATGCAGTGCTCAACGTGGCACTCCCGTATCAGGACCTGACGATCATGGACGCATGCTTAAAGGCTGGCGTGAACTATATCGATACCGCAAACTACGAGCCGGAGGACACCGACGATCCGACATGGCGCGCGATCTATGAGAAGCGCTGCAAGGAAGAGGGCTTCACCGCATACTTCGATTATTCCTGGCAGTGGGCATATCAGGAGAAATTCAAAGAGGCTGGTCTTATGGCACTCTTGGGAACCGGTTTTGACCCGGGCGTCACAAGCGTCTTCTCTGCGTATGCGTTAAAGCACTATTTTGATGAGATCCACACCATCGATATCTTAGACTGCAACGGCGGTGACCATGGTTATCCGTTCGCTACAAACTTCAACCCGGAGATCAACCTCCGCGAGGTATCTGCAAACGGCTCCTACTGGGAGAACGGCCACTGGGTAGAGACAAAGCCGATGGAGATCAAGCGCGAGTACAACTTCCCGCAGGTCGGCGAGAAGGATATGTACCTTTTACATCATGAGGAGATCGAATCCCTCGCGAAGAATATTCCGGGCGTAAAGCGCATCCGCTTCTTTATGACCTTCGGCCAGAGCTACCTGACCCATATGAAATGCTTAGAGAACGTTGGAATGCTTTCCACTTCCCCGATAAACTTTAACGGACAGGAGATCGTTCCGATCCAGTTCTTAAAGGCACTTCTTCCGGATCCGGCATCCTTAGGTCCGAGAACTGTCGGAAAGACAAACATCGGCTGCATCTTTACCGGTGTGAAGGACGGAAAAGAGAAGACGATCTATATTTATAATGTATGCGACCATCAGGAGTGCTACAAGGAAGTCGGCTCCCAGGCCATCTCCTACACGACAGGCGTACCGGCTATGATCGGTTCCATGATGGTCGTTGACGGAACCTGGAAGGGCGCAGGCGTATTCAACGTCGAGGAGTTCGATCCGGATCCGTATATGGAAGCGCTGAACAAGTGGGGACTTCCGTGGGTTGTGGATGAGAATCCGGAGATCGTGGAATAAAAATTTGAATGATTTTAAGTGCAGAAAACACCTCTGGCAGGATGTCAGGGGTGTTGCTGTATGGAGATAATTGGAGAATAAGATGAAAATAAATAAACTCCCAACGCCCTGTTATGTGATCGACGAGAAAAAACTGCGGGAGAACCTGGAGATATTAAAGAAGGTCAAGGACGACACCGGCTGCAAGATCCTCCTTGCCCAGAAGGCGTTCTCGAACTTCTTTGAGTACCCGCTGATCGGGCAGTATCTGGACGGGACCACAGCCAGCGGTCTCTTTGAGGCAAAGCTTGGATATGAAAAAATGGGAAAGGAGAACCATGTATTTGCCCCGGCTTTCAAGGAATCCGAGATCGGCGAGATCACCGATATCTGCGAACATCTGGTATTCAACTCCTTTTCCCAGCTTGAAAAATACGCGGACTTCTGCAAGAAAAAGGGTGTCAGTATCGGCATCCGCGTAAATCCGGAGTGCTCCACTCAGGGCGACCACGCGATCTACGATCCCTGCGCGCCGGGATCCAGACTCGGCGTGACCTTGGCAAATTTCCGGGAAGATCTCGTGGAAAAGCTTGACGGGATCCACTTCCATACCCTCTGCGAGCAGAACTCGGATGATCTGGAGACGACTCTGAAGGCGGTGGAGGAAAAATTCGGAAAGTACCTGAAGCTTCCGAATATCAAATGGCTCAATATGGGCGGCGGACACCATATTACGAGAAACGATTACGACATCGACCGCTTAGAGCGCTGCATCCGCCATATGCAGGAGACATACGATGTCACTGTCTATGTGGAACCGGGGGAAGCCGTGGCATTAAATGCGGGATATCTTGTGACGGAAGTCATGGACATTGTGGATAACGGAATTAAGACACTGATCTTAGATGCCTCCGCCGCCTGCCACATGCCGGATGTGCTGGAGATGCCCTACCGCCCGCCGTTAAAAGACTCCGGCGAAGCGGACGAAAAGCAGTACACCTACCGCCTCTCCTCCATGACCTGCCTTGCGGGTGATGTGATCGGCGATTATTCCTTCGACCATGAGATCCGGATCGGCGACAGACTCTATTTCGAGGACATGGCGATCTACTCCATGGTAAAAAACAACACCTTCAACGGCATGTGCCTGCCGTCCATCGCGCGAATGGATGAGAGTGGGGAGTGCAGTGTGGTGAAAACCTTTGGGTATGAGGAATTTGTGAGAAGACTGGGATAAAAAAAGAAACATGGATATAGAAAACGGGGCTGCCGCATGCCAAAACTGGTGCGGCAGCCCCTTCTCATTATTTTCGTTTCACAACGGCTGTTTTTCTATTTCATCATTCTATGGATAAGCTGTGGCAACAGCGATAATAAATGTAGTACTTTATTCCAATTCACTGTGTCGTATAAATTCCGGTGAGAGCAGATTACAGATCTTTTGAAGTGTATATCCTATGAAACGAAATATTACAACCCTGTATTTCGTTTGCATTTCGTTTTAAACGAAACATATAAACAGCAATGGTCGGCCGGACAATTCAGAATGAAAAAGCCGAATGAACGTCAATTTCATTCGGCAGTGAAGCTTTACGCGTCTTTTGTTTCGGTATTCTGTCTGTACAGGATCATCAATCCGCGGAGCAGAAGATCCGGGTCATAGGCGATCTTGTGGGTGCAGAGCGGGGTGATGAATCTTGCCATACCGCCGGTAGCGATGAGAGTTGCCGGTTCGCCGAGCTCTGCGGTCATGCGGTCGATCAGACCGTCAAGCATTGCGGCATTGCCGAGCATGATACCGTTTCTCATACATTCGATGGTGTTCTTTCCGATCGCGCGCTTCGGAACGTCGAAGCTGATCCTCGGAAGCTGGGCCGTATTGGAAACGAGGGAGTTTAAGGCAACCTTTACACCGGGGAGAATCACACCGCCGATGTAATTTCCATCGTGATCCACCACATCGAGCGTTGTCGCGGTTCCCATATCCGCGATGATGATCGGTCCTTTGTATTTGGCATTTGCAGCGACAGCGGCCACGATGCGGTCACCGCCGACGGTCTTGGGGTTATCCATCTTGATGTTTAAGCCCGTCTTCATTCCGGAACCGACAAGAAGCGGTTTCTTTCCGGTGATCTTCTTTACAGCGGAAGAGATCGGCGCGTTTAACGGCGGGACAACGGACGCCATAATGGAACCTTCGATATCATTTTTCTTTACTTTATGGATCTCCAGAATATTCTTTAAAAGGATCGCGTATTCGAGACTCGTTTTCCGGTCATCGGTGGTGATGCGCTCCTCAAAATATGTTTTATTGTCGTCAAGTCCGCCGACAACGATATTACTGTTTCCCATATCGATCGCTAAAATCATTGAGAAAACTCCTTCCACAAATCTAAGTATCGTGTTATACTGATTCTATGTGTCCAGCGGTCTTAAATCGCTGTATTCGCGAAATACTGCCAGCTGTCACGATAATATGAGAAACGGTTAATCTATGTTTCTCATAATTTTAAAGTTCGAACTATCTTACCATAAATTGACTAAAATTACAACGGAGGATTCCAAATGTTAGCAGGAAAAACCGTACTTTTATGCGTGAGCGGCAGTATCGCTGCCTATAAAATCGCATATCTCGCCAGCGCACTGAAAAAACTGAAGGCAGATGTCCATGTGCTTATGACCCGGAATGCGACAAATTTCATCAACCCGATTACCTTCGAGACACTGACCGGAAATAAATGCCTGGTGGATACGTTTGACCGGAACTTTGAGTTTTCCGTTGAACATGTTTCCCTTGCGAAGGCGGCGGACGTTGTCCTCGTTGCCCCGGCTTCCGCGAATGTGATCGCGAAGCTGGCCCATGGTCTTGCGGACGATATGCTGACCACCACGGTTCTCGCATGTACCTGCAGGAAGATCATCAGCCCGGCGATGAATACGAGAATGTTCGAGAACCCGATCACACAGGATAACTTAAAGATCTGCGAACACTACGGAATGGAAGTGATCAGCCCGGCAAGCGGATATCTCGCCTGCGGCGATACCGGAGCCGGAAAGATGCCGGAGCCGGAGGTGCTGCTCCAGTATATCTTAAAGGAAATCCAGTACGAGAAAGACTTAAAAGGAAAGAAGATCCTCGTGACCGCAGGCCCGACGAGAGAGGCCATCGACCCGGTCCGCTATATTACAAACCACAGTACCGGAAAGATGGGATATGCCATCGCGAAGACGGCTGCTCTCCGCGGCGCTGACGTGACTCTTGTTTCCGGACCGGCAGAGGTGGAGCCGCCGATGTTCGTAAACTTTGTTCCGGTGGTTACCGCCAAAGATATGTTTGAGGCCGTGACAAGCCGCAGCGACGAGATGGACGCGGTGATCAAGGCCGCGGCTGTCGCTGACTACCGCCCGAAATTCGTGAACACGGAAAAAACGAAGAAGAAGGACGGGGACATGGCGATCGAACTGGAGCGCACCGACGATATCTTAAAGTGGCTCGGCGAGCACAAAAAGGACAGCCAGTTCCTCTGCGGATTTTCTATGGAGACGGAACATATGCTGGAGAATTCCAGGGCAAAATTAAAGAAGAAGAACCTCGATATGATCGTTGCAAACAACTTAAAGGTTGCCGGTGCCGGCTTCGGTACGGACACGAATGTAGTGACGATGATCCGCGAGAATAAGGAGACCGAGCTTCCGATCATGTCGAAGGAAGAGGTTGCCGGGGCGATCCTGGACGAGATCTTTGGGCTCGAGCGATAGATTGCTATAAATATAACGAATTTTAAGGCTTTCTTCTTGACGAAAGCCTTAAATACTGGTAAAAATTTAAGTGGAAAAATATAGATTTAAGATAGATTTGGAGGAAAATTTTTTGGCTTCATTAAATGATGAAATAAAGAGACGACGGACATTCGCGATCATTTCCCACCCGGATGCCGGTAAAACGACACTGACTGAGAAATTCCTGTTATACGGAGGCGCGATCAACCTTGCCGGAACCGTAAAGGGACGCAAAGCGACAAAGCACGCAGTCTCCGACTGGATGGAGATCGAGAAGGAGAGAGGTATCTCCGTAACATCTTCCGTACTCCAGTTCAATTATGAGGGATACTGCATCAACATCCTTGATACCCCCGGACATCAGGACTTCTCCGAGGATACCTACCGTACCTTAATGGCAGCGGACTCCGCCGTCATGGTCATCGACGGATCCAAAGGTGTCGAGGCGCAGACCATCAAACTGTTCAAGGTCTGTGTGATGCGCCATATCCCGATTTTTACCTTCGTAAACAAGATGGACCGCGAGGCGAGAGACCCGTTCGAGCTTATGAGCGAGATCGAGGAGGTTCTCGGAATCCACACATGTCCGATCAACTGGCCGATCGGCTGCGGAAAGAGCTTTAAGGGCGTATATGACCGCCAGACAAAGAAGATCACGACTTTCACGGCTGCCATGGGCGGACAGAAGGAGGTTGCCACAGAGACCTTCGACGTGGAGGGAACAGACGTAGATTCCGTCATCGGTTCCGATTTCCACGCACAGCTGCGCGACGATATCGAGCTTCTCGACGGAGCCAGCGATGAGTTTGATCAGGAGCTTGTAAGTGCCGGAAAGCTTTCACCGGTATTCTTCGGATCTGCTCTCACAAACTTCGGTGTTGAGACATTTCTGGAGCATTTCTTAAATATGACGACTTCTCCGCTTCCGAGAAAGACCACTACAGGCGTGATCGACCCGTTCAGAGAGGATTTCTCCGCCTTCGTATTTAAGATCCAGGCGAATATGAATAAGGCGCACCGTGACCGTATCGCTTTCATGCGCATCTGTTCCGGTAAGTTCGAGGCCGGAATGGAAGTCAACCATGTTCAGGGCGGTAAGAAGATCCGACTGACCCAGCCGCAGCAGCTGATGGCTGAGAGCCGTAAGATCATTGACGAGGCTTATGCCGGAGATATCATCGGCGTTTTTGATCCGGGTATTTTCTCCATCGGTGACACGCTCTGTACGTCCAATGAGAAGTTCCAGTTTGAGGGTATCCCGACCTTCGCTCCGGAGCATTTCGCGAGAGTCCGCCAGATCGATACCATGAAGAGAAAACAGTTCTTAAAGGGTGTCAACCAGATCGCTCAGGAAGGTGCGATCCAGATCTTCCAGGAGTTCAATACCGGTATGGAGGAGATCATCGTCGGCGTTGTCGGTGTCCTGCAGTTTGAGGTCCTGACCTACCGATTAAAGAATGAGTACAACGTAGATGTAAGACTGGAACAGCTTCCGTTCGAATACATCCGTTGGGTTGAGAATCCGGAGGAGGTGGATGTGGCGAAGATCCAGGGCACATCCGATATGAAACGCATCTGCGACCTCAAGGGCAATCCGTTATTGTTATTCATCAACAGCTGGAGTGTCGGAATGGTCGAGGAGAGAAATCCGGACTTAAAACTCAGTGAGTTCGGAAAGAACTAATGGTGACTGTTCAGTAAACAGGACAGATGCAGATTGATTTTCCAGACTGTAAAAACTGTTGTAACTGTGAAATGCTGAACAGCCGCAAACAGTTTTATGGAATATATCATCACAGGAACATGCGGAACCAGTTGTTTTGACTGGGAATACCGCATAGACAGGAGGAATACAAGATGAGTAAGATCGATGTTGTAAGAGCAGCCATGGTCGAGGCGATGAAAGCAAAAGATAAAGAGAGAAAGGATTCCCTTTCCATGCTTCTCTCCGCATTAAAGAACGCGCAGATCGACAAGCGTGAAGCTCCGCTCACAGAGGATGAGGAGAACGCGATCGTAAAGAAAGAGATCAAGCAGGTCAAGGAGACCATCGAGACAGCTCCGGCAGACCGCGCCGATATCATCGATGAGGCAAAGAAGAGACTTGCCGTATATCAGGAGTTCGCTCCGGCGGATATGACCGAAGACCAGATCAGGGAGACGATCGAGAAGGTTCTCGCAGAGCTTGGGATCGAAGCCCCGACAGCAAAGGACAAAGGGAAGATCATGAAATCCCTGATGCCGCTCGTAAAGGGAAAGGCAGACGGCAAGATCGTAAATGAGATCTTAGCTGGATTCATGAAATAAGGGAAATGAACGAAACGCCTGCGAAGCAGCCAGTAAAGTGCGTAAGTGCGGGTTTGTGAGCAGGCATGTAGCCAATAACTGGCGCACAGAATAAGTATGGTATAAGCGGGGCTGGCTTTACGATCTCGGAAACGCCCGGGATGAGACGGTCCCGCCTGTCTGTAAAATGGGATATAACAAAAGAAATATGGAGGCGGAAATTATGTATAAAGAGAAGATCAGCCGGTATATTGACGCGCACAGGAAAGAAATGCTGGAGGACATCGGAGCTCTTTGCCGGATCAACAGTGTGAAGGGGTCTTACCGTATCGGAAAACCTTATGGGGAAGGGTGTTCCGAGGCGCTGCGTACAGCCCTGCATATTGCGGAATGCTACGGTTTTGCCATCAACAACTATGACAACTATGTTGGAACTGTTGACATGAATGACAAAGAGGCACAGCTCGATATTCTGGCACATCTGGACGTTGTTCCGGCCGGAGACGGCTGGACCGTTACAGAGCCTTTTGAGCCGGTAGTAAAAGACGGAAAAATCTACGGCCGCGGAACTGCGGATGATAAGGGACCGGCAATTGCTGCCCTCTACGCGATGCGTGCCGTAAATGAACTTGGAATCCCGATGAAAAAGAACGTCCGCCTGATCCTTGGCACTGACGAGGAGTGCGGAAGCTCCGATATCACCCACTACTACAGTGTGGAAAAGGAAGCTCCGATGACCTTCTCCCCGGATGCGTCCTTCCCGGTGATCAATATCGAGAAAGGCCGGATCGGAGGTAATTTTACGGCAGAGTTCGAGCCGTCTGACTGTCTTCCGAAGATGGTATCCTTCCACAGCGGAACGAAGACGAATGTGGTTCCGGGCGCGGCAGAGGCATTATTTGAGGGTCTTGACGGAGATGAGACAGAGGCTCTCGCAAAGAGCATGGAAGAGGAGCTTGGAATCCGGTTCACGGTATCCTCAGAGGAGGGCTGCCTGAAGATCGCTGCAGCTGGAGAAAACGGCCATGCAATGGCACCGTGGAAAGGAAAGAATGCCCTGACAGGACTCTTATCCCTGATCGAGCGTCTTCCGCTGGCGGAATGCGGACAGGTAAAGGCAGTCCGCGCGTTAAACCGCCTGATGCCTCACGGTGACTGGTACGGCGAAGCTCTCGGGATCAAGATGAGCGATGAGGAGTCCGGCGAGCTGACACTGGCATTCAGCATGCTGGATATTTCCGGGAAAAGCTTAGAGGGCGAATTTGACAGCCGTTGTCCGATCTGTGCCACAAAGGAAAACACCATTGATGTGATCCGTAAAAAAATGGAAGCAGATGGAATCTCCTTCAATACGGAAGAAATGAAACCGCCGCACCATGTACCGGCAGACTCTGAGTTTGTGAAAACTCTTCTCTCCGCATATGAGAAATATTCCGGAAGAAAGGGCGAGTGTATCGCCATCGGCGGCGGAACCTATGTCCACAATTTAAAGAACGGTGTTGCTTTCGGCGCTGCCCTTCCGGAGACCGAGAACCACATGCACGGCCCGGACGAGTTTGCGGTGGTTGACGAGCTCACAATGAGCGCGAAGATCTTTGCGCAGGTGATTGTGGATCTTTGCTGTTAAGAGCTTATGTGATAGAGCGTATGATAGCGGTCTGGCTTCAGAAATGAGGTCAGGCCGTTTGTAATTACTTGTATATTGCAAAGCGTACAGTCTGCATGGTAAAATGGTGCTGGATCGCAGAGAAATAGATGCTCATGAAGTGCTGCGGAAAGAAGCTCTGGCAGCATTTACAAAAAATCAGGAGTATGAAGCCGGAGACGGCGCATGGAGGAAAGACAGGATGGACAAAGGATGAATTGCAGGATCATTGACATTCACACCCATATCTACCCGGTTGCCCTGGCGAGACGGGCCATGGAGGTCACCGGACATGAGAATGATGATTTTAAGAAGCTTCCGATCCGGGAAAATCTGCTGGCGAGGATGAAGGAGGCAGGGGTGGATATTTCCGTGAACCTGCCGGTGGTCTCAAAACCCCAGAATCAGGCGGAGGTGAACCGGTTTGCGAAGGAATCGGCAAGGAAGAATATTATCCCATTCGGGGGACTTCACCCGGACTGTGAGAATGTGATCGAGGAGCTGGAGAAGTTAAAGGACATGGAGATGGCTGGAATCAAGTTCCATCCGCCGTTCCAGAAGGTCCATCTGGAAGACCCGAAGTATGAGGAGATGTGGAGAAAGATCAATGAACTGGGATTTCCAGTATTGATCCATATGGGGACGACGAGGATCGTGCGTCCTTATGATCTTTACCCATCGGGAATTCGAAAAATCTTAAAATCTGCCCCGGATATTCCGATCATCATGGCCCATATGGGAAGCTTCTGCATGATGAAAAATCCTGATGAGAATCTTGAAAATCTGCCGGAAAATGTGTTTATCGATACGGCCATGAGCGCGGAGCTGGAGGAAGCCGGGGAGTTCGAAAAGATCGTCCGGCAGTTCGGCACAAAGCGGGTGCTCTACGGCTGCGATTTTCCCTATGGCAGCCAGAAGGCCGCCATCGCGCGGATCAAGGACAGCAGCTTTTCGGACAGTGAAAAGGAAGACATGTTGTGGAGAAATGCGGCGAAGATTTTGAAGGCAGTGGGAAAACTGCCGGAGAATATTGAGCTGTAAAGCTTCAGAAAAATTACAATTAAGTGAAAATAATGCTGGATATTCATCTCAGGGACAAGAAATGGAACATAGACTATAAATAGAGAGTATGATTGATTGACGGCAGCCTGCGCGAGTAACAGGTTTGTGGTTGATGGGATACATAAAATGTTTTTGTCCGGGAGATGATGCCATGCGGATGAGCGAGTTAAAGAGGCGGGAAGTGATCAATGTCTGCGATTGCAAACGGCTGGGGTTTGTGGGGGACATGGACATTGATCCGTGTACAGGCAGGATCCTGGCGATCATCGTGCCGGGGCCGGGCTGTGTCTGTGGTTTTTTAGGCAGGGAAAAGGAATTTGTGATCCCCTTTGAGGATATCTGCCAGATCGGGGACGATATCATTCTGGTCCGGGTGGAGGAGAAGAAGGAAAAGCCGCCGAAACCTCCGAAGCCAGGCCCGCCACCGCCGCCAAAGCCGCCGTTTTGTCCCTGCCCGCCTCCATGTGAGCCGGGAGGAAGATGTGACTGTCCGCCGCCCTGTAATAGGGACTGTGGATGTCCCCCGCCCTGTGACCAGGAAAAAGGTGGATACATAAAAAAGTGGCGGTAAAATACTGGAAGTGCGAGTGGCTTTTGGGGCGAATAGCAGAAAGATGGACATGAGATAGATTAGCATAATTAGTAGTAATGAAGATAAGTCAGGAAAGGAACTGCAGAATGAATAAACTTCACACGATACCGGCAGCGGATGGATTCCGCATGCCGGGCGAATTTGAACCACACCGGGGCTGTATCATGATATGGCCGAAGCGCCCGGGAAGCTGGAATTACGGGGCAAAGAAGGCGAGAGAGGCCTTCAAACGCGTGGCCTGGGCCATCGCCGAGAGCGAGGAGGTCTTTATGCTGGCGGAGCCGGATGTGGAGGAGAATGCCCGAGAGATGTTAGCAGGGAATCCGGGACACGGGATCCATGTGATCCGGATGGAGTCCGACGATGCCTGGGCGCGAGATGTGGCACCGACCTTTGTGGTGAACGGGGAAGGCACTGTCCGTGGCATCGACTGGGAGTTCAACGCCTGGGGCGGAACCGTGGACGGACTTTACGCCCACTGGGAGAAGGACGACCGGGTGGCGGAAAATGTCTGCGGTAAGCTTGGATACGAATGCTATGAGGCGCATCCATTCGTCCTGGAAGGCGGCTCGATCCATTCTGACGGCGAGGAAACTGTCCTCGTGACGGCTGCCTGCCTGTTAAGCGGCGGAAGAAATCCGAAGCTCACAAAGAATGAGATCGAAAAGAAACTCTGTGATTACCTGGGAGCGAAGAAGGTGATCTGGCTGGAGCGCGGCATCTACAACGATGAGACGAATGAGCATGTGGACAATATCTGCGCGTTCGTGCGTCCGGGAGAGGTAGTCCTGGGATGGACAGACGACGAGTCAGACCCGCAGTATGCCATGTCAAAGAGCTGCCTGGACATTCTGGAACATGAAAGAGATGCAATGGGAAGAAAGATCAAGGTCCACAAGCTTCCGATCCCGAAGAATCCGATCTGCGTCACAGAGGAGGATCTCGGTGGCTATGAGTTTGAGGACGGCGAGGACACGCGAGAAGCCGGGGAACGGCTTGCGGCGAGTTATGTAAACTTCTATATCTCAAACGGCGGAGTGATCGTGCCGCAGTTCGGGGATGAGCATGATAAGACGGCGGTGGAGATCCTCGGAAAAGTGTTCCCGGAAAGAAAGATTTGCCCGATCCCGGCCCGGGATATTCTGCTCGGCGGCGGAAATATCCACTGTATCACACAGCAGATCCCGCAGGGGAGATAGGAAAGATACGACAGGAGGAAATACAAAATGCGAAAAGTAAAAGTGGCAGCGGTACAGATGCGCTGCACAGAAAATGTAAATGAAAATATTGCGAACGCAGAGCGACTTGTGAGAGAAGCGGCGGCGGACGGCGCACAGATCATCCTGCTCCCGGAGCTCTTTGAGCGCCAGTATTTCTGCCAGGAGCGCCAGTACGAATACTATGAGTTTGCGAAACCGGTGGAGGAGAACGACGCAGTGAAGCACTTCGCAAAGATCGCGGAGGAACTGAAAGTAGTCCTTCCGATCAGCTTCTATGAGAAGGACGGAAAGCGCCTGTTCAACACCGTCGCTATCCTTGATGCTGATGGAACGAACCTTGGAATCTACCGGAAGACCCATATCCCGGATGACCACTATTATCAGGAGAAATTCTACTTCACACCGGGAGATACGGGGTTTAAGGCATTTAAGACCCGCTATGGCACTATCGGCGTGGGTATCTGCTGGGACCAGTGGTTCCCGGAGACCGCAAGATTTATGGCAGTAAAGGGAGCGGAACTCTTATTCTACCCGACAGCCATCGGCAGTGAGCCAATCCTCTCTGTAGACAGTATGCCCCACTGGAGACGCTGCATGCAGGGACATTCCGCGTCGAACCTGATGCCGGTGATCGCGGCAAACCGTGTGGGCCTTGAAGAGGTGACACCGTGTGAGGCAAACGGAAACCAGAAATCTGCCCTGAAGTTTTATGGTTCCTCCTTTATTACGGACGGTGCCGGTGAAGTGATCCGGTCCATGGACCGCGACAGTGAGGGTGTCATCACAGCGGAGTTTGATCTGGACGAGCTGGAGCGCGAGAGATTTTCCTGGGGACTCTTCAGAGACAGAAGACCGGAGATGTATCACGAGTAAGAAAAATTCAGAGAAGAAAAAGGGTTACTGTACACGGGTAGGAATTTTCTGAACTGAAAATTCCGTACAATACAGTGGTGGTAGTGGATTTTGCCGATTCGGAATGCGAAGCATCGGCAAAATCAGTTACTGTTTGCGCAAAGCGTGAACAGTAACGAAAAAGGCACATGCCATGGAATAAACATCGGTTCCGGGGTGATGTGCCTTTTATCATGAAAAGAAGCAGTGAGAGCGAACCCCGCCAAAGTATAACTGCGATTCATATAAATAATAGAAAACATATATGCCAGTAATTCCTCCAATTTGTTGAAAATTAAGAAAAATTAGAGTATGATTACAAAGAGATAATCGGACAGAAAAGGAATTAGTCCGGTACAAATATGAAAAGTAAAATACCCGAAAATATGGAAATGACGGCAGCGTTTCGTAAATTTTCAGGCGGGATATGGAGGAAAAAGACATGGAATATAGAATTGCAACGATCTCCGGCGACGGGATCGGTCCGGAAATCGTGAGAGAAGCAAAGAAAGTTTTAGATAGAGCAGGTCAGAAATACGGCCATAAATTCAACTACGAAGAGGTCCTCATGGGTGGAATCTCCATTGACACCTACGGTGTGCCGCTGACAGACGAGGCGTTGGAGACAGCAAAGAAGAGCGATGCTGTTCTTCTCGGCGCAGTCGGCGGAAATGTCGGAAACTCCCGCTGGTACGATGTTGCCCCGAACTTAAGACCGGAGGCAGGACTTCTTGCGATCCGTAAAGGATTAAACCTCTTCGCGAATATCCGCCCGGCATACCTCTACAATGATCTTGCAGGCGCATGCCCGTTAAAGAAGGAGATCATCGGTGACGGCTTCGACATGGTCATCGTCCGCGAGCTGACCGGAGGCCTTTACTTCGGTGAGCGTCACACAGAGACTGTAAACGGTGTTGAGCAGGCGACAGATACTCTCGTATACAGCGAGAAGGAGATCCGCCGCGTAGCGATCAAGGCATTCGAGATCGCCATGAAGAGAAAGAAGAAAGTAACAAGCGTTGACAAGGCAAACGTTCTCGACTCCTCCAGACTCTGGAGAAAAGTCGTTGCGGAAGTCGCAAAGGACTACCCGGAGGTCACTCTTGAAAATATGCTGGTCGACAACTGCGCAATGCAGCTCGTTATGAACCCGCGCCAGTTCGATGTTATCTTGACTGAGAACATGTTTGGCGACATCTTATCCGACGAGGCGAGCATGATCACCGGATCCATCGGAATGCTGTCCTCCGCAAGCTTAAATGAGAGCAAATTCGGTCTCTACGAGCCGAGCCACGGTTCCGCACCGGATATCGCAGGCAAAGACATCGCAAATCCGATTGCGACGATCCTCTCTGCAGCTATGATGCTCCGCTTCTCCTTCGACCTTGACAAGGAAGCAGATGCTATCGAGGATGCTGTCAGAAAGGTTCTCGCAGAGGGCTATCGCACCGTCGATATCATGGACGAGGGCAAAAAGCAGGTTGGAACCACTGAGATGGGAAATCTGATCTGTGATAGAATCTAATAAAATAAGAATGATTATGATGGCAGAATACATGAGAGTGTGTGTTCTGCCATTTTTTTTGTGTTCTCATGCCCTCCGGAATAATCTGTCGGTGGCGGAACTGTAAGTGTAACAGGAAACAGAAGTCTCAGACGGTTGCCGGTGATTGCGTGAGACACACGAATGTGTTGGAATCTGATCCCTGAAGCCATATCTGAAGAAAAATAAATAGCAGACGAAATATAAGAGCCGCATATATTGTTAAAAAAGATATCAAAAAAAGAAAAAAGTTTGCATAATTCGAGAAAAAAGGCAATTTTAACATTGATTTGCCCGGGCACTTGTGTTAGGATATATGTCAAATCATCTTGAGTCGTTGCGTTACACTGGTAGAGAAGAGACAGAGTAAAGTGCGGCGCTGGATCGAGAGACAAAGGCTGGATGTGTGGTCATTCCTGAAAGGACCGATCATAGAGCAATCAGAGAGAGGGGAATAAAACTATGAGCAGAGTTTACAACTTTTCCGCAGGACCGGCTGTGTTGCCGGAAGAAGTATTGAAAGAGGCAGCAGCCGAGATGCTGGATTATAACGGTACCGGAATGTCCGTTATGGAGATGAGCCACCGCTCAAAAGCGTTCGAGGAGATCATCCAGACGGCAGAGCAGGACATTCGCGATCTTTTAAAGATCCCGGACAACTATAAGGTCCTGTTTTTACAGGGTGGAGCTCACCAGCAGTTTGCGGCAGTCCCGTTAAACCTTTTTAAAAACCGTGTCGGTGACTATATTATTACCGGACAGTGGGCAAAGAAAGCATGGAAGGAAGCAAAGCTTTACGGAACAGCGAATGCCATCGCGTCCAGTGAGGATAAGACGTTCAGCTATATTCCGGATTGTTCCGATCTTCCGGTCGATGAGAATGCTGACTATGTTTATATTTGCGAGAACAATACGATCTACGGAACAAAATTCCATACACTCCCGAACACAAAGGGAAAAACACTCGTTTCCGATGTGTCCTCATGTTTCCTCTCTGAACCGATGGACGTATCAAAATACGGTGTGATCTACGGCGGCGTCCAGAAAAATATCGGACCGGCAGGTGTCGTTATCGTAATTATCCGTGAGGACCTGATCCGCGAGGATGTTCTTCCGGAGACACCGACGATCATGCGCTACGATGTCCAGGCGAAGGCCGGATCCCTCTACAATACTCCGCCGTGTTACGGAATCTATATCTGTGGCAAGGTCTTCAAATGGCTGAAGAAGCAGGGCGGACTGGAAGCTATGAAGGAGAAAAACGAGAGAAAGGCAAAGATCCTCTATGATTACCTGGACGAGAGCAAGCTCTTCCACGGAACTGTCCGCAAAGAGGACCGTTCCATCATGAATGTGCCGTTCGTTACAGGCGATAAAGATCTGGATGCCCTGTTCGTAAAAGAGGCGGAGGCAGCCGGATTCGTGAACTTAAAGGGACACCGTACTGTTGGCGGCATGAGAGCCAGCATCTACAACGCAATGCCGGAGGAGGGCGTTGTGAAGCTTGTAGAATTTATGAAGAAATTTGAGGCGGAGCACGCGGACGCGTAAGACTGCCGGATGAAAAGATCAGAGGAAAAATCATGAGAAATATTTGTTGTTTAAATCAGATCTCCCACTATGGCACAGACCGCCTCACAGGAGACTATAAACTTGTAGATGATATTAAGGACGCGGAAGGAATCCTGGTCCGCAGCGCGTCTCTCCACGAGACAGAATTCCCGGCCGGACTCCAGGCCATCGCCAGAGCCGGAGCCGGAGTCAACAATATCCCGCTCGACGAGTGCGCGAAGAAGGGTATCGTCGTATTCAACACACCGGGCGCAAACAAGAACGGTGTAAAGGAGCTTGTTCTCGCAGGTCTGTTCCTGACATCCCGAGACGTTGTCGGCGGTATTGAGTGGTGCAGGGAACATGCAGGGGAAGAGGACATTGCGAAGAAGATGGAGAAGAGCAAAAAGGCCTTTGCAGGAAACGAGATCAAGGGCAAGAAGCTCGGCGTCATCGGTCTCGGTGCGATCGGCTGTGAGGTTGCAAACGCTGCCGCGGCTCTCGGAATGGAAGTTTACGGATATGACCCGTTTATCTCCGTCAACGCCGCATGGATGCTGTCCCGCTCCGTAAAACATATCATGGACGTGAACACGATCTACAAAGACTGCGATTACATCACTGTCCATGTGCCGCTTCTCGATTCCACGAAGGAAATGATCAACAAGGATGCTTTTGATCAGATGAAGGACGGCGTCGTGATCTTAAACTACGCGAGAGACCTGCTTGTAAATGATGATGATATGGCAGAGGCGTTAAAGAGCGGAAAGGTGAAGAAATATATCACCGACTTCCCGAACGCGAAGACTTCCGCAATGGAAGGCGTGATCGCAACACCACATCTTGGCGCTTCCACGGAGGAATCCGAGGACAACTGCGCGGTGATGGCTGCGGATGAGCTGAAGGATTACTTAGAAAATGGTAATATCAAGAACTCTGTGAATTATCCGGCCTGCGACATGGGAATCTGCCAGGTTGCAGGAAGGATCGGTCTGCTCCACGCGAACGTTCCGAACATGATCGGACAGATCACTTCAATCCTGGCTGCTGAGGGAATCAACATCGCCAACATGACAAACAAGAGCCGTGACAAGTATGCGTACACACTTCTTGATCTGGAAGATCCGGCGAAAGCGGAGGCGGTTGCCCATCTTGAAAAGATCAACGGGATGTATAAGGTCCGCGTGATCAAGGGGTAGAAAAATCGGAAGAAAATTCAGCCATGCACCGTAAAAAGTGTCATGGCTGAATTTTTTTCAGCAGGCATCTATCTTTTGTATGCGGAATCCGATCCGGATCGGTCCTGCTCCGGATCAAACAGGGAAAAGCTGAAAAGAGCTGGTTGTACTTGCAAAAGAAGTGAATTCGCTTTATAATCCTATGTGAGACGCAAAGCCCGGTTGAATTATTAAGAATTTGAGTAACTATTCAGTACCTTCATAGTTACGTGCAAAAATCCATTCCAAATCAGCTTCGCTGATGGGATTTTTGCCTTCCAGCCTATGTTTTCTTACGGTCAGCGCAGCAAGTGCGCAGACCTACTGAGCAGTTACGAATTTGATATCACATGAGAGAAAGGAAATATAGTTGTGGGAAAAGTAATTTTAACAGGAGACCGCCCGACAGGCCGTCTTCATGTAGGACATTATGTAGGATCTCTTAGAAGAAGAGTAGAGCTTCAGAATTCCGGAGAGTACAGCGATATCTATATCATGATCGCTGACTCCCAGGCGCTCACAGACAACGCGGATAACCCGGAGAAGGTCCGCCAGAATATTCTGGAGGTTGCCCTCGATTACCTGTCTGCAGGTCTTGATCCGGAAAAATCTACGATCTTTATCCAGTCCATGGTGCCGGAGCTCTATGAGATGACCGCTTACTACATGGACATCGTTACGGTTTCCAGATTACAGAGAAACCCAACCGTAAAGAGCGAGATCCAGATGAGAAACTTCGAGGCCAGCATCCCGGTTGGATTCTTCACCTACCCGATCAGCCAGGCAGCAGATATCACAGCCTTCAAAGCAAACGTGGTTCCTGCCGGTGAGGATCAGATGCCGATGGTAGAGCAGACGAGAGAGATCGTTCACAAATTTAATACGGTATACAATACAGATACCCTTGTTATGCCGGATATTCTCCTTCCGACAAACGACGCATGCCGCCGTCTTCCGGGCATCGACGGAAAGGCAAAGATGAGCAAATCCTTAGGAAACTGCATCTACCTTTCCGATACAGAGGAGGACGTAAAGAAGAAAGTTATGTCCATGTATACAGACCCGAACCACTTAAAGGTAAGCGATCCGGGACAGGTAGAGGGAAATACCGTATTCACATATCTCGACGCATTCTGCAAGGACGAGTACTTCGCGGAGTACTGGCCGGATTACAAGAATCTCGACGAGGTGAAGGAGCACTACAAACGCGGCGGACTCGGCGACGTAAAGGTCAAGAAGTTCTTGAACCGTGTGCTTGAGGAGGAGCTCCGTCCGATCCGCGAGAGAAGAAAGAGATGGGAGCAGGACATCCCGGCTGTATACGAGATCTTAAAGAGCGGAAGCGAGAAGGCAGAGCGCGTGGCTGCACAGACATTAAAGGAGATGCGCGCGGCTATGAAGATCAACTACTTTGACGATGTGGCGCTGATCGCGGAGCAGAGTAAGAAGTATAACGGTTAATATAAAAGCTGAATCTGCAGATGAATGGATTCGGGAAAAGTGAATATAACAGGCTGAATGCTGCATATATTATACCCATGGTAAAGCGGGGGTGTCTGTATGCGGGAACTGGTACTGGAATTGATGGGGGAATACGGCAATCTTGCTGTGTTCCTCCTTATTTTAGTTGAAAATCTCTTTCCTCCGATCCCGTCGGAGGTGATCCTGACCTTTGGGGGCGTCATGACGGTCTGCACGGACATGACGCCAGTCGGTGTGATCCTGTTTTCCACTGCCGGTTCGCTGTCGGGGGCTGTTATTCTCTACAGCGTGGGACGGTTTCTGCCGGATGAGGTGTTCCGAAAACTGCTCTGCGGGCGGATCGGACATCTGCTTCACTTTCGCCCGGAAGATGTGGATCTCGCGAGAGGATGGTTCAGGGACCGCGGGAGATCGGCGGTGTTCCTGTGCAGACTGATCCCCATCGTCCGCAGCCTGATCTCCATCCCCGCAGGGATCGCCAGGATGCCGTTTGTGCCGTTTCTTGTCTTTACGGCGGCGGGAAGTTTTCTGTGGAACACGGTCCTCGTCTATGCCGGGAGGATCGCTGGGGACTCCTGGGAGAAGGTGTCGGCGGCTTTTGGGGTGTATTCGGATCTGTTTCTCATGATAGCTGGGATCTGCATCGCCTTTGCTGTTTTGTTTCGCGGGTGCGGGGAGAGAAGAAAGCCGTAGAAGCCATACATACAGGCTTTGACAGCCGGGATCGGATAGGGAGGAGAATGAGGGAAAGAAGTTGATGGAATATACAGAATAACGCAATTGTTTGAATAAATGTATACAACAGTACAATTAACTAACAATATAAAAATAAATAAAATTTTATCTAAAAACATGTTGACAAAACGGAATTTATCACATATAATAAAGACATCAAAAAGAAAGAGAGAAAAAAACAAAGAAGACGAAAAGGTTCGTACTTAAAAAAATCTAAGTAAAGGAGGTACAGTCCACCGAACACATAAGTCTCGTTCCATTTTTCAAACATGAAAAATCCGGAACATAGGAAAAACACAAAACCGGGTAATTAATCGAAAAAAAGATTATTTGAAATCCTTCAAGATATGACGAGAAAGTATCAAAAAGAGAAATACAATAATCGATATGAGAATGAAAAGAAAGATAAGATTTCGGAAAAAGCCGGCGGAGTGAAAAAGGAAAACTTCATATAGAAAAAAATCTAATGAAAACGAGGTAAGATCCATTGGATAACGCAGAACATTAAGGTGGGTATCGGAACAAGAAAATTGATTCGGTACCCACTTTTTATGTGCAGAAAAGAATTGCTGCCACTTGCTTTTGGGGGAGAGTAGCAAACTGCCTGTACGAACCAGGTGCAGGTCTGTAACCAGGCAGGCCTATTAATCTGTATTAAATCCCTTCACAGTCAAACGGCGGCGTATATTCTTCTTTCGCGCTGCTTCTTTCCTGCATAAACCCTTCCGTGAGACCGAGGTCAATGGCGGTGTCAACGACTTTGTTGTACTCGTAGGAGGTGATCCGCCGGTTGATCTCCGGATATTCGGCGCTCTTGTAGAACGGCGTGTACTGGCTCATGATGCTGATGAGGTACTGGTGTTCCGGGAGGTTTTCCCTGATCCAGTGGAGAAGACGAATCGAGTCTTCTTTTGCGCCCGGAAGGACCATGTGGCGGATGATGACGCCGCGGTCCAGCATCGATGGATTCTTTTTATTCCAGGAAAGTCCGCCGGTGAGGCGGATCATTTCTTTTATGGCGGCGGAAGCTTTCTCGAAATAGTCCGGGGCGGCGGAGTATTTCTTGGCGAGACCGCTGTCCATGTATTTGAGGTCTGGAAGCCAGATATTGACGTAGTCTGCGAGATCGCGGATTGTCTCAGGCTTTTCGTAGCCGCCGCAGTTAAAGACGACAGGGATCTGAAGCTTCGGCTTCGCGAGATCCAGGGCGCGGACGATAGATGGGGCAAACTGGGTCCCAGTCACGAGGTTGATGTTTGCGGCGCCTTTTTCCTGGAGCTCCAGGAAGATATCAGCAAGTCGGGAGACGGAGATGGTTTTTCCGTAGTTTTCATGGCTCAGCTGGAAGTTCTGGCAGAAGACGCAGCGTAACGTACAGCCGGAGAAGAAGACGGTTCCGCTTCCGGTGGTGCCGCTGATGCAGGGTTCCTCCCACATATGCAGGGCGGCCCTGGCGGCACGGAGCTCGTGCCCGGCGCCGCAGAAGCCGGTGGATGTTGTTCGGTCGGCATGACATTCCCTTGGACAGAGGGTGCATGATCTGTAGATGGATTCGGTTAACATAACTTTACATACTTCTTTCGTGGTGATTTATGAGCCAGATGCCTGCAGATGATCGTTATCAGGTACTGGCGGTCGGGCGAAATGCTTTCAAAGGATCGTGTGGATCAAAGCGCTGGTTCAGGATCTTGTTTTGTCGGAATTGTATTCAGCCTGATCCGGGGTATCCGGCAGGTAGTGGTAGAGGTCCTGATAGTGCTCTAATTCCGCGTCAGTCTCCGGGAGCGCGGGGATCAGGCCGGTACAGTCGGTGGCAGAGCAGGCCTGGATGTCGATGTCCCAGTCGGCGCTGGTAAGCAGTTTCTTTGATGGATTTTTCATGGAATCACCTCCTGAATTATAGTTTTCATCGAAAAAAGAAAATAAAACAGGAAAGTAATTCATAAAAAATTATATGGTGCAGGATTTCTAAATTATAAAAATGTCTCAAAACAGGAGAATTTAGTAACCTACCTGTGTTTTACATAACAATGACAAGGCGCTTGGGGTAATTAATATCTATCTATTTAAGATAATCAGCAATAATGCCCCAGGCACCCTCTAATTTCTCCAGCGTCCACGCCGCATTCGCCGGACTCGTGGACGGCAGGGAGACTGCCGGGATGCCGGTCACGGATTCCTGGTATTTTCTGTAGTAATTCCAGGATGTCTTTCCGTTGCAGAAGATCGCACGGATGTCGGCGGCGGACAGGATCCGGGAGAGATCGTTCGGCACGACATCGCGGATAGAACTGTCGCTGGAACCCTCAATGGAGCAGGAGGCGATCACGTCCCAGAGGGCGATATGATGGGAGAGGAGAAAAAGCTTTTTCTCATCAATACTGCCCGGAACCGGAACCGCGAGAATTCCGGCCAGGATCTTCCAGAAACGGTTCTGCGGGTGGTGGTAGAAAAAATGTCCTTCCCTGGATTTGACGGACGGGAAGGAACCGAGGATCAGGATCCGGGAGGTTCTGTCAAAAACAGGCGGAATCGGGTGTGTGACGGTATTCATGATAAATATCCTTTCAGATATATTTTAAATGATAAAATTGCTATCCATGTTGTATTGTAGCGTTTCTGAAATTTTTTGTAAACATAGAAATTTCATACTTTTTTTATTGCCTTATGGGGAAACTCAACTTATAATGATTAGGTATCACAAAATCATGGGTCAATATACCCAAATGTGATATATGCGCAAAAGAAGTGGAGAAAATCAATGGACAACAACAATCAGAACAGAAATGGCGGAAAGCGGCCAAGCGGACAGAATATCGGGGTGCTCGCCCTGATCCTCGTGATCACGCTGATCGCTGTGACCGTTATGAACAACATGGTCCGCAAAAACCAGACCCAGGAACTCGGGTATGAGGAATTTGTGGAATACTTAAAAGAGGGAGAGATCGATACGGCGAAGATCTCCAGCAACAGGATCTACTTAACGCCAAAGACTTCTTCCACGAAGCTTTCCCGCTTCATCCAGTATTATACAGTAAGAATCCCGGATGTTGATCTTGCGGAGCGTCTTTTAGATGCCAACGGGGTCCATGTGGTGGCGGAAGATACGAGTACGAGCGCGAGCATCTTGAATTTCCTGATGGGATGGGTACTACCGTCGGCGCTCATGATCGGACTTCTCTATATGATGTACAGCCGGATGGGCGGCGGAGGAATGATGGGCGTTGGAAAGAGCAACGCCAAGGTCTACGTCCAGAAAGAGACGGGAGTCACGTTTGCTGACGTAGCGGGTGAGGACGAGGCGAAGGAATCCCTTGTGGAGATCGTTGACTTCCTGCATAACCCGCAGAAATATTCAAAGATCGGTGCAAAACTGCCGAAAGGAGCTCTCCTTGTGGGACCTCCAGGAACAGGTAAGACTCTGCTTGCGAAGGCGGTAGCCGGTGAGGCACATGTTCCGTTCTATTCCCTTTCCGGTTCTGATTTCGTGGAGATGTTTGTCGGCGTGGGTGCGTCCCGTGTCCGTGACCTCTTCAAGCAGGCACAGCAGTCCGCACCGTGTATCATCTTTATCGATGAGATCGATGCCATCGGACGCAGCCGTGACAGCCGGATGGGCGGAAATGATGAGAGAGAGCAGACCTTAAACCAGCTGCTTTCCGAGATGGATGGATTTGATTCCTCCAAGGGACTCCTTGTCCTGGGCGCGACGAACCGTCCGGAGATCCTGGATCCGGCACTTTTGAGACCGGGTCGTTTTGATAGACGTGTCATCGTTGATAAGCCGGACCTGAAGGGTCGTGTCAATATCTTAAAGGTGCACTCCAAGGATGTGCGCCTGGATGAGACCGTCGACTTCGAGGAGATCGCCCTTGCGACCTCCGGTGCTGTGGGCGCGGACCTCGCGAACATGATGAACGAGGCGGCCATCAACGCAGTCAAGAACGGACGCCAGGCTGTCTCCCAGAAAGACCTCTTTGAGGCTGTGGAGCTTGTTCTCGTCGGAAAAGAGAAGAAAGACCGGATCTTAAGCAAAGAGGAGCGCCGGATCGTCTCCTACCACGAGGTTGGACACGCGCTTGTCACCGCGCTTCAGAAGGATGCTGAACCGGTCCAGAAGATCACGATCGTTCCGCGTACCATGGGTGCGTTGGGATATGTCATGCAGGTTCCGGAAGAGGAAAAATATTTAAATACGAAAAAAGAACTTGAGGCAATGCTTGTGGTTTCCCTCGCCGGACGTGCGGCTGAGGAACTCGTGTTTGACACGGTGACGACAGGCGCTGCGAACGATATCGAGCAGGCGACAAGGATCGCGAGAGCGATGGTCACCCAGTATGGTATGTCTGAGAAGTTCGGTCTTATGGGTCTTGCGACCCAGGAGAACCAGTATCTGACAGGACGCACCGTCTTAAACTGCGGTGACGCTACGGCGGCTGAGATTGATACGGAAGTCATGAAGATGTTAAAGAACGCTTATGCTGAGGCGAAGCGTCTTCTCTCCGAGAACCGCGAAGCGATGGATCAGATCGCCGCGTTCCTGATCGAGAAAGAGACGATCACCGGCAAGGAGTTTATGAAGATCTTCCGCCAAGTGAAGGGAATCCCGGAGCCGGAGGAAGGAAAGAAGGAAGAGAAGAGCCGTATGGGCGGCGAGTTCGCGGAGGACGCGGCGAGCCAGCCGGTACAGGCTGCTGAGGCTTTGGAGGCCACTGTGGAGCAGGACCCGGGCGTGCAGACCGCCGCGGAAAATGTGCAGAGTGCGCTGCAGAATGAAAACGGCGGATATGCCGGAACAGCTGAAGAACAGCAGATGCCGCAGTCTGGAAACGGACAGAATCCGGAGCAGCAGAACTAAATATGGATAAATGTGGGCAGGGTGACAAGAAGTGTCATCCTGCTCATTTTTCTATATCAGCAAATTAAAAGAAATAATTCATGAAAAAGACAAGAATATCTGGTAAAATAAAATACAGATTTGAACACAGCTCAGAAGACAGCAGAAACGAATTGCGAATATCTGCTTTGCATGACTGGAAATGGAGAGAGAAAAGAGAATTTTTATGGATCAGAATGATTATGGAAAGAGAAAAGCGGTCTGCAGACATGCGGCGGGATTTATGGCGGCGGTGATGCTCGCGTCAGCGGGACAGCCGTCTATGGCGTATGCGTCTGAAAAACTTCAGACGAATGACCCGTCCGCGTCAGAGCAGTGGGCGTTCTTCAACGATGGATCGTTCACGTCGGAAGAGGTTACGAAGTATCCGGTCTACTCGGATCCGTTCGGGCAGCCATCGGAGAATGCGGAGCTTCTTGGAACACTCGTGGAGGTAAAGAAGAGACAGGCGGTTTCCGGCGTGGATATCAACCTGAAACAGGCCTGGGAGATATATGGGAATGGAAGCCATGATACCATCGTCGCAATGATCGATACGGGAATTGATGCTTCTCATGAAGATCTGAAGGACACTTTATGGGTCAATACCGATGAGATTCCGGAAAACGGCATCGACGATGACGGAAACGGCTACGTGGATGATTGTTATGGGTGGAATTTCTACAATAATAACAATCAGATCTTCACCGGGAATGAGGACAGTCACGGAACCCACGGGGCCGGGACGATCAGTGCCGGGACAGGAAACGGGATCGGAATCTCGGGAATCGTGCCGGGAAACCGCGTCCGGGTGATGGCGTTAAAGGCCCTTGGAGGAGATGACGGCGGCGGAAGCACGGCGGCTGTCATCAAGGCGATCAAATATGCGGAGGATAACGGCGCGGTGATCTGCAACCTGAGCCTGACGTCGACGACAGATGATAAGGCGTTATATGAGGCGATGAAGAATTCCGGTATGCTGTTTGTAGTGGCAGCGGGAAACGGAAATCCGAAGACGGGAAAAGGCGTTGATACGGATGTGATCCCGTTTTATCCGGCTGCGTATGATCTGGACAATATTATTTCGGTCGCGAATCTGAGCTTTGATGGGGCGCTGTCCGCAAGCTCCAACTATGGAAAAACGACTGTGGATCTTGCGGCGCCGGGAAGCTATATTTTAAGTACAACTCCTGGAAACACCTATGGATACATGAGCGGAACGTCCATGGCGGCACCGATGGTGTCCGGGGCGGCGGCAATGATCTATTCGTATTTTGACGGGATCGGGGTTGCGGATGTGAAGGAGATCCTGATGTCCACGGTGACACCGATGGAGAGTCTCAAGGACGTGATGGTGTCCGGCGGTATGCTGAATGTGGGCGCGGCCCTTTCCTATGATATCAGCAGGCTCTCGAGAAAAGGATTTCAGAACGGTGGAACGAGACCGGAGAACGGAACGGCTCCATATCTGGAGATGCAGACCTCGAACCGGAATGGTGGAATGTATCTGACTGTCCGCGTCCTCGATATTGACGGGGATCTTGATAAGCTCTTCTATGCAAAGGGCGAGCATACAGCCAGGGAATTTGCGAACGGGACTGTGGAAGGAACGGCGTTTACGGTGAATGAGAAGGATATGGCGGCGTTCCAGATTACGGAAAAAGGAACGTATACGTTCTATGCTGTGGATAAGAATGGAAATGGAGCGGTGAAGATCGCGAAATTCGTGTCGGAGAGCGACGGACCGGGGGCATTTCAGTAGGATCCTGCTGGGAGAAATACCGGAGACAACAGATGATCGGAGGGGAACACATGAAGACAAGACGATTAGGAAAAACAGGGCTCATGGTGAGTGAGATCGGATTTGGCGGGGAATGGCTGGAACGTCATACGGAGACTGAGGGCATTGAGCTGATCAGGTATGCGTCAGAGAAGGGGATCAATATTCTGGACTGCTGGATGGCGGATCCGAAATCGAGAAATATCATCGGTGAGGGAATTAAAGGGAACCGGGATCAGTGGTTTATTCAGGGACACATCGGGTCTACCTGGAAGGACGGACAGTATTTCCGCACGAGAGATATGAAGTATGTGCGCCCGGCCTTCGAGGATCTTTTAAAGAGACTGCAGACCGACTATATCGACCTCGGAATGATCCACTATGTGGATTCAGAGGAAGAGTGGGAGAAGATCCAGCACTCTGACTATCTGGATTATGTGATGGAGCTGAAAGAAAAAGGCGTGATCCGGCACATCGGCATGAGCTCCCACAATCCAAAGGTAGCCATGAAGGCGGTTGAATCCGGATATATAGAGATGATCCTTTTCAGCATCAACCCGGCGTTTGATATGCTGCCGGCGAGCGAGGATATCGATACAATGTTTGCGGAGGAGTTCGACGCGAAACTTAAGGGGATCGATCCGGACAGGGCGATGCTCTATAAGGCCTGTGAGGAGAACGATGTGGGGATCACGGTCATGAAGGGATTCGCGGGAGGAAGACTTTTCGACGCGAAGAGATCCCCGTTCGGTGTCTGTCTTACCCCGGTCCAGTGTATCCACTATGGGTTGACGAGACCGGCTGTCTGTTCCATCATGTGTGGATATGACACAAAGGAGCAGGTGGATGCGGCAGTTGGATATGAGAGCGCTTCAGAGACGGAGAAAGACTATGCGTCTGTGATCGCGAATGCGCCGTTCCATTCTTACCGGGGCGAATGTACATACTGTGGCCATTGCAAGCCGTGTGCCGCAAATCTGGATATTGCCATGATCAACAAGTTTTATGATCTGGCAACCATGCAGCCGCAGATCCCGGCGACAGTGCAGTCCCACTATGAGCTTCTGGAACATAGGGCATCGGAGTGCATCGGATGTCATTTGTGCGAAGCGCGGTGCCCGTTTGGAGTTCCGATCGCGGAGAGGATGGAGAAGACTGCAAAGTTATTTGGATGCTGATATTACGGAGATCGAAAATCCTGTCAGCGGATTATCAACAAAGGAGAAATAGGACCATGTCAATAGAAAAAGCAAAAGCAGATCTGGAACAGAAGGGATTTCTGGATCATGTGATCGAGCTGAAGGAATCAACGGCCACAGTGGCAGAGGCTGCGGAGGCGCTGGATGTGAAGCCGGGAATGATCGCGAAGACCATGTCCTTTTTACAGGGTGAAAAAGCCGTCCTGATCCTGACGGAGGGGACGGCAAAGGTCGATAACCACAAATATAAAGATACATTTCATGTAAAGGCGAAGATGATCCCGTTTGATCAGGTAGAAGCGCGGATCGGCCATGCGCCGGGGGGTGTGTGCCCCTTTGGGATCAACGAGGGGATCGAGGTCTATCTGGACGACAGCCTGAAGCAGTTCACAACGGTGTACCCGGCTGCGGGAAATGACCACAGTGCGGTAAAGCTCACGATCCCGGAGCTCGAACAGGCGGCAGGAGCAAAAGGCTGGGTGGATGTTACATCGAGATCCACCCAAACGCGTTCGCCACAGAACTGATCAGTATGATCGCCGCAAAGATCGGGCAGAGGTACTGGATCATAAACTGGAAGACTACTTTTCTGCGGAACGGATGACCGCCGTCTGTGACCTCCTGTTCGATCTTTGCAACTCCGATGACTTTCGATACGAGAAGGCAGGTCGCAATCGCCGCGATCGGCATCATGACAGAGTTTGTCAGGAAATCGAAGAAGTCGAGGAACTGCATTCCGATCACGGTCACACCGGATAACGGACCATATCCGAGACAGGAGAGGGTTCCGAGCAGGATCATAATGACAGCCATAAATACCGTCGCCTTTTTCCGACTCCAGTGCAGCTCGTCCTCAAAGGTGGAGACGGCGCTCTCTGTCAGGGCGATGGAACTTGTGACAGCCGCGAACAGCACCAGCATGAAAAACAGGATACCCACCGCTGTTCCCAGACCCATGTTCGCGAACACTTTCGGGATCGTGATGAACATCAGCGCCGGACCAGCCTGTAAGGTATCCGGGTCGCCGCCGGAGAAGGCGAAGACTGCCGGGATGATCATGAGGCCAGCCATGATAGCGATGGCGGTATCGAAGATCTCGACGTTCTGGGTGGACTCCTCAATGGAAGTCTCTTTTTTCATGTAGGAACCGAAGGTCACAAGAATACCCATGGCGATGGACAGAGAGTAGAACATCTGTCCCATGGCGGATACCACCGTCATCCAGGAGAAGTTGTCCATGTTCGGCACCAGGAAATACTTTACGCCTGCCATAGCTCCCGGTCTTGATACGGAGTAGACCGCGATCACCAGGGAGAGGACCACAAGGATCGGCATCATGAACTTCGATACGCGCTCGATTCCGTTGCGGACGCCTGCGTAAATGATAACGACCGTGAACATGGTGAAGATAATAAAGCAGATCTCTGTGGAAAGTCCATTGGAGATAAACGCGGAGAAATATTCATCCGTGGCAAGTGCCTGGCCATGTCCGAGAAGGTATTCCACCAGGTATTTGATGACCCAGCCACCGATCACGGAATAGTAGGGCACGATCAGAATCGGGATCACGGCGTTGATCCAGCCGCCGAAGGACAGCCATTTCGATTTTCCGAAAGATTCGTAGGCACCAACCGGACTCTTTTTTGTCATGCGCCCGAGAGCTGTCTCGGCCATGATCATCGTGTAGCCGAAGGTCAGCGCCAGGAGAATATAGATAAGCAGAAAGATTCCGCCGCCGTATTTTGCGGCGAGATAGGGGAAACGCCAGATGTTTCCCAGTCCTACGGACGCGCCCGCCGCCGATAAGACGAAACCGAGCTTTCCGGAGAACGAACTTCGTTTATGATTCATAATTAAGGTCTCCTCGTGTTTTTGTCACAAATACATTTGTGCGTGTAAGAGATAGTCTACCATAGAACATGGGAAAAGGCAATTTAATCTGCCGCAGACGCTCAAATTGGAATAGAACCGGCGAGAGGTATAATCAGGAGGCAGAATGGCGGAGCAGATGATGGAACGGGAAATATGGCCTTGTCATATCGCGGAAAAACCAGTGTTGAGGGGAAAATAGAATGTATAAAAAAAGGAACATCCGGAGAATCCTATAATTTGATGGCGAAATTGGCAGTTTTGCGTTATAATGCGATTATACCTACCGGATAAATACAGTTTATACGCGGATGGGTTCAGCATGCGCAAAAAGTGAGATGGGGATACGCTGTGTTCCGGCAGTGAAAATGAGGTTTGACTCGTTTAGAGATACAGAGAGGTGAAATCGTGTTAAAAGCAGAAAACTTAGTCCTTCATGTGGAGGATAACGGTGCGAAAAAATGTCTTCTGGATCATATTTCCTTCCAGGTGGACGATGGAGAAATGTTAGTGATCACAGGACCGAACGGCGGCGGAAAGTCTACGCTGGCGAAAGTCCTGATCGGAATTGAGAAGGCGGAGAGCGGAAAGATCTTTTTAAACGGGGAAGATATCACGGATTTTGATATCAACCACCGCGCCAACGCCGGAATCGGCTACGCGTTCCAGCAGCCGCCGAGATTTAAAGGAATGACGGTGCAGAGACTTCTTACACTGGCGGCAGGAAAAGAGCTGGAAGACCAGGAGTGCTGCAGGCTTTTGTCTGATGTGGGACTCTGCGCGGAAGAATATTTAAACCGTCAGATCGACGGAACGCTATCCGGAGGCGAGATGAAACGAATCGAGATTGCGACTGTTCTTGCGAAGGAACATACCTTATGTATCTTCGATGAGCCGGAAGCCGGGATCGATCTCTGGAGCTTCTCCATGTTGATCCACAAGTTCGAGGAGATCCACAAGGAGAAAAAACAGAGTCTGATCGTTATCTCCCACCAGGAGAAGATCATCAGTATGGCGGACCGGATCATGGTGATCGATGACGGAAAGATCAAGGCGGAAGGACGGAAGGAAGATGTCCTGCCGTGTCTAAACGGTCTTGATAAATGTCGTGCATGTGCGGGAAATGCGGGGGTGAGAGCGTAATGGTAGAGCTGGATCATGTAGTAGAAGAAGTACTGAAGGTCATCAATGACAACGGATTTTCCCAGAATGGCGCTTTCAACCTGCGCCAGAACGGAACGTCTATCTGCCACGGTGACAGTGAGCATATCAAAATTAAGAAGAAAACGGATAAGCCGGGCATCGATATCTATATCGACGGCGATACAAAGGGTGAGAAAGTCTATATCCCGGTGGTTGTCAGCGTTTCCGGCATGACAGATCTTGTATACAATGACTTTTATATCGCGGACTGCGCGGACGTGACCATCGTTGCGGGCTGCGGAATCCACAACAGCGGATGCAACGAGAGCAGACATGACGGTGTCCACACGTTCCATGTTGGAAAGAATGCGAACGTCTGTTATCAGGAAAAGCATTATGGAGAGGGAAACGGAACCGGCGGCCGCGTGCTGAACCCGGTGACGAATATCTATGTGGGAGAAAATTCCGTATTTACGCTGGATACGGCGCAGATCAAGGGCGTTGACTCCACAGTCCGCGAGACGCTTGTGGAGATGGATAAAAACTCCAGATTGTATGTGACGGAGCGCCTCATGACCGAGGGAGACCAGACAGCGGAGTCAAACATCGAGGTACGCTTAAACGGCGAGGACAGCTCCGCCCAGATCATCTCCAGATCTGTCGGAAAAGGCAATTCCGTCCAGACCTTCCACCCGAAGGCGGTCGGAAACAGCAAATGTCAGGCCCATATCCAGTGTGACTCCATCATCATGGACCACGCCGAGATCGGCTCCATTCCGGAGATCCGCGCCCGCGATTTAAACGCTG
This sequence comes from uncultured Clostridium sp., assembly GCA_902496665.1. GTDB lineage: Bacteria > Bacillota > Clostridia > Lachnospirales > Lachnospiraceae > Pilosibacter. The sequence continues at coordinate 98,573 of CABVBU010000004.1, read as the reverse complement.
CGATCATCCATGAGGCGGCCATCGGAAGGATCAACGATGAGCAGCTCTTAAAGCTTCGAACACTTGGACTTACCGAGGAAGAGGCGGAGAACGTTATTATTGAGAATTTCCTGAACTAAAATCAGAATTTTGTAGATAAGAAAAGCAGGTCTGCAGGCAAAATGTTGTTGCCGTTGCAGATCTGCTTTTTTATGTAACAGGAAATTCCAAGGAATTCCCTGTTACATAAAAAGGCACTAACGTGCCAAAGATGCGCACTCGCGCGAAGATGTAGATTGTCGCAAGCGACCGCGCGAGGCGCGAGAATGTGCCAAGGCACATTCTTTTTTATGTCATACACTTGAAAAAGCTGCCGCTGACTGACCGCTTTTTTTAGTTTTAGAAGTATGTCCGTCTCTTCGGCGTATTCCAGCTTCCCACAACGCGTTTTACGTTAGAGATCGTGACAAAAGCGTTCGGATCTTTTGCCTGGACATAGTCCATAAACTGACCATACTCCTTTTTGGTGAGGATCGCCAGAATCTCCTCCTTCTGCGCATCGCTGTAGCCGCCGGTGGCGGTGTAGACGGTGATACCGCGCTGGAGCGTCTCGATGACATAGCGTTTAAAATCATCATTGTGCTCGGAGATGATGCAGACGCGGATCTTGCCGGTGAACTCGTCGATAAAATAGTCCAGGACGAGGCCGCTGAAGTAGGTGGACAGGGCACCAATGATCACGGTCTGGAGGTCGTAGGCGAAGTAGGAGCTTGCAACGGTCACGAGACCTGCGATAATGATGGACTTTCCGAGGTCCATGTGCAGGTACTTGTTCATGATCTTCGCGATAATGTCGAGACCACCGGATGCGGCGTTGGCATTGAAGAGGACCGCCTGTCCGTAGCAGATCACAACGATCATTCCCACAACATCCAGGGCGATATTTCCCGTCGGGGATACCGGACCCGGGAAAAGAAGCTCGAACACGAAGAGGAGCGCCGGCAGCAGGACGGAGATAAAGATGATCTTCGTCCCGAAGGTCTTATCCACGAAGAGGAATGCCAGGATGATGCAGATGATGTTTAAGAGCAGCGTCATGGCGGACAGGGACAGCGGGACAAAGTTTACGAGAACCACGGCGAGTCCTGAGATACTTCCGCTGATGATATGGTTCGGGTTCATGAAGAAATAGACTCCCACGGCGATGATGAAGGTGCCGAAGAAGATTGTGGAGAAATATTTTAGTTTTTCAAACATGGTGAGATTCCCTTTTTCGTATTAGTATTTGCGTGTCAATCATATGTGAAAAATGAGTGGTTGTCAAACGTGCGCGTTACAGTGTGAGCGCTTGTATGTGGCAAAGTGAAAAACAGAATATCCAAAGTTCAGAAAGAATCGAATTTTTTGATCCTGTGTCTGCCATTTTTTTATTTTGCCTGTTTAAGCATCTTTTTATGAAACATAGAAAAATACCCAAGGCACAGTATGATCTGCACGAGGGATGAGACTGGTGTCGCGAGGCCGATCTGGAACAGAGTGACACCGGCCCGGCGGCTTGAGAGGAATGCGACGGGGATCCTCACGCCGAAGGCGCCGACGATTCCCTGGGTCATGACGAAAAGCGTGCGGCCGCTGCCGTTGAAGAAGCCGACGAAGCAGAACAGGAATGACGTCAGGATACAGTCGATAGCGTAGGCCTTCAGATAGTCCGCCGCGGCGAGGATCACGTCATGGTCCCTCGCAAACAGGGATGCCATCCAGTCTCCATGGAAGAAGGAGAGGTAGCCGAGGCAGAGTCCCGCAAGTACGGAGGTCGCGATGCCGCAGAACAGCGCTTTTTCGGCTCTCGGTACTTTTCCGGCACCGATATTCTGGGCGACGAAGGCGGACATGGACTGCATGTAGGCAGAGGGGACTAGCATGACGAAGACACAGAGCTTTTCGGCTACGCCCACACCGGCGGAGGCGATGACCCCCATGCTGTTTACGATGGCGATGATCACGAGGAACGAGATGCTGACCAGAAAATCCTGGAGAGCGATGGGACAACCGAGTTTCAGGATCTTTCCGATGATCGGGAGGTCAAAGCGGATATCGGTGCGCTTCATGATAAACGGGAGCGGTCGTTTCCTTATGATCAGGATGGAGAGAAGTACGCTGACTGCCTGAGCGAGGACCGTGGCGGCTGCAGCTCCGGAGGCACCCCAGTGGAATCCGGCGACAAACAGGAGATCCCCCGCGATATTGATGGCACAGGCGATGGCTACTGTGAGGAGCGGCATTTTTGAGTCACTGATTCCGCGGAACATGCTGCCGAGAACGTTATAGGCGATAATGAAGGCTGCGCCTGCGGAGCAGATCCGGATGTAGGCGGTTGTCTCGGAGAACGCCTCCTCCGGGGCCTGCATGATGGCGGAGAGTGTTCCGGCACCGAAGGTCATAAGTACCGTGAGGATCACAGCAATCACAGCGAACATGGCAATTCCGCTGCCGATGATGGTGCCTGCCTCATGGGGACGTTTTTCACCGATCTTCTGTCCTACAAGCACTGTGATGCCCATGGCGATTCCCGTGATCACAGTTGTGACGCTCTGCATGATCTGGCTGCCGGTGGAGACAGCGGACACTGCAGCTGCAGACGAGAACTGTCCCACCACGAGAAGATCCACCGCACCGTACATGGCCTGCAGGAACAGCGCCAGAAGTACCGGGAAGGCAAAGCCGAGAAGCTTTGGGAGAATGCTGCCTTCCGTGAAATCATTAGTCTTTTTCATATCATTTCCTCCTGAAATTTCCGGTTATACAAAAAAGCCGGATAAAATACCGAACGATCCTTCGGCATCTTATCCAGCTTTGTAAATGCGTTTACAAGCCCTCCGATGAGCTGTAAGACAGTATAGCAGGGAAATACAGAATTGTCAACTCAGCGACTTTTTCTGATATCTATGAGTGTTCATTCTCTTCGGATGTAAAAATGGCGGCATCGCTCACCATTGAAGCGATACCGCCATTTTCATATCCATTTCTATATATGGAAGTGGAGATTATTTGGTCTCTTTTTCCTCAGCAGCAGTTGCAGCAGGTGCAGTTGTCACTTCGGTTGCCGGAACAACATTGTGAACCGGGATGACGGAGAGCACAACAGCCTCCGGATCGGTCTTTAAGTCGATGTCCTTGTTCTTTGCGATGTCAAGATCTTTGACATGTACGGTGTCACCAACCTTGAGGCCTGCAGCATCCAGTGTTGTCTTCTCGACCAGTGCGGACGGGAATGCTCTGTAAGCAACTTCGCTTAAATCTTCCTGAAGAACGCCGCCGATAACAGCTTCACGGTTCAGGATAACGATCTCAGCAGTAGAAGTAACCTTCTCATCGCTTACAAGTGCCTGGAAATCGATCTCATCGATCTTTCTTGTCATAGCGTTGAAGTCAACTTCCTTGATCAGGACATCATATACCTGACCTTCAACATCCAGGTTGATCTGGCCGCCTTTATGTTCAGTCTTTAAAAGACGCTCAACGTCCATAGCGCTCATTTTTACCGGAATGGAACCTTCGATGGCATGTCCGAAAACATTACCTGTAACAAATCCTTCACGTCTTAATCTCTTTGCCTTTACATCCATGCTTCTCTTTTCAGCTTTTAAAGTAGTCATTTATCTTTTCCTCCAAAAATCTGATTCCCGGCAAACGAACCACTCTTCGTTCTGCCGGATTCGCTTAGCAGCCCTCAGCTTTATAGGATCTCGATTGCTCGAATAAAGGGGTTTTGTTAAGTTCGCTTCTTTCTTGTTACAGCGTAAGTATAGCAGTGTTTGACAAAACAGATTAACCAAAAATGAAAAAAATCAAGGCCTAAATTTTAAAAAGTGCACAAAAACAGAGCGGAGAAAGTCTGTGGATGTTCAAAACGGGGAAAGTGTGATAAGATATAAGAGATCATCACAAAAATAATAATTCAATGAAATAACTGGTGTTATGCAGGAAAGAGACGAGCGGTCATGGAAATGAAACATGACAGCCTGAGAACACGATGATTCATATAATATGCTGCAGGAGATCAGGCAGATCTCTGCAGCAGTCAATGAGGTGTACATTATGAATACAGACAATCGACCGATCGGTGTTTTGGATTCCGGACTCGGCGGGATCAGTGTTTTGAGAGAATTAGTGAAACTGATGCCGGGTGAGGACTTCTTATATTACGGGGACTCCGCAAATGCCCCTTACGGCACACGTACCCCGGAGGAGGTCATTGACCTCACAAAAAAGGATGTGGATTTTTTACTGGAACGCGGGGCGAAAGCCATAGTTGTGGCCTGCAACACGGCAACCAGCGTGGCGATCCGTGAACTGAGGGAGGAGTATGAGAAGGATGATATTCCGGTGATCGGAATCGAACCGGCGCTAAAGCCGGCGGTGCTTGCGAAAGAGCACTCAAAGGTTGTCGTTATGGCGACTCCGATGACTCTCTCCCAGACAAAATTTAATTCCATGCTGCATGTCTACGAGGATGAGGCGAATATCATCAAGATGCCGTGTCCGGGACTTGTGGAGTATATCGAGGGCGGAATGTTGGAGGGACCTGTTCTGGATGAATATCTGGAAAAACAGTTCGAGCCTTACGAGAAATCAGAGATCGACGCAGTGGTACTCGGCTGCACGCATTACCCGTTAGTAAAAAATGAGATCCGGAAGCATCTGCCCGGCGTGGCAATCTATGACGGCGGATTCGGAACCGCGAAGCAGACGAGAAAACGCCTGACTGAGTGTGGACTGTTATCGGGGAAAGAGTCCGGAGGTGAGGTGAAGATCTTTAACAGCAAGAATACGGAGGATGTTCTGGAGCTTTCGAGAAGACTGCTGAATTTATAGATACATGTAATATCAAAAATATCTGGAGGGAAAGGGTATGAAAAAATTATTGTACATTGACGCGTGCGTGAACCGCGATATTTCAAGAACGGAGAGACTTGCGCAGGCTTTATTAAAGGAAATGACCAGGAACGGGGAATATGAGGTCGAGACTCTGTGCCTGGAGGACGAAGATCTGAAGCTTTTTACCGGAAAAGAGAGTGCAGGACGGGAACAGCTTACGAGAGCCGGAATTTATGAGGGACCGATGTTTGACTATGCAAAGCAGTTTGCGTCCGCAGACCGGATTCTTGTGGCGGCCCCGTACTGGGATTTTACTTTCCCGGCGAGAATGAAATGCTATCTGGAGCAGATCTGCGTGACAGGGCTGACCTTTACCTTTTCTTCCAAGGGGATCCCGGGTGGATTATGCCATGCCGACAGTCTCCATTATGTGACCACCAGCGGTGGTTCCATCGGGGATCTGAATCTCGGATATGAGTATGTCGAGAAGCTCTGCAAGGTATATTACGGAATCAATAAGACTGTGTGCTATACCGCAGAGGGGCTTGACATCGAGGGCAATTCCGTGGAAGAGATCATGAAGGCGGCAGAGGAGGAGGCAATCCGGACATACCGGAACTTTGCGTGATTTCCTCAGGTTCATGGAGAAACACGCAAATCTGCCGTGCAGTTGCCAGAATCCTTACATAGATTTTACACAGGTAAGATAGTCTCCTTTTTTCCAATAAGATATATTAAAAGAAAAACAAAAATATATTTTAGTGTTGAACTGAGGAAAGATAACGGCAGTGCCTCGGCGGTTCATAAGGCCGGAAAGCTGCGGACAGTTCCACGGGAAGAAGGGGCAATGGTTCGAAAACTTGTAAAGCTTCCGGTCATCGGAGAGGACGAGGTCTTATATCATTACACAAAACTGAATGGGATCCAGGGGATTATTCTGGAACGCTGCATGCGGGCAACGAAGAGCAGCTTCCTGAATGACACAAACGAGATGTATTATATTCTGCATGTGATCCGGGACGTGATCGGCAAGATCGAATGCCCGGAGTGGAAAGAACTCCTCACATCGCAGGTTCTGGATACGGTTCTGGAGATGGACCGCAGTTCTTACTATATTGTCTCATTCTCGACGGAGCCGGACAGCATTACACTGTGGGCGGAGTTCGGGGACCATACCGGATATAATATTGGATTTGAGAGCGGGAGCCTTTTAAAGATCATGGACACGCGTCAGGTGGTGTCTTACCATGGATATGTGATCTATGACAGAAAAGAGCAGGAGGAGATGCTGCGGGAACTGCTGTTTGAACGGATCCCGGCAGCACTTGGTATCAGCTTCGAAGCGATGATGTCCGTTGCGGTGGCAGAGCCGGAGTCGGACATGTTTCTGAAGGTGAAAAAGCTGATCCAGAAGGCACTCGGAATCTACGCGCTGTTTTTCAAGCAGGAAGAATTTGCAGCGGAAAAAGAGTACCGGATCGCATTCAAGGAGCGGGGAAACAGCCGGATCCTGTTTCGGGAAAAGGAAGGTTTTCTGGCCCCGTATATCGCGATCGACTTAAGCGGCGGAAAGAAAAAACTCCCGATCCGCAGCATTACCGTTGCCCCGAAGAATCATATCGACCTCGCGCGGGAGGGCATGAAGGAGTATCTTCACAGCCATGGATATGAGGTGGATGTGGAGCTTTCTAGGATCAAGTTAAGGTATTAGTACGAAAAATCATATTAAGGCATCAATCGAAACAGGACAGATCATCTGCGTGGATGCGGGTGGCTGTCCTGTTTTTTGTGGCTCTATGAAAATGGTTGACGGTAGACGCGGTGGAAGTCAGTGTAGATAGAAAAACAAAAATAAATATGTCTGGTGGAAAAATAAGTTATATATTTGGAAGAATAAAGAAGAAAAGAAAGTTCCGATAAAAATGAACTTTCCCCCAATTGCCTGTCTCTATAAGACAGATGCATCAAAAAAGAGAGGAGGCAGGACATGGATGAAGAGAATATCGTGAGACGCATGATCAACGGGGACATGGATGCCTTCGGGGAGCTAATGGAGAAGTATGAGAGGCCGGCGCTCAGGGCGGCCTGGCTGATCTCCGGGAACGCGGCGGACAGCGAGGACATTGTCCAGGAGACATTCACCGCTTGCTATTTAAACAGAAAGAAGCTCCGGGATCCGGCAGCCTTTAAGACATGGTTTTACAGGATACTCACAAGGTCCGCGTGGAAGATCAGCAGAAAGTCGCGGAAAGAACAGCCGGAGGAGGAACCTGCATCCGGGCAGGCGGACACCGGAAGGTCCGTCCTGGAAAACTGCATTATGAAGGAAGAGGAGCGGATCCTCTACGAGGCGGTGGAAAAGCTGCCGTCGAAGCAGAAGACCGTGTTGATCCTGTACTATTACAATGATATGCCGATCCGCGAGATCGCAAGGGTCTGCGGAGTGTTTGAGGGAACGGTGAAATCCAGGCTGTTCCACGCGAAGGAACAGTTGAAGCAAATCCTCACACAGGAGGAAGGAGGAAAAACATGGACGATCCTATCTTAGAAAAGAGACTGAAAAACATGTTTGAGAGCTGCGCGGGCGAACTTCCGGACGAATCGGTGCGGGAGGCGCGGATCCGGAGAAATGTATATGAGAAGATAGAAAGAGAGGGAAATTATATGAAGAAAGGTTTTATGAAAAAAGCGGTAGCAGCAGTTGCAGCGATCTGTGTATTTGGAAGCATGACGGCGTTCGCGATTGGAAAGATCGCGGGAATCACATCCCGCACCGATATAAGAGATGAAGTCCACACATATGAACAGGCGCTGGAGCTTCAGAAGGAGAATGGACCGATGGTAGATTTCCCGGAGAAATTCTCCAACGGGTACGCGTTTAAGGCTGCTGTGCCGGTAAACTATGAGACGGAAGATAAAGATGGAAATAAACTGGGAAACGGAACACAGCTTTCCGTCACATACGGAAAAGACGGCATGGAGGATGTCACGTTTTCCGCAGAAGTCGGCATGGATGGAGAACTCACCCCGGCAGAGGTGAGGACATGCGAGGATGGTACAGAACTCTGTTTCTACAAGCTGACCAACAAGTTCGTTCCGGCAGATTATGAGCTCACCGAGGAGGACAAAAAGGCCCAGGAAGACGGCAATTTTAACCTGGCTTACGGCAGCGATAAGGTCGAAGTTATGACTTCCTACACGGTAGAGTGGAACATGGACGGACAGGGCTACAGCCTCTTCAAGTTTGGTGAGGATCTCGGCGCTGAGGAGATGTTTGGAATGGCGGAAGAGATTATTGCGGGACAGAGTAAGTAGAAGATAAAACAACTGGCAGTTCATCAGATAGATGATGAAAGCCTGAAATAAAAGATTTGATTAAGGAAAAAGATCTGTTTGTGGTATTGATGGTTTGCACAGACAGATCGTTTTCCTTTTTTGATGCCATGCATCCGGAGAAAACTGTCGGTGGCAGGTTCTGGAGGTCATGTGTAAATAGAAACTTTAAAAGTAGAGTATTTATTTTTCGTCAGTGATTAACTCATGTGAAATACCGTTTCCGGCGTTTAAAGCAGCAATGCCACGGCGTAAGTGATCTAAGTTGCTTTTTGAATAAAAAGGATCAGAGAAAAATTCCTTCTTGATCTTTTCCACTGGCATCTCCTTTCCAGTCCAGAGACGGAAGGCTTCGGCGCCCTGGTAGAGGAGCATGTAGGAGCCGTTGAAGAATGGATTTCCCTGGGCTTTTGCCATGGTGAGGAGCTTTGTCTCATGCGGGTTGTAGATGATATCGGAGACGATGAGGTCTTTCGGGAAAGTCAGATTTTCCGGCACCGGGCAGGTGTCCTCGTGGGGGGCCATGCCGACAGAGGTTCCGTTTGTGAGGATGGCGCTGTCTGCAAGTTCTTTCTTTAAGAGGTCCGCATCGGAGAAGTCACAGATCTTGATCCTGCAGTCGGTGATCTCTGTGAGCTCCTCGACAGTATGTACCAGACGGTCGTAGAAGCGGCTGGTGGGTCTCACGAAGACGGCAATCTCTTTTAAGCCGTCCAGGGCAGCCTGTACCAGAATTGCTGTGGCAGCTCCTCCGGCACCGAGCAGTGTCATCTTTTTGCCGATGATATCATAACCGGCGTCTTTCACGGACTGCATGTAGCCGATGCCGTCGGTGTTGTGGCCGATGAGGCGTCCGTTTTCGTTTACGACCGTGTTTACAGCACCGATGATCCGGGCAGCGGTGGAGAGTTCGTCGCAGAGGGAGACCATGAGATTTTTATCCGGCATGGTCAGGTTGAAGCCGCGGGCACCGAGAACCTTTAAACCGGCAACTGCGGTGGGAAGAGTCTCTTCATTGACATCAAATGCGAGGTAGCGGTAGTCGAGCCCAAGAGCCTCAAAGGATGCGTTGTGCATCATCGGGGAGACACTGTGGGCGCAGGGGCTGCCGAGCAGACAGATAAGACCGGTGTGTCCGGTGATCGGTGAAGCTGCGGATGTGGTGTTTTCCATTTTATGTGTACCTCCGGGGAGTGATTTTTCTTGCCTTATTATATCAGTGCAGGAAGAAAATTGCAAAAGAAAATTTATGATTTTAAAGTGCGAAAATGTGGAAAGCAGAAAAATTAAAAAAAGAGGGCTAAAAGCGGAATAGATCAGGGATGCGAAGGTTCTTTGATTGCAGAGTATGTTGAAATCTGGTATACTTGCACTAAATGACGCATGAAAGTGGAAAAGTATTTTGGGTGTGGGAGAAAACTGTTAGAGATTTCGAGAGACTATTAGTACGAAAAGGAGAATTTAGATTATGGCGGGATTGAAGGAACATATTTTTCTGATCGGATTTATGGGCTGCGGGAAGAGTACAAACGCAGCGTGCCTGGCGGGGATGACCGGAGCGAGGCAGGTGGAGATGGATCAGATGATTGTGGAGAATGAGGGAATGGCGATCGCGGATATTTTTAAGGAGAAGGGGGAAGCATATTTCCGGGAGTTGGAGACGGAGCTGATCAAAAGCTTTGCGGGAGTGGAACCGGCGGTGATCTCCTGTGGGGGCGGTGCGGTCCTGAAGGAGGAGAATGTGCGGCTTATGAAGGAGTGTGGAAAGATCGTGCTGCTTACGGCAGAGCCGGGGACGATCTACGAGCGTGTGAAGGACAGTACGGAGAGACCGGTACTGAATGGGAATATGAATGTTTCTTACATTAAAGATCTGATGGAAAAACGGCGTCCGAAATATGAGGCGGCGGCTGATGTGAAGGTTGCTACGGATGGGAAGACAGCAGAAGAAATCTGCGGGGAGATCCTTGAGGTTTGTGGGAAATAGATTGGCTAGAGGTACGCGCCGGTGAGTCTTCGGGCGCGGACGCAGGGGTTCGGGAGCGGTTCCTCTAAGCTTGCAGAAGAATGCTAAGGGCGGAGAACAGGCGGCACAACTCGCTGACGCTCAGACAAGTGCCGCCTGTCCTCCAACGCATTCTCCTGCGAGCCAAGAGGAAGCCAGGCTCCCTGCACAAAGCGTCCGTGCCCGAAGACTCACCGGCGCTGTGCGTTGGAGGTTTGAAGGAAAAGGGACTGAAGGCAGGTCAGAAAAAGCGTCCGCATATGGTCGAAAGGTGATCATGTGCGGACGTTATTTTATGGAATTTCAGGATTTTTTCCGAGCCGGACGGCTTCTAAATACTTCTGGGTCTCCTCATCTGCATGCGCGAACAGATAGTTCTTCGCGATTCCAGTGTGCTTTCCTTTTTCCTCCGAGATCAGCTTTCCGATACGTTCGATCTCCTCACGGAAATCCCGCGCGGACCAGAGGATGCAGCCCTGACTTCGGATAATGAGCTGGATCACACCGTCGGAGGTGGCGACTGTGGTACGGTATCGTCTGCCGATGCGGATCGCGACTTTTTCGATGTACTGGTCGGCGGTCTCTGCCTCTTTTGTATACACGACGTTGATGTTGTGGTATTTCTGGACTTTTTCCACACCGCCGGGGACCTTGTAGGCGTCGAAGACGACGATGACGCATATTTTCCGGAATCCCTGGTAGTTGCTTAGGATGTCCATGAGCTTGTAGCGGGCTGCGTCGATGCTGACTGCCGCCAGATCGCTCAGTTCCTCCCAGGCAAAGATGATGTTGTAGCCATCAACGAGAAGGTATTCGTCCTCTGGCTCCTCTTTCTCCTTCAACGGTTTTATCGGGCTGGCGTTCTTCGCACGGATCACGGTTCGGGAGTCGTAGTCGGAGGCAAGCTTCCGTTTCGGCTCGCCGTATGTACGGGTGAAGATGGCCTGAAGTTCCTTATCATCATAGAAGGAAAGGGAAGAACCTCCATTTCCGTGGCTGCCGGAGGAAGAACCAGCAGTGCCATTCGCGGAAGTTCCAGAGTCGATACCGTTACCAGAACCGGCAGAGCCGCCCGAACCAGATCCAGCTCCAGAGCTAGAATTTTCACTGCCGGAAAAACCACTGCCAGCTCCCGTTCTATAGCCAGCAGCGCTGCCGCCAGCCGCTCCACTTGGAACTTTCCCCGCGGCTACTTCCGCCGCCATCGCCTGCAGCCGCTCATTCGCCTCCTTAAGCTCCCGTTCCTGCTGTTCCTTCGCAAGCTGCTTTGCCAGCGGACTCTCCACGTGCATATACTGCTTCACCTCATACCACGGCACCACGAAGCCTGCCCCGTGGGAGCAGAAGACGGATCCGGCCGGGTCCTGGAGGTCGGAATCGAAATCATAGCCGGAGATCGCAATGACTTCCTCGGCATTATGACATGGTTCGTAGCCGGAAAGACTCAAGGTCAGCCGTCCACGGCCTTTCGTGTAGGAGATCACGTCGCGCTGATAATTTCGCATCGTGGATACCGGCGCGGTTCCGGTGAGTAGTGCCATCGTCCCGTCCTGTTCCGGTGCGGAAAATTCACCCTGCATCCGGTCAAGATCCGCCATAGCGCGCCCAAGGTTTTCCGATGGGACTTCCAGACGGAACGCATAGTAGGGCTCTAAGAGCACACACCCCGCCTCGCAGAGTCCCTGACGGACAGCGCGGTAGGTTGCCTGGCGGAAATCGCCGCCCTCTGTGTGCTTCTGGTGGGCACGCCCGGCGATCAGAGTGATCTTTATGTCGGTGATCTCGGAACCGGTGAGGATTCCCCGGAACCGCTTTTCCTCCAGATGTGTCAGAATCAGTCTCTGCCAGTTTTTATCCAGCATATCTTCGCTGCAGTTGGTATCAAAGACGAGTCCGGTTCCCGGCTCACCCGGTTCCATTAAAAGATGGACCTCTGCGTAGTGGCGCAGCGGTTCGAAATGCCCGACGCCCTCTACGGTCTTAGCGATCGTCTCCTTATATACAATATTTCCTTCGCCAAATCCGATCTCCACGCCGAATCGTTCCTGTACCTGACTTTTTAAGATCTCCATCTGCACATCGCCCATGACCTGTGCCTGGATCTCGCCAAGCGCCTCGTTCCAGACAATGTGGAGCTGCGGGTCTTCCTCCTCCAGCATACGCATGTTTTTGAGCATGGTGTGGGAGTCTGTTCCAAAGGGCAGCAGGATCCGGTAGGTGAGAACCGGTTCCAAGAGCGGGAGAGCGCTCTCGGAGGCAGTTCCAAAGACCTGTCCAGGTCTCGTGTTGGAGATTCCGGTGACAGCGACCATCATGCCAGGTTCCGCCTCCTTTAACGTCTCAAACTTTGAGCCGGAGTAGAGCCGGATCTGGTTGATCTTCTCCTCAGAATCAGTGGACAGGGAATCGCGGATTTTCAAACTTCCGCCCGTGACCTTCAGATGCGTCATCCGGACGCCTGCCTCATCGCGGGAGATCTTGAACACCTTTGCGCCGAAGTCCTTCGTGTAGTCCGGACATGATGCAAACTCCCCGAGGGAAGTCAGAAATTCCCGGACTCCGGAAAGTTTTAACGCAGAGCCGAAAAAGCACGGGAAGAGTTTTCGGTCATGGATGACTTTCCGCACATCATCCGTCCTTAAAGTACCGTTCGCGAGGTAAGCTTCCAGAAGTTCTTCATCGCAGGTGGCGATCTCCTCGGCTGTCTCTTCTGGATCTCTGCAGACCGCCGCAAACGGTTCAGCAGAAGCTGAAAATGTCAACACATCCTCATTCCCGGACACCCCGCTGAAGTCCACGACTCCATGATCCAGCCGCTCCTTCAGCGATGCCAGCACCGCATCTCGATCCGTCCCTTTCTGATCCATCTTATTCACAAAAATAAACACCGGGATCCGGTATCGTCTTAAAAGTCTCCAGAGCGTCTCCGTATGTCCCTGAACCCCATCAGCCCCGCTGACGATGAGCACCGCGTAGTCCAGCACCTGCAGTGTCCGCTCCATCTCCGCCGAAAAGTCCACATGACCCGGCGTGTCAAGAAGTGTCACGGAGGCATCACCCAACGGAAAGACCGCCTGCTTCGAAAAGATCGTGATGCCCCGGGCGCGCTCCAGTGCAAACGTATCGAGAAACGCGTCCCGGTTGTCCACGCGCCCCATTTTCTTTAATTTTCCTGTCTCATATAAAATTGCCTCGGACATGGTCGTCTTTCCGGCGTCGACATGCGCGAGGATACCGATAACAAATCGTTTCATATACAATAAGGTCTGCTTTCTGTAATATAGATATAATGAGTAACCTGCCGCCTGAAAGAAAATAAAAGGCGGCAGCGTAAACATAGTATATCAGAAAACAGAATCCCATGCAACGAGGCACCGGCACAGGATTCACCAGGATCAGCATGATTTGTGTAAGCGGACAGGTCTGTCGGGCTGGTCACTGCCCCAAAATCATAGAAAACACCCGGAAAAGTGTACAGAAATCCCGCAAACAGGCACTTTTCCCAGCAAACCCCTTGATTTTTCAGATTTTCTATGCTATGATTTTGATGATAACATAAGTAACCGGTCAAAAGAGTGGACGAAAAAGTCCACTCTTTCGTTTTGCATAACCGGAACATTCCGGCAGAAAGGCGGTGGAAACCCATGGCAAGAAGAGATGAATATGAATCCAGGGTTGAGAAGTTTTTGCTTCCGATCATGGAAGAGAATAATTTTGAACTGGTGGATGTGGAGTACGTGAAGGAAGCGGGTACCTGGTATCTGAGAGCCTATATCGACAAAGAGGGCGGATTTACAGTAGATGACTGTGAGATGGTATCGAGACGCTTAAGCGACTGGCTCGATAAAGAAGACTTTATCGATGACAGCTATATTCTGGAAGTAAGCTCCCCGGGACTTGGCAGACCGTTAAAGAAAGAAAAAGACTTCAAGAGAAGTCTCGGCGAAGCAGTCGATATCAAGCTGTACCGCGCCATCGAGAGACAGAAAGATTTCTCTGGAATTCTCACGGCATATGACGCGGACACCGTAACGATCCGCTACGAGGACGGTTCCGAGAGCACATTTAATAGAAAAGACATTGCCTTAATCCGTCTGGCATTCGATTTTTAATAAGGAGGATAAAAAATGAACAAGGAACTGATGGAATCGATGAATATACTCGAAAAAGAGTACAACATCAGTAAGGACACATTGCTGGAGGCAATCGAGAATTCACTTCTCACAGCCTGCAAGAACCATTTCGGCAAAGCTGACAATGTGAAAGTCATCATTGATCCGGATGGCTGCGACTATTCTGTATATATGGAAAAAGAGGTCGTTGAGACTGTGGAGGACCCGATCACACAGATCAGCCTCGCGGACGCAAGAATGATCGCTCCGAGACATGTCCTTGGTGATATCGTCCAGATCCCCATTGATTCCCATGATTTCGGCAGAATCGCGACGCAGAACGCGAAGAACGTGATCTTACAGAAGATCCGCGAGGAGAGCCGTAAGTCCCAGTTAAGCGAGTGGCAGTGCAAGGAGAAAGAGGTCGTTACGGGTATCGTCCAGCGTTATATCGGCCGCAATGTCAGCGTAGATCTCGGAAAGATCGATGCGATCCTTCCGGAAGCTGAGCAGGTAAAGGGCGAGGTATTCCAGAGAACTGAGCGCATCAAGGTTTATATCCTGGAAGTTAAGGACAGCCCGAAGGGACCGAGGATCTCCGTATCCAGAACGCATCCGGACCTCGTAAGACGTCTGTTTGAGGCTGAGATCGCAGAGGTCCGCGACGGTACCGTTGAGATCCGCGCCATCGCCCGTGAGGCAGGCTCCAGAACAAAGATCGCTGTAAGCTCCACAGACCCGAACGTTGATCCGGTAGGTGCATGTGTAGGTTTAAACGGCGCGAGAGTCAACGCCATCGTCAACGAGCTCCGCGGTGAGAAGATTGATATCATCAACTGGGACGACAACCCGGCGTTCTTAATTGAAAACGCGTTGAGTCCGGCAAAGGTCATCTCCGTTGTTGCGGATGAGGACGAAAAAGAGGCACAGGTCATCGTTCCGGACTACCAGTTATCCTTAGCGATCGGTAAAGAAGGACAGAATGCAAGACTTGCCGCAAGACTTACCACCTACAAGATCGATATCAAGAGCGAGACACAGGCGAGAGAGCTTGGCCTCTTCGACGATATGGACTTCGGCGAGGAAGGCTTTGAGGGCGAGTACGAGAAAGATGTAGAGCCGGCAGAGGACGAAGCTCCGGCAGAGGAAACTTCCGAAGCACAGGCTGAGACAGAAGAATAGGAGAGAAGGGAACGACCACAGTGAGTACAGTAAAGAAGGTTCCGCAGAGACAGTGCATTGGCTGCGGTGAAATGAAAAACAAGCGGGAGCTGATCCGTGTCTTAAAAGGTACTGACGACGTGATTTCCATTGACGCGACCGGAAGAAAAAACGGACGCGGCGCATATATCTGCCCATCCATGGCATGCTTTGAAAAAGCAGTGAAGAGCCGGGGACTGGAACGCTCCTTTAAAATGGCAATTCCAAAAGAGGTTTACGAAAGTCTGAAAAAGGAGATGGAACAGATCGATGAACAGAAATAAGGTCCTTGGCCTGTTGGGCCTGGCGGAGAAAGCCGGCAAGGTAAGAAGCGGCGAGTTCTCCACAGAGAAGGCGGTAAAGTCCGGAAAAGCCGGACTGGTGATCGTATCGGAAGAATCTTCGGACAACACAAAGAAAATGTTCCGGAACATGTGTACTTACTATAAGGTCCCGTACTTTGAGTTCGGAAGCAAGGAAGAGCTCGGACACATCCTGGGAAAGCAGATGAGAGCGTCCCTGGCCGTGATCGACGAGAACTTTTCCAATGCGTTGTTGAAGCATTTTACTGCAAAAGCGTAGTCCTGCGGACATGAGGAGCGCATGCCTGCATGCGGCGGGTCATGTACATTGACGATGGTTTGCAGGGACTATTTTGGAGGTGGCGAGCGTGAGTGAGTTTGAAAAGGATTTAAGAAAGAAAAAAGAGGGAACAGATACATTGAATCAGAATCAGGAGAATTCCACAAAGCCGGCAGTACCGGCTGAGGGAGAAAATAATGCGCCGGCAGCACCGGCAAAGAAGCGTATTGCGGCAGTTTACCGTCCGCAGAACAGCACACAGAAACGTCCGGCAGGAAACCGCCAGCAGGGCGGTCAGAGACCGGCAAGACCGAACAACGGTTCCGGCATGCAGGTAAGACCGACGACAAACAGCGCGCCGGCAGCACCGGCAAAGGCTGCTGAGACTGCAGCAGCACCAGCACCGGCACCGGAGAAAAAGGCGGAGACAGTTAAGACTGAGGCACCGGCACAGGATCTTCGTGAGAATATCCGTCCGCTTCCGAACCAGAGCCGTCCGGAAGGACGTCAGGGCTTCCAGTCCAGAGAGAGCCGTCCGTTCCCGGGACGTGACGGAAACCGTGAAGGCGGAAGAGATAATCGTCAGGGCGGCTATCAGGGTAACAGAGATAATAATCGTCAGGGCGGCTATCAGGGTAACAGAGATGGCAATCGTCAGGGCGGCTATCAGGGCAACCGTGATAACAATCGTCAGGGCGGCTACCAGGGCAACCGTGATAACAACCGTCAGGGCGGCTATCAGGGTAACAGAGATGGCAACCGTCAGGGCGGCTACCAAGGCAGCAGAGACGGAAACCGCCAGGGTGGCTATCAGGGTAACAGAGATGGCAATCGCCAGGGCGGCTACCAGGGCAGCAGAGACGGAAACCGCCAGGGTGGCTACCAGGGCAACCGTGACAACAATCGTCAGGGCGGTTACCAGGGCAGAAACGACAACCGTCAGGGTGGAAACAGAAGCGGCATGGGCATTCCGAAGCCGTCCTTCGATACACCGCTTGCACAGAAGCAGCAGAATACGAAGCAGAGCAAGAACGCTTACAAGAAAGAGCATGATGCGAAGAAAGACCGCGATATCGAGATGAAAGGCAAGGCAGGAAAGGGCCAGAAGGGCGTAAAAGCTCCGGTTATGCCGCCGCAGCCGAAGAAGGAGGAGGCGAAGGTCGAGGAGATCAAGACCATCGTAATCCCGGAGGTTATCACGATCAAGGAACTCGCGGACAAGATGAAATTACAGCCGTCCGCAATCGTTAAGAAGCTCTTCTTACAGGGCACCATCGTTACGATCAACCAGGAGATCGACTTCGAGAAAGCCGAAGAGATCGCTATGGAGTACGATGTTCTCTGCGAGAAGGAGAAGAAGGTCAACGTCATCGAGGAACTCTTAAAAGAGGAAGAAGAGGACGAGAAGGACATGGTTCCGAGACCGCCGGTCATCTGCGTAATGGGTCATGTTGACCACGGTAAAACTTCCCTTCTTGACGCGATCCGCCAGACAAATGTAACCTCCAGAGAGGCAGGCGGTATCACACAGCACATCGGTGCATATGTAGTTGATTACAACGGACAGAAGATCACATTCCTCGATACACCGGGTCATGAGGCATTCACGGCAATGCGTATGCGTGGTGCCCAGGCAACAGATATCGCGATCCTCGTTGTCGCAGCGGACGACGGTGTTATGCCGCAGACCGTTGAGGCCATCAACCACGCGAAGGCAGCAGGCGTTGAGATCATCGTTGCTGTCAACAAGATCGATAAGCCGAGCGCAAACGTAGAGAGAGTAAAACAGGAGTTATCCGAGTATGAGCTGATTCCTGAGGACTGGGGTGGAAGCACCGTATTCGTACCGGTTTCCGCACATACGAAAGAGGGAATCCCGGAGCTTCTCGAGATGATCCTCTTAACAGCAGAGGTAAAAGAGTTAAAGGCAAACCCGAACCGCCGCGCAAGAGGACTCGTGATCGAGGCGCAGCTTGATAAGGGAAGAGGACCGGTGGCAACGGTACTTGTACAGAAAGGTACCTTAAAGGTCGGCGACGCTATCGCCGCTGGCTGCTGCTACGGTAAAGTCCGCGCCATGATGGACGATAAGGGCAACCGTGTCAAAGAGGCTGGCCCGTCCACTCCGGTTGAGATCCTCGGTCTCAACGATGTTCCGAACGCAGGTGAGGTATTCATCGCGCACCAGAACGAGAAAGAGGCAAGAAGCTTCGCAGAGACATTCATCGCAGAGAGCAAGAACAAGCTCATCGAAGATACAAAGGCAAAACTTTCCTTAGACGACCTGTTCTCCCAGATCAAGGCCGGAAATGTCAAGGAACTTCCGATCATCGTAAAAGCCGATGTACAGGGTTCTGTAGAGGCTGTAAAACAGAGTCTCGTAAAACTTTCCAACGAGGAAGTTGTTGTCAAAGTCATCCACGGCGGCGTTGGCGCGATCAACGAGTCCGACGTTACACTTGCATCCGCTTCCAATGCGATCATCATCGGCTTCAACGTTCGTCCGGACGCACAGGCGAAGTCCATCGCGGACCGCGAGAAAGTCGACATGCGTCTGTACCGCGTCATCTACCAGGCGATCGAGGATGTAGAGGCTGCCATGAAGGGTATGCTGGATCCGGTATACGAGGAGCAGGTAACCGGTCATGCAGTTGTCCGCCAGACATTCAAGGCATCCGGAGTCGGCACCATCGCTGGTTCCTATGTGCTTGACGGTAAGATCACCCGCGGAAGCAAGGCACGCATCACAAGAGACGGCGAGCAGATCTTCGAGGGACCGCTTGCATCCTTAAAGCGTTTCAAGGACGATGTGAAGGAAGTCAACGCAGGTTACGAGTGCGGTCTTGTATTCGAGGGCTTCAACGATCTCCAGGAAGACGATATGATCGAAGTTTATATCATGGTAGAGGTACCGAGATAGTCCCAGACAGAGAAGAGGTAATATCATGAGAAAAAACAGTGTAAAAAATATCAGGATCAACGGCGAAGTCCAGAAAGCTCTGAGCGAAATCATTCGCTCCGAGCTCAAGGACCCGCGTGTTCATCCGATGACAAGCGTGGTCCAGGTCTCGGTCACACCGGACCTTAAGATCTGTAAGGCCTACATCAGCGTCCTTGCGGACGAGGATCAGGCGAAAGATACGATCCGCGGCTTAAAGAGCGCGGAGGGCTTTATCAGAACCCAGCTTGCGAAGAAAGTAAATCTTCGGAACACCCCGCAGATTTTCTTCGTGCTGGACCAGTCCATCGAGTACGGTGTCCGCATGTCCAAGCTCATCGATGAGGTGACAAAGGATATGCCGGAGGAGCAGGAAGACGACGGCACTGAGAGCGAAAATTAAACGAAGGAACCGGTCTGCGTGGAAAATACGCGGACCGGAGCGTACTGAAATCATATAGAGGAATCCGGCCGGACACGCGTAACGCGGATTCTGCCGGATTTTTCTGTTTTTTATATTACAATACACATTAAGGGAGGCGGAACTTTTGGGAATTCTTGATGAGATGCTGGAAGGAAAGAAGACCATCGTGATCCTGGGCCATGTAAACCCGGACGGGGACTGTATCGGTTCCTGTCTGGGACTCTATAATTATCTGAAGGAAAATTATGAGGGACTTGAGGTCTCGGTGTATCTGGAGAAAATGGGAGTGAAATTTTCCTATCTTTCCGGTTATGAGGATGTACACACAGAATACGACGACACAAAAACATTTGACCTTTGCATCACATCGGATGCCAGCGACGTTCCGCGCCTGGGCGCCTTCGCCCCATACTGGGAGACCGCAAAAGATACATTCTGCGTTGACCACCACATCACGAACAAAGGAATGTGCAGGGTCAACGTGATCGAGAGCTGGGCGAGCTCCGCAAGCGAGGTGCTGTTCCGCCTTCTTGATAAGGAAAAGATCAGCAAAGCAGTCGCAGAGTGCCTGTACACGGGAATCGCCCATGATACCGGTATCTTCAAGTTCTCAAACACATCGAGGCAGACCATGGAGATCGCTGGATTCTTAATGGAAAAAGGTATTGATTTCCCGAAGATCATAGACGACAGCTTTTTTGCGAAGACATACGGTCAGGCGAAGCTTCACGGCCGGGCTGTCCTCGACAGTGTACGGATCCTGGATAACCGTTGTGTATACACGGTTGTCACAACGGATGAGTTAAAGGAATATGGCTGTACCGTAAAGGCTACGGATGGAATCGTGGACCAGCTTCGGATCATTGAAGGCATCGAGATCGCGTTTCTGCTCTACCAGACGGGAAATCCTGGCGAGTATAAGGTGAGCCTCAGAACAAACTCCGCTGTGGATGTGAGCCGGATCGCCCAGAGCTTCGGCGGCGGCGGACATGTGAAGGCCGCAGGCTGTACGATGACAGGGGAGCCGCAGGAGATCGTGGAGAAGATCAGCGGAAAGATCCGAGAGCAGTGGGAAGAGCTCAAGTAACGAACACCGGAGGAAAGAATGTACGACGGAATTATTAACGTATATAAAGAAAAAGGATTCACCTCCCACGATGTCGTGGCGAAAATGCGAGGGATCCTGGGTCAGAGAAAAATCGGTCATACGGGGACTCTGGATCCGGCGGCGGAAGGAGTTCTTCCGGTGTGCGCCGGAAAAGGCACAAAGCTCTGTGATATGCTGACTGACCACGACAAGACATACCGGGCTGTTCTTCTTCTGGGAACCGAGACGGACACGGAGGATACGACGGGTACGGTGCTGGAGACAAAAGATACATCGGGCCTTACAGAAAACGAAGTGCGGGATGCGGTCTTCTCCTTTATCGGGGATTACGCCCAGGTCCCGCCGATGTACTCGGCACTCAAGGTCGATGGAAAGAAGCTCTATGAGCTTGCGAGAGAGGGAAAGACTGTGGAGCGGAAAGCGCGCCCGGTTAAGATCTTCGATATCCAGATCGAGAGGATGGAGCTCCCGGAGGTCACGATGACCGTATCCTGCTCAAAGGGAACTTATATCCGCACCCTGTGCCATGATATCGGCGCGAAGCTCTCCGTCGGCGGCTGCATGAAGGAGCTGCTTCGGACAAAGGTGGGCCGGTTTGAGCTCTCAGAGAGTCTGACACTGGACGAACTTCAGAAGTTAAAAGAGGAAGACCGGCTGGCGGAGGCCGTACTCCCGGTGGAGGAAGTATTCAAGGAGCTTCCGGAGATCCGCTCGGATACGGAGGAGCTCGATAAGCTCTTAAAGAATGGAAATCCGTTCCGCAGCCGCGCGGTAAAAGATGTAAAGGGCGGGGACATGTTCCGCGTTTATCATTCGGATGGAACCTTTATCGGGGTGTTTAAGTACGACGAAGAGAAACACATGTACTATCCGGAAAAAATCTTTCTGGGAGGAAATTGACATGCAGTACATCGCGGAAACCAGAGAGTTTCAGATCAAAGAGAAAACAGTCGTCAGCATCGGTAAGTTTGACGGTCTCCACAGGGGACACCAGAAGCTGATGCATGAGATGTTAAAATGGAAGGAACAAGGCTTTAAGATCGCCGTGTTCACCTTCGCGACGCCTCCGGGAACCTTGGTAAAGGGAAAGATGCAGACCATGATCATGACGAACCCGGAGCGTGAGATGCTTTTGGAGAGAGCCGGTGTGGACTACATCGTGGAATACCCATTTGATGAGGAAGTATGCCATATGGCACCGGAGAAGTTCGTCTCCGACATCCTGGTGGGACACATGAACGCCGGGGTCATCGTTTCCGGTCCGGACTGCCACTTTGGATACAAGGCAGCCGGGGACTGCGCGATGCTGGAGCGCCTGTCGTCTGAGTACGGATACCGCTATTTTATTGTTGACAAGGAGCGGGACGAGGAAGGAAAGATCATCAGCAGCACCTACATCCGTGAGATGCTGGCGGATGGAAATATCATAAAGGCAAACAAGCTTTTGGGGTATTATTACTTTGTCACCGGAACGGTGCAGCATGGAAACGCCATCGGACACACAAAATTATATCCGACGGCGAACCTGATCCCGCCGGCGGTGAAACACCTGCCGAAGTTCGGCGTCTATGTGACGAGGGTGACCGTGGACGGAAAAACTTACGGTGGACTGACAAATGTGGGGGCAAAACCTACGATCTCCGGGGAAAATCCGGTGGGAGTGGAGACTTATCTCTATAACTTTGAGGGAAATCTCTACGGAAAAGACATGAAAGTAGAGCTTCTCGATTTTGTGAGACCGGAGATGAAGTTTGAGTCCATCGACGCGCTGAAGGCGCAGCTGGACCATGATATCAAGGAGTGCCAGAGACGGTATCTGGAGTTTGCGTAAAAAGAAGGCGTCCGTTTCTCTAAGGGAGACGGGCGTATCTTATGAAATATGGAGAAGGAAGAAGTGGAGTTAGAAAATAAGCCGGAAGGCGGGGAAAAAGAAAAGCAGGCGCCGGAACAGAAGCCGGCGATGACATATGCGGAATTTAAGGCCCAGAAAGGGAGAAAACGGGGAAAGAACCGCGGGACCGGGATCAATAAGGAACTGGCGGTAAAGATCGCGGCCGTGTGCGGCGGCGTGGTCGTTCTCGTTGGAGCCGTTGGCGGCGGCCTCTACTGGCACGAATCCTCAAAATACAAGACATGTTTTCTGCCCGGAACCATCGTTGACGGCATGGATGTGACGGGAAAGACGGCATCGGAAGTGGAAGATGCCATCATGGAGCAGTTAAAGGGATACACGCTGACCATCAATGGGCGCGAGGATCTCTCTGAGTCCATCACTGGGGAGAGCGTGGGACTCTACGCAGAGTTCGATGACACGTTAGATAAGGCCATCGCCGCCCAGAAGCCGATGGACTGGGGAAAATACCGGTTTGGAAAAGCGGTGAATGAGGTAAATACGGATGCCCTGCTCCGCTACAGCGACGATATGCTGAATGAGGCAGTAAAAGGTCTCTCCTGCATGGACGAGGAAAATATGAGAGAGCCGGAGGACGCGAAGATCTCTGATTATGATTCCGCGACGGGCTCTTACTCGATCGTAAAAGAGGATGAGGGAACGGAGCTCCTGGAGGATAAGGTGAAAGAGGCGGTCGCCACTGCGATCATGTCCCTGGCGGAGAGTGTGGACCTCGAGGAGCAGGGATGTTACCTGGCTCCTTCGGTGACCTCTGAGGACGAGGCACTTAAGACGGCCTGCGAGACTATGAACAAGTATGTGGGAGCGAAGATCACATATAAGTTCGGGGATAAAGCGGAGACGCTGAACGGAAATGAGATCCATAACTGGCTCACGGTCAACGGAACGAGCGTCAGTGTCAGCGAGTCGAAGGCGGCGGAGTATGTCAAGAACCTGGCATCCACCTACAACACCGCGTATAAGCCGAAGACATTGAAGACATCCTACGGAAAGACAGTGACCATCACCACCGGAAATTACGGATGGAAGATCGACCAGGCGAAGGAGACGGCAGCTCTCGTGAGCCTCATCAAAAACGGGGAGCAGACATCCAGAGAGCCGGAGTATTCCCAGAAGGCTGCGAGCCATTCGGGAAATGATTATGGAAATACATATGTGGAGATCAACCTGACGGCGCAGCATCTTTACTTCTATGCGAAAGGAAAGCTTCTTGTGGAGTCGGATTTCGTGTCCGGAAATGCAGCGAAGGGCTGGAGTACCCCGGCGGGTGCTTATTCCATCACGTATAAGCAGAGAAATGCGACCCTGAAAGGCCAGGGATACGCGACTCCTGTTTCCTACTGGATGCCGTTTAACGGCGGAATCGGTCTGCATGACGCGAATTGGAGAAAGACATTTGGCGGAACGATTTACAAGAATGGCGGATCCCACGGCTGCGTCAACCTGCCGCCGACAGTGGCGAAGACCATCTACGAGAATATCTCCGCGGGAGATCCGGTCCTGTGCTACCATTTAGACGGCACGGAGAGCTCCAAGACCAGCGGAACGAAGAAGGACGGGACGGCGGAGACAACGGCAGCTACGACGGCAGCGCCGACAACCGCGGCACCTGAGACGACGGCAGCACCGGCGACCACAGCAGCGCCGGAAACGACCGCGGCGGGACCGTCCGTGCCGGAGACAACCGCGGCACCTGAGACGACACCTGCAGTTACGGCGGGCGGGGACAACGAGAGCTTCGGACCGGGATTTGTGCAGGAGACGGAAGGCACGACAGAGCAGGAAGTCGGACCTGGATTTTAAAATCTGTTTAAAAGAAAAACAGTTCAATTCCGTGACGTTTAAACACGATTTGAACTGCTTTTTTGAACTGGAAGATTCCGGGGCTTTTTCTGAAAAAAACATATTTACTTTTAAAGACAGGTATGCTATACTGTCGGAGTATGTAAAAGCGCCGACGCTCGGTCAGCGGATAACTCCAACCGGGACCTGGTGATCGGTAAGTTTAAAGAATTTTAAGGAGGAAATCATAATGATTTCAAAGGAAAAGAAAGCAGCTATTATCGCTGAGTACGGCAGAAAACCGGGCGACACAGGTTCACCGGAAGTTCAGATCGCAATTCTTACAGAGAGAATCGCAGAGCTCACAGAGCATTTAAAAGTTAACCCGAAAGATCATCATTCCAGACGTGGTCTTCTTATGATGGTAGGTCAGAGACGTGGTCTTCTTGCATACCTTAAGAAATCTGATCTTGAAGGATACCGTGCTCTTATTGAGAAGTTAGGCATCAGAAAGTAATAGCAGACTTATGGGTGGAGCGCATGATTTCGTGTACTCCACCTTTGTTGTAATTGACAGACGGAAGAAACTTCCGAGACCGCTAAAGTAGGCATGAGTGATCCGGAGCTTACGGGTTCGCGTGTTAACCAATGCGTGGATCATGTTTAGTTTAGTAGTTTCGGCTTCTTCTGTCGCAAATGAATTAAGAAAAGGAGACGAAGCCATGTTTAAGAGTTTTTCCATGGAACTTGCAGGACGTACCCTTACCGTTGAGGTAGGCCGCGTTGCAAAGCAGGCAAACGGTGCAGCATTCATGCACTACGGCGATACAGTTGTTCTTTCTACCGCAACTGCATCTGACAAGCCGAGAGACGGAATCGATTTCTTCCCGTTAAGCGTAGAATATGAAGAAAAATTATACTCCGTAGGAAAGATCCCGGGCGGATTCACAAAGAGAGAGGGAAAGGCATCCGAGAATGCGACCCTTACTTCCCGTGTTATCGACCGTCCGATGCGTCCGTTATTCCCGAAGGACTACAGAAACGACGTAACACTTGACAACATTGTTATGTCTGTTGACCCGGAGTGCAGCCCGGAGCTCACAGCTATGCTCGGTTCCGCGATCGCTACATGTATTTCCGATATCCCGTTTGACGGTCCGTGCGCAATGACCCAGGTAGGTCTTATTGACGGCGAGTTCATTATCAACCCGACATCCGCTCAGAAGAAAGTATCTGATCTTGCTCTTACCGTTGCATCCACAAGAGAGAAAGTTATCATGATCGAGGCTGGCGCGAAGGAAGTTCCGGAGCAGACCATGATCGACGCGATCTTCAAGGCACACGAAGTAAACCAGGAGATCATTAAATTCATCGACCGCATCGTTGCTGAGTGCGGTAAAGAAAAGCACACTTACGAGAGCTGCGCAATTCCGGATGAGCTGTTCGCTGCGATCAAAGAGATCGTTCCGCCGGCTGAGATGGAAGAGGCTGTATTCACAGACGAGAAGCAGAAACGTGAGGAGAACATCCGCCAGATCACAGAGCGTCTCGAAGAGGCATTTGCTGAAAACGAAGAGTGGCTTCCGTTGATCGGACAGGCTGTTTACCAGTATCAGAAGAAGACCGTAAGAAAGATGATCTTAAAAGACCACAAGCGCCCGGATGGCCGCCGCATCGACGAGATCCGTCCGTTAGCTGCTGAGATCGATATCCTTCCGCGCGTACATGGTTCAGGTATGTTCACCCGTGGACAGACCCAGATCTTAAACGCATGCACACTGGCACCGCTTTCCGAGGCACAGCGTCTTGACGGTCTTGATGAGAATGAGACGACAAAGAGATATATGCACCATTACAACTTCCCGTCCTTCTCCGTAGGCGAGACAAAGCCGTCCAGAGGACCGGGACGCCGTGAGATCGGTCATGGCGCTCTTGCTGAGCGTGCCCTTGTACCGGTACTTCCGAGCGAGGAAGAGTTCCCGTACGCGATCCGTACTGTATCTGAGACAATGGAGTCCAACGGTTCCACATCCCAGGCCAGCATCTGTGCATCTACCCTGTCCCTTATGGCAGCAGGTGTTCCGATCAAGACTATGGTAGCCGGTATCTCCTGCGGTCTTGTAACAGGCGAGACAGACGATGATTACATCGTTCTTACCGATATCCAGGGTCTTGAGGACTTCTTCGGAGACATGGACTTCAAGGTAGGCGGTACTCACGAAGGTATCACTGCGATCCAGATGGATATCAAGATCCACGGTTTAACACGCCCGATCATCGAGGAGGCGATCAGACGCTGCCGTGAAGCAAGACTTTACATCATGGATAACATTATGGCTCCGGTTATCAGCGAGCCGAGAAAGACTCTGTCCAAGTACGCTCCGAAGATCACACAGATCACCATCGATCCGGCTAAGATCGGCGATGTAGTCGGCAAGCAGGGTAAGGTCATCAACAAGATCATCGAGGAGACAGGCGTTAAGATCGACATCACAGACGACGGTGCAGTAAATGTTTGCGGCACTGATCAGGAGATGATCGATAAGGCCATCGCTACCATTAAGAACATCGTGACAGACGTTGAGCCGGGTATGATCTACACAGGTAAGGTTGTCCGCATCATGGAATTCGGCGCATTCGTTGAGCTTGCTCCGAACAAGGATGGCATGGTTCATATCTCCAAGCTCTCCGACAAGCGTGTAGCAAAGGTTGAGGATGTTGTCAACATCGGCGATGAGGTTACCGTAAGAGTTGTTGAGGTAGACCGCATGGGCAGAATCAACCTGACCATGAGACCGGAAGATATGACAGCAGACCTTGAGAAGTTAACACGTCCGGAAAGACGCGAGAGAAGCGACCGCCCGGAGAGACGTGATGACAGAAGAGGCGGACGCCGCGACGACAGACGCGAGCGTTCTGAGAAGAAGGAAGATAACGAGTAAGGCATGCCAGAGTTCAGTTATGTGCCAGTTTTGGTTACTGCATGGCTGAACGGTGCTGCTTACGATAAATACATGGGCCGCAGCCTGCAGCGTTTGCTTTGCAGCCTGCGGCTCATGTTGATTAAAAAAAGATCGGAGAGGAGAAAACTATGACATTTACATATCCTGCCGTATTTACAGAGAAAGAAGATGGAACCGGTTATCACGCATTCTTTCCGGATCTGGAGATGTGTGAGGCGGACGGTGCCGATTTAGAGGACGCTATCGAAAACGCCAGAGACGCAGCCCAGAACTGGATCAGCGTAGAGCTGGAAGAATTAGAGGCCGACCTGCCTTTCGCGACTCATGTAGACGATATTAAGCTTGCAGAGAATCAGGTTGCGAAGCAGATCATGGTAAAGATCAAGTTTTTGCCGGACAGTGACTGATCCAGATCAGCTTCGCTGATGGGATTTTTGCTTTCCAGCTTAAGTTTTCTTACGGTCAGCGCAGCAAGTGGGCAGATCTGCTGAACAGTTACGAATAAGAAACTCATATAAATGGGATCCCCGGAATAGGATTGTAACAAAATCCATGATGGGGATCTTATTTTATGTTCAGACGTTTGCCAAGGCGCGCGAGAAAGGTGCTTACGGTGCTGGGAGTCCTGATGGTGATCTTAGGCGGGATCGCGGCATTTACCGGATGTCAGTCCGGAAATTCTGAGGAGAAGCAGGGAGAAGACCTGGAATTTACAGTCACAGGGGAGGCGGATATCCCGGCGGCATTAAAGGAGCTGATCGACAAAAAGCGGGAAAAACCATTCAAGCTTACATACGCGGACGGGCTGGAAATGTATATCGTCATCGGCGAGGGTCCGCAGAAAGGCGGGGGCTACAGCGTGGCGGTGAAGGAACTCTATGAGACGGATAATTCCATCGTGATCCGCACGGAACTTATGGGACCGGAGGCTGGTGAGACGAGGGGGACAGAGAACTCGTATCCAGTGCTGATCGTGAAGACAGAGTATCGGGATAAGCCGGTGGTATTCCAGTAAAGCCTGACTGTCGTGTTTTGTTTACAAATGTGTTTCCTTATATTGTGAATCAGAAATTACTTTATATAGATAAGACAGACTCGATATTTTGCACCAATGTATTGAGTTAACGCTTTACTTTGATAATCATTTCTGCTAGAATACATGTAATTGGCCATAAATGTCTTGACGGCAGATTATGAAGAAATTCGGACACACAATATGGGCAGAATACGTATGATAGACAGAGAAAATATGTCTTAAAAGATTACAACGGGATGGCAGGAGGAGAGGAAAAACATGTTGTTGAAAGATATCTGGCTTGATGTGAAGGCGGTTCAGGAGAGAGATCCGGCGGCGAGAAGCGCGCTGGAGGTCCTGCTTTTATACCAGGGAGTCCATGCCCTGATCTGGCACCGGATCGCTCACTGGTTCTGGACCCACAATATGAGGTTCCTCGGCCGTCTGATCTCCCAGATCGCCAGATTTTTCACTCTGATCGAGATCCATCCGGGCGCGGTCCTGGGACATGGGATCCTCATCGACCACGGCTGCGGTATCGTCATCGGCGAGACAACGGTGGTGGGCGACAACTGCACGATCTACCAGGGTGTAACACTGGGCGGCGTTGGAACAAAGAAGGGAAAACGCCATCCGACCATCGGAAACAATGTCCTCATCGGAGCGGGCGCAAAGATTCTCGGCGCCTTTGAAGTCGGTGACAACTGCCAGATCGCGGCGAACGCAGTCCTCTTAAAGCCCCTGGAGGAGAACAGCACCGCAGCCGGAATTCCTGCGAGACAGGTCAAAAAAGACGGTGTGCCGGTGAAAGACCCGTCAAAGAAGATCAACACGGAACATATCTGCAAGATGCAGGAGACCATCGACGAGCTGGAGCGGCGGGTAAAAGAGCTGGAGAAAGAGCTGGAAAAGGCGAAGGAGGAACTGTAGCAGAAGGGATTGAAACAGCAGTACAACCGGAGAACTTTTAAGCAGACCAGCAGATGTGCTGCATTGAGCGAAAAGAAGCTCAGGCCGCCGGATTGAAAGTGACAACGAGAATAAAATAATAACTGCCATCATACAATTTCCTAAAGCATGGCTTTGGAAAGGTATGGTGGCGTTTTTATGATGGAACTTTTGAAGAAACATATCCACATGAACCGTCGCAGGGGGAACGTCACGTCCCAGATGACCCTGGATGACGATTTCAATGTGCCGGATTCTATGGATGATGTGGAAGAACTGATCATGGAGAACGGGGAGGTAAAAATCGAGTCGGTGAAGAACCCCGGAGAGAAGGCAGAGATCAGTGGAAAGCTGGAATTCCGGATCCTGTACCGGCGGCCCGGCGGAGAACTCACGGCTCTTGCCGGCAGCATCCCGTTTGCGGAGACCGTACATATGCCGGGGCTTGCGGAGAATGACTATGTGCAGGCGGGATGGGAGCTGGATGACCTGAATGTGAGTCTCATCAACTCGAGAAAACTGAATGTCAAGGCGTTAGTGACCCTGGAACTCAAGGCGGACGAGATCCGGGACATGGAGGCGGCGTCGGACGTGAAATTCGACGGTGAGGTGGAGGCGTTGAAGAAGACGCTGACCGTGACGGCAATCGCCGTCCGGCGGCGGGACACGTTCCGGGTGCGGGAAGTCCTTACGATCCCTGGAAACAACCAGGACGCGGAGACACTTTTGTGGCAGGATATGCGGCTTCAGGATGTGGAGACGAAGCCCCTAGACGGGAAGATCCATATCAGCGGCGATCTTCTGGTATTTGCGGTCTACTCCGCGGGCGGCGGGCAGATGCCAGTGCAGTGTTTTGAGGAGACTGTGCCGTTTTCCGGGGATGTGGAGCTCACAGAATCTGCGGAGGACATGATCCCGTTTATCACGGTGAAGTTAGTGCACCGGGATATGGAACTGCAGCCGGATTCCGACGGGGAGATGCGGGAGATATCCGTGGACGCGGTCATGGAACTGGACATCAGGCTCTACGAGGAAGAGCAGGTGGAGCTTCTCGGGGACCTCTATGCCCTGGACCGGGAGGCGGTTCCGGAGACCGGGACGGTGTGCTTTGATACGCTGGCGGTGCGGAACCAGGTGAAAACGAAGCTCCAGGAGAAGGTCCAGCTCACCGGAAGGCAGCGGATCCTGCAGGTATGCCACAGCGACGGGGACGTGAAGATCGATGAGGTCCAGACCAAGGAGGACGGAATCCACATGGACGGGGTCCTGGAGATCCGGCTTTTATATCTGACGGCGGATGACCAGGCACCTGTGGGGGCAGCGTCGGAGGTGCTGCCGTTCCATCTGATGGCAGCCGCGGATGGTCTGACGCAGGATGTGGTATATGAGATTGAGCCGGGGATCTCCGGGCTTACAGCTGTCATGGCAGGCGGGGATGCCGTGGAGGTGAAGGCGCAGATCACGGCGGATGTGCTGGTGTTAAAGCCTGTCTGCGAGCAGACGGTCCTGAGTGTGGCGGAGGAACCTTTGGATACGGAGCGACTCAAAAAAATGCCGGGGATCATCGGGTATGTGGTGAAGCCGGGGGACAGTCTCTGGAAGATCGCCAGGATGTTCCATACAAGCGTAGAACGGATCATGGAGCTAAACCACCTGACGGACAGCACGATCCGGCCGGGTGACAGACTGATTTTGGTGAAAACGGTGCAGGGATAGAGCAGATTCCGTGTGCGGCCGTTTTCCGGTGCTGTTTTTTGTTGAAAATCAAGTGCAAAATGCGGCAATGTTTGATTTTCCCCGAATGTCTGGTTGCAATTCGGGGAAAATTTTATATAATGGTATGAGTGGGATTTTCTGCACGCAGCAAAATGACATCGGTCGGGAGCGACAGAATGTTATGGAATATGCCAGAATCGGAAACAGAAGAATAATCCTGTAACGTTCTGAAAACTGCGGCATAAAATAACAGTACCACAGAAAATCACATCAAAGGCATCCCGATGCTTTCATATAGATTCCGCGGGCCAAGGCTTTCGGAGAGCGGCGATGGATTCCATGGTCCCATTGCCGTTTACATAACATGTAAAGTGTCAGAGAGCAGGGAATGGCGGGCAGGATACAGGCGGGTGCCGGTATCGCCGTGAAATGGAGAACAACATGAACTACACATATCTTCTGGAATGTTCGGACGGGACCCTCTACTGCGGATGGACGAACGACCTGGAAAAAAGGGTGAAGGCGCACAATTCCGGGCGTGGGGCGAAGTACACGAAGCCCAGGCGGCCGGTGCGGCTTGTGTGGTATGAGACTTTCGAGACGAAGGAAGAGGCGATGAGCCGGGAAGTGAGGGTAAAACAGCTTTCCCGGAAGCAGAAGGATGAACTGGTGGCTCATGGAACGATTGAGAAGCCGATTTCCTGAAAAGCTTCATAAATATGCGGCGGAGCTTTGAATTTATTGCACTGTCTGCAGGAAAACATCATATAGAAGGCAAAATTTCTCGATTTTGGAAGGAATTTTGCTAGTGTCTGTAAGGAAAATGAACAGATACGGAATACAGGGAGAAAATATTTATGGTTTGTACTTTAAAAAAGAAACTGGCAAAGGTGCTCTGCGGCGTGCTCGTGTTTGCCCAGCTGGGAACGATGCAGGCTTTCGCGAGACCCGACTGGCCCTCTGATACGGGGATCGAGGCGGAGGCGGGAGCCGTCATGGACGTTGACACCGGAACGATGCTTTTCGGACAGAACAGCCATGTGGAATACTATCCGGCGAGTATCACAAAGATCCTCACAGCCCTCGTGGTCCTGGAACATGCGGATCTCTCCGACACAGTCACTTACTCGGACAAGGCCATGAACTCCGTGGAGGCGGACAGTGGAAATAAGCTGAGCCTCGTGGCTGGAGACACCATGACCGTTGAGGATTGCCTCTACGCGCTGCTTCTTGCATCCGTCAACCAGGCGGCGAACGCCCTGGCGGAACATGTGGCAGGCAGTATTCCGGACTTCGTGGACATGATGAACGCGAAGCTCGCGGAGCTCGGATGCACGGAGAGCCATTTCGCGAACCCGTCGGGTCTCAACAACGATGACCAGGTGGTTACAGCGTATGATATGACGAAGATCGCGGCGGCGGCCTACAGCAACCCGAAGCTTCTGGAGATCAGCTCCACGAAGTCATGGAAGGTGGGACCGACGACAAACAACCCGGACGGGGCCAGTGTGCGGAACGAGCACCGTCTCGTGATCACAGAGGATACTTCCAGCGAGTATTACTGCCCGGAGGCGGTTGCAGGAAAGACCGGATATCTCTTAAAAGCAGGAAACACGCTTGTTACATACGGTGAGAAGGATGGAAGACGCGTCGTATCCGTCATCTTAAAGGGAAGTCCGAGACAGTATTTCATCGATGGAAAATCGTTGCTGCAGTTTGGCCTGAACCGGTTCCAGAACGTGGATATCGCGGAGAATGAGACGAGATATGTCACAGGAGAGGACCAGGTGGATGTAAATGGGACAAGCTATGCGCCGTCCGACCTGGCGATCCAGACAGGAAAGAAGATCACACTTCCGAAGGATGCCACATTCGCGGACGCGGAATTAAGTCTCGGCGCAGTTCCGGACGGAGCGCCGGAGGGAACGGTCGGAGTGCTCAACTACATTTACAATGAGAGAAAGATCGGTTCTGCGTATCTGATGACGAAGGCGGGGGCGGAAGCTCTTGCAGCTGCGGAGGCAGCAGGAGAGACTGAGACCACTGCAGCGGAAGAAACGTCCGAGGAGAGCACAGACGCTGCGGATCCGTCAGCAGATGACGAGAGCACTGAGGCTGAGACGGAAACCGTGGGCGAGGCAGATGTGACCACGGCGGCAGATGACGCGGACAACGCGTCGGATCAGGCCGGCAGCAATGATGTGAAGACAGGATTCCCTGTGAAGATCATCCTGATCGTGATCGGAATCCTCGCGGCAGCAGCCCTGATCGGCGGCGGTATCTGGTTCATGATCCAGAACAACAGGAAAGAGGCGGAAGCAGAAGCACTTCGTCGCGAAAAGAGAAGACAGCGTCTCGTGGCCGAAGGCGGCGACGCGGAGGCCGAGTTCAACAGGCTGCTTGAAGAGAAGCGGAAGAGGGACGAGGAGAGACGGAAGAGATAGAAGAGATAGAAGAGATAGAAGAGAGAAAGCGGCTGGATCAATTGTGATCAAGCCGCTTTTCTGATATACTGGAAATGAAGTTGGTTTTACGCAGCAGCCACATATCCATACATCATCATGTAATGGCAGAAGCTTCCGCCCATAACGAAGAGGTGGAAGATCTCGTGGGAGCCGAAATTTTTGTGTTTTGAGTTGAAGATCGGCAGCTTCAGTGCGTAGATTACACCGCCGATGGTGTAGATGATGCCGCCGGCGAGAAGCCATGCGAAAGCAGCAGGTGTGAGAGCGGCAACAATCTGGCGGATCGCCATGATGCATACCCAGCCCATCGCGATGTAGATCACGGAGGAGAACCACTTCGGGCAGTTAATCCAGAGGGCATTGATGATGATGCCCACGATGGCGATGCCCCATACAAGGGACAGCATCCGGTAGCCGGACTTATTTCCGAGGACGATCAGGCACACCGGCGTGTAGGTTCCGGCGATCAGGATGAAGATCATCATGTGGTCGATTTTCCGGAGAATTTTGTTGACATGCTCCGAGATGTCGAAGGTGTGGTAGACCGTGCTTGCGGCGTAGAGCAGGATCATGCTGACGATGAAGACGCTGAGGGCCTTTAAATGCATGGTTCCAGGGACGGACGCGGCTTTGATTAAGAGCGGTGTTGCGGCAACCATTGCGGCCAGCATGGCGATAAAGTGGGTCAGTGCGCTTCCGGGATCTTTTATTTTCAGTTCCATAATCATTCCTCCAATCATGCGGGATAGCCTGTCCTGAACAGGGAAAAATATTGGAAATCAGAATGTGCGTGACTGTATGAAATGAATTAGTCCGATATGGATCTGCGATAATAGGTTGTGGCGGACGAATTTCAGATCATTGCAGCAAATGAATGCAGAGTCTGGTTTCAAAGTTAAAGTGAATATTTAAAATACGACATGTAGTTTTCAAAACTACTTATCACGTTTGAATATACTATACCACTTACGATAAAAATATGCAAGGGGAAATATTTTGATGTTAAAAGTATTATATGAAGATGACGAGATCCTGGTGGCCGTAAAGCCTGCAGGTGTGGAATCCCAGGCTGCGAAGCGGTTCGCACCGGATATGGTCAGTGAGGTGAAAAAACACCTGGTTATCAACAAATCATGCACACCGGGAAAAGAACCTTATGTGGGAGTTATCCACAGATTGGACAAGCCTGTGTCGGGCGTGATGGTGTACGCGAAAACGAAACGAGCGGCAGCGGCTTTAAGTGAGCAGATTCAGAGCCATAAGATGAAAAAAATCTACACAGCAGTTGTCCACGGAAGACCTGTGAATATGGTGGATAACTATGTGGATTATCTGGTGAAAACACCGGACGGGAATTATTCACAGGTTGTGGATAAGGGGATAACCGGCGCGAAGAAGGCGGAGCTGTCCTACGAAATATTGAAAACCATTGACGGGGAAGCTGCCGGGATGCAGGGAACGGAGCTGAGTCTGGTGAGGGTTGCGCTGAAGACCGGAAGGCATCACCAGATCCGCGTGCAGATGGCGCATCATGGGACGCCGCTGTATGGGGATCTGAAGTATGGGGTGACTGCAGAAATTGACGGAGCTGATAAGAAGGAGAATGTAGACCAGGGAACTGCGAAGGCAGAAGAAAATAGAAATATGCCGGGCATCAGAACAGCAGGAAATATGGGAAATGGAAGAGAGTCGATCGCACTCTGTGCTTCATCGCTGACTTTTTTTCATCCGGTGACGAAGAAAGAAATGACGTTTGAGATAGAACCGGTTGGAGGGGCATTTCAGTTGTTTCAAGTTTGATCCTGGTTGGGCTGTTTTCTGCTGCAGGTTGTGGCGTTGGCAACTGTGGAGGTGAAGATCTTCAGATTCAAAGGTCGAGGTTTGTAAATGATCATGTTCTGCTAAGAACCATGGAAAAAAACAGATTATGGAATCGTCCCGATGCGCGCATATCGCGGGAATTTCCGCCCATACTATGAGCAGTACAAAGGAAGTACAAATCAGAAAACGGGTGATTCCATGGTAAGTCCTGAGAAAAAACTGAAGAAATTTCTACTGATTCTGGGAATCACGGGTGTGGTATACGGAGCGTTCCGCTATCTTCTACCCCTCGTGATTCCCTTTTTATGTGCATATGGGACGGCGCTGTTTCTGCGCCCGTCGGTCCGTTTCCTCTCGAACCGTATTGCGGTGCCGTTTCGGGGGAAGATGCACCAACTGCCGGTGTCGCTTGTCGGCGGGATCGAACTTCTGGTGCTGTCATGCCTTGTTTTCGGACTCCTTTATGCGGGCGGCAGCATGGCGGTGAGCCAGACGGGGCTTTTTATCCGGAGATTTCCGGACTGGCTTTCCGCCCTTGATCTGCGGCTCACGGATACCTGCCGCATCCTGGAGCAGAAGATGGGGCTTAAGGCGGACGCGCTGGTGGAGCTTGCGGGGAGAGCAGTGGAAGAGGTCCGGCAGATGTTTAAGAATTCCACGATGCCGGTGCTCATGGACCGCTCCGTGTCTGCGATCCGTGTGGCTGGCGCCGGGATCGTCCTTTTCTTTATCTATTTTGCCGCGGTGATCCTGACACTGCAGGAGATGGATGATCTCAGGGAAAAGCGGAGCAGGTCCGTATTCCGGCGGGAATTTCTCGTAGTGGGAGAGCGGATCGCATCCGTGGTGAGCGCGTGGCTGAAGACCCAGGCGTTTATTCTGTTCCTAACAAGTGCCGTGTGTATCTTCGGATTGGCAGTGATCGGAAATCCCTATTCGTTTTTGTTCGGATGTGGGATCGGGATCCTGGACGCATTGCCGGTATTGGGGGCCGGGACTGTGCTGATTCCGTGGGGAGTCGTACTTCTGTTTCAGAAGGCGTGGAAAAAAGCGGCGGTGATCTTCGGCGTCTATGTGGTCTGTTACTTTCTGCGTCAGATCTCAGAGGCGAGACTGATGGGAAAGCAGGTGGGGCTTTCGCCGTTGGGATCACTGGTATCCATGTATGTGGGGCTTAAATTGTTTGGGTTGCCGGGACTGATTCTGGGACCGGTGGGAGTGCTGCTGATCGGGGACCTGGTGCGGATGTATGAGGAGCAGGGGAGCTGAAAAGACAGATTGTCTTGCGAAAAACACTATGATACAATGGGAACAGCAATCAGTTTACCTATGAAAGAGGAGAACATCTATGACAGAGGATAATTTCACAATAAGAAAAGCTTTCCCAGCTGATCTCCCACGGATCCACGGGATCTATGCCGCTGCCCGCCAGTTCATGCGTGACCATGGAAATTTCAGTCAGTGGGACGGTGAGGACGCTCCGGAGCGCCTGCTCCCGGGGGATATCGAGGCGGGAAACTTATATGTTCTGGAAGAAAACGGCGTGATCCATGCTGCTTTCGCCTTCATTGTCGGTGCAGACCCATGCTACGCCGTGATCGAACAGGGCGCCTGGAAGGCAGACACCCCGTACGCTGCCGTCCACCGCGTTGCAAGCGACGGTACGGTCCACAACATCCTGGGCCGGATCATGGACTTCGCCAAGTCGAAGATATCCCACATCCGGATCGACACCCACGAAAACAACAAGGTCATGCAGAGAGCGCTTGAAAAACAGGAATTTGAGAGATGCGGGATCATCTATGTCCCGGACGGAACGCCGCGGATCGCGTTTGAGTGGGGCAGATAATCCTGATGCAGATGAAAGACACCGAATAGACCATTGGGTTTGTGAGGTGTCTTTTTTGTACAAATAATTGTTAACTATATAAATATAATAGGTTGACAATATAAAAATTCTATGTTATGCTCCTACAAGTCCATCTTTGCAATACCACCCGGGTTCTGAAGGCAGCAGCCGCTGTTTCAGAAGGTATGGAAAGAACGGAAGAGTGATGCGCATGTACAGGAAAAGGGAAATGCTTCAGATTTCTTGAGCAACCAGAAAATTCAGGAGGAAATAATTTTGAAACATATGAAAACGAAAGACCTTGTGCTGTGCGCAATGTTTGTGGCATTGATCGCGGTAGGGGCATTTATCAAAGTTCCTGTTCCGGTAGTTCCGTTTACACTTCAGTTTTTGTTTACGATGCTGGCGGGGCTGCTGCTGGGCCCTGTGAACGGGGCGCTGGCGGTCGTGGTCTATATTGTGCTGGGACTTGTGGGACTTCCAATCTTCACCCAGGGCGGCGGACCAGGCTATATCTTTCAGCCGAGCTTCGGTTACATCATCGGATTCGCTGTGGCAGCCTACGTGACAGGACGGATCGCGAATGAGAAGAGCCATCCTGGTTACGGACGCCTGTTGGCGGCAAATTTCATCGGACTTTTTATCGTGTACGCCTTCGGTATGGTTTACTATTATGTGATCAGCAATTTCGTCATAAATACGCCGATCGGCCTCTGGCCGCTGTTTTTATACTGCTTTTTACTGGCGGTTCCGGGAGATATTGCGCTGTGCATTCTGGCGGCAGTCATCGGAAAAAGGATGATCCCGATGATTAAAGAGGGGAGACTGGGATAGGAAATGAGCAGAAATATTTTTATCACAGGAACGGGAACAGATGTCGGAAAAACGTATGTGACAGGATTGATCGTGAAAAAACTGAGGGAGAGCGGTGCGGACGCGGCCTACTATAAGGCTGCCATGAGCGGCAATGAGAGACGTCCGGATGGCAGCCTGATCCCGGGGGACGCGCTCCAGGTAAAAAATATGTCTGGAATCCGCCAGCCCCTTGAGGAAATGTGTCCATATGTCTACGAGACAGCTGTCTCCCCACATCTGGCATCACGGCTTGAGGGCAATCCGGTCCGGATGGATACGGTACTTGCGGGATTTCAGAAGGTCTGTGAGGAGTACGAGTACGTGACGATGGAAGGAAGCGGCGGAATCCTCTGTCCGCTCTGCTTTGATGAGGCGGATATCCGCCTGCCGGAGGTAGTCAAAGCCTGCGGTCTTGGGTGTCTGATGATCGCGGACGCGGGGCTCGGCACGATCAACGGTGTGGCGCTGACCGCGTACTATCTTAAAGAGCAGGGAATTCCGTTGAAGGGGATCATTTTCAATCACTATAAGCAGGGAGATCTGCTCCATGAGGACAACCGGAAAATGTGCGAGTATTATACAGGAGTTCCTGTGATTGCCTGTGTGGCGGACGGTGACACGGAGCTTTCCATGGACGCGGAGGATTTGAAAGCGTTGTATGAGACTGCGGGAAAATGACCGTGAATATGCCGAAATTATATTAGAAAGCGATAAGTGCTGACGTGCTCCCGGGAATCCCATTTGCAGCAATGGGTCGGAAGGGACCGGGGAGTCCATGTTAAGATGAAGGAGAAGAAAACGATGATCTGGTATCCATATGAACAGTTAAAAACAATGAAAGCGCCCTATGAGATCGTGGACGCGAACGGGGTATATCTCTATACGAAAGATCAGAAGATGATCGATTCGGTCTCATCCTGGTGGAGCGTGATCCACGGATATAAGCACCCGGTGATCAACCAGGCGATCATCTCCCAGGTGGAGAAGTTTTCCCATGTCATGCTGGGCGGGCTGACCCACGAACCGGCGAGAAAGCTGTCGGAGAAACTGGCGTCCTGGCTGCCGGGGGATCTGGATTACTGTTTCTTTTCCGATTCCGGCAGTGTGGCGGTGGAAGTGGCGTTAAAAATGGCGCTGCAGTATTATATGAACCGGGGAGATGAGAAGCGGACCATGATCCTGGCCCTGGAGCATGCCTACCACGGCGACACCTTTAAGACGATGGAAGCGGGAGACGATGAGGACTACCATTTCGTGCTGAAAGCTTACGGGGCAAGCCCGTATGTGGTCCATATTCCGACGGAGATCACGGCCCTGGAAGAGGCATTTGAAAAGTATCATGACAGACTGAACTGTGTGCTGGTAGAACCGCTTTTACAAGGAGCCGGCGGCATGCGGATGTATGACGTTTCCTTCTTAAAGAAGGCGAGAGAGCTTTGCGACCAGTACGGTGTCCTTCTGGTCTTCGATGAGGTGGCGACTGGATTTGGCCGGACCGGCAATCGTTTCGTGGCGGATCTGGTCCTCCCGGATATTCTGGTTCTTGGAAAGGCACTGACAGGCGGATATATCGGTCACGCTGCCACCGTGGCAAACCGGAAAGTATTTGAGGGCTTCTACGATGATGTTCCGGAACATGCCCTGATGCATGGACCGACATTCATGGGAAATGCGCTGGCGTGCAGCGCGGCCCTGGCATCGATCGAACTGTTCGAGACCCAGAACTACATGGAAAAGATCAAAAGGATCGAAGCGGTGACCCGCCGCGAGATGGAGGGCTTCACAGACCCCAGGATCCGCGAAGTCCGGATCATGGGCGGCTGCGTCTGTGTCGAAGTCTACGATCCGGCCGTATTGAAAGGATATCAGGAGTATGCCTACAAGAGAGGCGTGTTCAGCCGTCCGTTCTTAAATTACCTCTACGCAATGGTGCCGTATGTGATCCAGGAGGACGAGCTGGTGCAGGTGCTTCAGTGTATGAAAGATTGGTTTGCAAGGTAGGAATGCGGACAGTAAATACAGTACAGAACAAACATTCGATTTGTTCTGTACTTTTTTTAGTTTGAATGCTATACTGGACAGGTAATATACTAAGAATGAAACGATTCCGTACATTCATAGCCTGAGGCGGAGAGATATTCCAGATCGGCTTCGCCGTTGGGATCTTTGCACTGCTTCTAATAATATCATGGATAGGTCAGGA
The DNA here is from genome assembly GCA_902496665.1 of uncultured Clostridium sp. Lineage (GTDB taxonomy): Bacteria > Bacillota > Clostridia > Lachnospirales > Lachnospiraceae > Pilosibacter. The sequence goes on along the minus strand of CABVBU010000004.1, from coordinate 58,485 downwards.
GAAATCATATGGATCATTTTGAATTAGTATCAGAATACCAGCCTACCGGAGATCAGCCGCAGGCGATCGAGCAGCTGGTGAAGGGATTTAAAGAGGGGAATCAGTTTGAGACGCTGCTTGGAGTGACCGGATCCGGTAAGACGTTTACGATGGCGAATGTGATCCAGCAGCTCAATAAGCCGACGTTGGTGATCGCCCACAATAAGACGCTGGCGGCGCAGCTTTATTCGGAGATGAAAGAGTTTTTCCCGAACAATGCGGTGGAGTACTTTGTCTCCTATTATGATTACTATCAGCCGGAGGCGTATGTGCCGTCTACGGATACCTATATTGAGAAGGATTCCGCGATCAACGATGAGATCGATAAGCTGCGCCACTCTGCGACGGCAGCACTGTCAGAGAGAAATGATGTGATCATCGTGGCCTCCGTGTCCTGCATTTACGGATTAGGAAGCCCGATCGATTATAAGAACATGGTGATCTCCCTGCGCCCGGGAATGGAGAAGGACAGGGATGAGGTGATCCATAAGCTGATCGATATCCAGTATACGAGAAATGAGATGGATTTCAAGCGCGGAAGCTTCCGGGTAAGAGGTGATGTGCTGGAAGTATTCCCGGCTTATTCTGGAAGCGAGGCCTACCGGATCGAGTTCTTCGGGGACGAGGTGGACAGGATCATGGAGATCGAGGCGCTGACCGGAGAGGTGAAAGCGCAGCTGGAGCATGTGGCGATCTTCCCGGCGTCCCACTATGTTGTACCGAAAGAAAAGATGATGCGGGCGACGGAAAATATCCTTGCGGAAATGAAAGAACAGGTAACCTTTTTTAAGAGTGAGGATAAGCTTCTGGAGGCACAGAGAATCGCGGAACGGACGAATTTTGATGTGGAGATGATGAGAGAGACAGGCTTCTGTTCCGGAATCGAGAACTATTCCCGTCATCTTGTGGGATCTGCACCGGGACAGCCGCCGTGTACACTGCTTGACTATTTTCCTGATGATTTCCTGATCATCGTGGACGAGTCCCATATCACGCTTCCGCAGGTCCGCGGCATGTATTTCGGTGACCGGTCGAGAAAGAAGACACTGGTGGATTATGGATTCCGCCTGCCGTCTGCCCTGGATAACCGCCCGTTGAATTTTGAGGAGTTTGAGACACATATCAATCAGATGATGTTTGTGTCAGCGACTCCGTCCACTTATGAGGCGGACCATGAACTTCTCCGCGCGGAGCAGATCATCCGCCCGACAGGACTTCTTGATCCGGAGATCTCCGTGCGGCCGGTGGAGGGACAGATCGATGATCTTGTGGGCGAGATCAATAAAGAAGTAGAAAAACACAACAAGGTCCTGATCACAACGCTTACAAAGCGTATGGCGGAAGACCTTACGGATTATATCAGGGAAGCCGGAATCCGAGTGAAATATCTGCACTCGGATATCGATACATTGGAGCGCGCCGAGATCATCCGCGATATGCGTCTGGATGTCTTTGATGTTCTTGTGGGAATCAACCTCCTCAGAGAGGGACTCGATATCCCGGAGATCACGCTTGTGGCGATCCTGGATGCGGACAAGGAAGGATTCCTCCGTTCGGAGACATCCTTGATCCAGACAATCGGACGTGCCGCGCGAAACGCCGAAGGCCATGTGATCATGTATGCGGATTCCATTACCGATTCCATGCGGGCCGCCATCGACGAGACGAACCGCCGCCGTAAGATCCAGCAGAAGTACAATGAGGAACACGGAATCACTCCGCAGACCATAAAGAAAGCGGTCCGTGATCTGATCGCAATCTCCAAGGCTGCCAGTGCCAGCGAAGAAGAGTTCAGGAAAGATCCGGAATCCATGGATGCAAGGGAACTGGAGAAGCTTGCAAAGGAACTCACAAAGAAGATGCGCCAGGCGGCAGCAGAACTGAATTTCGAAGAGGCCGCAAAGCTGCGTGACCGGATGAAGGAAGTGAAGCAGATGCTGCTGGAACTGGAAAAATAAGATATAAATCCAGAAAGTGAAAGGACTATGAGAAAAATTCTTAGTCCTTTTGCTATGTGCCCGCACCATGCGGACGAATGTGCCAGGATACACTTATTGACAATTATTCTCAACAAGAATACAATATTTCCAGATGACAGAGTCGGCTCTGTCGATTATGATAGTGAAGGATGGACACAGGATGAAACTATATGAAGGAAATATTGGCGCGACGTATCTGGTCGAGTCAGTTCATGTGGAGGAGGCAATTAACCGGCGTTTAGAGGCGCTGGGGGTAAATGAGAATACGCCTCTTCTAGTGATGAATAAGAAAAACAGCGGAACCATGATCATCAAAGTCCGTGGAACCCGCCTTGCACTGGGAAGAAGAATTACCGGTGGAATTGAGGTAAAAGAGGAGGCGGTATCATGAGCACAGGTGAGAGACCGATCACGGTCTGTTTTGTGGGAAATCCGAACTGTGGAAAGACTACGCTGTTCAATGCATTTACGGGAGCAAAATTAAAGGTCGCAAACTGGCCCGGCGTTACGGTCGAGCGGATGGAAGGAGAGACGAGCTATAAAGGGCGGAAGATCCGTGTGATCGATACGCCGGGAATCTACAGCCTTACTTCATATACAATGGAGGAGCTTGTCACAAGAAGGTGCATCGAGGAAGATGGCGTGGACGTAATTATCAACGTTGTAGACGCATCATCTCTGGAGCGGAACCTTTATCTGACGCTGCAGCTTTTAGAATTAAAGAAACCAGTCATTCTGGCCCTCAATATGATGGATATCATCGAAGAGCGTGGAATGGAGATTGACCTTCACAGACTTCCGGAGATGCTTGGCGGGATCCCGGTGGTTCCAGTCTCCGCAAGAAAGCGCACAGGACTTGACGTGCTGATGCACGCTGTGGTACATCATTATGAGGAAGGTCCCCAGGGCGTGATCGTCCGCTATGACAGGGAGATTGAGGACCGGATCCAGCGGGTAGAAGACCTTCTGCGGGAGAAGTATTCGGATCTCACAAATCTGCGCTGGCATGCGATCAAGATGCTCGAATATGACAAGGAAGTCCTGAAGGACCATCCGGTCGAACTGAAACAGATCGTGCCGAGAAGCTTCGAAAAAGAGATTATCAATGAAAAATACGATTACGTGGAATCAGTAATCAAGGAATGTCTGTTTAATAAAGAAGAAAAATCTCATATGACAGATCAGGTAGATAAGATTCTGACTCATCCGATCCTGGGAATTCCGGTATTCTTTGGAATTATGGCATTAGTCTTTTTCCTGACATTCACAGTCGGGGATTTTCTGAAAGGATACTTTGAACAGGGACTGGAATTGCTGTCACTCGGCGTTTTGTCCGGGCTTCATTCAGCAGGAGCTTCCGACTGGGTGATCTCTCTGGTCGTTGATGGTGCGTTGGCGGGAGTTGGAGGAATCCTGACATTTCTTCCAAACATCTTTATCCTTTTCCTTGCGCTTGCGTTCCTGGAGGACAGCGGATACATGGCAAGAGTCGCCTATGTCATGAATGAGACTATGGGGATGGTCGGACTTTCCGGCCGTGCGTTTCTGCCGATGCTGCTGGGATTTGGCTGTACAGTTCCCGCGGTCATGGCGACCAGGGCGCTGGAGAATCAGAGAGACCGCTTGAAGACGATCCTTATCACGCCGTTTATGTCCTGCTCAGCGAGACTTACGATCTATGTTTTGCTGGCGGATATGTTCTTCCCGAAATCGGCAATGTTAGTGGCATATTCCCTTTATCTGGTGGGAGTTGCCATGGCGATCCTCATCGCGCTTATTGTACATAGAATGACAGATAATAAAACAGAGAATGCTCTTCTGATCGAACTTCCGGAATATAAGATTCCGAATCTCAGAACTGTGGCGATCTATGTCTGGGAAAAAATAAAAGATTACCTGACAAAGGCGGGGACAACGATCTTCCTGGCATCGATCATCCTGTGGTTTGTCATGAATGTGGGACCGACGGGATTTATTTCTGATGTGGCGGACAGCTTTGCGGCAAAATTCGGACAGATCCTTGTGCCGGTACTAAAGCCGGTTGGTCTTGGAAGCTGGCAGATCGCGGTAGCATTGATCTCCGGAATCTCCGCAAAGGAGGTCGTTGTCTCGAGTATGTCCGTTCTTTACGGGATCGGCAATATCAATTCGGCAGCGGGAATGGCGGAACTCTTAGGAATCCTTGGGGGAACAGGATTCACGGCAGTGAACGCTTATGCGCTCATGGTATTCTGCCTTCTCTATACACCATGTATTGCGACGATCGCGACGATCAAGAGGGAAACACAGTCCTGGAGATGGACACTGGGGATGGTCATGTTCCAGCTTGTGCTTGCCTGGTCGGCGGCATTTCTTGTATTCCAGATCGGAAGCCGCTTGTTCTGATCAAAAAAATTTGAAAACGATAACTGCTGCCACGCGGGCAGAAGATCTACAATAGTGGATCCTGCGGCAAATGTGTTATATAGCGGTTATAAAAGATTAAAGGGGTTAAAAGGGGTAATAAATGAATGAAAAAACACTGCTGGAAGCTGTGGTACTGGCGGGCGAACTCATGCTTGTCAGCGGAGCGGAGATCTACAGGGTGGAAGACACCATGAATCATATGCTGAAACGCTCGGAGTACGAACAGACAGAGACGATCGTATATGGAACGGGAATCTTTGTCACGCTGAGCGATCCAAATAAGGAGCCACTGACCCGTGTCAAGCGTGTTGCGGCCAGATGCACCAGCATCAACCGGATCTGCCTGGTAAACGATGTATCGCGCCATTTCTGTGAGGGAAAGATCACGGTGGAGGAGGCGTTAAGGCAGCTGCAGGAGATCCAGTCACCGAAGGCGACCCAGTATGACTGGCTGACCCAGGGACTGGGGTATGTTGGTGTTTCGGCGTTTTTTGCGCCTATGTTCGGCGGCTCCCTGGGAGACTTTCTGGCGGCAGCGGTAGTCGGTGTCTGCCTGGCGGTAGCCGCATGGATTGGAGAAGCCTTGAAATTCAACGATTTCTGCTTTAACGCGTTTGGAGCGTTTGTGCTTGCGTTTTCAGCTATGACGATCAGCCACTCTTATCCGGGACTGAATTCAGATACGATTATCGTCAGCGCTGTCATGCCGCTTGTCCCGGGCGTAACGTTTACAACGGCGATCCGTGATACCTTAAACGGGGACTACGCAGCCGGATCCGCCAGAATTCTGGAAGCGATCGTTGTGGGACTCGCAGTTGCGTTTGGAGTTGGTGCGGGACTTCTTTTGGCCCGCAGCATGGAAGGAGGACTCTTATGATCATACAGGTATTCAGCGCAGTCTGGGCGATCGCGATGTTTTCCATTCTGACGGAGACTCCGAAAAAGTTCCTTCCGTACGCGGCTTTTTCTGGTGGATTTGCCTGGTGGGCATATTTAGTGATCAATAATCTGACTCATTCAACACTCCAGGCCGCGTTCTTTTCGATCCTCGCGGTGGCGTTTCTGAGCCATATTCTTGCCAGGATCAAGAAAGCACCAGTGACGGTATTCCTTATCGCAGGAATCCTTCCGTCTGTGCCTGGAGCAGGAATCTACCGGACAGTATATTACCTGATCCAGGGAGACCAGGCACTTTCAACCCATTACCTAATCCTGACGCTTCACACGGCAGGCGCGATCGCCCTGGCAATCTTTATCACAGATTCTGTTGTCAACCTTGTGCATCTTTACCATGAAGGAAGTCATGCGAGACGAAATTGAATGGCTAGTTGACGGCGGTAGAATGTGTACAGCTTCGTTTGTCTGCACTTAAACACATGCAGCCGAGCCTACGGAAGAACCACAAGGAACTTCCGTAAAGATCTGCAGGTTATCCGTTTCTCTGCGATACAGATACATGTTATCAGAGAGAAAGTCTTCCGGCTGGATCGACTCGCGGTTGACATTCTTGATCGTATTGCAGAAGACATGATAGTCATGTTCCGTAAAATTTTCTGAATCAGCGATGATCAGGACCTCGTGGATACTGGATGGAAGAATGAGAAGATCACTTCCAAACTCGTCCGCGAGGCCTTTTAATTTATCAGGATAGAGGACGCAGGAGGCACCGTTGTGCGCGGCATCGTTCGTGAGGACATAGAGCGTCGGAACAGGGCAGTCTTCGTGCACAAAGTCAGTAGCTCCTGGGAAATATTCCTCGATCACTGTTTCAAGGCGGCGGAAACTTGAAGGAAAGATCCGCGGTGTATTTTCTTTTGCAAGCACAAAAAGTTCTCCTGCTGTCACATTCCAGGAAGCAGATACCGTGTTCGTGACGACAGAGCTGATCTGGGTCTCACCTTCAGACTCGATGATCAGGGAGAAGATCACCGCGAGGTCCAGAAAAGGGATCCAGGGAATCGTCTTTAACAGCTCCTCATTTTTATCGCGGGAGATAAGCCGCCAGGTGATCTGGTCACGGAATTCCTCAAAACTGTTTAAGGAAGTGAGACTTGTCACGGAAACAGGAAGCTGTGTGTCAGTGATCGACATCATATATTCACAGAGTTCTGCCAGTGTGCGGCCTTTTTCAAACTGTTCATACAGCATCTCCAGGGAGATCACGGGGGAACAGTGTTTTTCCGATCTTAAGAGAGCCAGGGAATCAAGCACAACGCCGTTGTTTTTGAGCACACGTTCCCTGTGGATCGAGCAGCTGGTGTCCAGCCTGTTAAAAAGTTCCTCCTGCAGTGCGGCACAGAATTCTTCGTAGTTCATTGTAATACCTCCTGATGTGTTTTTAGATCGATAGATTTGTTTTCATGACTTGAATAATAGAAATTAGAATGTTTTTTGCGGCTGCCGGACAGCCACGGGATGTAAAATGAAAGGATAGGTGTATTCTAACGAAATCCTGTTCGAAAATCAATCGTGATGATTCACAAGAATCGCCCCCTGAAATTGACATGCAGGCAAAAAATAGTTGTATTTACAACATACAAAAGGGAAATATCGTGGTAAAATAAAGAAATGGATCATGGGAAGATCCTGGTGGAAAGGAAAAAGAAAAATGGCTTTTATCAAAAATATCGATCATGAAACAGTTTTAAATCTAGCGGACCAGATTCACGCAGAACCGGGTCAGATCGTCAGCAAGACTCTTGCCCAGAACAAGGCGGTCAGCCTGACATTATTCGCATTCTCCAAAGGCGAGGAGATCAGCACCCACGATTCCATCGGCGATGCAATGGTGCATGTGATCGAGGGCGTCGGCCAGTTTACCGTAGACGGTGTGGAGCATGTCTGCAAGACCGGAGATGTTCTCGTGATGCCGGCGAAGAAGCCGCATGCGGTGTTTGCGAAGGAGGATTTTAAGATGCTGCTTACGGTGGTATTTCCGTTAGACTGATACTCGGGTATATAAATTAAGCAATCTTAAATGCTATGATGAGAGACGTTACCGCCTTCTATACTGGTGACAGGAAGATAGCAAAAACCCCGGTGCAGCCACACCGGGGTTTTTGCTATTTGTTACTCGAATAGAGGAGTCACATCTCTTTAGCCTATTGGCATTACATCATATGCAGAATATAAATTCAAATTAGTGAATAAACATCGCATCTCCAAAACTAAAGAACCGGTACCGCTCCTTGATCGCCTCCTGATATGCGTTCAGAATGTGTTCCCGTCCGGCAAGCGCCGATACAAGCATAACAAGAGTGGATTCCGGGAGGTGGAAGTTTGTGATCAGGCAGTCCAGAATCTTAAACCTGTATCCCGGATAGATAAAGATATCAGTCCAGCCGCTTCCGGCTTTCAGGATCCCGTCATCGCCGGTTGCGGATTCCAGGGTACGACAGCTTGTCGTTCCGACACAGATCACGCGACCGCCGTCTGCCTTGGTATCGTTGATCTTCTTTGCCTCGGACTCCTCTACGATATAGAATTCAGAGTGCATGTGATGATCTTCGATGGTATCGACTTTTACCGGCCGGAAGGTTCCGAGACCTACGTGAAGTGTTACATGAGCGATCTTAACTCCCATGTCCTCGATCTCCTGTAAAAGCTCCTTTGTGAAATGCAGACCGGCTGTCGGGGCAGCTGCGGAGCCCTCATGCTTTGCGTATACAGTCTGATAGCGGTTCTTATCTTTTAACTGGTGCGTGATGTACGGCGGCAGCGGCATCTGGCCAAGCTTATCGAGGATCTCCTCGAAGATCCCGTCATATTCGAACTGGATCAGGCGGTTTCCTTCATCGACGACATCGATGACTTTTCCTTTTAAAAGTCCGTCACCGAAGGATACTTCTGCGCCGACCTTCATCTTTTTACCCGGTTTTACAAGAGTTTCCCAGACATTGTCGGATTTTCTCTTTAAAAGAAGAACTTCGATTCCGGCATCTGTTCCGACCTTATGTCCCATGAGACGCGCCGGGATAACTTTTGTATCATTGATAACAAGGCAGTCGCCTTTTTTCAGGTAATGCAGAATATCGCGGAAATGACGGTGTTCCATTTCTCCGGTCTTTTTATCTAATACAAGCAGCCGGGAAGCAGAACGGTCCTCAAGCGGATCCTGCGCGATCAGTTCCGGCGGCAGTTCAAAGTTAAAATCTGTTACATTCATTTCTCTATCTCCTGTCTGGCATCCTTATCAAAAAGTTCCATGCTATTGTAGCAGAATCGGGAAGAAAAATCAATGAGGCGCGCCGGATTATGGGGAAAATCGGTGATCATCCGCAAAAGGCGCAGGCAGCAACCGGAAAATAAAAAATACATCTTGTTGTTTTAAGATTCCGGTGGTACGATAGGAAAATCAAAAGCATGGTACATGCGGCAATCGGAAGGAGCAGTTACAATGAAATATATCAACCAGTTAGAACATAGAGATATCCCCTATGAACATAATTTAGACCACGGCGGAGTGCCGGAGGAGAAGCGGAATGTAGCTGCGGCAGGCTGCGGGCCGAGCTGCCTGTGCATGATGGTGGATGCGCTGACTTTGTCAACCTATGAACTCACAGACTGCCTGAAATTATCCAATGAGGTTGGTGCAAACCGTGAGATCGGAACGAGCCTGAAGATCTTAGGACCCGTCGTTGCGGAAAAGTTTAACCTGAATTATGGGGAAACGAGTGATCTGAACGAACTGAAGGCGCATCTGGCAAAGGGTGGGCTCGCCATCGCAAATTCCGGCGGTGACCGGGAAGGATATACCGGAGTGTTCACTCATGGAGGACATTACATCCTCGTTGTATCGGCCGACGACGATGAGGCGTGTATTCTGGATCCGTCCTATAAGGAAGGAAAATATGAGGAGCCGGGCCGGGATGGAAAGGCGAGAGCCGTGAATGGCTTTGTTTATTGCAGCCTGAAAGTCCTTGCGGAGGACTGCGCAAACCGTACTCCGTCCTACTATCTGTTTTCAAGAAAGCATTAAAAACATGAAAAGCGCGGCAGCCGGAAAAGTAAAAAATATGATCCCGGAACTGCCGCGCACGCGCGCGAAGATGCAGGCTGTCGCAGGCGACTGCGGGGGACGCCCGAATGAGCCAGGGCACGTGCTTTTTTTTCTGAAAAATTGAGTGAAAAAAATATACAAAAAAATAATTCGCATCCTCTTGCATGAATCAGAAAATTATTGTATACTATCAGAGATGCATCTGTAGCTCAGTGGATAGAGCAGTGGCCTCCGGAGCCGCGTGCGTAGGTTCGATTCCTATCAGATGCATTTTTTGATGCCCTGGGATACCGGGGCAGTGAGACAGGAAAACGTCTGCCGGATCTGGGAAATGTCCCGGACTGACAGGCGTTTTTTCTTGCATTCACCCCCCAGAAACGATATAATGGGCGCAAAGGCAAATTTTAAAGAAATACGAACAAAAGGGAGAAACAGATTGGAAGGAACAATTCGTTTAAATAAGTATCTTAGTGACGCGGGTGTCTGCTCGAGGAGAGAGGCGGACAGGCTCGTTGAGGATGGAAAGGTGTTTGTGGACGGCGAAGTCGCTGTGATGGGAATGCAGATCCGTCCGGGACAGAAGGTGGTCTGTGACGGGAAGACGGTTGGGGAGAAGGAAAAGCCGGTATTTCTGATCGTAAATAAACCGCGCGGGATCGTCTGCACGACTTCGGACAAGGACCATGCGGAGAACATCGTGGAATTCTTGAATTATCCGCAGAGGATCTACCCGGTGGGACGTCTCGATAAGGACTCCGAGGGACTTCTCCTCATGACAAACCAGGGAGATATCGTCAACAAGATCCTCCGCGGCGGAAATGCCCATGAGAAAGAGTACGCGGTAGCCGTCAACCATCCGGTGACGGAAGAATTTTTAAAACAGATGTGCGAGGGCGTCCGGATCGAGGACCTGGATGTGACCACGAAGCCGTGCCGTGCCTGGAAGACCGGAAGCCACACCTTCCATATCGTCCTGACCCAGGGCTTAAACCGCCAGATCCGCCGAATGTGCCGCGCGCTGGATTATCATGTAATGAATTTAAAGCGTGTGCGTATCATGAATCTCCAGCTGGGTACATTAAAGCGCGGAGAATACCGGGAACTGACGGAAAAAGAGCTGGGTGATCTGATGCGTATGGTGGAAGGTTCCACAAACCTTCCGGCGAGGGAAGCCGCAAAACTTGGAAAGATTGCGGATCCGGCGAAGAGAGAAAGAAAGCCGGGAAGCTCCGGATATCAGGGAAAGCCTGGCGGAAGAAAGCCGTCAGATAAAAATAACGAGAGAAAGCCGTTCGAGAAAAAGACCGGAACCGGAAAAGTATGGAGAAATGTCCGTCAGGACGGTGAAAAAAAGCCGGAAAAGAAAGCCCCCGCATCCCCGGAGAGCTGGAAACCGGGTGCGCCGGAGCGCAAGGAGCATAAAATATGGACGACAAGATCAAGAGGATGAAGGAGCTGATCCCGCTTCTCTCCGAGGCTGCGAAGGCCTACTACCAGGAGAGCCGCGAGATCATGAGCAACTTCGAATATGACAGGCTTTACGACGAGCTCCTGAAGCTGGAACAGGAGACGGGAACCGTGTTTGCGGGAAGCCCGACCCAGAAGGTCGGATATGAGGTCTTAAGCGAACTCCCGAAAGAGCGCCATGAGCGGCCGATGCTTTCCTTAAATAAGACGAAAAGCGTCGACGAGCTCCGGGAGTGGCTCGGCGGACAGACGGGACTTTTATCCTGGAAGATGGACGGACTTACCGTAGTACTGACATACGAGGACGGCATTCTCGCAAAGGCAGTCACCCGGGGAAACGGCGAGATCGGCGAGGTCATCACGCCGAATGCCCGGACATTCATCAATGTCCCGACAACGATCCCCTACAAGGGCCAGCTGATCCTTCGCGGTGAGGCGGTGATCAGCTATTCTGATTTTGAAAAGCTGAACGATTCCATCGCTGATGTGGACGCAAAATATAAGAATCCGCGAAATCTCTGCAGCGGTTCCGTCCGCCAGTTAAACAGCGGGATCACAGCGTCGAGAAATGTCCGGTTTATGGCATTTGCCCTGGTGCGGGCGGACGGCGTGGACTTTAAGAATTCCAGAAAAGAGCAGTTCTTATGGCTGTCCAGTCTTGGATTTGAGACGGTGGAATTCGTGGAAGTCACCGCGGAGACTCTTTCCGAGGCGGTCCATGGATTCGCGGAAAAGATCGAGCACTACGATATCCCGTCCGACGGTCTCGTGTTGTTATATGACGATATCGCCTACGGTCAGTCCCTGGGTCGCACCGCGAAATTCCCTAGAGATTCCATCGCCTTCAAGTGGGCTGACGAGATCCAGGAGACAACGCTCTCCTATATCGAGTGGAGCGCGTCGCGAACAGGACTCATCAACCCGGTTGCCGTGTTTGAGCCCGTGGAGCTGGAAGGAACGACGGTGAGCCGGGCCAGCGTCCACAACATCAGCATCATGGAAGGTCTGGAGCTTGGGGCCGGGGATCGGATCACGGTCTACAAGGCGAACATGATCATCCCGCAGATCGCGGATGACCTCACGAGAAGCGGTGTCCGGGATATCCCGAAGATCTGTCCGGTCTGCGGCGGAAAGACGGAGATCCGCAGCCTGAACGATGTGAAGTCCCTCTACTGCACGAACCCGGAATGTCAGGCGAAAAAGATCAAGAGCTTTGATCTGTTTGTGAGCAGGGACGCTTTAAATATCGATGGTCTCTCCGAGATGACCCTTGAGAAGTTCATCGCGGCTGGATTCATCCATGAATTCGATGATATCTTCCATCTGGACCGCCACCGGGATGCCATCGTGACGATGGAGGGATTCGGCGAGAAGTCCTACGAGAACCTCATCGAGGCCGCAAAGACTGCGTCCCACACCACACTGCCGCGGCTGATCTTTGGTCTCGGAATCGCGGGGATCGGCCTTGCAAACGCGAAGGTGATCTGCCGCCATTTCGATTTCGACCTGGATGCCATGCGGAAGGCAGACGCAGAGGAACTGTGCGCCATCGACGGAATCGGCGGTGTGCTTGCGGATGCCTGGGTGACGTACTTTAAGAATGATAAGAATAATGAGATACTGGATCATTTACTGGCAGATCTGACTTTCGCAAATGAAGCCAGAAGCGAGGAGCAGATGCTGGCCGGAAAGACATTCGTGATCACCGGCTCCGTGGAGCACTTTGCGAACCGCAAGGAACTTCAGGAGAAGATCGAATCCCTGGGCGGAAAAGCCGCCGGTTCCGTGTCCGCGAAGACCAGTTACCTGATCAACAACGATGTGACATCCAATTCGTCAAAGAATAAGAAGGCAAGAGAGCTTGGCATTCCGATCCTTTCCGAAGAGGATTTTCTGAAGATGATAGGAGAAGAAAACAATGCCGATTAAAATACAGAATGGATTGCCGGCAAGAGCGATCCTTGAGAGCGAAAACGTATTCATTATGGACGAGGACCGCGCGGAGAGCCAGGATATCCGTCCGTTAGAGATCCTGATCTTAAATCTCATGCCGTTGAAGGAGGACACGGAGACCCAGCTTTTAAGAGCTCTGTCCAATACGCCTCTGCAGGTGGAGTGTACGTACATGACCATGTCCACCCATGAGTCCACCCACACCTCCGCCAGCCACTTAAATAAGTTTTATGTGACATTCCCGGAGATCAAGAAGAAACATTTCGACGGAATGATCATCACCGGCGCACCGGTGGAACTGATGGAGTTTGAGGAGGTCAACTACTGGGAAGAGCTGACCCAGATCATGGAGTGGAGCAAGACCCATGTGACCTCCACCATGCACCTCTGCTGGGGTGCCCAGGCGGGACTCTATTACCATTACGGGATCCCGAAACACTTAAGAAAAGAAAAGCTTTCCGGTGTGTATACACAGAAAGCGCTGGATAAGCGTGTTCCGCTCTTAAGAAGCTTTGATGATTACTTTAAGTGTCCGCATTCCCGCTACACGGAAGTCCGCGAGGAGGATATTTTAAAACATCCGGAACTCCGGCTCCTCGCTAAATCCGATGAGGCAGGCGTCTTCCTTGTCATGAACCAGGACGGCAGCCAGATCTTCGTCCAGGGCCATCCGGAGTACGACCGTATGACCTTAAACAACGAGTATCACCGCGACCTTAACAAAGGCTTAAATCCGGCGCTTCCGGTCCACTACTACGAGCACGATGACCCGTTCTCGGTTCCGCCGCTTCTCTGGAGAAATATGGCGAACACACTGTATACGAACTGGCTGAACTACTATGTATATCAGGTTACCCCGTATACGTTGGAAGAGGATACGGAGTAAAAAGAACGATTGGAAAAGAGACAGAAAACAAGCGAAGGAATTGTGGATCATACTTGCCCAAAAGTAGAAAAATGTTAGATATTCCCTGAATATAAGAGGCAGCCAGAAATCACCTGGCTGCCTTTTTGCTGGGCGTATGTTACCGTCTCCCCGTATTCCAGAGAATATCATGATTGATGGTCTCATAGAACATCTCCCGCACCTTATCATGGTCTTTCGTCTGGCCGAGGATCCACATGAGCTTTGTCACGGTGGCTTCCAGGGTCATATCGTAGGACTCGATGAGGCCGAAGGCGTTTTTGATCTTCTGACCAACTTCGTAGACGGACATGTTGCTGCCTTCCTGGGTGACCTGGGTGGTCATGACAACAGTCTTGCCCATGGAGATCCATTTTTCGATGGAGCTGTAGAAGTCACCGGATTCATAGGACGGGAGTCCGCCGACGCCGAAGGACTCGATAACGACCGCGTCATAGTGCTCCGCCATATAGTCGAGGAGGCTGGAATCCATGGACGGGATCAGCTTTAAGAGGCTGACCTGACTGTCCATCTCGTGGTAGAAGCGGACGCTCTCACGGTCCTGCCACTTGTCGTCGATGTAGTATAAAATATGCTCGTCCTGGATCACGGCGAGGTACGGGAAGTTGATGCTGGAGAAGGCGTTGTAGCTCTTGCTGCGCTCCTTCTTTCCGCGGGTTCCCGCAATGACTTTTCCGTCAAATACGATAGTCACGCCGTGGGCACGTTCGGAGGCGGCAAAACGCAGGCTGTCAAGAAGGTTCGTTCTCGCATCCGTCACGTCAAGGTCGATGGGCTTCTGGGCACCGGTGATGACGATGGGCTTGCTGGAGTGCTGGACGAGATAGGACATAGCGGCGGCGGTGTATGCCATCGTATCAGTTCCGTGGCAGATCACGAAGCCGTCGTAATCGTCGTAATTCTCCTCCAGGACCTGGGCGAGCTTCAGCCAGTGTTTCGGGTGCATGTTCGTGCTGTCGATGTTTAAGACCTGCACCGTCTCCACCTCGCAGAATTTTTTCGCGTCCGGTACATAAGATAACAATTCATCGCCGGTAAGAAGCGGTGTCAGGCCGTTTTCTCCTCTCTTGCAGGCGATGGTTCCTCCCGTTCCAAGCAGCAGAAGGTGTTTCATGGTATTATAATCCCCTTTCGTTTGCAATCATCTCACATATGGTTTATAGTATAACACAGGAGGATTCAGAAAGTAAAGGCGGCGGATGGTTTGGAGAGAAAGAATCATCCTGGAAAGGAGAGAGATGACGAAGATACCAAAAGATCCGGTCATGCTGTTAAGCTACATCAACACACAGCTGCGGGACAATTACCCGGACATGGACGAGCTGTGCAGGTCGCTTTGCCTTGACAGAAAAGACGTGGATGAGAAACTCGCGTCGATCGATTATGAGTATGATCTTGGAAAAAATCAGTATGTATAGAGTGAACGGCTGATCCTGACTTTCCAGGGCATGGAGTTCAGAAAAATACAAGTGGAAAAAAGCACCGTGGAAAAGGCTGCATAGCGGATCAGAGAATCACAGATACTGGTTTCATGAACAGATGGAATCGGAAAAACAAA
Organism: uncultured Clostridium sp.; assembly: GCA_902496665.1. Taxonomy (GTDB): domain Bacteria; phylum Bacillota; class Clostridia; order Lachnospirales; family Lachnospiraceae; genus Pilosibacter. The sequence goes on along the minus strand of CABVBU010000004.1, from coordinate 43,159 downwards.
AATCAGAAAATTGCAGTGAGAAAAAGATCCGGCTGCAGATGGAAAACGTGGGTCAGAAATTTCATGCTCTGCGGTCTGACGGGATGGGGACTTGAGATCCTTTTGACCTCCGTGGAAGCCTTCGCGGCGGGAGACATGAAATTCATGGGAAAGACATCGATCTACATGTTTCCGATATATGGAATGGGCGTCCTGCTAGGGCCCATCGGGAAATGGGTGGACAGCTGGATCGGAGACAGGGGGAGGATCGCGGTAACAGACAGGATCTTCCGCCATGGGATCCTGGACATGGTCCTGATTTTTTCCGCAGAATACCTCACGGGAACATTCTTGAAAAGCTTTGGTATATGTCCGTGGGATTACACCGGGCGGATGTTGAGCGTCGACGGCGTGATCCGTCTGGATTTTGCTCCGTTCTGGTTCATGACAGGACTTCTCTTTGAATATCTGACAGGGGAAAAAGAGGGGATCTTTTCCAGAGATCCGGCAGCAGGAGAGTCAATGTCTAGACAGATTTGAGCTGGATTTTAGATGGATTCGAGGTGCATTTGAGTTGCAAATAAGAGGTTTATTTAATATAATATAACTTATGAACCTCATTGCTGTAACTCTTTAAAGTGTATGAAAGGCAACTGCTCAATAGGTGGGCACACCTGCTGTGCTGACCGTAAGAGAGCACCGTTACTGTTAAAGAAAATATGGGAGGTTTGTTACTTATGATAAGATTATTACTTGTCCTGTTCACACTGGTTGGATTCCTGATCTTCAGCTATCCGTTCCTTGTGGCACAGGTATCGCTTGGAAAGAAAGATCCCCACGCGCGGGATCTGGAAACGATTAAAATGGTACGTTCCGTGTTCGGTCTGCTTTTAAAGCTTGCAGGCGTGACTGTGACGGTGAAGGGCGCGGAAAATATACCGGAAGACAAGGCGGTTCTTTATGTGGGAAACCACAGAAGCTACTTTGATATCCTTGCCGGTTATACGACTGTTCCGACCCTGTTGGGCTTTGTGGCAAAGAAGGAGATGGAAAAGATCCCGCTCTTAAACACCTGGATGGTGAACGCGAACTGCCTGTTCTTAGACAGAAAAAATATTAAAGAAGGCTTAAAGACGATCCTTCAGGGAATCGAGAAGGTAAAAAACGGAGTTTCCATCTGGATCTTCCCGGAGGGAACAAGAAATCCGAACGAAGATATCACGGAGCTGCTTCCGTTTAAAGAGGGAAGCTTAAAGATCGCGGAGAAATCAGGCTGTCCGGTGGTCCCGGTGGCGATGACAGGAACGGCGGAGGTGCTGGAAAAACACTTCCCGTTTATCACTCCGTCCCATATTACGATCTACTACGGAAAACCGTTCTATGTAAAAGAATTGGAAGCCGAAGATCGGAAACATCCGGGCGCTTACACTAGAAATGTATTGATCGGAATGTTGAAAGAGATGCAGGAAGAAAAATAATAAGGTTTCAGGCGGATAAAATGGTTTGAAATGATATGACAGGACAGGGTTTCGGAGAGGTCGGCTGAAATAGCGAAAGAAATTTTGAGAAATACCTGGGGAGAAACGACAGAAAGCAGAGGCATAAAATATATGAAAAATCTTGACTTAAAAGAATGCAGGGACAAGCTGGATGTGATTGACAGGGAGATCGTCCGCCTGTTTGAGGAGCGCATGTCCGTCTGCGGAGATGTAGCGGAATATAAGATCGGAACAGGAAAGGCCGTTTATGACGCGGCGAGAGAGGCGCAGAAGATTGCTGCGGTCCAGGAGCTGGCCCACAGCGATTTCAACAAGGAGGCGGTAAAGGAGATCTTCTCCCAGTTAATGTCCGTCAGCCGCAGATACCAGTACAGCCTGTTATCCGCCCACGGAATGGGAATGGACACCGGATTTACGGAAGTGGAGACTATCGGGAAGAAGAACAAAAAGATCGTCTTCCAGGGCGTCGAGGGCGCTTACAGCCATGCGGCCGCGAAGCTGTATTTCGGTGAGGATGCGGACCTCTACCATGTCCCGGAGTTCGAGGACACGATGCGCGAGGTGGAGGAAGGACGCGCCGATTACGCGGTACTTCCCATCGAGAATTCCACAGCCGGTTTCGTGATCAACAACTACGACCTGCTCTTAAAGTACAAGAATTACATAGTCGGCGAGGTCTATGTCCCGGTTGCCCATATGCTGCTTGGCGTTCCGGGAGCGAAGCTCTCCGATATCAGGACCGTTTACTCTCATGCCCAGGCTCTGGCCCAGAGCTCTGATTTCCTGTCTGCCCATAAAGACTGGAAACAGATCGCTGTCTTAAACACGGCTGTGGCTGCAAAGAAGGTCATGGAGGAGAAGGATCCGACCCAGGCGGCTGTCGCAAGCCGCACTGCGGGAGAACTCTATGGAATGGAGACTCTCGCGGAGGAGATCAACAATGTAAAGGGAAATACGACAAGATTCCTGATCCTCGGAAAAGAACCGGTCTACGCAAAGACCGCCGGAAAGATCAGCGTGGCCTTTGAAATCCCGCACAAGAGCGGTTCCCTTTACAACATCCTTGGAAACTTCATTTTCAACAATGTCAATATGACGATGATCGAATCCAGACCGATTCCGGAAAAGAGTTTCGAGTACCGGTTCTTTGTGGATTTCGAAGGAAACTTAAGCGATGCGGGCGTGAGAAACGCGTTGACCGGTCTTGCAGCGGAAGCTTCCGTCATGAGAATTTTAGGTAATTATTAGAGAGATACGGTCCGGGAAAATCCGGACCGATTCTTATATCAACAGATATTTGATGCAGACGATATGACGGACACAAAACGGGTCCGATGATCGTCACGCACAGAGCAAGGAGGAAAAAACATGGCAGCCCTTACATTTGCAGCCATCGATGTGGGATCCTTTGAGGTGGAGATGGGGATCTATGAGATCTCAAACCGCAACAAGATCCGAAAGCTGGATCAGATCCGTCACGTCACTGCGCTGGGAAAAGATACCTACAATAACGGAAAGATCAGCTATGAGATGGTGGAGGAGCTTTGCGATGTGCTTGCGGATTTCGCAAGGATCATGAAATCCTATAAAGTCACGGAATACCGTGCCTACGCCACAAGTGCGATGCGCGAGGCGAGAAACAACAGGATCGTTCTGGATCAGATCCGTGTCCGCACCGGGATCCAGGTACGGATCATCAGCAACTCGGAGCAGCGGTTCCTGGGCTACAAGGCCATCGCGGTGTCCGATGACGAGTTTGATGAGAATATCCAGCAGGGAACCGCTATCGTGGACGTGGGATTCGGCAGCATGCAGATATCCATGTTTGATAAAAACCTTCTGGTGAATACGGAAAATCTGCCGTTAGGCGTTCTGAGGATCCGCGGTACTCTGGAAGAGGTCGACACGACAATGGAACAGTACCGGGAGCTTATTGATGAGATGGTGGACAATGAACTCCAGAACTATAAAAAAATGTATTTAAAGGAGCGGAAGATCAAGCATTTGATCGGGATCGGTGAGAATATCCTGTATCTGTTCCGGTACGAGGAAGACGGAAAACCGCTCTCAAGGATCACGAGAGAGCAGTTTGAAGAGTTTTACACCCGCCTGAGCACGATGAATGAAGAGCAGATGGAGGAGCATTTCGGGGTGAACCGGGAATACGCGTCCTTACTTATGCCGTGCGCGGTGATCTATAAGAAGTTTCTTGAGATGACGGGGGCTGAGATGATCTGGATCCCCGGGGTTCGGCTCTGTGACGGGATCGCGGCTGAGTTTGCGGCGGATAAGAAGCTTATAAAATTCCGGCACAATTTTGATAACGACATTATCAGCACTTCCCGTTCCATGGCAAAACGCTACCAGTGCTTAAGCCGTCACACAGAGACCGTCGAGAAATATGTGCTCCAGATCTTCGACACAATGCGGAAATACCATGGAATGGGGCAGAGAGAGCGCCTGCTTTTGCAGATCGCGGTGCTGATCCACGCCTGCGGAAAGTTTATCAGCGTCCGGAATTCCAACGAGTGCGCTTACAACATCATCATGTCCACGGAGATCATCGGTATCTCCCATCTGGAGCGGGAGATCATCGCAAATGTGGTCCGCTATAATATCCGGGATTTCGACTACAATATGGTCCGGATGGAGACAGAATTAGATGAAGTGACGGACAGCTTCAGCGGGCAGAACGAGGTCATGCTTCTGATCGCAAAGCTCACAGCGATGCTGCGTCTGGCGAATTCCATGGACCGCGGACACAGTGCGAAGCTCGCGGACTGCCGGATGACCGTGAAGGATCAGAACCTGATCATCACGACAGATTATCACGGCGATATTACGCTGGAGTCTGTTTCCTTTGAGCAGAAAGCGGCGTTCTTTGAGGAGATTTTTGGAATTCGGCCGGTGCTTCGCCATAAAAAGTATGTATAGTCAGGTCTGACCGGAACCAACGCATTCAGGGAGGTGGAAAAGAAAGATGAAAAAAGAAGAAAAAAAAGACAATACACAGAAGGCCAGAAAAGGAAAAGAACAGGGAATTGAGTATTTTCAGGATCCGAAAAATTATGTAAACCGTGAGCTGAGCTGGCTGGAGTTTGACTGCCGTGTACTGGAGGAAGCTAGGGATAAGACCAACCCGCTCTTTGACCGTCTGAAATTCTTAAGCATCACGGCATCAAATCTGGACGAGTTTTTCATGGTCCGCGTGGCGTCCTTAAAGGACATGGTCCATGCCGGATATAAAAAACCGGATATCGCCGGAATGACGGCTCAGGAACAGTTAGATAAGATCAGCGTCCGGACCCATGAGCTGGTGGTGCAGCAGTATAATACCTACAACCGGTCCCTGCTCCCGGCACTCAGAAACAACGGATTAAATCTGATCGAGTGCCATGAGGATCTGACACCGGAACAGGGAGAGTTCGTGGACCGGTATTTCAAGGAGGAGGTCTATCCGGTACTTACCCCGATGGCGGTGGATTCCTCGAGACCGTTCCCCCTTGTCCGGAATAAATCCTTAAATATCGCGGCACTTTTGAAGAAAAAAGACGGTGATGAGGAACTGGAATTTGCCATGGTACAGGTTCCGGCGGTGCTCCCGAGGATCTTAAGCCTCCCGGTGACCACCGATGAGAACCACAACGAGACGCGGAATGTGATCTTCCTGGAGGAGATCATCGAGCGGAACATGCAGCAGCTGTTCTTAAACTACGATATCGTGACGTCCCACCCGTTCCGAATCATGAGAAACGCCGATTTCTCTCTTGACGAGGAGGAAGCTGTGGATCTTCTCGAGGAGATTGAGAAGCAGTTAAAGCGCAGGCAGTGGGGCGAGGTCATCCGGCTGGAGATCGAGGATAAGGCGGATCAGAGACTCCTCAAGGTATTAAAACGGGAGCTGGAAGTCAACGAGGAGGACATCTTCGAGATTCCGGGCGCGCTGGATCTTACGGTCCTTATGAAGATGTACGGTCTTGACGGATACGATCATTTGAAGACACCGAAATATACGCCGCAGCCGGTTCCTGCACTGATGAATGACGATGATATCTTCACGAATATCCGGAAAGGTGATATTCTCCTGATGCATCCTTACGAGACCTTTGATCCGGTTGTGGATTTTGTCAGAAGAGCGGCAAGAGATCCGGAGGTGCTGGCGATCAAGCAGACACTCTACCGTGTCAGCGGAAATTCCCCGATTATCGCGGCCTTGGCTGCAGCGGCTGAGAACGGAAAACAGGTATCGGTACTCGTTGAGCTGAAGGCAAGATTTGATGAGGAGAACAATATTATCTGGGCAAAAAAACTTGAAAAAGCAGGCTGCCATGTGATCTACGGTCTCGTTGGATTAAAGACCCACTCGAAGATCACCCTTGTAGTCCGGAGAGAGGAGGACGGCATCCGCAGATACGTCCATCTCGGAACAGGAAACTACAACGATTCCACCGCAAAGCTCTATACGGACTGCGGAATCATGACATGCCATCCGCTGATCGGTGAGGATGCCACAGCAGTCTTTAACATGCTCTCCGGTTATTCGGAACCCTTGAACTGGAATATGCTCTCCGTGGCACCGCTGTGGCTGAGAACAAAATTCCTGCGTCTGATCGAGCGTGAGACGAAGAATGCCCGGGCAGGAAAGCCGGCTTCCATTATTGCAAAGATGAACTCTCTCTGCGATAAAGAGATCATCGCGGCTTTATATGAGGCGTCCTGCGCAGGTGTTAAGATCCATCTGGTGGTCCGTGGAATCTGCTGTCTGAAGGCAGGAATCCCGGGACTTTCCGAGAATATCGAAGTCCGCTCCATCGTCGGGGAATTCCTGGAGCACGCGCGGATCTTTATCTTCGAGAATGACGGAAGCGAAGAGATCTACATGGGAAGTGCTGACTGGATGCCGAGAAACCTGGACCGCCGCGTGGAGATCCTGTTCCCGGTACTGAGGGAGGAGCTGAAAGACAGGATCCGGAAGTACATGGAGCTGGAGCTTGAGGATAACTTAAAAGCCCATGTCTTACAGCCGGACGGAACATACGAGAAGCCGGACCGCCGCGGAAAACTCCCGGTGGGATCCCAGATGGCGCTCTGCGAGATGGCCGTGGCTGCCGCAAAGAATGAGAGGAAGAAACATGATCAGGAGGAGACTGCAAGAGTGTTTATTCCGATCGAGAGTGAGAATTAAGTGAGGTCATAAATTGTATTACCGGTCCTCGGCAAAGTCGTTGAGGAAAAGTTTATAAAAATTTTATTAGCACTCATCAAAAATGAGTGCTAATTTTATTGACATTTTGATTTTCTGGTATTAAAATATGTCATGTTGAACAGAACAGCTGTTATAAAGGCAGCTGGAAAATGATAAATGAAAATCGGCGGTCCGAAGGAATTATGAGAAGTTCCCCGTGCCGCAGGAATTGAAATAAGGAGTGGTTTAACATGGCAAAAAGTGGAAGTCTTTCAATCAACAGTGAGAATATATTCCCGATCATCAAAAAATGGCTGTATTCCGATCACGATATTTTCTACCGTGAGTTAGTCAGCAACGGCTGCGATGCCATCACAAAATTAAAGAAGCTGGCCCTGATGGGCGAGTACGAGACACCGGATGATGAGACCTATAAAGTTCAGGTGACTGTAAACCCGAAGGAAAAGACAATCCGGATCGAAGATAACGGTCTTGGAATGACAGAGGACGAGGTTGACGAGTATATCAACCAGATCGCTTTTTCCGGTGCGCAGGATTTCTTAAACAAGTACAAAGATAAAGCAAACGAGGATCAGATCATCGGTCACTTCGGACTTGGATTTTACTCCGCGTTCATGGTAGCCGACAAAGTAACGATCGATACCTTATCCTACAAGGCGGATGCAAAGCCGGTTCACTGGGAGTCTGAGGGCGGTACCGAGTTCGACATGAAAGAGGGCACAAAGGAAGGACACGGAACCGTGATCACCCTGTACCTGAATGAGGACAGTGCCGAGTTCGCAAATGAGTACCGTGCAAGAGAGATCCTCGATAAATACTGTGCGTTCATGCCGGTCGAGATCTACTTAAACGATGAGACTGCAGAGCCGCAGTATGACACGATCGAAAAGGATGAGCTTACCGAAAAGGATACGGTTATCGAGACGATCGTAGAGCCTGCAAAGACGGAAGAAAAGGAAAAAGAGGACGGAACAAAGGAGACTGTTGAGGTTTCCCCTGCAAAAGAAAAGTATAAGATCGCGAGACGTCCGGTTGCTGTAAACGATACGAACCCGCTCTGGAACAAGCATCCGAATGAGTGTACAGACGAGGAGTACAAAGAGTTTTACCGCAAGGTATTCCAGGACTTCAAGGAGCCGTTATTCTGGATCCATCTGAACATGGACTACCCGTTCAACTTAAAGGGTATCCTCTACTTCCCGAAGATCAATATGGAGTACGAGAGCATCGAAGGCAAGATCAAGCTCTACAACAATCAGGTATTCATCGCCGATAATATCAAGGAAGTCATTCCGGAATTCCTGATGCTGTTAAAAGGCGTGATCGACTGCCCGGATCTTCCGTTAAACGTATCCCGAAGCGCTCTCCAGAACGATGGATTCGTTAAGAAGATCTCCGACTATATTACAAAGAAGGTTGCGGACAAGCTGTCCGGCATGTGCAAGACAGACCGCGAGAACTATGAGAAATACTGGGATGATATCAACCCGTTCATCAAATTCGGCTGCTTAAAGGACGAGAAGTTCGACGAGAAGATGAAGGACTATATCCTCTACAGGAATCTGGACGGCAAGTATTTGACTCTCGCTGACTGCCTTGAGGAGAACAAGGAGAAACACGAGAACAAGATCTTTTATGTAACTGACGAGAAAGAGCAGAGCCAGTACATCAACATGTTCAAGGAAGCGGGAATCGACGCTGTGATCCTTCCGAATCCAATTGATTCTCCGTTCATGCAGCATGTGGAGCAGAAGAATGAGGGCTTGAAGTTCCTGCGCATTGATGCGGATGTCAACGAGACCTTCAAGGATGCCGAGGAGACCGATGAGGCCGCGAAGGAGCAGGAGAAGAAGGATGCCGAGACTCTTGCGGAGGTCTTCAAGAAGGCCATCGGAAACGACAAGCTGAACGTCAAGGTTGAGAAGCTGAAAAACGAAGGCCTTGCGTCCATGATCACCGTCTCTGAGGAGAGCCGCAGAATGCAGGATATGATGAAGATGTACAGCATGTACGGCGGCGGTGCCGACATGTTCCCGGCAGAGGAGACTTTAGTCCTCAACGCAAACAACGGCCTTGTAAAGTACGTGTTAAACAACAAGGACGGCGAGAAGACACCGATGCTCTGCGAACAGCTCTATGACCTTGCAAAGCTCGCTCACGGAAGTCTTTCCCCGGAGCGTATGACAAAGTTCATTGCGAGAAGCAGTGAGATCATGAAGGAAGAATATGGTGCATAAACGAAGAGATTTTCTGATCACGTTTACAATTTTATGCCTTGCCATGTGCGCCTGCTCAGGGTTCCAGTACCTGGGCAGCGCTTTCTATGGCCTGGTATGGCACCGGATCCACAGCCTGGGAAGCGGCGGAGCGCGTCTGCTTTCCGGGCTTTTTGATTCCCCGTGGACGGGAGTCCTGGTGCAGTATATCTTTTCTATCGGAATTCCGTTCCTTCTGGTGGTTCCGATGACATGTTTTGTGAGATCGGACCGGAGACCGGTGCATACACTCCCTGCGGAGGTCTGGATGTCGGCACTTTTCATGTGCCTGGGACTTGGGTACATCTTTAATTTCCTCGGCGTGTTTCTGGACGTATTTTTTTCCATATTTACGGGAGTTCCGGCGACGGATATGAACCCGGTGATGGACGCCCTCGATGAGCTGACGCCCGGAATGGTGATCTATACCTGCCTGATCGCCCCGTTTATGGAGGAGTTTATCTTCCGGGGAGTTCTCTTAAAGAAGGCGAGACAGTTCGGGGACCGGACGGCGGTGGTCTTCTGTGCAGTCATGTTCGGACTCATGCACGGAAATTTAAACCAGTTCCTGTACGCGGTGGTGATTGGGCTGATCCTCGGCTATGTGGCGGTGCGGACGAACCGGATCTTTTATAATGTGCTGCTTCATATGGCGGTGAATTCCTTTTCCATGGCTCTTGTACTGGTGGAAAATGGATTAAATGCGCTGGGGATGGGGGCGATGGCAGCAACGTTTTCTGCGGCAGGCTTTGTTATGATCCTGCTTCTCGTCGCAGCCGGGATCTACTTTTTCTTCCGGGACGGACGCCGTTACTGGTGGCAGATGGGACGCCAGAACGGGTGGCCGACACCGTACAGGAAGTATGTGTACCTGAATCCGGGATTTATTTTATATATGATCATTTTCGGGATTGAGATGATATCGTATATTTTATAGAGAAAGCTTTCGAGAAAACAGCAGCCCGGAGAGAATATCCGAGAGTGTCGCGGCTGTTTGGAAAACCACATAGAAATGTACGTGAGAGACGGAATTATCCGGCAGAATATACTGTGGGCAGTGGACACACTGCCGCAATAACGCAGTGCATTCTGCCGGATTTTCTGTCTGAAACGCTTGAAAAGGGGGCGGGGTCTTGGTATAGTAGTGGGAGACCATTTACGAAGAGGAGACATCATGCAGAGAATCGCAAAATTTGAAAAAGTAAGCTTTGAGCAGTTTAAAAAAGACTGGCAGGGGGAACACCCGCAGGATACAGAAGAAGTGATCAGGGAAATCTACGATGGGATCAGACTTCCGAAGCGTGCAACAGCAGGCTCCGCCGGATATGATTTCTTCGCACCGGCAGCATTTACACTGAAAGCCGGGGAGATGACAAAGATCCTTACAGGGATCCGCGCCCGGATCGATGACGGCTGGGTATTAAAGCTTTATCCGAGAAGCGGACTTGGATTTAAGTTCCGTCTGCAGTTAAACAATACCGTCGGGATCATCGACAGCGACTACTACGGATCTGACAATGAGGGTCATATCCAGGTAAAGCTCACCAACGACAGCCGCGAGGGAAAGACCGTGGAAGTGGAAGCAGGAACAGGTTTCTCCCAGGGAATTTTCGTGGAGTACGGAATTACGGTGGATGACGAGGCCGATGAAGTGAGAAATGGTGGATTCGGAAGCACGACGCGCGCGTAACGTAAAATTTAAAATGTATAAACAGTATAAGAAAACAAGAAAAATAAGCAAAATAAAAAAGAGCATTGTATCAGCGTTATTTTTATCCGGCATGATGCTCCTTCTCACCGGCTGCAGCCATGTGACCAGTGAGATGAAGGCAGGCAGGGAGAACGGCATCGCCCTCATGGAAAGCGGTGATTACGAGGGGGCTGTCGCGGAGTTTGACAGCCTGATCGACCAGACAACGCGGGTGACCTCTTTTGAGATCGATGTATTAAAATATCGCGGGGAGGCAGAATTTATGCTGGGGGACTATGGTGCCGCGGCGTATACTTATGATACCCTGGCGAAGGTGGATAAGCCGAGAGCCGAGTATTACTACCTAGGCGCGGTGAGCCTCGCGAATTCAGGGGATCAGGATGGCGCTGAGAACCGCCTGGAGTCCGGTAAGAGCGCGGATGCGAAGCATGAGGTTACAGGCTACGCTGAGGCGATGGAAGCCCTGGGGGCGGCATATATGACTGCCGGAGACGAGGAGAAGGCGGATGAGCTTTACCAGACTCTCGTGGACGAGGGCTTTTCCAGCACGGAAGTCTACAACCGCTGGATGATGGCTGCGATGAAAAAAGGCAATTATGAGGAAGCGCTGCAGCACGCGGAGGCGGGACTTGCCCTCTCCGATGACCGGGCAAAGAAAGAGATCGCCTTCAACCAGGCCGTGTGTTATGAGTACCTGGGCCAGTATGAGAAGGCGCTGGAACTGTTCCGAAGCTATGAGGAGCAGTATGGACAGGACGAGAAGGCAGACCATGAGATCGCGTTTCTCGTGACAAGATAGGAGAAAGAATGGTAGAATTGATAGAGATCGGTGAGCAGCAGGAGCGGGTCATCCTGTTTGCCGCCAGCACGAACGCCTCCGATGACACGGAAGAATCCGTGGAGGAGCTTCGGGAACTTGTAAAGACCGCGGGGGCTGAGACCGTGGGAGTCGTGATCCAGAACCGGGAAAATATCCATCCGGGAACATACCTCGGAAAAGGTAAGATCCAGGAATTGAAGGAGATGGTCTGGGAGTCCGGCGCTACCGGCGTTGTCTGCGACGATGAGCTCTCCCCGGCACAGTTAAAAAACCTGGAGGACGCCCTGGACACAAAGGTCATGGACCGGACGATGATCATCCTCGATATCTTTGCTGCCCGCGCAAAGACAAGAGAAGGAAAGATCCAGGTAGAACTTGCGCAGTTAAGATACCGCGCCGTCCGCCTTGTGGGTCTCAGGAATTCCCTGTCGAGACTTGGCGGCGGAATCGGTACGAGGGGACCGGGTGAGACGAAGCTTGAGGTGGACAGAAGACGGATCCATGAGCGGATCAGCCAGTTAAAATCGGAACTCCAGGATGTAGAGCGCCACAGGGATGTGGTACGGAAACAGAGAGAGCAGAGCGGAACGCTGACGGCGGCCATTGTGGGTTACACGAACGCCGGAAAATCTACGCTCTTAAATAAGCTCACAGGAGCCGGGATCCTGGCGGAAGATAAGCTCTTCGCGACCCTGGATCCGACGACGAGGGCGCTGACGCTTCCAGGCGGGGAAAAGGTCCTTTTGACGGACACGGTAGGATTTATCAGAAAGCTTCCGCACCATCTGGTGGAGGCGTTCAAGAGCACTCTGGAGGAGGCGCGGTACTGTGATGTGATCCTTCATGTGGTGGACTGCTCGAACCCGCAGATGGACATGCAGATGCATGTGGTCTATGAGACTCTGCGCCGATTGGACATCAAGGACAAGGAGATCATCACAGTATTCAACAAGGTGGACCGCCCGGACGCGGATACCGCCTGCAGGGATATGTCCGCGGATTATAAAGTGAAATTATCGGCAAAGACAGGAGAGGGCATTGAGGAACTGCTGGATCTGTTTGCCGTAATTTTGAGAAACCGCAGGATCTACTTTGAGAAGGTGTTTGCTTACAAGGACGCCGGACGGATCCAGATGATTCGGAAGAGCGGACAGCTGCTCGAGGAAGAATACCAGGACGACGGAATCCATGTGAAGGCGTATGTGCCGGTGGAATTATTTGAAGAATTGTATAGAGACTAAGTGAATTTTACAGATCTGCAGACAAATATGAGGGGGTAATCTTATGGGAAAGATACGTGGAAAAGATCTTGCCCTGGATCTTTTTGCAGATGCAGCCAGCGGTTTTATTCAGGCTGTTGCGCTTCACTGTTTTATCAATAACATTGATATCGCGCCGGGAGGTGCCAGTGGTCTGGCCATCCTGCTGAACCGTCTAACGAACCTGCCGATCGGTACACTGACGTTTTTGATCAACATTCCGCTTCTGATCGCGTCCTGGATCTATCTGGGGAAGGAAAAGACGATCAAGACATTAAAGACTGTGGCGATCATGACTGTGATTCTGGACGGTCTTGTAACACCATATTTTCCGGTATATGCGGGAGACAAGATGGTGTCCTGTCTTTTTGGTGGAGTACTTGTGGGAGCCAGCCTTGCAATTGTATTCATGCGCGGTTCCACTACAGGAGGCGGAGATATCGCTGCAAAGCTTTTGCAAAAGTACCGCCCGCACATGCAGACAGGAAAAGCAGTCATGGCTACAGACCTTGTGATCATCTTGATGTCCATGGCAGTGTTCCGGAACATCGAATCAGGTCTCTACGGCCTCATCAATATGGTGGTGGGAACTTATGTGATCGATGTGATCCTCTATGGCATGAATAAGAGTACCATGATCACGGTGATCACGATAAAGCCGAAAGAGATCGCTGACGCGCTGATGGATGAGCTGGAGCGCGGCTGTACCTTTTTAAAGAGCGAAGGAGCTTATCGGAAAGAAGACGGAAAGACCGTGATCTGTGTTCTGGACAGAAAGCAGTTCTACAAGGCGAAGAAGATCGTCTATGATATCGATCCCAGAGCGTTTATGATCGTCTCTGAGGCTCAGGAAGTTTACGGGGAAGGTTTTCTGGATTCTGACTGGGAAGTGTAGGAAGAAACAGACGAATACGGCAGGACGGACCGGATCACCGGATTCCGCGGGTGTGTCTGCGGCAGATAAGACGGAACAAAAAAGACGAACCGCCAGGTAATTGCGGATCGTCTTTTTTGTCATGGGATATTCTGGGGGGAACCTCCCATGACCAGGGGTTCCGGCACCCGGGGAAGGTACCGGTGAAGGGGTGCGGCCTGACCGCGGCCGCGGGGTTATATCAAAGGATCGAATTATTCGATAATGCCAAGGCTCTTAGCGTACTCTGTATATTCATCGTACCACTGGTTGTAGAGATCTTTCTCAACGACTTCGTCGATGATCTCATTGATTCTGTCTGTGAGGGCGTCCTCACCTTTCGGGATGCCGATTCTCGTTCCCTGTGTCTCCGGGTCAACTGTGAAATAGAGATTCGGGACGATCATAAGATTGCTGTCCGGATTGGATTCCAGATATAATCTTGCCATTCTGAGGGCTGAGACCATCACATCACCTTTTCCGGTCTCGACCATCAGGAAACCATCGTTTGTGGAGGAAACACGGTTGTATTTTTTGTAAGCCGGGATCTGCTCCTGTACGAACTGTTCCTGAAGGGAGCCGTTCTGGGCAACGACTACCTTGTCTGCAAGATCGTCGAAGGATTTGATGCTGTCAACATCTTCCTTGCGGACCAGAATGCCATATGCTGTCTGCGGATCTTCATCTCCGAAATAGTACCCCTTGGAGAGGTTCATGGTCTCGGCTCTTGCCGGTGTGTAAGCTAAGGCGGAGATCGCAAGATCATATTTTCCGGTTGTGATGCTTCCGAGAACGCTTGTGAAGTCCATCGGTTTTAAGCGGACCTCAACACCGAGTGCCTCACCGATGTACTTTGCAAGTTCGATATCAGAACCTGTGTAGGCCTCCTCGCCGCTCTTTGTGGGATCGATGAATTCGTTCGGAGCGAAGTACGGCTCAGTTGCGATCTCGATGTATCCGCGCTCTAAGATCTCGTTCAGGCGATTGTTGGAACCGGTGGTCTCAGATGCGATAATTCCTGCGTCTGTCTGAGGAGTTGCTGTCTCTCCGGAAGTTGTCTGCGGGATCGTAGCGCCCAGTGCGGAGGAACCGGAACATCCGGAAAGTGCCGCAGCGGATAATAAAAGTGTTGTACCTAAGATGAGAAGCTGATTTAATTTCTTCATGGATTGGTTCCTCCTTGTATGCTGATTGAGTTATTGTATTAACAAGATTTCGATTTAGCGTGGTAAAATGTTATCATGGTAAAGAGTATACAGGAGGAAAAGCGATTTGTCAAGCAGGTTATAAAAAAATTTGAAAAAAAAATACCCGGCGATCTCAGAATAGAAATCACCGGGATGCAATATTACTGTTCCACTGCCTTGGAAAGCGCCGTCCGCACCGCCGACACCAGAGCCATGGAGGTATACTGGGATCCAGACGGATACTCGAGCCCCTCAAGACTCTGGTTTTCCAGGATCTGCGCCGCAATGGAATCCATGGCGGGTGCCATCAGGGGATACATAGTCTCAACGGAGTCACTCAAAGGCACGAGAGATACGGAGCGGATCCCTGTACGGTCCACGGTGACCTCCACATTGACGTTCTCGCTGCCCAAAACGATGGGAGACGAATAAAGTCCCGGAACGTATGTAACGGAGGCGGGAGCGGCCGATGAGGCGTTCTCAGCTGTCTGATCCGCCGTGCTCCCGGAGATGTTGTCCTTCTTCGGACGGAACATAAAGAGGAAGAGCATGATGAGGACGATGGCAAAGCCGATAAAGAGGGCGGTGTAGATGATCTCCTTCATTTTAAGAACGATGATCTTTGTTTTTGAACTCATGGAGTGGATCCTTTTCAGGGGGGATATTTGTATTTATCATATGAAGGAAAAAAAGAAAAAATACATATGAGTCCGGGTGTACGCTGAAAAACGGCAGGTGACCATGCGCAAAATGTGATGGTCATCTGCCGTTAACTATAGCCTGTATATAGAAGCTTCCAATTAGTTCTTCACGGCTGCCCTGTGGGCTTTCTGGAATTTCCGGAGTTTTCTGACATCCGGCGAGCATCGAAGATAAGAGAGCCGTACAGAGGATTGAAAGTCCCAGTTTGTTGTGTGACATAGAGAGTTCTCCCTTTACTGTCCACAGCTTTTCTGCAGGCAGATTTTTATTGTATTTTCATGTTCAGGGTATGTTTCTGAACTGGTTCACTTCTCCAAGTTTATCATAAAAACAGATGGACATCAAGGAGACACTGGAAGAATTGGAGCAGATCAGGTTACTGTACACGGGTTTGCGCAAGGCGTGAACAGCAACCTGCTCAGGACAGCCCCAGGATAGCAGGAGAGATAAAAAACTTGACATTTTCATTCAGAACAGATACGGTTTATGTATCTGAAATTCGGAAAAAACGGTTGACGGCACAGGCCGCCGACATCAGGAGGACAAAATGGGATTATGCGTCATCGCCGGCGGTTCCGGTGCCGGAAAAACAGAATATATATATAGGAAGATCATCGAGCTGTCCGTGAAGGAACCGGAGGGCAGGTTTTTTGTGGTGACGCCGGAGCAGGCGACGATGCAGGCCCAGAAGGAGATCGTGAGACTCCACCCGAACCACGGGACGCTGAACATTGACATCGTGAGCTTTGAGCGCCTGGCTTACCGGATCTTTTCGGAGCTCTCCCTGCCGCAGCCGGAGGTGCTGGACGATACGGGCAAAAATATGGTCCTCAGAAGGCTTGCCGGGGAAAAGCTGGACGAGCTCACCATGTTTTCCTCCCACTTAAACCGCCCGGGATTTATTAGTGAGATCAAGTCCATGCTTTCGGAACTCTACCAGTACGGGGCGACTCCGGAGGACTTAAAGGCGCAGACAGCGGGGGAAAATGTGGGACAGATTCTGGCTGCGAAGCTCTCGGATATGGAAGTGATCTTTGAGGCGTTCCGGGAGTTTACGAAGGAGAAATATATCACGCTGGAGGAACTTCTTGATGTACTCTGCCAGGTGGCGGACCAGTCTGCCCTTTTGAAGGATAGTACCATGGTTTTAGACGGATACACGGGCTTTACGCCGGTCCAGTACCGGCTTATCGGGATTTTACTGAAACTTTGCCGGAATGTCTTCGTGACGGTATCCGCGACGATGGAGCCGGGGATGGATCTTGCGTCAGAGTCGGATGAGACGGATCTCTTTGATATGAGCCGGAAAATGACAGGGAAATTGAAACAGCTGGCGGATGAAAACGGGGTGAAAATTTACCAGGACCTCGTCTTTTCCAAACGGCCGCTTGTGCGATTCCGGAACAGCCCGGCTCTTGACCATCTGGAGAGGACGTTTTTCCGCTATCCGTATACCCGGTACCACGGCGGAGAGAGGGAGATCATGCTGGTTCAGGCGAAGGACCCGGCGGATGAGATCGACTTTATCACGAACCGGATCGAGGAGCTGGTGAAAAAGGACGGATACCGCTATCGGGACATCGCCCTGGTCTGCGGGGATCTTCCGGGATACGGACGGGAGATCACGAGAAGCTTTGAAGAGAATAGGATCCCGCTGTTCTTAGATGAAAACCGGGATGTGTCGGGAAATCCGCTGATCCGGCTGATCCAGAGTGCCCTGGACCTTCTGCAGAAGGGCTTTGACTACGAGAGTATGTTCCGGTATCTGAGGACCGGGCTTGTGACAGAGGAGACGGAGGCCGTGGACCGGCTGGAGATCTATGTGCGGGCCATGGGGATCCGGGGATTCGCAAAGTGGGACGCGGCGTGGGAGAAGACCTTTGAAGGCGGGGAAAATTTAAATCTTGTGGAGATGAATGCGTTCCGGGAGAAGATCATGGAACCGCTTCGTGTTTTAAGAGAGCGCTGCGCCGGACGGGGAGTTCCGGTGGCGATGGTGACGGATGCCTTAAAAGAGCTCCTGGAGACCCTGGGAGCCGAGGAAAAGCTGGAACAGTTTTCGGAGAGGTTCGCGGATTCCGGCATGGACAGGGAAGCGAGGGAGTACGAGGAGATCTACGGTCTTGTCATAGAGCTTTTTGAGAAGTTTAAGAGCCTTTTAGGAGATGAGGGCGTGTCAAGGAGAGAGTACGCGGAGATCCTTTCCGCAGGCTTTTCGGAGCTCTCCGTGGGCATGATCCCCGCGGGGGCGGACCGGGTGGTCTGCGGTGATCTGAAGAGAACGAGACTCGATAAGATCAAGGTCCTGTTTTTCCTCGGAGTGAGCCAGGGCGTGGTCCCGGCGGACCACTCGAAGGGTGGTCTTTTTACGGACAATGAGAGGGAGATCCTAAAGAAGAATTCCATGGAGCTGGCACCAACTGCCAGGGAAGAGGGCTTTATGGAGCGATTTTACCTCTATCTCATGATGACGAAGCCGTCGGATCAGCTGATCTTATCTTACCCGACGGTGACGGCGGAGGGAAAACAGACCCGGCCGTCTGGAATTATCGGGGAGATGAAAAAAAGGTTCCCGGATCTCTTTGTCCGGGAGACGGAAGCGGAAAAACGGCCGGATGTCTCTGTGACAGCGGCGGGAAGAGCCGTACTTTCCTGGCTTCAGGAGCCGGACCGGCTGATGGATCCGGAGAATGAGAAGGCGCGGGAACTTTACAGTTTCCTCTCTTCCGATGAGGTGAAGGCGAAGGAGATGGAAGATCTCGCGAAAGCCGTGACCTATTCTTATAAGAAAGGCGGCATCGGCCGGGCGGCGGCGAGAGAGCTCTACGGAACACTTTTAAGGGGCAGTGTAACGAGAGTGGAAGGTTACGCGGGGTGCGCCTACTCTCATTTCCTGAATCATGGACTTGGGCTCCGGGCGGGAAGAGAGTATGAGCTGGACCTCTCCGACATGGGAAATCTGTTCCACCAGTCCCTGGACACCTTTTTCCGCAATGTACGGGACCATGGAAAGGATTTCCGGGCCATCACGGACGCGGAGCGGCGTGCTCTCGTGAAGCGTGCGGTGGAGGAGGTCTCCGCGAAGTACCGGAACACGATCATGAAGAGTTCTGCAAGAAACGCCTATCTGGAGAAAAAGGTGGAGCGGATCACGGACCGGACGGTGCGGGCGCTGATCTATCAGATCCGGAAGGGCGATTTTGAGCCGGAGGCGTTCGAGGTGGATGTGAGCACGCGGATCCCGCTAAAGGATGGGGAAGCCGTGAACCTTCGCGGGCGGATCGACCGCATGGACGTGTTTGAGGATGAGGACAAGATCTATGTGAAGATCATGGACTACAAGTCGGGAAGCACGTCCTTTGACCTGGCGCTTTTATACCATGGGCTGCAGCTTCAGCTTGTGGTCTACATGGATGCGGCGTTAAAGCTCCAGGAGAGCCGTCATCCTGGAAAACAGGCGGTTCCGGCGGGAATCTTCTATTATCATATCGATGATCCGGTGATCGACCGGGAGGACGGAATGACGGATGAGGAGATCGAGGCAGGAATCTTGAGGAAGCTCCGCATGAATGGCCTCGTGAACAGCAGTCTCGACGTGATCCGGCACATGGACCGGGAGATCGAAAAAGAATCCGACGTGATCCCGGTGGCATTGAAGGACGGGTATGTGCAGGAGTTAAAGTCCTCTGTGGCTGGAGGAAAACGGTTTGCTCATTTGACAGATTATGTAAACCAGAAGCTCAGGGAGATGGGCGAGGAGATTCTGGATGGAAATGTGGCGGTGGATCCCTACAAGCAGGGGAACCGGACGGCGTGCGATTACTGTCCGTACCACAGTGTGTGCGGGTTTGATCTGAAGACGGATGGATATGGATTCAGAAGATTTAAGCCTATGAAGGCGGAGGAGATCTGGAAGGAGATCGACCAGGAAGAAGATGGGGAAGAGATGGACTCCGGTGCAGTGGAAGATGCTGCCGATAAGGGCGATCCTGTACAGCTGGATCCAGGTAAAACGAAGAAGAAAACTTTAGAGGGCATAGAAAGCGGGAAAAAGAAATCGCCCGAAAAAGAAAATGACGGAAAGGAGATTCTGTAATGGCGACAAAGTGGACAGAGGAACAGAAAAAAGTCATTGAGACGAGACACCGGAATCTCCTTGTCTCGGCGGCAGCAGGAAGCGGAAAGACCGCGGTCCTCGTGGAACGCATCATCCGCATGATCACGGACTCGGAACACCCGGTGGATATCGATAAGCTGCTGGTCATGACCTTCACGAACGCGGCGGCAGCGGAGATGCGGGAGCGTGTGGAGACAGCTCTCGGAAAGCTTCTGGACGAAGATCCAGGAAATAAAAACCTGGAGCGCCAGAACACGCTGATCCACCACGCGAAGATCACCACCATCGACAGCTTCTGTTTAAACCTTTTGCGGGAACATTTCCACGAGCTGGACCTGGATCCTGGATTCCGGGTGGCGGACGAAGGCGAGCTGATGCTCTTAAAAGCCGATGTGATGAAGGAACTTCTGGAGGAATATTACGGAAGGGAAGATGAGCGGTTCATAAAGTTTGTGGATACCTATGCCACAGGGCGGACAGACGGTGGATTGGAAGAGTATATTTTAAAGGTATGGGAGTTCTCCCAGAGCAATCCGTGGCCGGGAGAGTGGATCGCGGCCTGCAGGAAGGAACTCTGGGCTGGCGGAAACGGTGAAGACAGGGATCCTATGGAGGAGACCGCATGGATGAAGTATCTGATCCAGGATGTGAAACGCCAGGCGGAAGAATTCTTAGACGGACTTTACGAGGCAGCGGATCTCGCGGCTGAGGAAGATGGTCCCCAGGCATACGCGCCGATGTTAGCGGAAGACATCCGGGGAATGGAAGAACTTAGGGAAGCCGGGACTTACAGGGAGATTGCGGAGTGCCTTGAGGAGCTGAAGTTTGGAAGGCTGGCGGCTGTCCGGGGAAAAAATGTAGACCCGGAGAAGAAAGAACGGGCGGCGGCATACCGAAACCTTGCGAAGGATGGCATCAAGAAGATGAAAACTTTGTATCTGCCGGGGGATATCGACGAGGTGTTCTCGGATCTCGACACCTGCCGGGAGCCGATCCTGATGCTCCTGGAGCTTGCAGAGGAGTTTTCCGCGAAATTCCAGGAGGCGAAGGAGGAGAAAAACCTGGTGGACTTTAATGACCTGGAACATTTTGCACTGGAAGTCCTCACCGGAGGCAGCCTGGATCATAAGCCGGGACTGGTGGCGGATGAACTCTCGGAGATCTACGAGGAGATCCTTGTGGACGAGTACCAGGACAGCAATGAGGTCCAGGAGACGCTGATCCGCTGTGTTTCCAGGGAGCGGTTCGGGACGCCGAATGTGTTTATGGTGGGTGATGTGAAGCAGAGCATCTATAAGTTCCGTCTCGCGAAACCAGAGCTGTTTCTGGAAAAGTATGAGTCCTACGGGAAAGAGGACGGATTATACCAGAAGATTGAGCTCCACAAGAACTTCCGAAGCCGCCCGGAGGTGCTTTCCAGCATCAATGACGTGTTCTACCGGATCATGACGAAGCAGCTTGGAAATATCCAGTACACGGATGACGCGGCTTTGTATCCAGGGGCGGAATTTCCGGTGACGCCGGTGGACGGGCAGGCGAAGACGGAGGTCCTGCTTTTAAATACCGGAGATCCGCTGTTTGACGGCATGGACGAGGAGAAGGCGGACTATACGGCGAAGGAGGCGGAGGCGAGACTTATCGCCGGGGAGATCAAAAAACTCACGGACCCGGAACACGGGATGAAGATCTTTAACGGGAAGACCGGGGAGTATGAGCCGTTAAAGAAGAAGGACATCGTGATCCTGCTCCGCAGTCTTTCCGGGTGGTCCGAGGAATTTTTAAGTGTCCTTGGGGCAGCAGGGATCCCTGCCTACGCGGATTCCAGGACAGGGTATTTCACGGCGGTGGAAGTGGAGACCGTGCTCAACATGCTGGCGCTCATCGATAATCCGATGCAGGATATTCCGTTAGCAGGTGTGTTAAAGTCGCCTATCGGCGGCATGAAGGACCGGGAGCTGGCCATCGTGATGGCGGAATTCAAGAAAGATCCGGACCGCGGGGAAGACGTTGGATTTTATGGGGCGGTGAAAAGATATTTGGAGAAACACGGGGAATCGGAGGAAGATGCGGTTATCTATCGCAAGTTGGCAGCGTTCCAAAATCTCCTGACGACTCTGAGAGAAGAATCTATGTACCTCCCAGTCTCCCGCCTGATCTACCGGGTCTTCGACCTCACCGGGTACGACAAGTACGCCGCCGCCATGCCGGCAGGAAAGACGAGACAGGCAAACCTCGCCATGCTGGTGCAGAAAGCGGAAGATTACGAGAAGACCAGTTATCAGGGCCTTTTCGACTTTATCCGGTACATCGAGAAGTTAAAAAAATACAACACCGACTTCGGCGAGGCGTCCCGCTCCGGGGAACATGACGACGCGGTGCGGATCATGAGCATCCACAAGAGCAAAGGTCTGGAGTTCCCGGTGGTGTTCTTAGCCGGATGCGGAAAGAAATTCAACAGACAGGACGCGAGAGGACGGATCCTGATCGACGAGGAGCTTGGAATCGCAGCGGATTTCTTCGACCCGGAGAAGAAGGTCAAGGCACCGACGCTAAAGAAAAATGTCCTGGCGAGACGGTCAAATCTGGAAAATATGGGCGAGGAGCTTCGTATCCTCTATGTTGCCATGACCCGTGCGAAGGAAAAACTGATCATCACCGCAGGCGACAAGTATATGGACAACAAGCTGGAAAAATGGGGCGGGATTTCGGCGGGCGGTGCGCTGCCGTTTACGACCTTAAGCGCGGCATCCTCCTACCTGGACTGGATCCTGATGGCGTCAAACGGGGCGAAAAACACCATCGATGTGAAGAATGTTCCGATGAATGACCTTCTCGTGGAGGAGGCGAAGAACCAGGAGGAGAAGGCAAAGATCTATCTGGAACTGGAACAGCTGCGGAAAGCGCAGCCAGAGGAAATTCCGGGGCTCATCGGGGTAAAATATCCATACGCGGCGGACCTTGCGCTGCACGCAAAGATGTCGGTTTCGGAGCTTAAGGAACAGGGGCAGTTTGTGGATGACGCGGAGAGTGCGTTTTTGATTAAGGACGTCAGGGAAAAAGAAGATTCAGAGATTATTGATAACAGGTCTGATTCAGCGGCCGAAGAAAAAGCCAGAATAAAGCGCGCCTCCGACCGCGGTACTGCCTACCACCGTGCCCTGGAGCTGATCCATTTTGCGGAAATTTCCAGCTACGATGATATCGTAAAAGAACTCGACCGGATCTGTGAGGAAAAGCGGATGCAGGAGACTGCCATCGATATGGTCTATCCGGGCGTCCTGACGAAGTTTTTCCATTCTGATATTGCAGCCCGCATGAAACAGGCGGACCGGAACGGGAAATTGCGGAAAGAGAGCCAGTTTGTGGTGGGTGTCCCTGCACGGGAGATGAACAAGGCGGATTCCGATGAGCTGATCCTGTTACAGGGTATCATCGATGCCTGGTTCGAGGAGGATGACGGTCTCGTACTTGTGGATTACAAGACAGACCGGGTAAAAGAAGGCGGAGAGAAAATACTTCTGGACCGCTACCAGATCCAGCTCTTCTACTACGCAAGGGCACTTGCCCAGATCACTGGGAAAAAGGTGAAGGAAGCCGTGATCTACTCTCTGGCGCTGCAGAAAGAGATTCCGGTCCCGATCAATTTATGATAACACATAATCAAAAACTGCCCGGCACCATAACTAAGGTGCCGGGCAGCGTTTTTTTATGCAACAGGAAATTCCGGGGAATTCCCTGTTACATAAAAAGGCACTGACGTGCCAAAGATACGCACTCGCGCGAAGACGTAGATTGTCGCAAGCGACCGCGCGAGGCGCGAGGGTGTGCCAAGGCATATTCTTTTTCAAGTTATGAAGTTATCACAAAAAATTTAGTCCGCGATAATCAGCGCTTCTGCATAGGGCAGAGTCTTGATCCAGTCGCAGAACGTATGCCACTCGACGAGCTTGTGAGCCTTTCTCGCATGATAAATATTGACGAGAGTCTCATAGTTCATCGTGCAGGTGCGCATCTGGTTGTAGCTGGACGGGAGAAGCTGGATCATGTCATACCAGTCTTCTTTATTTTTTCCCTCGTTCATATATTTCAGACGGATCTGCTCAAGGCGGTCCACAACGGTCTGCATGTAAGCGAGAGTGTCCGGAGTCATATGGTCATGGCTGAAATCATCGATATCAAACGGTTTGGAGTGGATCTTGTGCATGGTGCTTGTAGAGTTTGCCACTGTCGCCACTTTGTAGGTGTCATATTCCTTCCACCAGTAGAGCGGAGCCGTAATATCCACAGATACAAAGATCTGGCGGATAAACTTTCTGTGATCACTTCCAGCCATGCGGAGACGCTTCGCAAGATCGAGATCGTTCGGTCCAAAGACAAAGTTTCCGTCCTCATCATAGCTGCTGTCCATACGCCCCCAGCTGTTCATCGGGTTTCTTGCGCCGCGCATGGCGTTTTCAAAGTTCATGACGCTTGTGCGTTCAAATTTTATCATAATGTTTTCTCTCCTTGGTTAAAGTCTGGCGAAAAAAGCAGTCCGGTGCTTCCGAGCTCCGTCCACACCGCCGGATGCATTCCCATTATAACGGCTTTTTTTTGTATACACAAGATGAAAACTTGCCAATCACAGAGAAATTCATTATAATAAAGATTCGAATAAAAAAGAATGAACCTCGGCGTGTGCCGGTTGAACGGAGAACAAAATGAAAAACGACTATATCGTCTGTGTCTGCGGAGACGCGAGCCGGGCGGCTTACCTCATAAAGGGAGAAAAAAACGTGCTCTTTGATGCCGGAATGGCATACTCTGCGGACAAAATGATCGAAAATATAAAACAGGAACTGGGAGACAGGCCGTTAGACGCGGTCCTCCTGTCCCATTCCCACTATGACCATATTTCCGGTGTCCCGTTTCTCAGAAAGGAATGGCCGGATCTTGTGGTCTATGGAAGTGCTTACGCAAAGAAGATTCTGGAAAAACCGTCAGCGAAAAAGACGATGCGTGAGCTCTCCGACGCGGCAGCGCAGGGGGCCGGACTTTTAAAAGCCCCGGATTATAAGGATGAGGATCTTGTGGTGGACAGGGTCGTAAAGGAGGGCGATATCCTGAACTTCGGCGACCATAAGATCATGGTCTATGAGACGCCGGGCCACACGAAATGTTCCCTGTCCTACATGGTGGATCAGGATGTGATCTTTGCCAGCGAGACTGTGGGAGTGACCACCAGCGAGGTTTACATGCCATGCTATCTTGTAGGGTATCAGATGTCCCTGGACGCGGTGGAAAAGCTGCGCCATGCGGGAGCAAAGAGGATATTCATCACCCATGTGGGGATCCTGACACCGGAGGACGCAGGGACAGCGCTGCTTCCGGGCTTAAAGAAGGAAGAATTTTCCGCGGACCGGGTATGGGATTATCTGGAAGCGGGATTAAAACGGACAAAAGATGAGATCGTTGAGATCATCAGGAAATACCCCACAGAGGAAGAACAGCTGAAAATCATGCTCGCAACATACCATAAGGGCGTAAAGCAGGAAGAACAGCCGGATTTTGCGTTTCTCTTAAACGCGGCGGCGACATTGAAGGTCATCCAGCGGGAATGCATGAATGACGCGGATCCAGAACGATAAAATGTTAAAAAATGTAATAAACAGCGTAACTGCTGCCGTGGACCAGGAAAAAACTGTCGGCGGCAGGTTCAGCAGGCGAGGGTACTGAACAGTTACGAAACGGCAGGATATAAAGGAGGAAACAGCCATGAATATCATTGCGGCGGTAGATAAACACTGGGCCATTGGAAACAGGGGGAAGCTCCTGGTGACGATCCCGGACGACCAGAAGCTTTTCCGTGAGGAGACAAAGGGAAAAGTTATCGTCATGGGAAGAAAGACACTGGAAAGTCTTCCGGCAGGACAGCCTTTAGCCGGACGAAAAAATGTGGTCCTCACGAGAGATGAGGCGTACAAAGTAAAAGGATGCGAGATCTTTCATAATTTAAAGGATGCCATGGAATTCTTAAAGCAGTTCAAGTCGGAGGACATCTACATCATCGGCGGCGCTGAAATTTACGAAGCGTTCCTCCCGTACTGCGACACAGCCCATATCACATGGATCGATTACGAGTACATGGCAGACACCTGGCTTCCAAACCTGGATAAAGACCCGGACTGGGAAGTTACAGCGGACAGCGATGAGCAGACATATTTTGATCTCTGCTATGAATTCCGCAGATATGAGCGGACTGGAAAGAAAGCGCTGGAACTGGGAGAAGTCTAGAAATTATCAGATACAGCTGCAGAAAAGAAGTGTGCTTGTGAAAATAATCGTAACTATTCAGTACCTTCATAGTTATGTGCAAAAATCCATTCCAGATCAGCTTCGCTGATGGGATTTTTGCCTTCCAGCTTATGTTTTCTTACGGTCAGCGCAGCAAGTGCGCAGACCTACTGAACAGTTACAAATAATCACTACGTTACGGGAAAGTGATACAGAAGTACAGAAAAATAAAGGAAACTATGTTGCGTATCCAGGCAAAAGATGATAAAATATTTCTAATATTGCCATATTGCTGTAAGAACAGCGGGCAATAAGTGTGTGTGAATGGTCTGATATCTGAAAATGCATCGGAGTCAGATCTGCAATCAGTGTGTGATGGATGAGAAAGCAGTCATTGTGTTGAAATCGTATGACTTCTGTGCCGCAAATCTTAGGCGCAGAAAGACTCAGGAAACAGGAGGTATGGGATATGTACCCTATTTTAGAGGCAAAAAAGCTTGCAGATAAGATCTATCTGATGGTCGTAAAAGCCCCGAGAATTTCCGCGAACTGCAAACCGGGTGAGTTTGTGATCGTGAAGATGGACGAGAAGGGCGAGCGCATTCCGCTTACGATCTGTGATTATGACCGTGAGAAGGAGACGATCACCATCGTATTCCAGACAGTGGGCGCGTCCACAGAGCGTATGTCCGCGTTACAGGCAGGGGATTCCTTCCGCGATGTTGTCGGACCGCTTGGAAACCCTTCCGATTTCGTAAAAGAGGATGTTGAAGAATTAAAGAAGAAAAAATACCTGTTTGTTGCGGGCGGTGTCGGAACAGCTCCGGTATATCCGCAGGTAAAATGGTTAAAGGAGCATGGGATCGACGCCGATGTCATCATGGGATCCAAGACAAAAGATCTTCTGATCCTGGAGGAGGAGATGAAGGCTGTTGCCGGAAATCTCTATGTGACAACAGACGACGGCTCTTACGGACACAAGGGGATGGTTACCGAGGTCATCAAGGATCTTGTCAACAACCAGGGCAAAAAATACGATGTCTGCGTTGCGATCGGACCGATGATCATGATGAAATTCGTATGTCTTCTCACAAAAGAGCTTGAGATTCCGACAATCGTAAGCTTAAACCCGATCATGGTAGACGGAACCGGTATGTGTGGTGCCTGTCGTGTGACTGTAGACGGTAAGGTGAAATTCGCCTGCGTAGACGGACCGGAATTTGACGGACATGCCGTAAACTTCGACGAAGCAATGAAACGTCAGCAGATGTATAAGACCGAGGAAGGCCGTGCACTTTTAAAACTCCGTGAGGGCGATACCCACCACGGCGGATGCGGCAACTGCGGCGACTAAGATCGGTGATTGGAGGAAATGACATGGATGGAATGAAAAAAGTCCCGGTAAGAGAGCAGGAGCCGAAGGTTCGCGCAACGAACTTCGAGGAAGTCTGCTATGGATATAATGAAGAAGAGGCTGTCGCAGAGGCGTCCAGATGCTTAAACTGCAAGAACGCGAGATGTGTACAGGGATGTCCGGTTAAGATCGATATCCCGGCATTCGTAAAAGAAGTAAAAGAAGGAAATTACGCAGAGGCTGCAAAGGTCATCGGCAGATCCTCCGCGCTTCCGGCTGTCTGCGGACGTGTCTGCCCGCAGGAGAGCCAGTGTGAGGGCCAGTGTGTCCGCGGCATCAAGGGCGAGGCTGTCTCCATCGGTAAGCTCGAGCGTTTCGTAGCCGACTGGTCCAGAGAGAACGGTGTTGTTCCGGAGAAGCCGGAGAAGACAAACGGCATCAAGGTCGCTGTCATCGGTTCCGGCCCGTCCGGTCTTACCTGTGCAGGTGATCTTGCGAAACTTGGCTACGAGGTAACGATCTTTGAGGCTCTTCATGAGCCGGGTGGAGTTTTAACCTACGGTATTCCGGAATTCCGTCTCCCGAAACAGGGTGTCGTACAGCCGGAGATCGAGAACGTGAAGAAGCTCGGTGTTGATATTGAGACAAATGTAATTATCGGTAAGTCTGTAACGGTCGACGAGCTTATGGACGAGGAGGGCTACAAGGCAGTCTTCATCGGTTCCGGTGCAGGACTTCCGAGATTCATGGGAATCCCGGGCGAGAACGCAAACGGCGTATTCTCCGCGAATGAGTATCTCACAAGAAGCAACCTGATGAAGGCATTCCGCGACGATTATGATACCCCGATCGCAGCAGGAAAGAAGGTTGCTGTTGTCGGCGGCGGAAACGTAGCGATGGACGCAGCGAGAACTGCTCTCCGTCTCGGTGCGGAGGTCCATATCGTCTACAGAAGAAGTGAGGCTGAGCTCCCGGCAAGAGCTGAGGAAGTTCACCACGCAAAGGAAGAGGGAATCATCTTCAACCTCTTAACAAACCCGACGGAGATCCTGACTGATGAAAAGGGCTGGGTCAAGGGCATGACCGTAAGAAAGATGGAACTCGGCGAGCCGGATGCATCCGGAAGACGCCGTCCGGTAGAGATCGAAGGTTCCGACTACACCATCGATGTCGATACCGTCATTATGGCTCTCGGCACTTCCCCGAACCCGCTGATCTCCTCCACAACAGGCGGACTTGAGATCAACAAGCACAGATGCATCGTTGCGGATGAGGCAAATGGCCAGACATCCCGCGAGGGTGTATTCGCCGGTGGAGATGCAGTAACCGGTGCAGCTACCGTAATTCTCGCCATGGAGGCAGGAAAAGCAGGAGCGCGCGGAATCCATGAGTATCTGAGCGGTAAGAAAGCAGAATAATAAAAAACAGGCCGTATACCGGGTCCGCTGACGTGGTCCGGCTGCGGGTGCGTAAATCATAATTATATAGAGAGCTGCCGTTGGAAGGGGATTCTTCCGCTGGCGGCTCTTTATGTTGATACCAGGGGAAAAAGGTCAGAAGTCAGACGCGAGCCTGCCTGCAGGAGGATTTTTGACTTTGGGACCCGGCCGAAGCGAAGACGTGGGAGCACGTAGTGCGGAGCAATTCGGTATAGGAAATAGAGGAAACGGAGGAAAAAGAACATGAGCAGCCCCATGACCCAGGAACAGCGCTACATAAAAATGACAGAGACACCGATTTCACGGCTGATCCCGAGCCTTGCGGTACCAACGATCATCAGTATGCTGGTGACATCTATCTACAACATGGCGGACACCTTTTTTGTGAGCCAGATCAGCACCAGCGCATCGGCCGCTGTGGGTGTCAGCTATTCCCTGATGTCCATGATCCAGGCTTTGGGATTTACCCTCGGAATGGGAAGCGGAAACTATTTGTCGAGAGTCCTCGGAAGCCGGGATACGGAAAAAGCGGAGCGGATCGCCTCCACGGGATTTTACTCCGCCATTTTTGTGGGACTTCTGTTTGCGTTAATCTGTCTGCCGAATCTTGACCGGGTGGTGCGGCTTCTGGGCGCCACCGATACCATCGCGCCATATGCGAAGGATTATGCCAGATACATTCTGATCGCGGCTCCGGTGATGACGGGAGCCTTATCCATGAATAACCTTTTAAGATTTCAGGGACTGGCGGTTTATTCCATGATCGGGATCACCACCGGCGGAATCTTAAATATGATTTTGGACCCGATCTTTATTTTCGGTCTGGATCTTGGAATTTCCGGCGCGGCGCTGGCAACAGCGATAAGCCAGTGTATCAGCTTTGGAATCCTGTTTTTCCAGAGCATATTAAGAAAAGACTGTGTTCATTTAAAACCCGGAAAGATCACACTCTCCCTTTCACTCTACGGAGAGATCCTCCACGGAGGAATCCCGTCCCTCTGCCGTCAGGGCGTTGCAAGTATTGCCACTGCGGCGTTAAACCTTGCGGCAAACCCCTTCGGGGACGCGGCAATCGCGGCACTTTCGATCGTGAGCCGCTACATGATGTTTATCGGCTCAGCCATGATCGGATTCGGACAGGGCT
Source organism: uncultured Clostridium sp. (assembly GCA_902496665.1). Lineage (GTDB taxonomy): Bacteria > Bacillota > Clostridia > Lachnospirales > Lachnospiraceae > Pilosibacter. The sequence continues at coordinate 13,301 of CABVBU010000004.1, read as the reverse complement.
TCCAGCCGGTATGCGGATTCAACTTCGGGGCGAAGCGGTATGACCGTGTGCTGGAGTCCTTCTGGTTCTGCGTAAAGGTTTCAGCGGTATTTCTGATGACACTGGCGGTTGTAAGCTTTATCGGCGCACCGCAGATCATGCGGGTGTTCCGGAAAGAGGATCTTGATGTGATTGAGATCGGAACCTGGGCGATGCGGTTTCAGTGCCTTACCCTGCCGCTTTCCGCATGGATTGTCATGTCCAACATGCTGACCCAGACCATCGGATACGGATTCCGGGCGTCCTTCGTCGCTGCGGGCCGTCAGGGACTGTTCCTGATCCCGGCTCTGTTTGTTCTGCCGGTGAAATTCGGGATTCGCGGGCTGCAGTGGTGCCAGCCGGTGGCGGATGCTCTGACGTTTGTGCTGGGAGCGGTGATCGTACTTGGAATTTTACGGGAGCTGAAAGAAAAAGCAGCGGAAGTGGATAATGAAACGCGGAATGTGGCCGGAATATAGATTTTTGTTTGAAAATACGTATGAAGAAAGGGAGAGCAGCGATGCTCTCCCTGAATTTTATATTTAAGTTAAAAGTCCCATAAAACAAGGATTTTTTAGAACTTACCTTCATCAGCAGCCTGCTGTACGGAAACAGCAACAGCAACAGTAGCACCAACCATTGGGTTGTTGCCCATACCGATCAGACCCATCATCTCAACGTGAGCCGGAACGGAGGAGGAACCTGCGAACTGTGCGTCAGAGTGCATACGGCCCATGGTATCTGTCATACCGTAGGAAGCCGGACCTGCTGCCATGTTATCCGGGTGAAGGGTACGGCCTGTGCCGCCGCCGGATGCTACGGAGAAGTACTTCTTGCCTTTCTCTACGCATTCCTTCTTGTATGTACCTGCAACCGGATGCTGGAAACGTGTCGGGTTTGTGGAGTTACCGGTGATGGAAACGTCTACGCCCTCTTTCCACATGATCGCAACGCCCTCTGTTACGTCGTTAGCACCGTAGCAGTTTACCTTTGCACGCGGGCTCTCCGGATCTGTGGAGTAGCATTTGCGGAATACTTCCTCAACCTCGCCGGTATAGTAGTTCATCTTTGTCTCAACATATGTGAAGCCGTTGATACGGGAGATGATCTGTGCTGCATCTTTTCCAAGACCGTTTAAGATGACGCGGAGCGGTTTTTTACGAACCTTGTTTGCTTTCTCTGCGATACCGATCGCGCCCTCAGCAGCAGCGAAGGATTCGTGTCCTGCGAGGAAGCAGAAGCAGTCGGTCTCTTCCTCAAGGAGCATTTTACCGAGGTTACCATGTCCAAGACCTACTTTTCTCTGGTCAGCAACGGAACCCGGGATACAGAAAGCCTGAAGACCCTCACCGATCGCAGCAGCAGCGTCTGCGGCACGGCGGCAGCCTTTCTTGATTGCGATCGCAGCGCCTACTGTGTAAGCCCAGCATGCGTTCTCAAAGCAGATCGGCTGGATCTTCTTTACCTGATCATATACGTTAAGGCCAGCATCCTTTGTGATCTTCTCAGCTTCTTCGATGGATGCGATGCCATAGCTGTTTAATACGGAATTGATCTTGTCAATTCTTCTCTCATAGGATTCAAATAATGCCATTTTTTTCTCCCTCCCTTAGTCCTGACGCGGGTCAATGATCTTAACTGCATCTGCTACGCGGCCGTACTGTCCTTTTGCCTTCTCGTAAGCAGTTGTCGGATCGTCACCTTTTTTGATGAAGTCAGTCATCTTGCCAAGGTTTACGAACTGGTAACCGATGATCTGGTCCTCAGCGTCAAGAGCGATACCGGTTACATAGCCTTCAGCCATCTCAAGGTAACGCGGTCCCTTCTTTAAAGTACCGTACATGGTACCAACCTGGGAACGGAGACCTTTACCGAGGTCCTCAAGACCTGCGCCGATCGGAAGTCCTTCTTCGGAGAATGCACTCTGGGTTCTTCCGTAAACGATCTGGAGGAAGAGCTCTCTCATTGCTGTATTGATCGCATCACAGACAAGGTCTGTGTTTAATGCTTCGAGGATCGTTCTGCCCGGAAGGATCTCTGCTGCCATAGCTGCGGAGTGGGTCATACCGGAACATCCGATCGTTTCTACAAGTGCTTCCTGAATGATACCCTCTTTTACATTCAGGGTCAGCTTACAGGCACCCTGCTGCGGAGCACACCAGCCAATACCGTGTGTCAGACCGGAAATATCTTTGATTTCCTTAGACTGTACCCATTTCGCTTCCTCCGGGATCGGAGCTGCGCCATGGTTCACGCCCTGCGCAACCGTGCACATCTGTTCTACTTCGTGTGAATAAATCATGTTGAGACTCCTTTCAATATATGGTTCTTAATGCTCGTTAAAAAAATCACATCATACCCGTTTCATTTTCTCACAAAAATCATGTTTCGTCCATACCTTTTTCCAAAATATTCAAATTTCGAGAAGTAATTTTAACAGAAATCGGAGTTATGACAGGACAGCAGAACCACAGGATTTCTTATAGTGGAACAAGTTCTATATCACGGAAAATCATGTTCTAAATATGTTTTGGCACATCCATATGCCTGGCATAGATGTTCGCGGCAGCAAGCAATTTCATACTGGTGTGCATTGCAGATTACTGTACACGGGTAGGAATTTTCTGAACTGAAAATTCCGTACCGTACAGTGGTGGTAGTGGATTTTGCCGATTTGGAATGCGAAGCATCGGCAAAATCAGTTATTGTTTACGCAAAGCGTGAACAGTAACCATTGCAGGCATGCGGCATCTTTTTCAAAGGAAAATCATTGTAAACCGGACATTTCAGCGTTATACTAAAAGGAACGTAACTTCGTCTTCCTGGATGTTCAGATCCTGGGAGCACATAAACGGAGGTGGATAAATGGATCCTCAAAAAAATGATCTGACAGAACAGGAAGAACTGAAAATTCTCGGAGAGATCCTGGAGGCGTATATCGACACACCGATCGAAAAAGACGCGTTTCTGATCGGCGATCTTGGGCTTGATTCCTTCCTGATCGTATACTTTATATCGGAAGTGGATGACCGGTTCGGCGTGACGATCGAGATGCCGGAACATGTGGAATATATGACGGTCCAGGATGTGCTGGATCAGCTGAATCAGAAAAACTGACTGCCTGAAAATTGCGGACAGCATCGGACTCAAGAACAACTGCCGAATAAAATCTTGGTTATTGTCTATGAAAAGACATAAACGGCAGCAGATTTTGGACATGTGGGAAAACAGACAGGAAATATACAGGAGCATATATATGGAAAAAACACTTGAAGAGAAGAAAAGACTTGCGACAAAAGTAATTGCGGCGCTGAAAAAGGAATACCCGGATGCGGACTGCACCCTGGATTACAACGAGGCGTGGAAACTCTTAGTCAGCGTCCGGCTTGCCGCCCAGTGCACCGATGCCAGAGTCAATGTGGTGGTTCAGGATCTCTACAAAAAGTTTCCGGATGTGAAGGCACTGGCGGAAGCAAATGTGGACGAGATCGAGGAGATCGTCCGCCCCTGCGGCCTCGGAAGAAGCAAGGCCCGGGACATCAGCGCCTGCATGAAGATCCTATGGGAGCAGTATCACGGAAACGTACCGGACGATTTTGATGCCCTCTTAAAGCTTCCGGGTGTCGGAAGAAAGAGCGCAAACCTTATTATGGGGGATGTATTCGGAAAACCGGCAATCGTCACTGATACCCACTGTATCCGCCTGACGAACCGGATCGGTCTTGTGGATGGGATCAAGGAGCCGAAAAAAGTGGAGATGGCTCTCTGGAAGATCATCCCGCCGGAAGAGGGCAATGATTTCTGCCATAGACTTGTAGAACATGGACGGGCTGTCTGTACAGCACGGACGAAACCATACTGTGACAAATGCTGTCTGGCGGAATTTTGTGAGAAGAACGGAGTGGAGTAAAGAGACATGGAGATAAAGACAGGAATTTCATTGCAGACAAAGCAGCAGCTTTCGCAGCTTCAGGTAGAGTCTCTGAATATTCTGGCAATGTCCATGACGGAGTTAAAGGATTTTCTGCAGAATGAGGAGATCGAAAATCCGCTGGTGGAATATACATCGGGAAAAGAAGAAGCAGCGCCGATTACCTATAAAGAGACGGAACGGTTTTACAATGGTACAGACCGGGATGAGAGAAGGGAAAATGAGCTGTACGAGATTGAGGACAGCGAGAAATCACTGGAAGACCTTGTGAATACGCAGCTCCAGTGGGAGCAGATCGGGGAGACGGAACGAAAGATCGTGGACTTCTGCATCCAGTCCCTGGAACAGAGTGGATATCTGATGATTCCGCCTAAAGATATTGCGAAAGATCTTGGAGCTGCGGAAGAACAGGTGGAGGAAGTTCTCTCTATGTTGAAGGAGCTGGAGCCGCAGGGACTCTTTGCGTCAGGACTTGAAGAATGTCTTCTGATGCAGGTTCGTGGGATGGACGAAGAAGAACTCCTGTCCGACATAATAAGGAACCATCTCCAAGACATCGCGGAAGGAAAGATCAGCACGATCTCGCGAGGCTTGAAAATCTCTTCAGCAGAGGTAAGAAAACTGATCCATGTGATCAAGAACTTAAATCCGCGCCCATTAAATGGGATCGGCGGTGAGAAAGCCCAATATATTCTCCCGGATGTGATTCTGGATTTTCAGGATGGGCAGTGGAACATCGAACTGAATGATAAATGGACTGGAAATCTCCAGGTCAGTGATTTCTACATTCATATGATGGAGACCGCCCAGGATGAGGAATTAAAATCATATTTTGAGAATAAGCTGCGCAGAGCCCGCTTTATTATGAACGCGGTGGAGCAGCGCAGAACAACACTTTTGGGAATCACACGGGAAATCCTGAAACGACAGGAAGATTATTTCCTCGGAAAAGGTCAGCTGAAACCGATGACGCTGGAGGAGATCGGCGATGTACTGGAGATCCACAAATCCACGGTCAGCCGAGCGATCCGTGACAAATATCTGAGAGTGCCGTCGGGATGTGTCCTGTTCCGCAGCTTATTTACGACTGGAATCGTCTCATCGGACGGAAACGGCGATGTGAGCAGAAATACAGTAAAGGCAAAGCTGAAAGAACTGGTTGCGGCGGAGGATAAGAAAAAGCCCTGGAGCGATGAACAGCTCGCGGGCCTTTTACAGGATGCAGGAATGCCGATATCGAGAAGAACCGTTGCCAAGTACCGGATGGAACTTGGAATCGGAGGCGTATTCCAGAGAAAAGATGGATAAGGATAACTGTTCAGCAGGTCAGCGCACCTGCTACGCTGACCGTAAGAAAACTTGGGCGGGAAGGCAAAAATCCCATCGGTGCAGCCGAGCTGGAATGGATTTTTGTATGTAACTGTGAGGGTACTGAACAGTTACGGATAAAAATGGGGGCTGCCGTCTCAGCGATATGAGAATATCGCTGAGCAGCAGCCCCTGATCATTTACATGGTCTCATTTTCAAATTTTTCTGTATACTTCTTCTGGATCAGATCGACTAACTCCGGTGCCTTTCCTCCGATCGGAGTGCCGTTCATCTCGCAGGCCGGGGAGCAGAATTTTGTGGAGCTGGAGACGATGACCTCATCGGCATCCATGAGTTCCGCCATGGTAAACGGTGTTTCGTCTACCGGAATTCCGTTGTCCTTGCAGATCTGGATGATGTGCATTCTCGTGATGCCAGGTAAAATGTAGTGATCTGTCGGGTGAGTCTTGAACACGCCGTCCTTGATGATGGAGACGTTGCTGTGGGCGCACTCAGTGACGATATCACCGCGGTGGAAGACACATTCGCCACATCCGAGAGACTCCGCTTTCTCTGCCGCCATGACGTTGACAAGAAGGTTCAGAGTCTTGATATTGCAGTGCAGGAAACGCGTATCCTCCATATCGGTGAGCTTTAAGCGTTTGCTGGAGTCGGCCGGTTTTCCAGGTTTCATGAAGATCCAGAGGTTCGGCTTTGTACCAGCCTCCGGGAACTGGTGCTGACGGATACCGGTTCCTCGGGTCATCTGCCAGTAGATGAAGATATCGTTATCGTCCATTTTTGCCAGCATATCATAGAGAATTGCTGCCAGCTCGTCTTTTGTGTAGGGAATATCGATCTTGATCAGACCTGCGCTGTTGAAAAAACGGTCCAGATGATCTTTCAGGGCGAAGATCTTTCCGTTTCTCGCCAGTGTCGCCTCATATACTCCGTCTCCGAAGTAACATGCGCGGTCGTTCATCGGAACGGTCATCTCTTCCAGAGGCCCGAATTTGCCGTTGTAGTAGCCAAGTGTTTTCATTTACATTTCCTCCTGAATTCACGAAAAATTGTTCGGATATAACTGAAATATTCTATCGCTATCATAGCATGGAACGGGAGGAAAGTAAAGGAAAGAGGAAGGATTTCAGCTAATGTTTTTTGGATGTATTGTATAAAATGTCCTATATTTTCCCATTGTCATATGTGAGAATTTCCTGTATAATATAGAATAATTGTAACTGTTCAGTAGGTCTGCGCATTTACTGCGCTGACCATAAGAAAAATTAGGCTGGAAGGCAAAAATCCTATCGGCGCAGCCGATTTGGAATGGATTTTTGCGCGTAACTGTGAGGGTACTGAACAGTTACGAGTAATTATGAAAATCTTGCAAGGCAGAAGCAAAGCAGCTTTTCGCGGCATGGCGGCAGATATCTGGAAAAGATCTGTCGTATAAATAAAATCAGGAAAGTGCAGGGAGTTACAAATGAACATAAGCATGAACCCAAACGGCGAACTGTACCAGTCGGCTGTCAACGCGCCGGGAGCCATTGAGATTCCGGAGAGTTTTTTAAATGAGGCACGTCAGTTCCGGGAACTGAATATGCGTTACGCGTGCGCGATCCGGGAAGTGAAGACAAAATTAGAGGTATTGAACGATGATCTGGCGATCCGGAATCAGAGAAACCCGATCCAGATGATCAAATCCAGGGTGAAGAAGCCGGAGAGTATTATTGAGAAGCTTCACCGCCGCGGTTTCCCGATCTCCGTAAAATCGGTGCGGGAGAACCTTTACGATGTGGCGGGAATCCGCGTGATCTGTTCCTTCGTGGACGATATCTACACGGTAGCGGAGATGCTGGCGCGTCAGGATGATATCAATGTCCTCATGGTAAAGGATTATATCCGATGCCCGAAGGTCAACGGATACCGGAGTTACCATATGATCATCGAAGTTCCGGTATTCTTTTCCGACCGGAAAGAAAATATGCGCGTGGAGGTCCAGATCCGGACCATCGCGATGGATTTCTGGGCTAGTCTGGACCACCAGATGAAGTATAAGAAAGATGTGGAAGATGCAAGTGAGATCAGTGAAGAACTGAAGGAATGCGCTGAGGTGATCGCGCAGACAGATCTAAAGATGCTGTCGCTCCGTCGGAAGATTGAGGACCGGGAGAGTAAGGAAAATCTGCTCCAGTTCGATAAGGATCCGATGTAAGGAGCGGTTCGGGGGACTGCGGAAGCGTAAAGTCCACAGCAGTCCCAATAAGGTATAACTTAATAGAGATAGCAGCACAGGGTTTCGGTGATACGGAACCCTGTTTTTTTGTACAGGGTGAGAGCCGGGGCGTTGCCGCCGGATACCTGGAGAAGGACCGGGCGTGGGGAAATACTGTCAGAAGCTGCATCTGTGCAGCTCACGTCTGGTATATGGTACGAAATTTCCGACGAAAGTGGTGAATGCTCGATGGCGGCTGCGTTACCGTTCAACAACCGTGCAAGCACTGTGCTTAAAAACTTTGTCCCATATCCCTTACCGCGGCAGGATTCTTCCACTTCAAAGCCGTAGAGGTAGTAGTGGGAAGGGAAGACGGAGAAGTTGATAACGGCGTGGTCAGAGTGAAAGCGGAGAGTCAGAGTGCCGTCAAGATTCAGACATTCAGAGTGAATATCAGCAATTAAATCAAGGGCACTGACATCGGATCCTGTCTGGCTGGAGCGGCAGGCAATGATGGAAAAGTTTTCTGGCAGCAGCTTCATCATATGTTCTTCGGAATTCAGTTCTGCCCCGATCTCCTCCAGAACGGCAGCAGCGGCAGAATTTCTCTTATCCGCATAAAAAATCAACTCCGAATCTTCCGGAAGTTCATCGATTCCCGCATCAAGAAGCTCCGAAAAGAACCCCTGTCCCCGGAATTGCGGATCCGTGAAGGCAGAACATTCGTAGAGCAGGTTCTCTATCGGGATAAATGCGATGGCGGAGATGACGGAACCATCATGTTCAAAATAGAGAAAGAGATCAGCCTCATCAAACGGGAAGGAAAGTCTGGCTCCGTCAGAATCGGTGCATTTATTTACCATGGTTTGGATCTGTCTGATCTGGGAAGAATCAAGGGAATGGACCCTGTGTAATTTCATAAAAAAATCCTCCTGAAAAAAAGCCGGAAAATTTCCGGAAGTCATTTACTGGAATACTGATCAATGCACCGGAATACCATACTGATTCCGGGCCGTAGAATGCTTTACAGATTGCCAGAGCACGCAGTGCGGAGTGATCCTGTATCGGAGAGAGCAAAAGCTTTTGGCCTCCAATATCATGAACATAAGTATATACAGAAAAATCGACCAATTCAAGAAAATTTCCGTGCTTTTTTCTATTGCCGTTCCGCATAAGCGGTGCTAAAATGGTTGCTAGTCTTTGCGTGAGACAACAAAATGAGGAGGAAACATTATGAAGTACGTGAAGGAAATTGTGATCATCTTCGGGATCACAATGGTCGGAGAACTCTTAAATAAGTTCATTCCGCTTCCGGTACCTGCCGGAGTATATGGTCTGTTCATTCTTCTTGGCGGTCTGTGCAGCGGAATCATCAAGCTCTCTGACGTGGAAGTTACGGGAAACCTGCTCCTGGATCTGATGCCGGTGATGTTTATCCCGGCGGCTGTGGGAATTATTGATAAGATCGAAGAGCTGAAGGCTGTCATGATCCCGATGCTCATCATCACCTTCGTGACCACATTCATCGTCATGTCCATCACCGGAGTGACGGCAGAGTGGATCATCAAGAGACAGAAGAAAGGGGCGAAATAGAGATGCCGTTATATTTTGGAGTATTTGTCAGTCTTTTCGCATACCTGATCGGCATGGAATTAAAGAAGAAATTCGGCTGGCCGGTATTAAATCCGCTGCTTGTGGCGATCATTCTCGTAATCGCGTTTTTAAAGGCCACGGGGATCACATACACGGATTATAATGAGGGAGCGTCCTATATCAGTTATTTTCTGACCCCGGCAACGGTATGCCTCGCGATCCCGCTTTACAAGCAGCTGGAGCTGTTGAAGAAAAACCTGACGGCTGTTGCGACGGCGATCACCGCGGGTGTCATCGGAAGTGTTGTCAGCGTCTATGTGATGTCCATGGTCTTTAAGCTGGAACATGTGCACTATGTATCCCTGCTTCCGAAGTCCATCACCACAGCGATCGGAATGGGCGTATCTGAGGAAGCCGGAGGGATCGTGACCATGACCATCGTGAGCATCATCATCACAGGAATTCTTGGAAATATCGTTGCGGACGGTTGGTTCAAGCTCATCGGGATCAAGGAGCCGATCGCGAAAGGCCTGGCACTTGGAACATCTGCCCATGCTATTGGAACAGCAAAGGCCCTGGAGCTTGGTGAAGTGGAAGGTGCCATGAGCAGCCTGTCTATCGCGGTAGCAGGACTTATGACGGTTGTGATCGTGCCAATTATGTCGGGATTGATCTGATCGGTAACCGTATTTTTATAGCTGTATTGGTCCGACCAATAAACGGAAGAATGTGTCCTGAATGCATGAACCTGCGCAAATGTGTAAGCTGCTGTATGTGGCTGTGCGGGGCGAAGCAATGTATCAGGGCACATTCTTTTATAAACGAAATATACCAACATTGAATTCTGTCACTGGTGAACATTCATGATCTTTGCTTCGTGATGAACGGAGTGGGGGGACACGCAATAATTTGAGAAAAAATTAAAAATGGGATGGATTTTTGCGCGGGATTGTGCAAAAATTAGATCATGAAAAAGATCTGATTTAAGAAGGAGAGAAAGCCATGGCTGAGAGTGTAAAGAAACGTTCAGAGATCGAAGAACAGGATACCTGGAAACTGGAGGACATGATCGAATCACCGGAAAAGTTCGAGGAACTCATGGACGGTGTGGAGGAGCGGATCCAGGAGTATGAGACATACCGGGGAAAACTTGGAAACTCCGCGGAATACCTGAAGAACTATCTGACATATGATGAGTCTGTGGACGAGACACTTTCTCTCCTTTATGCGTATGCGATGCAGAGGAGGGACCAGGATACCTCCGTCAGCGAGAACCAGGCGCTGGTGTCGAGAGTCCAGTCCCTGGCTGTGAAGGCGATGGCGGCATCTTCCTTCGGGGATCCGGAGATTTTAAGCATCCCGGATGAGAAGATGGCAGAATTTCTTGCATCTCCGGAGCTTGCCCACTATAAGAAACAGCTGGAACGGCTGTTGGCGAAAAAGGCTCACAGGTTATCGGAGAAGGAGGAGGCGATCTTAGCTGCCGCTTCCGAGATCTCCGGAACTCCGTCATCGGTGTTTGCCCTGTTCAACAACGCGGATCTGAAATTTGAGCCGGTGAAGGATGAAAACGGGGCGCTCGTGGATGTGACCCACGCGAGATACGGGAAGCTCATCGAGAGCAGGGACAGAAGTGTCCGCGAGGCAGCGTTCCATTCCCTGTACGCCTCCTACCGTCAGTTCGCGAATACCGTTGCCGCAAACTATGAGGGAAATGTCAAACAGGGAAATTTCTATGCGAGAATGAGAAAATATCCGTCCGCGAGAGCCATGTACCTGGCGGGGAATGAGATCCCGGAAAAGGTTTACGACAACCTGATCGAGTCCGTCCATGACGCTCTGCCGCTGATGCATCGGTACATGAAATTCAGAAAGAGCTATATGAATGTCTCTGAGCTTCACATGTATGATCTTTATGTGCCGCTGACGGAAGATTATGAGAAGACCTACACCTACAAGGAGGCGCAGGAGCTGATCTTAAAGGCGCTGAAGCCGTTAGGAGAGGAGTATCTGAATCTCTTGAGAACAGGATTTGAGAACCGCTGGATCGACGTCTATGAGAATGAGGGAAAAAGAAGCGGCGCGTACTCCAACAGCGCTTACGGCGTTCACCCGTATGTGCTGATGAGCTTTGATGGGACATTGAATTCTGTCCTCACGCTGGCCCATGAGATGGGACATTCCATCCACTCCTGGTATTCCAACACGAACCAGAGCTACACCTACGCGGGATACAAGATCTTCGTGGCGGAGGTGGCCTCCACCTGCAATGAGATCCTGCTCTTAAACTACATGATCAACGAGGCAAAGGATAGAAAAGAGAAGTTTTATCTGGTGAACCAGCTTGCGGAACGGTTCCGCACGACACTTTTCCGTCAGACCCTGTTCGCGGAGTTCGAGTGGGAGACTTATAAGCTTTCCTGGAACGGAACCCCGCTCACAAAAGATTTGCTCTGTGGTCTTTACCATGAGTTAAATTCGGAGTATTATGGGAAAGAGACCGTGATCGACTCCGATATCGACCACGAGTGGGAGCGGATCCCGCACTTTTACATGCAGTTCTATGTGTACCAGTACGCCACAGGATTTTCGGCGGCGATGGCCATCGCGAGACGGATCCTGGCAGGTGACCCGGAGACGAAGGAGGGCTATTTCCGCTTCTTAAAAGGCGGCTGTTCCAGGACTCCGGTGGAATTACTGAAGCTTGTAGGTCTTGACATGGAAGAGCCGGAGGTTGTGAATGAGGCTGTGAAGGTGTTTAAGGATCTGCTGGATGAGATGGAAAAACTGGCGTAAAAAGGAATTTTTTGTCAGGGATTTCTGGTTCGTACCGACGCAGTACGGGCTGAAAGGTATCAAAATGTAAATCATTGCAGCAAGTATGCAGGCTTGCTGAACAGTTGCAGTTTATCAATTATGAAATCAGAGTGCAGTGTTTGCCGGGAAAAGTGATAATATCCGGCATGAGGGGAAGAGGCGAGCAGTTATGAGTATTTATGAGGCGATTTTTAACCGGTACTCCGTCAGGGAATACCGGATGGAAAAGATTGAGCCGGAGAGATTGGAAGCGTTGAAACGGTATTTGAAAACCGTAGCGCTTTTAGATGAGGAAAAGCCGGTAGAATTTGAGATCGTGGACAACACCGACAAAAAACAGAAGGTCCACGGACTCTGGAAGACGCAGGCACCGTACTACCTTGCGGTATACTGCGGTGATGACCGTTTGTCCATGAGGAACGCGGGATACGCGGCAGAGCAGGCAGTCCTTTATCTTACATCAAAGGAACTCGGAACCTGCTATCTCGGCGCGACAAAAGCAGGCGAGGACAAAAAAGACGGAATGAAGCGCTTTCTCGTCATCGCCTTCGGCAAGGCATCCGAAAAGCCGTTCCGTGATTCCTCCCTGGCTCACAGGAACTCCCTGGCGGTGCTCTGCGCCTTCAAGGATGAACCCGGCGAACAGGTCAAGTCGATCCTCCGCGCCGCCCGCCTCGCCCCGTCCTCCTTCAACTCCCAGCCCTGGCGCTTTGTCGTCTACTCCGACCGCCTCTACATCTTCATGAAAAAGACCGCCCCATTCTCCGGGAAAGGCTCAAAGGCGCTAAAAGAGTTCAACATGGGAATCATGCTGTCGCATATTATGCTGGCGGCTGAAGAGTATTGGATGAATATGGAGACTCTGGTGGAAGAGCAGTTTGCGAAGAAGGATTATAAGAATGGGGAGTATGTCTGTACGATTGTGTTTCATAATTGAGGAAAAATAGAAAATGATAGGATGCGGCATCTGGTGTGAATACTGGGTGCCGCTTTTATGTATACTTATTTCGGAAAGTCATATACGGCAAATCGTCCTCAACTTGAGGACGATTTGTACGGATGTAAACGCTGCTTTATTTTTCTTTATTTCTGAAATAAATCACTATAAGTTTCCATACATGCAAGTGTTGGTAAAAGTAAATCATTTTCGAGATAATAGATCAACAACCAGTTTGGTTGAATATGAAAATTCAAGTGGCTGTTTTTAACTCGCGGTCGTTGAAAAACTCACGATGTCGTGATAATATTTACATATACTTGCTAACAAAATAATGGAGGATATGGTATGGCAGTCAGTTATAAAAAACTATTCCATTTGTTAATAGAAAAACACAATAAAAATCTGATTATCCGCTAAAACACAGTATCTATCAGCATTTTCAAGGAAACAAACACATCAATTTACTACTTATTTA